>CAKQYA010000001.1 GCA_934293005.1 uncultured Bacteroidaceae bacterium
GGCAAAATCCTGAGCAACTTTTTGTTGCTCAGGTACTTATAAAAAACGTTAAAGTATAATGCTGCGGAAATAAGGTTAATCATAAATCTTTATTGAAATGAAATCATTTTTGCATTTTATTATTATCGTCTTTAGTTCTATCGCCTTATCTTGTTGTTCGAACAATACCTCTACAAAAAACGGCGAAGCTGAGTTTTACATGGATTCTTGGGAAAACGTATATAGATTCTATGATGAGCGTGAAGACACACTTTTGAATGGCTTGACTAATGTTAACAAAGAAGTTCGCCGCTATTCAGATGGGAGTAAAAAAGTCGTGATGGAATTAATAATTGATGAATCTGATTCATTGACGGGCCCTTATACCCGTTGTGTGTATTTGGACGCAGCGGAAATTTCTAAATTTGATGCGTTTATTGATTCGTGTTGTTCCAAACCGCAGAAATGGAATGAGAGGTGGGAATTACAATTAAAATCAGGTGCTATATTCTCGTATGACGAGTATAATAAAACGATAGCCTTTTGGTGTGATCAAGGACGCTATGTCGGTTTACAGATTACCCCTCAACGATTTAAAGAAGTGCTCACCCAAATAATGGAAGATGAAGCATTCCGGGTTGATGACTGATTCAAGGGGTTGCAAGATGACATATAGCGACAAGAGCACGGATCATGGGTGGAAATACATATTGCAAATGTTTCAATATTAATCCATCGCTCTCGGCTGAATCAAAGAAAATGCTCACGTTTGAACTGGATTATGGAATTGTTGGCTTGGAATTGAGTCGGAGCAGAGAGTTTCTGCCTAATGACCGATTTGAGTTTATGCACTATGGGCTGGAAGCATCACAAATCACGCTTCCAGCCCATAGTGCATAAAAAAAACCTGCGAGACTAAGTCTTGCAGGTCCAATTCCCTTTGGATTCCTTGAATCCTAAAGTCGATTTGCTCTCAAATTACTTATTGAGTGAATCTACGCTTGCAGAATCTACATCAACTGAGAGAGTGTCAGAATCGTTAACTACAGTGTTTGTATCAACGTTTGCTGAGTCTACAGATGTTGTGTCAGTAGCAGCAGCGTTACCGTTGCATGATACGAATGATACAGATGCTGTGAGAGCGATTGCAGCAACAGCTGCGAAAACCAACTTCTTCATAATTTTTTTCCTTTTTACTTTAATTTGTTAAACAATCAATTGCTTTTCTAAAACGATGCAAAGGTACACACTTTTGAGATACATTGTTCTCCAAAATGAATATTATTTTAATTTATATTGAATTTTTTGCCAAAGATAAGTGTTTTAATCTATCTTTTTAGCAAAAGAGTATAAAACACCCATCCTTTTTTATCATCATGCAAGTGTCAGGCTAATGTCTTCAACGTATTCAGTCTTCAACCGCCATCAAATCAGACATAATATCGTTTGACACGAATATGCCTCTTCTGGAGAGACGCAAGGCAATACCGTCATAAACCAGCATGCCCCTTGACACTTGCGAAGCAGAGTCGGACAATAGTTTTGCAACTGCCATCGATCCGAATGTGCGCTCCATATCAGCAATATCTATGCCTTCCGCCGTGCGAAGACGTGTGAAGACATACTCGTCATACCGTTCCAGTTCCGTGAGCGTTTCCAAAACAGGCTTAGAGCCTGCTATATATTCCGTCAACGAATCGGAATTATAGCAACGCTGCGTGCCTGAATATGAATGCGCTCCTGGCCCAACTCCAAGATACGGCACACCATGCCAATAGGATGAGTTGTGACGCGACTCTCTGCCAGGCAAGGCAAAATTGCTTATCTCATAATGACGGTATCCAGCAGAGGACGCAACATCAACAAGTCTCTCAAACATAGCAAGAGACAGTTCATCGTCAATCTCGTTTATCTGTCCGGCATCGAGCATGCGTGCCAGCGGCGTGCCATCCTCATACATGAGCGAATAGGCCGACAGATGCTGAACTCCAAGAGACACCGCATGATCCAGGTCCGACTGCCATTCAGCAAGCGTCTGCTCGGGAAAGCCGAACATGAGATCAATGCTCACATTGTCAAAGCCTGCATCTTGAGCCATCCTCACAGCCTGCACCGCTTGAATAGAGGTGTGGCGCCGGCGAATGAGGCGAAGGCGGTCGTCATTGAAAGTCTGCACACCTATGCTCAATCTGTTGACGCCAGCATCCTTCACAGCCTCCAGCCATTCAGGAGTGATGTCATCAGGATTGGCTTCAACTGTGACTTCTTCAAGAAACTTTCTTGATGCCACATGCTGCTCATTAACGACACGACCTTCCACATTGGCTTCATTCTGTTCTTTGCTCATTGCGTTTCGTTCACATGCTGCCTCATCCATTGCTTCACACGCAGCAGAATCTTTATATATAATGTGTACAGCATCAATTATGCGTCTCAAAGCGGCAACAGGAAGCTGAGAAGGCGTGCCTCCGCCAAAGTAAAGCGTTTCTACCGTTTGTCCCTTAAGATAATCACGCCTTTCGTGCAACTCACACAGAACAGTTTCCACATACTTCGGCATGAGATTCATCGATGTGGTGGAAAAAAAACCGCAATAGATGCAGCGCGTCTTGCAAAAAGGGACATGAACATATATTCCAGCCATTATAATATAATGTGTAGTTGATTTAAATTTTCTTTTCCACAAAGGTAACGCATTTTTTTCACACCACAATTCACACAATCCATTTTTCATCTTTTTCTAATGCCTGTCAAAGCAAGGAAAACATAAAGCACACAGCTAAATAATCTTATTTAAACAGATAAATGTTATACAACATATTATTTACCACTCACACCTCATCAAAAAGTCGTAATTTTATCGCCGGTTTGCAACCAATAAAGTAAAAGTGAATAAATAATAACCTATATAACCTGACCTAACAATGAAAGTTTATAAAACAAATGAAATCAAAAACATTGCCTTGCTTGGCAATGATGGCGCAGGTAAGACCACTCTTACCGAAGCGTTACTGTATGAAGCCGGCATAATCAGCCGACGCGGACGCATCACAGCAAAAAACACTGTGAGCGACTATTTTCCTGTAGAGCAAGAATATGGCTACAGCGTGTTCTCAACAGTGTTTCATGTGGAATGGAACGGCAAAAAGCTCAATATCATCGACTGCCCAGGAGCCGACGACTTTGTGGGAGCGGCTATGACAGCCTTGAACGTAACCGACACAGCACTATTGCTTATAAACGGCCAATACGGTCCTGAAGTGGGCACACAAAACCACTTCCGCTACACAGAGAAGCTTGGCAAGCCTGTCATCTTCCTTATAAACCAGCTCGACTCTGAAAAATTCGATTATCATCAGGTGCTCGACAGCCTGATTGACATATATGGCAAAAAAGTGGTGCCTATCCAATACCCACTTAACGAAGGCCCTGACTTCAACTCCCTCATAGACGTGCTTCTCATGAAGAAATACACATGGAAGCCAGAAGGCGGAGAACCAACAATCGAAGATATTCCTGAAGAGGAAAAAGAAAAAGCCCTCGCCATGCACAGAGCACTTGTGGAAGCCGCAGCAGAAAATGACGAAGAACTCATGGAAAAATTCTTCGACACAGAGACTCTCACAGAAGACGAGCTGCGCACAGGCATACGCAAGGGCTTGGCCACACGCTCAATGTACCCTGTATTCTGCGTATGCGCATCAAAAGACATGGGAGTGCGCCGCTTGATGGAATTCTTAGGCAATGTGGTGCCATTCGTTGACGAGATGCCACAAGTGCACAACACAAGAGGCGAAGAAGTGAAGCCTGACGCAAACGCTCCCACTTCTCTTTATTTCTTCAAGACAGCCAACGAACCACACATCGGCGGAGTACAGTACTTCAAGGTCATGTCTGGCACTGTGCACGAAGGTGATGACCTCACAAACACCGACAGAGGTTCAAAGGAGCGTATAGCCCAACTCTTCGCTTGCGCTGGCGCCAACCGCGAAAAGGTTGAAGAACTTGTAGCAGGCGACATCGGATGCACAGTGAAACTGAAAGACGTCCGCACAGGCAACACTCTGGCTGGCAAGGACTGCGAAAACCGCTTCAACTTCGTGAAATATCCAAATCCGAAATACATCCGCGCCATCAAGGCCGTCAACGAGGCCGACACAGAAAAGATGGTTGCTGCCATACAAAAGATGTCACAGGAAGACCCTACATGGATCCTGGAACAATCGAAGGAATTGAAGCAAACCCTCATCAAAGGCCAAGGCGAATTCCATTTGCGCACTCTCAAATGGCGTTTGGAAAACAACGAGAAGATAAACATCAAGTTTGAGGAACCAAAGATTCCTTATCGAGAGACTATCACAAAGGCTGCGCGTGCCGACTACCGCCACAAGAAGCAGTCGGGCGGCGCAGGACAATTCGGCGAAGTCCATCTCATTGTGGAGCCTTATTATGAAGGCATGCCTGAGCCTACTTCATACAAGTTTGGCAATCAGGAATTCAAAATAAACGCCAAGAGCAAAGAAGAGGTCAACCTCGAATGGGGCGGCAAACTGGTATTTATCAATTCTGTTGTTGGAGGCGCCATCGACACACGTTTCATGCCTGCCATACTCAAAGGCATTATGAGCCGCATGGAGCAGGGACCGCTGACGGGTTCTTACGCCCGCGACGTGCGCGTCATCGTCTACGATGGCAAGATGCACCCTGTAGACTCAAACGAACTCTCATTCATGCTTGCAGGACGCCATGCCTTCTCCGATGCCTTCAAGGCTGCTGGCCCCAAACTGCTTGAACCTATCTACGATGTTGAAATATTCGTGCCAGGAGATAAGATGGGCGACGTGATGTCCGACCTTCAAGGACGCCGAGGCATGATTATCGGCAGCGAAAGCGAGAACGGGTATGAGAAGCTGATAGCCAAAGTCCCATTAAAGAGCATGTCAAGCTATTCTACAACACTCAGCTCCATCACAGGCGGCCGCGCAAGTTTCATAATGAAGTTCGCCTCATACGAACTTGTGCCTACAGACTTGCAGCAGAAGCTCATGAAGGAATTTGAAGAACAGAACAATGAGGAAGAGTAACATATAAAAAACAAACAACACTCTGATAACAAAAAAGAGCCAAAGGACACCATGACGTGCCCTTTGGCTCTTTTATTTTATATTATATTTAACAATTAAAGAAGTATACATGTATTAGTAAGTTAATATATATAAATTATGGCACTATATTTAAAAATCTTCGGTTAAAATATAAGAATAAATTTAAGAAACAAGCTACATTTGCATTATCGCTATATTAAAAGAAAATATTTGAAAGCTGCTTAAAAACAGCCACAGCCATAAAACAATTACAAGTTGCATGAAAAAGCAAATCATCACATTGATGGTCATCGTGATGAGCGCATCCATAGCAAGCCTGCTATACCTGCAAATGAAATATATCGAAGAGATAGCAGAACTGCGATATGCTCATTTCGAAGAATCGGCCAAAAGAAGCCTGTTCGAGACAGCGCACAAATTGGAGCTGTCGGAGGCAAAGCGTTATCTGGAGCAAGGCCCTGATGCTGCTCCCGGAATCACTACTGTAATAGACTCAATACAGACAAGCACGGACAGCACTATCGTGCAGCGCACCCACCAGGCATCAGCTAAAGACGGCAGCGTGTTCAAATCGAGAGAGACAACGGCAAGCACAAGCCTGTCAGACAGCTACTTCACAAAGAAAGCGTCAACAAACAGCGACAAGAAGCGCTCACTGGAGGAGATAATGGCCATGAGATACGCCACAGAGAAAAATCTCGTGGAAGATGTCATCTACAGCATTCTCTACA
This sequence comes from uncultured Bacteroidaceae bacterium, assembly GCA_934293005.1. GTDB lineage: Bacteria > Bacteroidota > Bacteroidia > Bacteroidales > Bacteroidaceae > Minthosoma. The sequence continues at coordinate 5,816 of CAKQYA010000001.1, forward strand.
CAGCAAGCGACACACCTTTGGAAAAGCGCATCGACTTCATAGAGCTTGACCATATACTGACCACCGAGCTAAACAACAACGGCATCAACATGCCTTGCCACTTCACAGTGTACAACAGCAACGGACAAGTCGTCTACCAATGTTCAGATTACGAGGAGACAGGCAACAAAAGGACATTCAAGGCCCCCCTCTTCAAAAATGACCCCATTAGAGACGGCGGCACATTAGAGATACACTTCCCCAGCCTCGACGACTACCTTTGGCGCTCATTATGGTTTATCATACCGTCGCTCATATTCACAATAATCCTCATCATAACACTCATCACAACAATAACGATGCTGTTTCACCAGAGGAAACTCACAGAACTGAAGAACGACTTCATAAACAATATGACGCATGAATTCAAGACTCCAATATCATCCATATCTCTTGCAGCGCAAATGCTTGGAGATGCAAGCGTGCCTAAGACTCCAGCTTTGATGCAACGCCTGACAACAACTATCATGGACGAGACAAAGAGACTCAGGTTCCAAGTGGAAAAGGTGCTTCAGATGTCTATGTACAGCAACCAAAAGACAAACCTCCACATGAAGGAGGTTGACATAAACGAACTGATAGCAGGCATCACACACACCTTCGCCCTCAAGGTCGAAAAGAGCGGAGGCAAAATCATAACAAAGCTGAATGCAAAATCGCCTGCGACATGCGTGGACGAAATGCACTTCACTAACGTAATCTTCAACCTCATGGACAACGCCGTGAAATACCGACGTCACGACATCAATCTCGAATTGGTCGTGGAGACATGGAACGAACCAGGACACCTGTGCATTTCCATCCAAGACAACGGAATAGGCATAAAGAAAGAAGACCTGAAACGCATCTTCGACAAATTTTACCGCGTACACACGGGCAACCTGCACGATGTGAAGGGATTCGGACTAGGCCTCGCATATGTGCACAAGATAGTGAAAGACCATAAAGGCACCATAACAGCAGAAAGCGACTTTGGCATAGGCACACGCTTCATCATCAAGCTCAACGATTAAATAATTAACAACATAACACCACACAGATTATTATGACTGACAAAAAATTCAAAACAGACGTGAACATCCTCCTTTGTGAAGATGACGAGAGTTTAGGCATGCTCCTTCGCGAATACCTTGAGGCAAAAGACTACAACACCACTCTATGCCAAGACGGCGAAGAGGGCTATGAGACATTCTCAAAAAAAGACTTCGACCTCTGCATCCTCGATGTGATGATGCCTCGCATGGACGGCTTCACACTTGCTAAAAAAATCCGCGAGCAAAACCCAGACGTGCCTTTCATGTTCCTCACTGCAAGAAACCTCAAAGAAGACGTGCGCGAAGGCTTTGAACTGGGTGCTGACGACTACATCACCAAACCATTCTCCATGGAGGAGGTAGTGTACCGCATTGAAGCCATATTAAGAAGGGTGCAAGGCAAGAAAGCCAAGGAAGGCGCAACACGCCAGATTGGTGGCTTCATCTTCGACACACAAAAGCAACTTCTCACATATGGAGATGAAAGCGAAAAACTCACCACCAAGGAAGCAGAACTTCTCACATTGCTATGCAACAGGCAAAACGAACTGCTGCAGCGCGATTTCGCCCTCAAGACCATTTGGATTGACGACAACTACTTCAATGCACGCTCAATGGATGTGTACATCACAAAGCTGCGCAAGCATCTCAAGAAAGACCCATCAGTAGAAATCATCAACGTGCACGGCAAAGGCTACAAGCTGGTGGTAACGGAATATTGAACACAAGACGGATAATTTCCACTTTCCTCATTATCGGAGAGAATCCTTATTCAACCCAAATCCATATTCGGGTTAAAAGGTTTTCTTCATGAAACATTTGCACAAAAGCAGGCTTGCTGCAATCAGAACAACAAAAAGTGGAGGCGCATCACATGTGATGCGCCTCCACTTTTTCATTATCGGAAAGAATGATTACTCAAAAGCTTTCTTCTTGAGGTAAATGTGCAAAAGCAGTCCTGCTATAATCAAGAAAACAGAACCACCTGTATACCAGTTGTAGTCTGCCATGTCATTCATGAAAGGCAACAGAGCACATCCCACAAGAAGCAATGCGCCCACGATAATCAATATTATTCCAAGATTTTTCATTGTATGATATGTTTTTAAGTTTCACTTCCATCAAACGATTTGCTTCGCCACAGCAAATCAATCACAAATTAACTACTTTTTCTTCACACAACGAAACATTTTGAAGGAAAAATGACTTCAGCCGCTCAAAAAACTCGATATTCTTCAAAATTATACACTTTCATGCTACAAATTCAAATTTTAATTCGTACCTTTGCACCGCTTTTGCTAAAAGCATCAGCATAGTTAAAATAATTATTCACAACAAAACTTACATTATTGATCTTATGAATCAATACGAAACCGTTTTCATTTTGACTCCCGTTTTGTCTGACGTTCAGATGAAGGAAGCGGCAGATAAGTTTGTATCTATCCTCAAGGAGAATGGTGCTGAAATCATCAGCACTGAGAACTGGGGTCTTAAGACACTTGCTTATCCTATCGAGAAGAAGGTATCAGGCTTCTACCAGATGGTTGAATTCAAGGCTGAGCCAACAGTGATTGCTAAATTTGAGTTGCAGATGCGCCGTGACGAGCGCGTACTCCGCTACCTCACAGTTAAGAACGAAAAGCACGCAGCAGCTTACGCTGAGAAGCGTCGTAACCAAAAGAAGGAGGCATAATCATGGCAGCACCATCAGAAATCAGATACTTAACTCCAGCATCAGTTGACGTTAAGAAGAAGAAGTATTGCCGTTTCAAGAAGAGCGGCATCAAGTACATCGACTACAAAGACCCAGAGTTTCTCAAGAAGTTCCTCAACGAGCAGGGAAAGATTCTTCCACGCCGCATCACAGGTACTTCACTCAAGTATCAGCGTCGTGTAGCACAGGCAGTGAAGCGTGCTCGTCACCTTGCACTCCTTCCATTCGTAACAGACTTGTTGAAATAATAAATAGGAGGTAAGACAGTATGAAAATCATTCTTAAGAAAGACGTTATCGGCCTTGGATACAAGGACGAAGTCCTTACAGTAAAGGACGGTTATGGCCGCAACTATCTTCTTCCTCAGGGCTATGCAGTACTCGCTACTGACAAGGCCATCAAACAGCTCAACGAGGAATTGAAGCAGCGCGCACACAAGATCGCAAAGATCAAAGCTGACGCTGAGGCAGAGGCTAAGAAGTTTGAGGGTGTATCTCTCGTCATCAAGGCTAAGGTTTCAGAAGGCAAAAACATCTACGGTTCTGTAGGCGCTAAGGAAATCGCTGCATCCCTTGCAGAGAAGGGACTTGAGATTGACAGCAAGCTCATCGCTATCAAGGGCGTCAAGACTCTTGGCAGCTACGAGGCTGTAGCTCGTTTCCACCGCGAAGTCACAGTGACTATCCCATTTGAGGTAGTGAACGAGGATGGCACTCCAGCACCTGCTGCTCCTGCTGCTCCTGCTGCTCCTGCTGCAGAAGAGGCAACAGCTGAAGCACCAGTTGAGGCTTCTGCAGAGTAATCGGCAAATTACACTCACTGATAAGAATTAGGGGACAAACCATAATGGTTTGTCCCCTTCTTTTAGCAATATGCATGTTCGATCTGCATCTGTCTAGATATCCCAATAGTAATGTCCTGTCATCTCGATTATTCTGTTAGGAAATCTGGTAAGTTCCCTCTGCACAAGCTTGTCACCTTTCAAAGTGCCTAAGATAGTACGTCCGCTTGTCGCTCCAAGGTCGACAGCAAAAAAGTTAGTTTCTTTCATTTGAGTAAAATTGGTCAGTAAAGCAAGTAAAACAGCTACAAAGTTACCACTTTTTCTTAATCACGGCAACATTTCCTCTAAAATACATCATTACGCCACATATTTTTCTCTTATGTATGTCAAACACCTTGCCATATGGTAAAAAAGTCGTAACTTTGTAGCGTTTTAATAACGTGATATAATTATTAACCCTCAAACTTTTATTCACTTCATGAAATTATCAAATCATATCGAAGGTTTTGAAGGCTATATGTGGAAGCGCGAAATCAATGTCCGCGATTTCATTCAGCACAACTACACCCCTTACACTGGCGACGGTTCATTCCTTGTAGGCCCAACAGCAAAGACCACTGCACTGTGGAACAAGCTCTCTGAAATGTTCAAAGTTGAGCGCGAGAAGGGGGTCTATGACGCAGAGCAGAAACTGCCACAGACTATCGACACATACGGAGCTGGATATATAGACAAGGACAACGAGGTCATCGTCGGTCTCCAGACTGATGCTCCTCTCAAGCGAGGCATCTTTCCTAAGGGTGGCATCCGCATGGTGGAAAGCGCACTCAAAGCATATGGATATGAGCTCGACCCTGCAACAAAGGAAATATACACTAAATACCGCAAGACACACAACGAGGGTGTATTTTCAGCATACAACAAAGACATCCGCGCAGCGCGCCACGCACACATCATAACAGGTCTGCCTGACGCATACGGACGTGGCCGCATCATCGGCGACTACCGCCGCATCGCCCTCTATGGTGTTGACAACCTCATCGAAGAGAAGAAGCGTTTCCTTGAGCGTCTCGACATCCAAGAGATGACAGAGGAGTGCATCCAGAGCCGCGAGGAGACATCAGAGCAGATTGCTGCTTTGAAGAGCTTTGTGAAGATGTGCGCCAATTACGGTTTCGACGTAACTCGTCCTGCACAGAACGCTCGCGAAGCAGTGCAATTCGTATACTTCGGTTACCTTGGCGCCGTCAAGGACCAAGACGGTGCAGCAATGTCTATCGGACGTGTCAGCACTTTCCTCGACATTTTCATTGAGAATGACATCAAAGAAGGCAAACTCACAGAGGAAGAAGCGCAAGAACTCATCGACCAGCTGATTATCAAGCTGCGTATAGTTCGTTTCCTCCGCACTCCTGAATACAACGACCTCTTCTCTGGCGACCCAGTGTGGGTGACAGAGTCTATTGGCGGTATGGGCGTAGATGGACGCACAATGGTAACTAAGACATCCTTCCGCGTGCTCCACACACTCGACAACCTTGGCCCTGCTCCAGAGCCAAACCTCACTGTGCTTTGGGCTCAGAACCTTCCTGAGAACTGGAAGAAATACTGCGCAAGCATGTCTATCAAGACATCAGCCATCCAATATGAGAACGATGACCTCATGCGTCCCGACTATGGCGACGACTATGGCATCGCTTGCTGCGTAAGCCCAATGAAGATCGGCAAGCAAATGCAGTTCTTCGGCGCTCGCGCCAACCTTGCGAAGTGTCTCCTTTATGCTATCAACGGTGGCCGTGATGAGATTTCTGGCGAGCAGATAGGTCCCGACTTTGCACCTATCACAGGCGACTATCTTGAGTATGATGAACTCATGTACAAATTTGAGAACATGATGCGCTGGCTTGCAAAGACATACGTCAACGCACTCAAGATCATTCACTACATGCACGATAAATACGACTACGAAGCCTACCAGATGTCGCTCATCGATGGCGACGTGATCCGTACACGCGCAACAGGCATCGCAGGTCTCTCTATCGTGACCGACTCACTCGCAGCTGTCAAGTATGGCAAGGTGCGCATCATCCGCGACGAGCGTGGCATCGCCACAGGCTTCGAGCAGGAAGGCACTCCATCAATGCCATTCGGCAACAATGACGAGAGAACAGACCAGCTGGCTCTGATGATCACAGAGAAGTTCATGGAATACCTCCGTCAGCATGAGACATACCGTCATGCAATACCTACACAGTCGCTCCTCACCATCACATCAAACGTAGTGTATGGCAAGAACACAGGTGCCACTCCAGACGGACGTCCCAAGGGCGTGCCATTCGCTCCAGGAGCAAACCCAATGAACGGACGCGACATCAAGGGTGCAGTAGCAGCACTTGCTTCTGTGGCAAAACTGCCATTCCACCACAGCCACGACGGCATATCTTACACATTTGCCATTTCACCATCCACACTCGGCAAGGAGGATGACACTAAGGTTGCAAACCTCGTTAACCTCATGGACGGCTACTTCACGCCAGACGGTGGCCACCACCTCAATGTGAACGTTTTCGACCGCGAGCTCCTCATCGACGCGATGGATCACCCAGAGAAGTATCCACAGCTCACTATCCGCGTCAGCGGCTATGCTGTCAACTTCGTGAAGCTCACTCGCGAGCAGCAGCTCGACGTGCTTTCACGCACTATCAACAAATCTCTGTAATTGTTAATAGTTTCTCCTTTGGACATCACTTCTCGACATTGCATCAGTGCCATGACAAACAATCGTGACCGATGCACAAAGGAGAAAAGAAAAACATAAGAAACATGAAAGGAAGACTCCATAGTTTAGAGTCCTTCGGTACAGTCGACGGCCCTGGGATAAGGTTTGTAGCCTTTTTCCAGGGCTGTCCTATGCGTTGTGCATTTTGCCACAACCCTGACACATGGAATCCGCAAGGACCAGTACAATACGAAATGACTCCAGAAGAACTCGTCACAGAGGTAAAGCGCTACAAAAGTTTTATAAAGAGCGGTGGTGTGACATGCACAGGAGGTGAACCGTTCATGCAGCCAGATTTTCTCATCGAATTTCTCCGTCTGTGCAAGGCATCAGGCTTTCACACAGCCATCGACACAAGTGGAGCTATCTTTGATGATAAAGTCCGCGAAGCTCTGCAGTACACCGATCTTGTGCTTCTCGACATCAAAACTCTTGACGACACTCTGCACAAAGCTTACACAGCTGTGACGCGCGACAACAACCAAGCAATGCTCGACTATCTTGAGAGCATACACAAACCAACATGGATTCGCCATGTGGTCGTTCCGACCTATACCGACAGCGATGAGCGTCTCACCGCACTTGCTCAGCATGTGGCAAAGTACTCCACAGTAGAAAAAGTGGAAATTCTGCCGTATCACACTATGGGAGAATTCAAATACAAGGAACTCGGCATTCCATACCGTCTTGAAGGCATTGAGCCACTATCCGAAGAACGCAAGGAAAATGCAAGGAACATCTTTAAGAAATACGTGAATGTGCCAGTGGTATAGCCCTGTATCGATAGATAATGAACACAACTGTTAAAAACAATATCTGGCTGTCATTATTATGCCTATGCTGCATATTAGCCGCATCATGCCATAATGATGACATCAATGGCAATAGCAAAAGCATCAAATCGCTTAAGCAATTGGAAGGTGCCGTCATCGGTGTCCAGCTTGGCAGCACAAGCGATGTGCTTGCCACACAGCTTGAACAAAAAGGCAAAGGAACAAAGGTTGAACGATTCACCAAATCGTCGGATGCCGTCCAAGCCCTTCTACAAGACAAGATTGACTGCATTGTAGAAGATGAATTGCCTGCCAGAGCATTCTTGCGCAACAATCCTTCACTTAGTTTGTTGCCTGAAGAATTTGGGCATTCTGAATTAGCCATATGTGTGGCCCGTGATAATGAGAAACTGCAGTCGCAGATGAATGAGGCCATTATGCACCTGCAGAAGGAAGGAGTGATAGACACTATTGTCAACAGGCATCTGGAGCGTCACATCGCCACAGCATACCATTCCAACAGTTCCTCCAAAAATGGAACGCTACGTTTCGCCACCAATGCCACCTTTGAGCCTTTCGAATATTATGACGAAGGCAAGATCGTGGGCATCGATGTGGATGTGGCCAGGGCTATAGCTGACAAGATGGGGATGGAGATGGAAATGACTGACATGGAATTTGACGCAATCATAGCCTCTGTGCAGACAGGCAAGGTGGATGCAGGCATAGCAGGACTTACCGTCACGCCTGAACGCGAGAAAAACATCCGTTTCACATCACCTTACTTCACCAAGTTGCGGCAAGTCGTGATAGTCAACACAGACACCCATGCTCATAGCAAAAACATAACGGAGACATTCACAAACTGTTTCATAGCAGGCCACCGCTATCAGTATCTGCTGACAGGTCTCGGCAACACGCTCACAATAACCTTCTTCGCCATCATGCTTTCATTGGCATTAGGGACCATGATAGCAATGGTGCGTTCCACGCACGACCGCAATGGCAATCATAAAACACTGAACATCTTCTGCCAGATGTATCTTACCGTGTTTCGTGGCACACCAACAATGGTTCAGTTGCTCATCATCTATTATGTTGTCTTTGCTTCGGTCAATGTAGACAAGATATTTGTTGCCAGCATAGCTTTTGGACTCAACAGCGCAGCCTACATTGCAGAGGTGATACGTTCTGGCATCATGTCTGTCGACATAGGCCAAATAGAAGCAGGACGCAGTCTTGGACTATCACACAGTAAAACCATGCGATTGGTCATACTGCCACAAGCTTTCAAAAATGCGCTCCCTTCCATCGGCAATGAATTGATCACGATGCTGAAGGAGACTTCCATCAGCGGCTATATTGGTTTGGTTGATTTGACTAAAGGCTCCGACATAATCCGAAGCGTCACATACGAAGCCATGATGCCATTAGGTGTCGTTGCGTTGATATATCTCACCATAGTGCTTGGTTTGGCATATATAGTACATCTAATAGAAATGAGACTCAGAAAATGAACGATAAACCCCCTTTCATAAGAATAAAGAACCTTTGCAAAAATTATGGCGGCCACGAGGTGCTCAAAGACATATCCATAGACATAAACAAAGGTGAAGTGATTGCCATAATAGGACCTTCAGGATGCGGCAAGTCAACATTTCTTCGTTCTGTCAATCTGCTGGAACGTCCGACGAGTGGAAATGTCATCGTAGACGGCATAGACCTCACGTCACGCAACGTGGACATCAATCATATGCGACAACGCATAGGCATGGTATTCCAGCAGTTCAATCTCTTTCCTAACATGACCATCAGAAAGAACATCATGCTGGCACCAGTGGAACTGGGCAAGATGAACAGACACGAAGCTTCTGCAAAAGCAGATGAACTTTTAGAGAGGATTGGATTGAGCGACAAAGCAGACGAGTATCCCGGCAGTCTGTCGGGAGGACAGAAGCAAAGAGTGGCCATTGCACGCGCATTAGCAATGAATCCCGAAGTGATGCTCTTTGACGAGCCTACTTCTGCGTTGGATCCGGAAATGGTTGGTGAGGTGTTGTCACTGATGAAAGATGTAGCAGCATTAGGCATGACAATGCTTGTAGTGACGCACGAGATGCATTTTGCGCACGAAGTGGCCAGCAGAGTGCTTTTCTTCAGCGATGGCGTCATCACAGAAGACGGAACTCCCGAACAAGTTTTTGAGCATCCCAAGTCACTGCGGCTGCAAGAATTCTTAGGCAAGATTTAACCCTTAAACGGTCATCTAAAGCATAACAAGAATCGGTCATCAGGTTCCAATTTATAGCCAGTATTCGTTTCTAACAGGTTGCGACAGTCAATACCCACATATTTGCATAATCACCATCCTGAAAAAGTATCTTAGGATACTTGGCAAAGTATCTTAGGATACCTGACAAAGTATCTTTACCTTCTTTTTTGCCATGTTGACATTCTTGAAAACGTGGTGCGCTATGTTTATTCTTTTCCAACTCTTGCCAGCATTTCTTTCGGCATTTTTCCGTGTGCATCTCGTCATAGCCAGCCATGCCATCAATGCACATGTAGCAGACGCCTCAAAACAAAGGCGGTTGCTCACGACCTGTCGTGAGCAACCGCTTTTTATATTACACTATCATAGTGAATCACTTCTTAATCTTGATAACATAGAATGTACGTGCAGGCACAGAGATGCTATGTGATGGAGCTGCCACTGTGATAGCAGACGACTGAGGAACAATTTTTGTTGGCTCATCAAGAGTGTTCTCTGCGTCGAGGTTGTCTGAGTGGAGAGATATAAGTTCGGCCTTATGTTCACCCTTCTTCATGCCCTTCAAGTTGAGAGCCACATCTTGAGCCTTGTCGCCAGTGTTGGCCACTTTGATGATCACTTCATTAGTATTCTTGTCAACCACGGCTGAAGCAAAGAGACCGTTTTGTCCATCATTGCCTGCAACAGGCTTGCCATTCATTGTGAGAGAAATGACATTTGTGCCTTTGTTGAGAGAATACAACTGCTGAACATAGTATGAACATGAGTTGAACTTGCGGAGGTTGTCATACCATATAGCATCTGGACGCCACTGCCATCCCTCCACATGAGCGAACAGCGGAGCATATGTAGCCATTTCAACAACATCAGCGTTGCGCTCAAGGTCTGTCATGAATGCAGCTTCCATCAGAGCTGCATTGAAATGATTCCATTTCTTGCCCTTTCCATGGCATGCATACTCACCTGCAAACACCTTTGGAGCCTTCTTCGAACGGTCGTAATTGTCATAACGGTTACCGCTTTTGAGGAACCAGTCCTCATTGCGATAGAAATGCTCGTCGTAAAGATCGCATCCTATTTCCTTCATTCGTGGCTGAAGCATGTCAAACTCCTTTCCCTCTGAGTTAGGACCTGTAGTGCCTATAAGCTTTATCTCAGGATGCACCTTGCGGATAGCCTCAACGAAAATCTTCAGTCGCTTAGTGAAAGCAGGGTTATTGTCATAGTCCCACTGCTCATTACCCACACCGAGATACTTCAGGTTGAATGGTTCTGGATGTCCCATATCAGCACGCAACTTAGCCCATTGATTCTTCGATGGATCACCATTAGCAAACTCAATCAAGTCAATGCAGTCGTCAATATATGGCTGAAGCTGGTCGAGAGGCACATGCACATGGTCCTCGTCCTTAATGTCGTTCTGGAACTGGCAGCTCATGCCAACATTCAACACAGGCAGAGGCTCTGCGCCAATCTCTTCCGAGAGTTGGAAATACTCAAAGAATCCAAGTCCATACGACTGGAAATAGTCTGGGAAATAACGATGAGTGAAAGTGTAATGCCAACGGTTCTCATTCAAAGGCCTGTTCTCTACAGGACCAACCGAATTCTTCCACTGGTAGCGAGTGGCCAAGTCAGTACCCTCGACGATGCAACCGCCAGGGAAGCGGAACACGCCTGGATGCAACTGTTCAAGAGACTCTGCCAAATCCTTGCGCATGCCATTCTCATGTCCCTTATATGTATCTACAGGGAACAGAGACACATGCTCTAAGTCTGTAGTGACCTTACTGTCGCCCCACACACGGAGATGAGCCTTGTCGAAAGTCTTCTTCGACTTGATGTTAACTGTATATTTCTTCCATTCCTTGCCTGATATATCAAGCCCGGCATTGCCCAACTTCTGGTCGTCCGACATAGTGGCATTCTCCACAAGGTCAATCCATATTTTAGCTGTGCCGCCATCTGGCACACGAGCCCATACAGAGAAACGGTATTCTTCGTTAGCCTTCACGCCAATGCCGAAGAAACCTTCATTCTCTATCATTGTGTGCTTGTCGCGGTGACCAGATGGAGCAAGACGCACATAATGAGGATTCTTGTTGAACGGTCCATCATCTTTCAAAGACACATTGCCAGAGATTGACCATCCAGCATAGCGGTCTGGAAACTCAAACGAGCGGTTCTTAATCAATTCACCATAAAGGCCGCCATCAGCAGCATAATTGATGTCTTCAAAAAAGATGCCGTACATGGTGGAAGGCACAGATGCGCCTATCTTTGAAGTGTTGACATCGAATGTGTTTGTTTGGGCCGACATTCCAGCCGCCACAGCAAATGCTGCAAACACAGAACAGATTCTTTTCATAAGTTAATAATAGTAGGTTAATGAATCAATAATAATAATGCAAATTTACTAAAATTAAACGAATATCGCAACACGCCAACTGCTTTTTTGATACAAAATCCTCTACTATGGCATAATCATCCCATATATAATCGGCATATTTTCATTTATTCATACAAAATACGTAACTTTGTATGCCATTAAGCCCATATCTAATGACTGAATTGGGGAAAATCATCTGTAGCCATCAAGGGTGCATTCATAATCCCCAAACACATATTCTAAATCAAACATAACAGATACCTTTTTATCAACATGAAAAAACTCTTGACAACAGGCATACTTCTGGCATTGGCTGAAGTATCAGCCAATGCACAGCAGCTCGCATTTCCTGAAGCCGCAGGATGGGGACGCTTCGCAACAGGCGGACGCACAGGCTCTGTATACCATGTCACAAACCTTAACGACAGCGGCACAGGATCTCTTCGCGATGCCGTGAGCCAGCGCAACCGCATCGTTGTATTCGATGTGGCAGGAGTGATAAAGCTCAACAGCCGTCTCATATTCTCCAGCAACCTCTACATTGCAGGACAAACGGCCCCTGGCGAAGGAATCACCGTATATGGCAATGCCGTTTCTTTCTCAGGAGCCAGCAACACCATATGCCGTTACATGCGATTCCGCATGGGCGCAGGAGGCGATGCAGGAAGAGACTGCGCAGGAGTGTCAAACGGAACTAACATGATTTTCGACCATTGCTCTTTCGCATGGGGACGAGATGAGACATTTTCCATCAACAGCGATGGGAAGGGCGCATTAGGCGACATAACCATACAGAACTGCATCATAGGCCAAGGACTCATGTCACACTCAGCAGGCGGACTCATACAAGCAGACAACATCACCCTGTACCGCAACTTTTATTGCGACAACTCTACACGCAACAACAAAGTGAAAGGCAGAAACCAATATGCCAACAACATCGTTTACAACTGGAAGGACGGAGCTTATATCATGGGAGGTGACTCCGAAGGACAAAGCTTCTGCAACATACAAGGCAACCTCTTCATCAACGGACCTTGCGGCGAAGGCAACGGTTTCTCTGGCGGCAATGCAAACTTCCATTGCTATGTCAACGACAACATACAAGACAACAATCGTGACGGTGTGCTCAATCCTAAAGCCTTGACCAACTTTTCAGGCGCAGATGTGGTAAGCACCCCGTTCTCCTACCCTGCCCTTGACATTTGCAAAGCTTCGGAAACTATAGACATGCTATCATCCACAGGAGCATCATTCCCTCAACGCGACTACGCAGACTGCTACATGGTAGACGAAGTCATGACCTTTGGCAAGGAGGGTGCCTTCATCTCCAACGAAGCAAGTTTGCCATATGGAACGCCATCCACATGGGATGTGTGGGAAGGCACCAAACCCGCAGACACCGACAATGATGGCATTCCAGACACATGGGAAGCCATCCTTGGCACCGACCCTCACAAAAATGACGCCATGGACATTGCTGGCAACGGCTATACCAACATTGAGAACTACCTCAACCAACTGCCCAATACTGCATCTGACCTCACATTCCTAAGGGAACCCATGCTCATTGAGCAGAAGGCATCGACCACTACCACTATGCACATCAGCTGGCGCGACTGGACTAAAGGAGAAGAAGGCTTCATCATTGAAACCCAACAAGCAAACGGGACATTCGCAGAAGCAGCACGAACCCAAGCCAATACAACCACAGCCATTCTCACAGGCCTTGAACCTGGCACGGCTTACACCATACGCATACGCGCCTTCGGCCACAACTGCGCTGATGACATCATATACTCAAACTACAGCAAGCAACAAATATTCAAGACACGTCCGCTCGAAACTGGCATTGTCGACATCGACACGTACCTCCCGGACGCCACATGGACAGTACAAGAAGGCGCATGGGACAAGACTTCGCCTGTATGGAACACAACCGACGGCATGTATGCCGACGGCATGAAAGTGCTCTTCAATAAAGAAGCCAGCGTCAGCGTAGCACAACAAGTGGCGCCTGCATGCGTGGTGGCCAACAGCACTGACGACATCACCATCACAGCTGATGCTGGAGCACTCACAGGCTCCTCCACTGTCAATAAAGGCGGCACAGGCACATTAACCATTAACGGCGCTCACTCTTACACAGGGGCATCTGTAGCAAACAATGGCATCTATGCCTTCAACATCCTCAAGGACGGAACCATTCCAAGCGGACTTGGAGCCAGCGAAGAGTTTGCGCAAAACTGGGTGTTCAACGGAGGCACATTCGCATACACAGGAGGCAACACCAGCACCAACAGATGCGCCCGTCTACTCAACAAGTCACGGTTCAGCATCATCAATGCGGCAACCACTGTGACTGTCAACGGAGTGTTTGAAGGCAGCAACGACTTCATTCTATCTGGCAAAGGCACTCTTCAAGTGGGCAAACCATCATTTTTCAACTACACAGGAGCCACTATACTGGAAGGCGGCACACTATATCTTCCGTCTGCTGACATTGCAAACAAAGGCATAGGCGCATCCTCTAAACTCATACTTGCAGGCGGCACCCTCAAGACAAAAGGAGAAAGCGAAGGATACGAGACATACAGTTTTCCTATAGAAGTTGCCGATGGCACCACCTCGCAATTCTCTCCTAACCGCAATTGCTACATAAAAGCCACCGTCACAGGCTCTGGCACGCTACAGTTCAATATCCCATACGTTCGTGAATACGTGCAAGGCAATTGGGAAGGGTTCACTGGCACACTCATAGCCAAAGCTGCAAGCCAAGGCAACCTGTTCCTGCTTAACGGGAGAAATATCCCCAATGCCACCATCGTGCTGAAAAATGGGGCACGTGCCTGCGGATGGGACACCAATGGCAATTATATCCTCGGAGGTCTCTCCGGCGATGCAGGCACATACCTCTGCGGTTCAAGCAAGAAAAGCGACGGCTTCAAATGTTCATGGACAATTGGCGGATGCAATAGCAACGAGACATTCCGAGGCATCATCAACAACTGGTCATGTTCTGGCAGTGGACACACAGGCACAGTCAGCATAACAAAGACAGGCTACGGACTTTGGCGACTGACAGGCAACAACGACTATAGCGGCACAACAACGGTGAAACAAGGCACACTCATCATAAACGGCACACATACAGGCAAAGGCACAGTGACAGTCCAGGCAAAAGCCGCTCTCGCTGGCACAGGCTGCATCACCGCACCTGTCATTATACAGAACAATGCCATCATCCAAGCTGGCGACACACTCGTGCAGAATAAAGCAGGACTGAAAACCAAAGGCAAACTCACAGTGCAATCTGGCGGAATCATACGCATACCGACATCGGTCACAAGCGATGGAGTGACGACTAATTACCTAAGCATTGCAGGAGGAGCCACATTCATTAACGCTAAACTCGTGCTCATCAACACTGATGACAACATGTCTTTGGATGAAGGCTATTTGCAAGACACCTGTTTAAACCTTCCCGCCGGCACTGAGATAAAAGTATTTTCTCCTGCCAGCACAATCACAGGCACAATAAGTTCCATCACTCCAGCCACTCCTGGTGAAGGCAAACAGTGGGACACTGCCGACTTGATAAAGAAAGGCGTGATAAGGGTTGTCGAAGATTCATCTGTTGGCATAAACAATGTCAACGAATCCTTGCCCCACGAAAACACCACATACGACCTCTCAGGCAAGAAAGTGGAGAACGGTTACAAAGGAACATTCATCAGCAATGGAAAGAAGATTATAAAACGATAGCAAACACATGTTTTTCTTTCCAACAAAAAGATGCTCGAAACAAGAGAATGCGAGTTGCACTTTGATTTCACAAAGTGATATTAACCCTAATTGGTCTAATGACCGATTGGGGTTAAGCACCTCTTAACATAAAAGCAGGCCTCGGCAGCAATGCACGCTGCCGAGGCCTTGTATTTATAAAAACCATCTTCGTGTCAGTTCTTAAAACTATGAATAGGCGCAGGTATTCTGCCTCCTCTGTCAACAAACCTCTGACTTGAAAAACTGTTTACTGGCATGATTGGAGCATAACCCAACAATCCGCCAAACTCCACAGTATCTCCAAGGCTCTTGCCCACCACAGGAATGATGCGAACAGCCGTAGTCTTCTGGTTAACCATGCCTATGGCACTTTCATCAGCAATGATGCCAGCTATGGTAGTGGCGGAAGTGTCACCTGGAATAGCTATCATATCAAGTCCAACAGAACATACGCATGTCATAGCCTCCAGTTTCTCTATTGTCAAAGCTCCCGCTTCCACAGCATCAATCATGCCTTGGTCCTCAGAAACAGGGATGAACGCTCCTGACAGGCCACCGACATAAGACGATGCCATGACACCTCCTTTCTTGACTTGGTCGTTGAGCATAGCCAAGGCAGCCGTTGTGCCTGGAGCACCAGGATGTTCAACACCTATGCATTTGAGAATGTCCGCCACAGAATCGCCCACCGCTGGCGTAGGCGCCAAACTCAAATCAATGATGCCAAATGGAACGCTAAGGCGTCGGCTTGCTTCTTGTGCCACCAACTGGCCCACACGCGTAATCTTAAACGCCGTGCGCTTTATAGTCTCGCAAAGCACTTCAAAATTGGCCATTCCATCCGCAGCATTCTTATCCATCTGCTCAAGAGCATACTTAACCACACCAGGACCGCTGACTCCCACGTTAATAATGGCATCTGCCTCTGATACGCCATGAAATGCACCTGCCATAAATGGGTTGTCATCAGGCGCATTGCATAGCACGACCAACTTGGCGCATCCAAGAGAGCCTTTATCCTTTGTCTCCTCTGCCGTCTGCTTGATTATATCGCCCATCAAGCGCACTGCATCCATATTGATGCCAGTCTTGGTGGAACCCACATTTACGCTTGAGCATATATACTCTGTGCTGGCCAAAGCCATCGGAATGCTGCGTATGAGCAGTTCATCACTCTTCGTCATTCCTTTTGACACAATGGCCGAGTAACCTCCAAGAAAGTTGATTCCAACGGTCTTTGCTGCCTTGTCGAGTGTCTTTGCTATCTGAACGTAGTCGCCAGGAGTGCGGCAGCACGAACTGCCCACCAACGAAATAGGCGTGATGCTGATGCGCTTGTTGACAATAGGTATTCCATACTCCTTTGAAATGTCCTCGCCTGTCTTCACCAAATCGTGAGCCAGAGTGGTAATTTTATCATATATCTTCTTGCATGTCACATTCAAGTCTGTGTCTGCGCAGTCAAGAAGACTTATTCCCATTGTGATTGTTCTGACGTCAAGATTCTCTTGTTCGATCATCTTGTTCGTTTCAAACACCTCTTGTAGATTTATCATAGTCTGAATTTATGAATTATTCCATTAGATACGGTGCATCTTGTCAAAGATATCCTCAAGCTGGCATCTCACCTGCACACCTGTGTCTACGCCAATCTCTGTCAGTTCGTCACTGATGTCTGAAAATGCCTTTTCCGACTTGGTCAGGTCTACAATCATCATCATATTGAAATACTCCTGAACGATTGTTTGAGAGATATCGAGAATGTTAATCTGATTACCGGCAAGATATGTACATACACGTGCGATGATGCCCACGGTGTCCTTGCCCACAACTGTAATAATTGCTCTTGTCATATTTATATTCTTGGATTTTATTATAATCTTATTCACATTGGCCTTAAAAGCAGGCGCTTTAATCTATCTTGCAACAACAATATATGCCATTCTTAGATTTACCGTTTTCCGACTATAAGAACCAATGCCATCATTCTGTTCACTTCCACTTGAAGACTTTTGTAACCCATCCGTCATATGTGTTCAATGAGAAGGTCACGCTGTCAACATTTCTTGGCACAGGCATGGAAAGATACACTTTCTTAGTATACGCCTCGTCGTCTTTGGAGTTCCTTTTATGCACCAATGAGTAATGTCCGACGCTGTCCTCACTGAACACGCATTGACTGCTGAAATCTCCATTGGTCATCACACCTGCATAGATATTGACAAAAGAGCCGCTTTTCCACACACTGATAAGTTTCACGGGATCATGCGGCAAATGTTCTGCGCCTGTAAGCACTTGCCCATTTTTTATCACACGAATAGAATCGGCAGGATAAGCCGCATGGCAATAAACCTGTTCCATGCCATAAACAGTCATCACGCCACCATTCAATGTGTATGTTCCCATGACTCTGACCACAGTCTTCTTGTCTGCCACCTTTAATTTCTGAGCCGACACATCATAGACTATTCCATTATCAAGAGCCGTGCGCTTTGCCAAACCTTCTGAATCTGTAGACACAAGCATGAAGTCCTTCACCAACGAAGGCACATCTGCGCCATCATCATCAGAGCATGATGTAAGGCATATGAGACAAAGAATTGCAATTGTCCATATCAGCTTGTCAATACACGCCATGTCATCCTTGCTTAGTGGCCACATTATAGTTACGCAACGGATTTGAATACATTTCCGTCAGTTTTTCTCTCAAGAACTGATGGTCTGGGTTAGGCACGTCGACCAAAGCTATGCGCGATTCAATATAATCATTGCGACGTCCCTCTAAAGCATCATGATTGATGTCGTAAATGCGATAGTTCTTATGAATCTCATGGTCAATATGCTCTGCCACCACTTTATAGATGTCGGTTTTGCTGATAGCATCTGGGTCGAGAGTGTCGAGCCATTCATTGATGCAGTCGGCAGCTTGATAATGCACATGTCCTTTTTGTCCCCAAATGCCAGTCTTCATGTTGTCAAGGTCGTCTTGCTTGCTCTTCTTCCATCCAGGCACGTCTCTCTTGCACTGGAATTCCTTCGCTTTGAGATAATCACACGGGTCATACTCATACGATATGGCAAGCGGCACAATATTGAGATTACGGATGTTCTCAATAATGTCTGCTGTGGTCCGTCCAGCTGTTGGGCCGCCCAAATTCAGCATCTTAAGCACAGAGTCTTGAGTGCGGTCATCCGAATCCTTTGCGCGTCCCTCACGTTGGGCAATCCATATGTTCTCATGCTTATCATTGATGGCGAAGTGCATATACTGGCTCATGTGTATCGATGAGCGCAATGTCTCTTTAGGCGACAGGCCCCTATTAACGATAAACGACTTGTTCATCCTCACCAAGGTCTTTATCCAAGGGTAAATAAGCAGGTTGTTGCCTATAGCAATCTCCACTGTGGTAGAGAAGCCAGCCTTGAGAAGCATCACATCAAGAAAAGCAGAGTCGAGCACTATGTCACGATGGTTGGACATGAAGGTGTAGTTGCACTTTCTGTCCAACGAGTCGGGAAAGACAGCGGAGTGCCCCGTCGTGGCCTTGTGCATGACATAATACACCAAAGGCTTCATCAAACGCTTCTGAAAGTCGAGCGGTGTTTTCACTCCCATAAACAGCAGACGAATCAGCCAATTTCTCATATTCTTTGGAATAGGCAGAAATCCACGCAATATTTTGTCAAACTGCCTATCTGCGAGCATGCTGTCTAAAGCAGCACGCATTTCCCCATCGGAACAAGGGCGTATGTCATCAAAATCTGATAGTGTCATATGGTGTATGTTTTAATGAGACCAAATCTTGATACTCTGGCTGCATAAGCCTCACATGCTTCAAGATTTCATCCTAACTTGTCTTCTATTATCTCGTTTAGCACGTCGTGCATTTCCATGCCTGCGGCACGAACTTGCTGCGGTATGAAACTTGTTGCTGTCATGCCTGGTGTGGTGTTTATCTCAAGCATGTTGACAACATCATCACCTGCTTCATTTTTGCCTATAATATAGTCGATGCGAATGATGCCAGAAGCGCCGAGTATATCATAAATAGCACCAGTGAGAGCCTGCACACGCTTGGTGGTTTCTTCTGACAAGCGCGCTGGGGTGATTTCCTCCACCAGTCCGTTGTATTTGGCGTCATAGTCGAAGAAATCTGTCTTAGGAACCACCTCTGTGATAGGCAGCACCTTCAATCCACCCGACTTTGTACGATAGACGCCGTTGCTGATTTCAGTACCCTTAAGCTCACTCTCAATAAGCACCTCATCACTCTCGTTCATTGCCTTCTCTATGGAAGGAATCACATCATCAATGGTTTTGCAATGAGTGACGCCAAAACTTGAGCCTCCTGCATTAGGCTTGATGAAACAAGGCAAGCCAACAGTTGCCACCACTTGCTTTGGATCAACCTCTTGTCCCTTGCGAACCAACATGTCTTCTGCAACCTTCACGCCAAAGTTCTTCAAGAACTGGTTCAGCGCGAACTTATTGAATGTAAGCGACTCTATAAGCACACCCGATGTTGAATATGGCACCGAAATCAAATCAAAATATCCTTGCAGCGTGCCATCTTCTCCAGGAGTGCCATGTATGGTGATATATGCATAATCAGGTTTCACGTCCTTGCCCCATTCATCCTTGAAGGAAAAGTTGTGTCTATACACAGGCGACAACTTACCGCTCGGGAGATGAGCATACCAACCCTCATGACTTATCTCAACGATGTAAACATCATACTTTTCTTTGTCAATCCATGAATAAATGCCTGCCGCACTTCTAAGCGACACATCGTGTTCAGAGCTGTCTCCTCCTGCCACAATAGCAATAATCTTTTTCATCTTTGTATATTATATATATAATGTGTATGTATTATCATCAATGTTCCTAAACATAGAACCATCTGCCTCACACTATCACGAGCCGCTCATACTCATAAATTCATCCCTGCCACATAACCTCGCCATTTTTCCATCAGGACTTTCATGTCATTTGGCCATTCAGAATCAAATAGCATGTCCTTGCCTGTGGCCGGATGCACAAAACCAAGGGTCTTGGCATGAAGCACCTGACGAGGGCATATCTTGAAGCAGTTGTCCACAAACTGACGATACTTGGACGAGTTGGTGCCTTTAAGCACCTGGTTTCCGCCATACCTCTCGTCGCTGAACAACGGATGTCCAAGATGACGCATATGAGCACGTATCTGATGGGTGCGTCCAGTCTCAAGCACACATTTCACCAGAGTGGTGTATCCAAAACGTTCCATTATATAATAATGTGTCACAGCATGCTTGCCTATTTCGGAGCCTGGAGGAAACACAGCCATGCGCATCCTGTCTTTGGGATCACGACCTATATTACCCTCTATACGTCCTTCATCTTCGGTGAAGTTGCCCCAAACTAAAGCATTATACTCACGTTTTGTAGTCTTATTGAAAAACTGCAAAGCAAGATGCGTCTTTGCCTCTGCTGTCTTTGCCACAACCAGCAAGCCGCTCGTATCCTTGTCTATTCGATGAACCAAGCCTATCTCCGGATCATTGATGTCATACTGAGGCATATCCTTCAAATGCCAGGCTATAGCATTGAGCATCGTGCCGTTCCAATTGCCAAAACCAGGATGCACCACCATGCCTGCAGGCTTATTGATGACCATCAGATAGTCGTCTTCATACACAATGTCGAGCGGTATGTCCTCAGGCGTGATTTTATTCTCATAATGAGGGCGGTTGAGCATCACCTGGACCACGTCGTCAGGCTTAACTTTATACGATCTCTTGACAGGAGCACCATTGACCAAGATGAAACCTGCATCTGCCGCTCTCTGAACCCTGTTGCGAGATGTGTTGCTAAGATGGACAAGCAAAAACTTGTCCACCCTCATCAGTTTTTGTTTCTTGTCCACCACCACTCTATGGTGCTCATAAAGTTGGTCATTCTCATCATCTTCATCAAGATTGTCATCAATATCGGCCACATCATCCACGCCAGCAAATTCATTAAAGCCCAACGCGCCATTGTTCTCGCACCCACTAATGCCAGTTGATGCACCTGATATGTCAGATGACTCCATATCCTGCTCTACCATATATGCCTTATCATCAGCAGCAAGTGCCTTTGTGCACGCCACACGCTTTTCTCTTTCATTCATCGAATCGCCTTCATTCATCTCCATAAGCCTACTGAGCAAAATCATCATCTAATTCCACATCAACGGTATCAACCTCATCACTCACATATATAGAGTCTGACTCACCAGCACCTACGAGCAGTGTCAAAGGTCTGTCTCTCGGTATCATTTCACCAGCATACACTTCTTTTCCATTCTGCTTCACACCGACAACAAGCTCCAACGGCTTGCCTTCCACAGGCTCATTCGGAGTAAGCTTAAATCCTAAGCCTGTCAGCGTTGCCTCAGCTTCACGCAGAGACCCATGGCTCACAACATCAGGCAACTGCACTGTAGGCACATTTCTCATAGCCACTGTAAGATACACAACACGGCCGCCCTTCACCTCATATCCCGCCTTTGGCATCTGATCAAGCACCATGCCTGGTGTGGAATACTTGTCATACAAAGAGTCGTTAACCACAGCTACCAAATCTCGCTCTTGAAGCATGGACTCCGCATCGCCTATCATCTTGCCAGTCACACTGGGAACTTCTATTTTTTCTCCATGATGGGTAAATATGTCAAGCATATAAAATGCAACTACAGGCACAGCGATGACCACAATCACCATCGCAACTATACTCATCCAGAACTTCTTAGCATTCTTGCCCTTTAAAAATGTCTTTATCGCCATTACACACGTACATTATTTATATTACAGTTGCAAAGGTACGCCAATTAACAGAGACTACAAAATAAATCATTTCTTTTTTGTCCACAAGTGTCGCAGTTTACGCCACTTCCACACACAGCATATAGAGTCACCCATGCAGCGTGCCCTGTTATTACTGTACACGACGTGCCTTTTATCATGCCGCACCCCTACCGCCCTTAGTTCTCTGCAGTTCTATCGTATAATTTCCACAACATGTCATGAACCAATAACACATAACCGCATAAAACAAAAAAAGCAGAAGCTCATAAACTTGAAGCTCCTGCTTTTTGTATTGCGAACGGCACTAATAATTATTTGCCGTGATGCTCGCTTGATACTGTAAGAGACTTGCGTCCCTTTCTGCGACGTGCTGACAATACGCGACGTCCATTAGCTGTCTGCATACGAAGACGGAATCCGTGCTTGTTGATTCTCTTCCTGTTGTGAGGCTGGAATGTTCTTTTCATTTCTTCTTTATTTTTATTATTAATTCTTTTTAGCTATTCACTCTACACACGAACACGCCATAACGCATCAAACAGCATGTCATTTTGTGTAAAACGACTGCAAAATTAGTGAATTTCAAGAAATCAGCAAAAGAAAACCCCAAAAAACACAAACTTTTTTTGTCATTTTAATGTTTTTACGTAATTTTGCATCCGAATTCAACTTGTAAAGTACAAACTTTAATACAAAAAACAATTTTATGGCTATATTAGCAGGTGACATTAAGAAGGGCGTATGCCTCCGCCTTGACGACGGCAAAATATGGGTAGTAATCGATTTTCTTCACAAGAAGCCAGGCAAGGGCAACACTGTGATGATCACAAAGCTTCGCAACGTAGAAGACGGCCGTGTGCTCGAACGCACTTGGATTGTCTCAGCCAAGCTCGATGACGTTACTGTTTCTCACCAGCAATTTCAATATCTCTACAAGGAAGGCGATGATATGGTGTTCATGAACACAGAGACTTTCGAACAGGTGAACATTGCTAAGGACCTCATCACAGGCGGTGATTTCCTCAAGGAAGGCGAGACAATGGTTATGGCTTCAATCGACGATCAGACAGGCGCCATCCTAACAGCAGAAGCACCTGTGAAGATTGTGCTCAAGGTCACTTACACAGAGCCAGGACTCAAGGGCGACACAGCCACAAACGCCACAAAGCCTGCGACACTCGAGACAGGCGTTGAGATCCGTGTGCCCCTCTTCATCAACGAGGGTGACATGATTGAGGTTGACACTCGCGACGCTTCTTATGTGGGCCGCAAGTAATCCAGCCACTTACTATCTCAACAAGAAAAGACACAGAGGTTGCCTCAGACAGCATAATGTCTGGCGGCAGCCTCTATTTTTATAGCCATGGGTGTATGTCCAACATGGCGAATGGCCACAAATAAGCCGCCCGAATTAAGCAAAGGTGTTTTGCCGCTTCTCCTCAAGCCGTGCATCCCCTATCTCACAAAAAAGCGGAGATCACCTCAGAACAACTGAGACAATCTCCTTATTAAATTTTAATTCTTGTTTTTAACTACAAGACAGTTTCTTCATTCAAAACAAAACATGAAAAAGAACCGTCTTGATTCATCTTTTCTTTCCTTTTACTTATCCTCTAAGTGCTGCCACTGCTACAACTATAGAGAGAATGATAGCCAATACGATCATAGTTCAATCTCCTTTCATTTAGTTATCCTAATCTTTTTACCTGCAAACCATGATTAACATGGATGCCTTTGTTCTCACCGTTCGCATTCTTCCATCTCGTGGATATCGGTGTAGCCTTTTTTACTGTCTTAGTTCAGGAATCGCCACCCCTTTCCTTTTGACACTGCAAAGTTATCATATGCTTTCATTATGACAATGGATAAAAGCATTAAAAAATTATTAGAGCATCAAATCATTGACCAGAATCAATGTGTGTGTGCGCACACATAGATTGATTAAAACATATTTTTCAACATAAACGACACACATCATATATGGCAATATGGAATAAGACAAAAACACATCACATTCCATATAAACAACAAGCCGGATATCCTAATCACGCAGGCCTCACAAGTGCCTTAATAGAAAAATGACATCGAAACGTCGAATAAAAAGCAAAAAGAAAATTGTTATATCAGAATAAATCACTACCTTTGCACAATTCGAGATGTCAGATATGATAAACACAATGTCTGGCTATGAAATCTGCTAAAACGACGACAAATAGAAACTATGATACCAGACACATACAAACAACTCAGTGAAGACGCACAGAAACTAATATGCTATTATGCATATACAGGCTATGGGCTGGAAAAGAGGATGGACGACCAGATAACCATCCTCACAAACACATGTTTCCCATCACTGAGAGGCGAAGAGGCACTGCAGGAGTTGATTGACATGGGACTCATAGTGAATGCAAGCCGCGACTGGCTAACCAACACAGTCAATTATGAGATTGAGGAAAACAGTTTTGTGTCTGCTTTGTGGTATCTGTTCACAGAAAGGAAAGACCTTCTCTACTCATTACGCAAGACAAAGGATATGCGCAACGCGGAATATATGGAACTGCGCACATCCATAGAACTCCTCTCAGTCACCGACAGCGAGATGTGTGAATATGCAAGCACCATACCTGCATGGCAAGCCAAGCATCTATGCTGCATGGCTGACGATGTCGCATTCAAGGCCCTGCTTGAGAAATTGCCGCCAGAGACATTTGCAGCCCTGTATAATGCCCTGCCTTGCTATTGGACTGAATATGACATAGCAGCCGACATAAGCGTGCCGCTATCCGTGCTTGTGAATTACAACACCATCACAGAAGCCGCACGCAATAAGTTCATAGCCGACTTCGAGCTTTACTCCTACATTGCCTTTGGCCAAATGCCAGGCAAGGGACTGTATTCGAATATATCTTCCGGATACACATTAGGTGGACTGCACGCCATATATAGCGGCAAGGCCACAGAAGCAGTCAAATGGTTTGACGCAGCATTAAAACTGCAGGTTACAGAGAAAGGTGAAAAAGGCTTTTTCACCAATCCACTGCTCACTTTATATCTTGTCATAGCTTACATTGCCGCTGCAGCAGACACGAACGCAAGCAACGAGAAGGTGGTCGCAGTGTGCCAGGAACGTTTGAAAAGCCTTACATCAGCACTTGTGGCAAAAAGAGATTCGCGATACACACCGGCTCTCGTCCTTGCGGAAGACTTCTGCAAGATAAATCAGCGCCTGCACAAAAACACTATACAGACACTGTATGACGAGAACAACAAGCCACACCGTCCGGCATTGTTTCGCGAACTGTCATACCTGCTGGCCAACCTCTTAGGATTTTCAACCATCAACATGAGCAGCGCACAAAGCACACCTCATCTTGCAATGCTGAGGTTCGAGATGTCTAAATATTTGCCACTCGACAGCGAAGACAAGCAGCAACTATACCGACGCTTCGGCATGGAGCCCATCTTGCCGCAGTTGCCTCATGAAGAAGAATGGAGGATGATTCTTGACGACCTGATGGTGTCGGCCGACAGAGGAACATCACCTTCGGCCACAAGCCGCATCATCTATCTTATAGACCCTCAGAAACCCAATGCAATACAAGTGAGGGAACAGGTGAGGCAGAAAGATGGAGGATGGAGCAATGGCAAGCGCATCAATGACATCAGGTATAAAACTGGTCAGATTGACTTCATGAACAATACCGACAGGCGCATCTTCGACAAATTCACCCGAAGCATGAAGACTGAGCTCACACTGGAGGATGTGGTTGAGGAAATGGCCAACGACCCCCGCCTTTACCTTGGTTCCTACCCTCCATTTGAGCAAGTGGAAGTGACGATAGACCGTCCATACCTTGTGGTGGAAAACGACGGGGAGAAGTTTGTGGTGAAGTCTAACGTGCCTCTCGACAGTACAAAAAGAGACATCATCATCAACGAATATTCCCCAACATCGCTGAGCGTAATACGCATACCAAACGACATACGCGATTACTACATCAAACTGCTGCAGCTGGGCAGCCTTCCACTTGAAGCAGAGGACGCCCTGCGTTCACTTCTCAAAAAGATTGGAGGAAAGGTAGAGCTCCACTCATCGCTGATAGAAGGGGGCAGCACTTTGCCTCTTACTGACGGCACATGGTCCATCGGCTTCAGACTTGTTTCCAAGAACAACGGCACATGGGAAGTGCGCAACTTCGTCAAGCCTCTGCCAAACGGGCGCCATATCTTCACACCGGCTAAAGGCAACGAAATTATCATTGACGAAAATGAGGAAGGACGCTACCGCGTGAAACGCAATCTGCCAATGGAAGCATCCAACCTGGAGATGGTAGAAGCCTTCTACAACAGTTTTGGCCACGACTATGAGGAACGTGGCTTGTATGCCCCAGACTTCGTCATCAATCTCATGATGCTCATACAAGAGCACCCAGACATGTTCTTCGCCGAATGGCCTGAAGGACAGTCGTTCAAAGTAAGAGGCATGAGAACAGGATCAGGAGCATGGTCGGGCACGATGAGGCAGAAAGGACAATGGTTCGACATCGAAGGAGATGTTGACATTGACGAAAACACACGCATCAGCATTAAGGAACTTCTTGAACTTGCCAGCCACAGCGAGGGCAGATATCTGAAAATAAGCGATGACGAGTTTGTCGTCATCAGCGAGAAACTGCACAAGCAGCTTGATGCCCTCAACGCCATAGTCAACAGAGAAAACGGAGGACTGAAAATATCCCCATTCAGCGCAGCACTTATCAACAACGATGTGCTGCATGGCGTTATCGAATTTGGCATCGACAAGAATCTCTCCGAAGCAAGGCAACGCATTATAGAAGCCTCAGAATACAGCCCTGAGGTGCCCAAAACACTTAATGCCACATTGCGCCATTACCAATTGGACGGCTACCATTGGATGGCCCGCCTCAACAAATGGGGCGCAGGCGCTCTACTTGCCGACGACATGGGTCTTGGCAAGACCCTGCAATCCATAGCCTTCCTTCTCCTTCAGAAAGAGCATGGTCCTTCCCTTGTGGTGGCACCAGCATCGGTCGTGCCCAACTGGAAAAGCGAGATAGAAAGGTTTGCCCCATCACTCAACGTGCAGATTCTCAACTTTGCGCAAGACCGCAAGGAAGTCATTGATAATGCAGGTCCCGGCGATGTCGTTGTTACCACTTATGGCATACTGCTGAGCGTGCAAGACCTTATCACCTCCAAAGAATGGAACGTTGCTTGCCTCGATGAAGCGCATATCATAAAAAATAGAGGAGCCAAGACAAGCGCAGCAGCCATGAAAATACAGGCGAAGAACCGCATCATGCTCACAGGTACACCCGTGCAGAATCATTTAGGTGAACTATGGAACCTGTTCCAATTTGTCAACCCGGGGCTCCTTGGCACCTACGAGCAGTTCTCGCAGAAGTTTATCATACCTATAGAAGGCAATAAAGACAAAGACAGGCAGCAGGTGCTCGATGACCTTGTGCATCCCTTCATGCTGCGACGCACCAAACAGGCCGTACTGAAAGAACTGCCTGAGAAGACAGAAATATACCAGCCAGTCGAACTCAGCAGGGAAGAGATGGCCATATACGAGAGCATTCGCTCAAAGGCAGAGAACATGCTTAACGGCAACGACAGCAACGTGACGATGAACGTGCTGGCCGAAATCACCCGTCTGCGCCAAGCAGCTTGTTGTGCCGAACTCATTGAATCAAAATGGAAAGGTGACAGTTCAAAAATCACCATGCTCACCGAACTGCTGCAAGGCGTTATTGAAGGAGGCAACCGCGCACTGGTCTTCAGTCAGTTTGTCAGCTTTTTCGACATAATCAAGAGAGAGCTCGACCGCCTCGGCATGGACTATTACTATATCGATGGCAGCGTGCCTGTAAAGAAACGCTCAGAGATGGTCAACGAGTTTCAAAACGGCAAAAAGAGCATATTCCTCATCAGCCTCAAGGCTGGCGGACTGGGTCTCAACCTCACAGGTGCCAACTACGTGTTCCACCTCGACCCATGGTGGAATCCAGCCATCGAGCAGCAAGCCACCGACCGTGTCTACCGCATCGGACAGACTCAGGCAGTCACAGTGTATCACCTTGTGAGCCAGCACACCATAGAAGAAAAGATCATACGCCTGCATGAAAGCAAGCGTGAATTGGCAGAAAACATCCTCGCAGGCACAGACATCAGCCACAAACTGACAGGAAAAGACCTGCTTGAGATGATAAGGAGATAATCATCCCCTATGGAAACCTCTCCTATAGGCATGATAATACTCTGCAAGGCTATGATACAACGTGACGCATCCAGCAGCCGACAGCGAAGTGAATAGGCATGGTAATAACCTGCAAGGCAATGCTGCCGCTTAAATCACGCACAGATTTTCCATATAGTGTTCGACAACCAATATAATAACATTCAACTAACAACAAACTAATATGAAAAAAACCTTACTATTGGTGGCCACATTAGCGGCAACAGCCAGTTCATTCGCTGACGAATGGCAAAAACCTATCTACAGCGGCAAATACAAGATGCTCGAAGCAGGCAGCACAGTGTATATCTACAACACTGACGCTCACCTCTTCCTCGGAGAAGGCAACGACTATGGCACTCACGCCACAGTGGGCGACAGAGGCACTTACTTCCGTGTGAAGCAGCATCTGGACGAAAACGACACATGGGATGGCGTCAACTACACCATCGAAGACTACAGCCTCTCTAAGGACGGTTGGTTCAACATGTTCATCACAGACTATGGCAATGTGTATAACGACCGCAAGGCCCAAGATGACTATTTCTTCACTTTCACAGATTTGGGCAACAACACTTACCAGATCATGGGTTCAGACATCAACCCTCAGTGGAAGACATCAGGCGACTTCTCTGGCTACATGCTCGGACATTATACGGGCTACACTAACACTAAAGACAACATCCAGACTGGCACAGGCGTCATCTACGACCTTGCCGGAGATGACAGCAACTATGAAAAAGGCGAATTCAACACCACATGGGCATTCGTAGACGAAGTAGACTATATTGACTATGAAGAAAAGCTCAGTACGTATGAAGCAGCCATCAAACTTGGCGAAGTAATAAAAAAAGCTGACGGACTTGGTGCAACAGGACTCGATGCAGAAAAATCCGTATACGCCAACACAGCAAGTTCTAAAGAAGAAATCGAAGAAGCCATTAAGTCGGCAGAGCAGAAGATACTCGATCAGATGGAAGTGATTGTCACCCCCGACAACCCGCAGACCATATTCACAGACGAGTGCAACAACATTGAAAACTGGACTAACGGAATCAATGCCGATACATGGGGCACGCAATCATGGATAGCAGACGGATGGTCAGGCTTCAATGACACGACACTCAACATTTGGGGTTCAAGCCTCAACGGCAATGCAAGCATCACAAAGACCAACCTGCCCAAAGGCATCTATGTGATAGACATGGCCGTATACTCTGAGAGCATGGACGGATACGTCTATGCCAACGACAATAAAAAGACAGTGGTTGGCGGTGCTCTTGGACAAGTGTACAACGTCACAACCAATGTCACAGACGGTTGTTTGGAGTTTGGTTTCGGGCAAGATTCGTCTAAAAAAAACTGGGTGGCCATCGACAATGCCACTGTAAAATACTACGGAAATGGTGCAAAGGCTCTTAAATACTGGCTCAACAGTCTGAAGGACAGCAGCACAGATCTTGATGATGCTGTATTCGAGACAGCGCTCAAGAGCGAGTATGACGCTGTGCTTGGCAAGGTTGATGCAGCTGAGACAGACAATGAAATACTCGCTGTCATCAAGGAATATGAAGCTGTGCTCGACAAGATTTCTATAAGCATCGACGCTTACACAAATCTCAGCGATGCCATTAAGG
Source organism: uncultured Bacteroidaceae bacterium (assembly GCA_934293005.1). Classification (GTDB taxonomy): domain Bacteria; phylum Bacteroidota; class Bacteroidia; order Bacteroidales; family Bacteroidaceae; genus Minthosoma. Next base: position 36,116 of record CAKQYA010000001.1, read on the forward strand.
AAGCAGACAACATCATCACCAACGAGTTGTGCAACACCTACTACGGAGACCAACTCAGCGACATGAAGGACGAGAAGGGAAATGTATACGAGACACACACTCTCTCAGCCGACAAAGTGAACGAAGAGACCAAGGAACTCAAAGCTCTCTGCGAAGAGGCTATGCAGTATATCTGGAACGTGGAGAAGCTCAACAGCGAACTGGAAACAGCCGCTGGCATCTACGCTGAGTACGAAGACTCTGCCACAGAAGGCGCAAAGACTGCATACAAAGACTTTGTTGCAGCCAACAGTTCACTCAAGGAAAAAGACTTGAAGGCCGATGAGGTGCAGGCTCTCATAAACGAGCTATACAAAATAGAGTTCAATCTGTCTCTCAAGGATGAGGAAGCAAGCGATGACAATCCTGTCGACTATACTGCACGCATCTTCAACAACGGATTTGTCGGCACCGACGGTTGGACCAATGATGGTTGGAACACATTTGCCAATAACACCAAATGGTCAGACTTTGGCAATGAAGATGGAGCATCGAGCGCAAAAGAGGATGGCTACTACCTCAACCTCTGGAACGATTCCGCAGCCGACTGCTACCAGGTTGTCAACAACCTTCCTGCAGGAGCCTACACTCTCACCTTTGGCGCTTATGCCGACAAAGATGGCCTTGAGGTGTATGCTAACGACAATAGCCTAAAGATTGCAACAGGCCAAGATGCAGCATACAACTACATGCATGTCTATACTATCGATGTCATCATTGGCGATGAAGGCACACTGAAGATAGGCATACGCAACACCGCTGAAGGCGAGATGTGGGCTATGGCAGACGAATTCCGCCTCGAATACAAGGGCACCAGCAGTTCTATCATGACAGGCGTGGATGCTGTTGAGCCTGCTGTTGCAAAGACAACGGATGCCTACACAATCTCAGGTGTCAAGGCAGGCAACGACGCTACAGCCAAAGGCATAATAATCAAGAACGGCAAGAAATATTACAACAAGTAGGTGCTCATAATTATATTTGACGCGCTCTATCTTGAGGCAGATTTTTCTTCTGTTTGATGGAGCTATGCGGGCATAGTGAATGATAAACAGAAGGAAAAGATGACCGAGAGAGTGTGCGACAAATAAGAAAGCGGCTTACTTTGATATTATAAAATAATTTTGAACACCTACTTAAGTAAATTGCCATGCAACGGCATTGTTTTTCATGCCATTTGCAATAAATCATCTCACATGAGGCGGAATGTTTTCACATTTCGCCTCATTTTTATTTTATTTTGCATATCTTTGCACAAATCTTTAATTAACAACTAACTTATTTGATCAACAACTAACTTATAACTTAACTATCAACCAGTATTACATCATGAAGAAAGTATTCTTATCAGTAATGCTCTTGTTAGCTGCCTCAAGCTCTTTTGCGCAAAGACAGACAGACAAGTTAGACCGTGGATTGGTGGCAATGAAGGTGAGCGGAGGCGTTTACCTCAGTTGGCGCATCCTCGGTGAAGAATATTACGACGTTAAATATAATGTGTATCGCGATGGAGTGCAAATCAACGACACGCCGCTTTCAGTGTCAAACTTCAAAGACGCAGCAGGATCTGCCACAAGCACCTATACTGTGAAGGCTGTAGTGCGCGGTCAGGAACAGGCTGCATCCAAGTCAGCCACCCCATGGGAATCAAGCTACAAAGAAATCAAGCTTAAGCATGAGGGCATCAAAAGCACACTGATACCCAACGATGCCTGCTGCGCAGATGTTGATGGCGACGGAGAGATCGAGATTCTTATGAAGTTTGACAATGCCAGCGAAGCAAATGCAGGATACCCACGCGAAGGATACAACGGCGAGTACAGCATCTTCGAATGCCTCAAGCAAGACGGCACTCGCCTGTGGTGGGTGAATTGCGGCCCTAACATGGGCGACTTCCAGAACAACGAACAAAACATCGTTGCTTACGACTGGGATGGTGACGGATGCGCCGAAGCTGTGATGCGCGCCACAGACGGCACTGTAATACACATGGCCGACGGCACGACCTATACCGTAGGCAACCCTTCAGTGAATGTGCGCAACGCCACTAACGGCGGCATAAACTGGTTTGTGGTGACCAACTCCGAATACCTTGTTTACCTCGACGGCAAGACAGGCAAGCCATACCAGTGCATCAAATATCCGCTTCCATTGCTTGAAGAAGGAGAAACCGACTACAACAAGGCATGGGGCGTCAGCAAATACGACAACGGTCACCGCGGCTCCAAGCACTTCTTTGGCGCGCCCTATCTCGATGGCAAGAAGCCAAGCATATTCCTGGCCAGAGGCATCTACACGCGCCACAAGATGATAGCGCTTGATGTTGACCCTGCCACACACACATTGGTGGAAAGATGGAGATGGAACAACAACTCCAACGGTCCATGGAAAGGACAGGGCTACCACAACTTCTGCATAGCTGACGTTGACCTCGACGGACGAGATGAGATAGTATACGGCTCAATGGCCATAGACGACAACGGCAAAGGACTGTCCACCACAGGATTGGGCCACGGCGATTCGCAACACTGCAGCGACTTCAACCCCTACATTCATGGACTTGAAATCTACGCATGCAACGAAGACGACCCTGGCAACAACTACCGTGATGCCACAACAAGCAAGATTTACCACCGATTCAAATCAAGCAGCGATGACGGACGCGCCATCTGCGGCAACTTCACCAACAGTTTTCCAGGCTCGCTCGGATGCTCTGCCAAAGAAGGAGCCATAAGCACCGTGACCAACAATGCCGTGCCAGGCATGGATGCCACAGGCGTATGCACCAACTTCCGCATATACTGGGACGGTGACCTATGTTCTGAGACATTCAACTACGTTAATGGCAAGAACACCGAAGGCGCTGTCATCAAATATGGAAGCTGGACACCTATATACACATGTGCCGGGTCTCTGACCAACAACGACACCAAGGGCACTCCTTGCTATCAGGGAGACATCCTCGGCGACTGGCGCGAGGAAATCATCATGCGAACAGCCGACAACAACATACGCATATACTCCACTCCTACACAGACAAAATACCGCAACTACACATTGTGGCACGACCACCAGTACCGCAACTCTATGGTATGGCAGATGTGCGGATACAACCAAACCCCGCACACAAGCTACTTCCTCGGACAACTTGAAAACATCACCATAGCCCCTCCACCTCTCACCACAAGCGGACGCACAGAAGTGGCGAATGGCGGCACCATAAGCAAGAGCCTCGACAGCAAGCATGTGCTTGTCTTTGACAATGACAACACCAACATAAGCATCGAGGACGGAGCAAAGCCATACATCGTCACATTCAACGTGCCCACATGGGTGCAAGGCTCCGCTCCAAGCGAAGCCACAGCAAGCAGCTATAAGATATCACACACCACTTATACTTGCAACGTCACAGGAGGCGGACTCGACGGCGAAGCACGACTCATCAAGCAAGGCGACGGCGTGCTCAACCTGCCAAAGGCCAACTTCAAACACACTGGCGAGACAAACATCTGGGCCGGCACACTCAACTTCGACGGCACAATGACCAATTCGCCACTATGGCTCAACCGCTTTGCTGAACTCAACTCCAACGGTGGCACCTTCCGCAGCATCAAGGCCGACTACGCGTCCGTAATCCGTCCAGGAGGCGAGGATTCCATGGGCAACATCACCACCGACTCCCTTTATCTTGGATTCGGCTCGCGCATTGCCATAGATTTATACAGCGATGGCTTGAATGCCGACAAGATCAACACCAAGTATCTGAAAGTGGAAAAGAAGACAGGCACAGCCTGGACAACAGCCGGACCTAAATATCTGGCTCCTGTCATTGAGCTCACAGGCCACAAAGCAGATGGCGAAAACACTATGGCTTCAGGCAAGTATGTGCTTGGAGATGTGGACAAAATAGAAGGAGATGTCAACGACATCATCATCGAAGGACTCGCAACCACAAAGAAAGCCCTTTATGTGGAAGATGGCAAACTCGTGCTCGAAATCTACGGATTGCGCAATGCGGCACAGGTGACATGGACAGGCAACGTGGGCAATGTGTGGAACTTCGCAGGAGACGAGAACTTCACAATCATGAACAATGATGTGGCCGAAGCCACCACCTTCGTGTATTCCGACGATGTGCTTTTTAATGACGAAGCAGCACAAAAGACCGTCAACATCGACGAAGAGGTCATACCTAACTCCTTCACCGTGAGCAACACTGCAGGCTACGTCTTCAACGGCAATGGCTACATCGGTGGCGCAGCCTCCTTCACCAAGGAAGGCACAGGCATGGTCACTATAAACAACAGCAACAGCTACACTGGCGGCAACCACCTGAAAGGCGGCGTCACCAAAGTGTCACAACTCTCAAACCAGTATAACGAGACAGGCAACCTTGGAGGCATCACAAAGACAGCCGACAAGTTCACCATGGAGAACGGAGCTGTGCTACAGACTTCTGCAGCTGTGGAGATGGGCTCGCTCATGAAGATGGTGGGCGAGGATGGCGGTGTCATCAATGCCTCAGCCGATTTCGTGATGGACGCTCTCATCAGCGGCACCACTCTCACAAAGAAAGGCAGCGGATGCCTGAAGACACAGAAGGCAAACACTGGCCTCAGCCGACTGGTCATCAACGGAGGGTCTGTTGCAGCTCAGGCTGGCGATCCTGCCAAGGTTGTTGAAATTCAAAATGGCACTCTATGGGATGATGCGCAAGCCACCACGCATGAAATAAACGTTCCAAGCGGAAAGAGCGGCACATGGCAGTTGACAGGCGTATACTACACAGCCTACAGGAACAAGCTCACAGGCGGCGGCACATTGACCATCGTGCCACGCAACACCGTGCAGCGAGTGCGCTTGTCAGGCAACTGGTCCGCATTCACAGGAACCATCAAGCACGTGACAAAGAACATCTGCCTGCCTCTCGACGCCACCACGGGCTTGGCCAATGGCACTCTCGACATTGCCGACGGCTGCTCGGTCAGCAACGTGTGCAAGACATTCAAGATAGGCAAACTGACAGGAAAAGGCTCTCTCCTGCATCCTATAGCCAACTTCCAAAACTCTTCCGCCGTCAACGGAAGCAACACATGGCAAGTGGGCAACTCCAAGGAGATAGGAGGCGACTTCACCTTCGATGGCGTAATGCATGATGAAGGAGGCAGCAACAAGTGCAACTTCGATAAGATCGGCTCGTGCAAGATGACCGTATCAGGCGAATGGACCAACTCAGGCACAGTGAAAGTGAGCGGTGGCGAACTCTTCATAAAGTCGGGTTCCACCTTGGGCAGCGGTTCACTGACAGTCAATGCAGGCGCAAAGCTTTCAGGCACCACAAAGGCAGGCAAGCCTATGACCAACAGCTCATTCACCATCAACGGTGAGATTCAGCCTGGATCATACGCCACTGCTGTCACAGGCAGCATCAACTTCAATGGCAAGAACGTCACCTTCGGCGCTGCATCAAGAATCGTTGTCGGCCTCAGAAAATCTGCTGCCAGCGCATCTGCTCCAGGCAACAGCTACCTGACCAACATCGGCACTCTGAAACTCACAGCCGGAGCTACCGTGGCACCATTCATCAGTGAGGCAAACATGGATAACCTCACTAAGGACGAGAACACTCCAGACATATTCTATGTGTGGACCGACGCCAAGACAGTGAATATCACTGGCACGCTCAACTTCGACCTTCCACAACTTCCTTCATACAACTACTGGGACACAAGCGACATCGCAAAAGGCATTCTCTATGTGAAGTGCGACGCAGAGAAGTATCAGGAGTTCATCACAGGCATTAACGGCATCGATGCCGACGAAGTGGTCGACGTCACTGTGACAAACATGAACGGTGTCAGCGTGATGACCTATACCTGCCCAATGGGAAGCGTGATGTCTACTGCAAAGCATTCGACCCTTGTCGACGGCATCTACATGCTCAACGTAAAGACCGCTGACGGCAAGACTAAAACAATCAAGATGTTGAAATAAAGTTGGAAAAGATGTTGTGATAAAAACAATCCCAACTATTATAATGTAAAATTACCTTAAAACATTGTTAAAAAAGGAGTGAAATGTTTGAAGTTTCGCTCCTTTTTCGTTTCTTTGCAACTGATATAATAAAGATTGTTTAGGAGGGCATCATAGGATTGAAATATAATTATCAGAAAAAACATATCATATCATAAGCAAGACGCCCGCAACCAATATAACATTATAGCAAGAAGTATAAAACAAGAAGCATAAAAACTAATTTTATTTAAATTAACTATTAACTTTGAATTAACAACTAACTGTATGAAGAATCTATTTACGTTCGCGTTTACAGCTTCGTTCATGTTGGGTGTCAGCACTGTATCTGCTCAGACAGAATACACAGTGATCAGGAACATTCCGCTGACGAACGCTGACTTCACGGCAGACGCTCCATTGAGCGGCATTGAGAGAATCTACACTTACGACAGAGACATGCCAGATGCAGGCGCTGGCGCTGATGGAATTGGCCGTTTTGGCCTTCAGCCTATCACAGGATGGACAGCCAACATACCATCTGACAACATCAAGACCCCAGACAGAACAGACGGAGCCAATGCCAAAGCTGCAGGCATCTTCACTTACAATGATGAAAACTCAGGCGAGCTTACCGGCGTGGGTCTTGGCGGCACATTCTATGCTCCCTACGCTCCAGAAGGCTCAACACAAGGCTTGGGCCTTGTCAGTGTTTGGAGCAGTGAGGCTTACTACACTCAGGACGTGTCACTCACGCCTGGAGCATACAAGCTTACAGCCATATTGCAAAACACAGCAGGCGGTGCAGACATCACCAATCGTTTCGGATTCATCGCATCCGACACAGAGTCGTACATGTCAACTACAAAGAACTATCCTGCTGGCGCTGACCAATGGATTGAAGACGTAGTCATATTCAAAATCGACAAGGCTGTCAACGGCAAGGTTTCCATAGGCTACGTGGCAGGCGATGCAGGTTCAGCAAAATGCCCGCACATCTTCTACGACAAAATCACGCTGGAAGAGATTGACCCAGCACCACTTAACAAGGCAGAGGTTGACAAACTGAAGGAAACGCTCGCTGAGGTTATTGAACAGGCTGAATTCTACGGTGTGAGCACAAAAGAGGCCACAGACGTCTACAACGACGAGAACGCCACTCTCGAAGACGTGCAGAACGCCATCGACGCCCTTAAAGCAAGCATCAAGAACGACAGAAAGGATCTCTCCGCATTCTTCTTCCGCAATGCGCACTTTGATGAGGACGAGGCCATTCCTGAAGACAATGGCATCTGCACATACGATTATGACAAGGAGAAAAACAATGTTAACTATAGTGGCATGCAGGAAGTCTCGTCATGGGTAGCAAGCAACCCAGGTGAGAACGGACGCGCTGCAGGCATTTTCTCTGTAGGCAGCAACTCTTTCCTCGGCGGCAAGGGTTTCGTCGGTCCTAAAGACCTCTCTAACGGAGAGACAGAGGGCAAGGTGCTCGGCTTTGTCTCATGCTGGGGCGGCGTTGCAAGCTACACACAGAGCGTGAGCCTTCCTAAGGGCAAATACACTCTTGAGATCTCTTATTACAATTCAGAGAATTCGAATGAAGAGGTAGACATAGCAAAGAACCTCATGGGCTTCGTGTCAAACGAAGGTGTTGAGCATTACGGCAAGACCGTATCATTCCCAGGAGGCAAGTGGACAACAGAGACCATCCAGTTTGAGCTCACAGAAGAGACTGCAGGCAATTTCTCCATGGGCTACCAAGCTGCTGGAATAGGTTCCAAAGAGCAGCCTCACCTCTTCATTGACGGTATTTCCCTCTACTACTCAGGCGAGATGGACATCGACCCATCACTCTTTGCGCTCCAGGCATCAGTGAATTCTGCAAAGGAGTATGAGTCTGAATACTTCAACACAGAATTGCAATCGCAGCTCAACGAGCTTATCAGCAAAGGCGATGACCTCATTGCTGACAACAGTTCAGACGCAGAGGAAAACACAGCTACCGCACAGGCTATCAACGACCTTCTCCCTATCGTGAAGGCCAACGTCAAAGCGTATGAAGACCTCGCCACATTCAAGGACGAGACTCTTGCAGCTGCTGATGAGAAGTATGCGGAAGTGTCACAGGTGTCTGGCAAGCTGGCAGACCTCATCGACGCAGCAGAAGAGGCATACAACGACAGAACATGGAACACAGAGAAAATCAATGAGACAATAGCTTCTCTCCCTGGCATTATCAAGACAGGCGTTCAGGAAGCATTCGACGCAGCTGTTGAAAGCGGTGAAGTGCCAGAAGGCGGTCTCGACATCTCCGTTCTTTACAGCCAGCTCGCCTACACATACAATGCCAGTGCTTTGGCAGGTGGAAATGTTCCAGACAAGGAATGGTCTTACGGCGATGCAAGCAATTTCAAGACACAGTATGGCACAGCTGAGGTATGGAACCAGAGTCCATTCCAGGTAAGCCGCACACTTAAGGAAATGCCTGCAGGCACATACACCATCACCACAAAGGGCTTCTTCCGCAACGCAGGCAACGCTGAGAACCTCGCAAACGCTGCCGCCCCAGATTACAAGCCAGAGGCATCAGTGTTTGCCGGCTTAAACAAGACAGCTCTTGTCAATATAGCAGACCTTGTCTCAAATACAGAGATTGAGGGATGGGAAAACGTTGACGGCGTTTACGTTCCAAACAACCAGAAGGCAGGATACGACATCTTCAACAACGACGAATACACAGACGCTGTTCAGAAGTCGGTGCAGACTGTGCTCACAGAAGCAGGCGACCTCACATTCGGTGTTAAGGCAAGCCAGATGAACGGCAACAGCTGGGTGCTTTGGTACAGCTTTGAGGTCAAGTACAACGGCGCAATCGACAACGACGTGCTGAAGGCAGGCCTCAACGAAGCAGTAGCAGAGGCTGAGGCTTACATGAATGACAACATCGACAACATGAATGCTGCAGGCAAGACAAATGCCGAGACAGCCATAGAGACAGCCAAGGAAGCTGCAAGCAGCTCTGACACTGAGGTAATCAATGCAGCTATCAACACAGCAGTTAACTCTGTCGCTGACATGAAGGCCAACGTCGAAGCAATGACTGCATTCAGCACAGCTAAAGATGCACTCGACAAGGCGCCAGAAGAGGAAGGAGCAATCCATACAGACAAGGCTTTGGCCGCTTACGAAGCAGCTCAAGCAAAGGCTGACAACATTGACGAGTATGCTACAAAAGACATCATCGCTCTCATAGAAGAGATGAATACAGCAGCTGCTCTCTTCAGAATACCTGACACTACAGGCGCTGCTGACGATAATGCTATCGACATGACTTGCGTCATCGTCAACCCTGACTTCGAGAATGAAGAGGACGGCCTGAAGGGCTGGTCTTACAACAAGGGAAAGGACACCCAGGCTGCAGACAACAGCAATGACACATACCATGTTGAAAACGCAAGCAACAACAAGGTGTTCAACACATGGACTGACAATATCCCAGAGGGCGGCCTCTACGTGTCACAGTCGCTCAAGGCTCTTCCTGCAGGAACATACGAACTGACTGTTCTCGTAGCATCAGACAAGGGCAACACCATCAACGTGAGCGCACAGAGCAACGCAGAAGGCGCAGAAGCTTATGGTTACGCTGTCGAGACAGCAAACGACAAGAACATCGGTGAGGATGTGACTGTCATCTTCCAGGTGAAGGAAGGTGAGGACATCACAATCAAGGTCCAGAGCAACTCTTGGTTCAAGGCCGACAACTTCCGCCTCCAGTACTTCGGCGCAAACAGCCAGAAGGAGACTACAGGCGTTGATGGCATCGAAGAGTCGGCTGACGCTGAAATAGCAGCTATCTACAACGCTGCAGGAGCTAAGGTCAATGCTCTTGTCAAGGGTGTGAACATCATCACTTACAAGAACGGTGCAACAAAGAAGGTTATCCTCAAATAAGAATAACACACTTTACAAATGATATGATTGGACGCAAGACCACACGGCCTTGCGTCCTTTTTTCATGCCCGTTTTGACAAATAGAAACTTTTTCCTTGCAGATGAACAGATAAAACGCTAACTTTGCAATCCCACAAGTTCTATATTTCATTGATGATATAATCAAACTTATTCATGAAGACAGATATTGAGATAGCTCGTGAATGCAAACTGAGCAACATTCAGGAGATAGCAAGCAAGATTGACATTCCACTTGACAAACTTGAGATGTACGGCAAATACATCGCCAAAGTGCCTGAAACACTCATCGACGAGAAGAAGGTGGAAAAAAGCAATCTTATTCTGGTCACAGCCATAACGCCAACAAAAGCTGGCATAGGCAAAACCACAGTGAGCATAGGCCTTGCTCTTGGCCTTAGCAAGCTTGGCAAGAAGACTGTGTGCGCTCTGAGAGAGCCATCACTCGGACCTTGCTTCGGCGTGAAAGGAGGAGCGGCAGGCGGTGGACACGCACAGGTGCTGCCTATGGAAAAAATCAACCTCCATTTCACAGGCGACTTCCACGCAATCACTTCCGCTCACAACATGATTGCAGCCTTGCTCGACAATTATATTTATCAGCACCGCGAGGAAGGCTTTGCCCTGAAGGAAGTGCTGTGGAAGCGAGTGCTCGACATCAACGACCGCAACCTGCGCACCGTGGTGACAGGACTTGGGGCAAAGACTGACGGAATACCAGCAGAAAGCGGATTCGACATTACACCAGCATCAGAGATTATGGCTGTGCTCTGCCTTTCAAAGAATCTCGACGACTTGCGCCGGCGCATAGGCAACATCATTGTTGGCATCAAGGTGGACGACACGCCATTCCGCGTGAAAGACATGGGCGTGGACGGAGCCATCACCGTATTGCTCATGGACGCCATTCATCCCAACCTCGTGCAGACCACCGAGCAGACTCCTGCGTTTGTGCATGGAGGTCCTTTCGCCAACATAGCGCATGGATGCAACACCATCATAGCCACACGCATGGCAATGACATTCGCCGACTATGTGGTGACAGAGGCAGGCTTCGGAGCAGACCTCGGAGCAGAGAAGTTCTTCAACATCAAATGCCGCAAGAGCGGACTGACCCCCAAGCTCACCATCATCGTGGCAACGACACAGGGACTGAAAATGCATGGCGGCGTGCCTATCGAACACATCAAAGAGCCTAACGCTGATGGCCTGATGGAGGGATGCAAGAATCTGGACCGCCACATAGCCAACATGCAGAGCTTCGGCCAAACCGTGATGGTGGCATTCAACCGCTATGCCACAGACACTGACGAAGAGGTGGAGATGCTTCGCAGCCATTGCGAGAAGATGGGTGTGGGCTTCGCTGCCAACAACGCTTTCATGGAAGGCGGCGAAGGCGCCAAAGAACTGGCACAGCTTGTCATCGACACTATAGAGAAGAAACCTTCAGGACCGCTTACGCTCACTTATGACGACAACGACGACATAAAGACAAAGATTGAGAAAGTGGCAAGAAAGATTTATGGCGCTGACGGCGTCACCTTCAGCAAGACAGCGGAGAAGATGCTCATGCGCATAGAGAAGCTTGGCCTCGAAGACTACCCTGTCTGCATAGCCAAGACACAGTATTCATTCTCAGCCGACCCTACAAAGTATGGATGTCCCACAGGCTTCACCATCAACATACGCGACCTTGTCATCAACACTGGCTCCGAAATGATTGTGGCCATAGCTGGCAACATCATGCGCATGCCAGGCTTGAACAGATCGCCGCAAGCAGAACGAATCACCATCGTCGACGGGCTTATAGAAGGATTAAGCTGAGAGAAAAGAACCACAAAGAGGAAAGCGGCATGCGCTAAAGGTAGCGCGCCACAGAGAGCACATACCCCTTGTCGGCATGCACCTCAGTGGTCAACGACACATTATTATATTTAATAAGGAGATTTTTCAGGTCATCGTCAATGCCACGCCCCGTGAGCTTGACGATGGCCTCTTTTTGTGTCCATAATATAGTAAAGTCGAGGTCCGGATTGTCAGAAGCCACCACATGGCCATACTCTTCATCATTGAGTACATGACGAGCCAGCGCATCATTGTATCGCCCTATCCTCTCCACATCCACGCCTACCTCCACATCAGCGACCACACACGCCACAGCCACCTTGCAATGGCTGATGTTAAAATGCGGCATGCGAAAGGAATGGCCAGAAACACATGAAGAGGAAGCGTCCGTTGCAGGAGAATGCAATTCGGGAGAATACGATTCAGGAGAATGAGATGAAGGAGAATGAGATGAAGGAGAATAAGATGAGAAAGACTGATGATGAGGCAGGCAAGGCTGCAAAGGCGATGAAGCATCGAAAGCCAATGCAGGCTTGCCATGTTCGCCTATCACAAACGATGGCTGCTCAAATATCCCATACTCCTCACGCAAAGCACGGCACAAAAGCACATATGCCACAGCGCATTCTTTCCTGCCCTGCTCATGGCGGTAGGCCATAGCTCTTTCACGCCTCCACTCTGGCAGGGAAGCCACAAGCCTGTCAAGCTCTTCGCCCTTCACATCTTTTATATTGTCTTCTATATATATTCTCATAATCTCATGCGTTCTTGTCGCCTCATCTTGTATTCTGCCATGAAGCAAGCATTGCAAAGATAAACATTTTTGCAGATACAAGGAAAGCTAACGAGAAAAAACATAGTGTGCAGTGTCGAGGAAAAGCATTTTTACACATCTTTTTTCGTGGTGTGCAGTTTACAAGTCACATTTTTACACACTCAAAAGATGTTTGTGTAAAATGCTCATAATTACATGTTTTTTATTTGTCCATATTCTATTTTGTTGGTAATTTTGAAGCCGAAAAAAAGGGACAAATGCACATGTGTGCATATTGCACATCATAACAGGCACAGACATTTAGCACACACTGTGCATATACTGTGCAATAAGACAAGTATCACCTTTCGCACATAATTCACGACGAATAAACAAGACATCAATAATATGGGCAATATCATAATGGACAGGTTTCTCAAGCAGTCGGCATTCACATCGCAAGAGGACTTTGAGAACAACTTCGAATTCATCATACCGGACGATTTCAACTTCGCCTACGACGTGATGGACCAATGGGCAGAGGAAACACCCGACCGCCTTGCGCTCCTGTGGTGCAACGACAAGGGAGAAGAGCTGCGCTTCACATTTGAAGACATAAAGCGCGAATCGGACAAGACAGCGAGCTACCTGAAGTCGTTGGGCATTGACAAGGGCGACTTCGTGATGCTCATCATGAAACGCCGCCACCAGTTCTGGACCACCATGCTGGCCCTCCACAAGATAGGAGCCATCGCCATACCTGCATCATTCCTTCTCACGAGGAAAGACATTGTGTACCGCATGAACTGCGCCGACATCAAGGCCATCATCACATGCGGCGATGACGAGATACTCCGCCATGTGAACGATGCTTACCCTGATTGCCCGTCATTGAAGCATCGCATCAGCATAGGCCCTGTGGTGCCAGAAGGATGGGAAGACTTCAACGCAGGCGTGGAAGCCGCAGATGAATATGAAGGCGAAAGAGTGACCACAGCAAAAGACTACATGCTGATGTATTTCACATCAGGCACTACAGGACAGCCCAAGATGGTCATACACGACTACACATACCCCATAGGCCACATAGGCACCGCTGCATTCTGGCACAACCTCCACATAGGCAGCCTGCACCTCACGGTGGCAGACACAGGATGGGCCAAAGCCACATGGGGCAAGCTTTACGGACAATGGATAGCTGGCGCGACGCTCTTCGTCTACGACCACGAGAAATTCACACCTGCAGACATCCTTGCCAAGATTGGGCAATACCGCATCACAAGTTTCTGCGCGCCTCCCACAATATACCGTTTCATGATAAGGGAAGACCTGAGCAAGTTTGACCTCAGTTCGCTGGAGCATGTGACCACAGCCGGAGAGGCCCTCAACTCTGCCGTTTATGACAAATTCCTTCAAGTCACAGGACTTGAGATAAAGGAAGGCTTCGGACAGACTGAGACCACATGCCTCATAGCCACCACGCCATGGATAAAGACAAAGCCAGGCTCTATGGGCCTTCCAATGCCTCAATACGACATTCACCTGATCAAGCCCGACGGCACCGAGGCTGCCACAGGCGAGCACGGCGAGATAGCTCTCCGTGTTGACGGCAGGAAGCAGGTGGGCCTCTTCTGCGAATATTTCCGCAACGAAGAAGCCACCAGAAAGTCGTGGCATGAAGGATATTACTTCACAGGCGACATTGCCTACAAGGACGAGGATGGCTACTATTGGTATGTGGGCAGAGCCGACGATGTGATCAAGTCGTCGGGCTACCGCATCGGCCCTTTCGAGGTGGAGAGCGCACTCATGACACACCCTGCCGTGGTGGAATGCGCCATCACAGGTGTGCCAGACGACATACGAGGCATGATTGTGAAAGCCACAGTGGTGCTCGGCAAAGAATGGAAAGACAAGGCTGGCGAGGACCTCGTGAAGGAATTGCAGAATCACGTGAAGGCCACGACCGCCCCCTACAAATATCCGCGCATCGTGGAGTTTGTCGATGAATTGCCCAAGACGCAGTCGGGCAAGATAAGAAGAGTGGAAATCAGAGAAAACGACTCAAAGAACAAAGCATGATGCACAATGACACTTCTGAGCAAGAGTGGATAAAGAGAGGCAAAGAAGCCTATGCCCGCATGGACTGGAAAGCATGCCTCGACTCTTATGCAGAGGCCATCAAGCTCAATCCGTCTTCTGAGGCTGTGGAACTGCGGAGCATGGCCATGACCATCATTGAGTTTTACAGCAAGGAAAGGTTCAACCCTTAAAGGCTTCACAGGCCTTCTGCCGCCTCTGCGGCTTTCCCTGCGGCAACTGTGGCCTCAAGGCCTCAATCCGCAAAAACAGAACACAAATAAACAAAACAATAGAAAGGACACTAACATGGCAAAAATGAGAGGAGCTATCGTCGTGGACATCGAGCGCTGCAAAGGCTGCAACCTCTGTGCGGTGGCTTGTCCACTGAATCTTGTCAAACTGAGCGCAACTGTCAACCACAAAGGCTACAACTACGCTGAGCAGACAGACTGGGAGAAATGCAACGGATGCTCAAGCTGCGCAATCATCTGCCCTGACGGATGCATCACTGTTTATAGAAAAAAGGAGGATTAAAGATGGACGACAAAAAGAATATTGTATTGCTGAAAGGCAATGAAGTCATCGCCAAGGCTGCCGTGCGCTACGGATACGACGGTTTCTTCGGCTACCCTATAACACCACAGAGCGAGGTGCTCGAGACACTTGCCATCGACAAACCTTGGGAGACCACTGGCATGGTGGTGTTGCAGGCTGAGAGCGAACTGGCTTCCATCAACATGCTCTACGGAGCCGGATGCACAGGCAAACTCGCCTTCACATCAAGTTCTTCTCCAGGCATTGCGCTGATGCAGGAAGGACTGAGCTACATGGCAGGCAACGAACTGCCAGGCGTCATCGTGAGCGTGGGCCGCGGAGGACCTGGACTCGGCACCATCCAGCCTGGACAGGCCGACTATTTCCAGGCTGTGTATGGCGGTGGCAACGGCGACTACAACCTTATCGTCCTGGCGCCAAATAGCGTGCAAGAGATGGCCGACAGCATGGGCAAGGCCAAAGAACTCACTTTCAAATGGCGCACTCCTGTGATCATCCTCACCGATGGCGTCATAGGCCAGATGATGGAAAAGGTGGAGCTGCCTCCTTTCACACCACGCCGCACCGATGAGGAGATTGCCGCCCAGTGTCCTTGGGCTGCCAATGGCATCGGACTAAAGAAACGCAAATACAACGTGCTGTCGACATTGGAATTTGAGCCTCAGGCCATGGAAGACCGCAACAAGAAGATGACAGAGAAATACCGCAAGATAGAGGCAGAGGAAGTGGACTACGAACTTTACAACGTGGACGACGAGACCGAATACCTCATCGTGGCTTACGGAATATCTTCACGTGTGAGCATGAAGACCATCGACATGCTCCGTCAAGGAGGCGTCAAGGTGGGCATGCTGCGTCCAAAGACTCTATGGCCATTCCCTAACAAGATAATAAGCCAGCTGGCCGGACAGGTCAAGTCGATACTCTGTGTCGAACAGAGCGAAGGACAGCTCATCAAGGATGTGCGGCTTGCCACAGAAGGCCAAGCGCCAGTGTTCCACTCCGGACGCTCTGGCGGCATGGTGTCTTCACCAACCGACGTGCTTGAAGACTTCAAGAAGATGGCGAGAGAAAGCATCAGCGGCCATTGGCCAAAGGGATATTGGATGAAATGACACAACCTCTAAACACAAAGCATCATGACTAAAGAAGAGCTCATTATACCTGAGAACAAGATATATGGCAAGCCTGCCTTGATGAACGACACCCCTATGCACTACTGCCCTGGATGCAGCCATAGCGTCGTTCACAAACTTGTGGCCGAAATCATCGAAGAGATGGGAATGGAAGAGGACACCATTGCAATTTGCCCTGTAGGATGCGCCGTGTTCGCATACCGCTATCTCGATGTCGACTGGATCGAGGCCAGCCACGGACGCGCTCCTGCATGCGCCTCAGCTGTGAAAAGGCTCTGGCCAAACAAACTGGTGTTCACGTATCAGGGCGACGGCGATATGGCCTGCATAGGCACAGCTGAGACAATACACGCGATGAACCGCGGGGAAAACATCGCCATGATATTCATCAACAATGCCATCTACGGCATGACTGGTGGACAGATGGCGCCTACCACGCTCATGGGCATGAAAACAGCCACCTGCCCTTACGGACGCCAGGCTGACCTCCACGGATACCCGCTCCACATCACCGATTTGGCCGTGAACCTTGAAGGCACATGCTACGTGACGCGCCAAGCTGTGAACACTGTGGCTAACATACGCAAGGCTAAGAAGGCCATTCGCCAGGCATTCGAGAATTCGCTTCAGAAGAAGGGGTGCTCTCTCGTGGAGATAGTATCTACCTGCGCCTCTGGATGGAAAAAGACACCAGAAGAGGCCAACCAATGGATGGTGGACAACATGTTCCCATACTATCCGCTGGGCGACTTGAAGAACACTGTTGACAACAAATAACACATTCGGCAACCATGACAGAAGAAATTATCATTTCAGGATTTGGAGGACAAGGCGTCCTCTCTATGGGAAAGATTCTGGCATACGCCGGAATAATGGAAGACAAGCAAGTGAGCTGGATGCCTGCCTACGGACCTGAACAGCGGGGCGGCACAGCCAACGTGACCGTCATCATCAGCGACGAGGCTGTGAGCTCGCCCATCATCAGCAGCTACGACACAGCCATTTTGCTAAACCAGCCTTCTCTTGAGAAATTCGAAAACTCGGTGAAGCCGGGCGGCACCATCATCTATGACGGACACTCCATCATACAGCCGCCCAAGCGCGACGACATCAATGTCTACCGCATTGACGCCATGGAGGAGGCTGCACGGAGCGGCAACTCAAAGGTGTTCAACATGCTTGTGCTTGGCGGCCTTCTGAAGGTGCGCGAAATAGCCAGCGTGGACGACGTGGTGAAGGGATTGCACAAGGCGTTGCCTGAGCGTCACCACAAACTCATACCTATGAATGAGGCCGCCATTCGCCGCGGCATGGAAATCATCAAGAAAATGAGTCTGTGACATTTTTTGTGTCAAGTTCATTCATTTCACAAATATCACAAGCCAAAGAGGAGCATGTTCCTTTCCACGTTCAGACGTGAAAACAGGAAGATGCTCCTCTTGTGTGTTTGCATGCAGCTAACGATGTTTGCCATCCTCATCTTTGACAAACGAAACAGGCATGCAAACAATGCCTGCGCAATCCGCCCATCCGCACACGCACAGATGCTTGGCCTTCTGCATCTGCCTGCTCTTTTAGGGTCAGCTACTTTACCAGTAGCATCTGCCTGCTCTTTATCAGAAGGGTAAGACAGACAAAAAAACGGCAATGTGTCTTTTGGACACTCTGCCGTCTCTGTCGAGTACTCCGAGCCGGGATCGAACCGGCACGAATTGCTTCATTGGTGTTTGAGACCAACGCGTCTACCAATTCCGCCATCGGAGCATTTTTTCATTGCGAGTGCAAAGGTAAGTAAAAAATCTGATATAAGAATGCTATTTCATCCACTTTTTCCTTCATGCACATAAAAAAAATGACCAAGAGCATGAAAAAGCCATTTTACCCTCTCAAAAAAGAGGATTAGGATACTTGGCAAAGTATATTAGGATACTTGGCAAAGTATATTAGGATACTTGGCAAAGTATATTAGGATACTTGGCAAAGTATATTAGGAATACTTTACAAAGCGACCTGTGATGACTTTAGACTAAGTATCACAGGCCGCTTTTTATTGCTTGCTGCGCCTTATTTCAAACCTGCCTTGAGAGAGCGGATGACAGCAGAATTGAAACCAGAGTGGTCAAGTTCGTTGAGTCCCTTGATTGTCACGCCGCCAGGAGTGGTGACCTTGTCGATAGCCTCTTCCGGATGCAAGCCAGTGGCCTTGAGAAGCGACACAGCTCCCTGCATGGTCTGAAGGGCTATCTGCTTTGCCTGCGCAGGATAAAAGCCCATCTCGCATCCTGCTTCCATCTGCGCGCGGATGTAGCGCATCACATAAGCAATGCCGCATGAAGCCATCATCATGCCTGGGCCTACCAGATTCTCTTGCACCACAAGGGTGTCGCCAACGATGGCATAGAGGTCTTCCACGGCCTTCAGGCTCTCATCGGAAGCTCCTGGCCCTTGCGCTATGAAACTCATGCTTGCGGCAAACTCGGCTGCTATGTTTGGTATCACATAGAAGAACTGCCCGTCCACACCGAACGCTTCGGCAAGCATGTCTGTGGTGACATTGGCTGCGTCAGACACGATGATCTGCTTCTCCAGATCCACCACATGCGCCACCTCAGCAACGACGAGTTTCATCAGCCATGGCTTTACTACAAACACCACAATGTCTGCTCCCTTCACAGCCTCCACATTGTCGGTCGTGACACAGATGGAAGGAAATGTCTGCTTGAACTCTGCGAGAAGTGTCTCGTTCTTGTCTGCAATGGTGATGTTGTCCACCTTGCCACTCTTAGCCCATCCCTTGATGAGCGCGCCGCCCATGTTGCCAGCGCCAATAACAGTAAGTTTCATAATCTTATTAGATATTATAATATAACGCTACAATGCTTTATTTCTGCTTTCAGGCAATCTGGCCGCGCTGTGCCTCTGTCATCCATACCCATGGCCTCGTCCTGAAGACTCTGCAAATATAACAATAATATCTGAGAAGGTCATTTGCCGTCAATTGTTTTTTCACAATCACAGGCTAAAAATGGCATGGGCTTCGGGTCAGAACAGCAGAAACAAATCAATCATGAACATTGCGGTCACTGAAATGAACATGAAAACATACGTGCGCTCTATTCCAAGCAGTGTGCCTGCACCAATGTCATCAGCGCCATCTGAGACGTATCGCCGGTGGTCTTTTATCATGAGGTAGCCCATGATGATGCTGGCCATGACGAACAGCACGCAGAAGCAAATCAGCAATGAATTCATTGCCGAGAGTTGGTTAGTTATCAATCCCATAGTTGTTGATAATTTAAAAAATAAAACAATTAAAAGAATTTCTTCATGGCAAATTTAATCATTATTTCCTAAATAATCAACACGGTTTCTTCACAATAATATGATGCTGAAACATAATGGGTGTTGCTTTCATCAAAAGCAATATACATCATGTGATGAAATGATTCATTTCATGCAAGCTTTCACTGGCTTGGCCCATCAGCGCAAGGCTCCGGTTGATGGCACGATACAGAATCTCTCCATTGGCATGGACTCATGCCTGTGTTTTGCTTGAAAAGCCTGTACAACTGTGTGTGCGACACGAAGCCGCAATCGGCCGAGATGGCGTCAATGCTGTAGTTTTTATTGGCTTTCAGCATCTGCTTGGCTTTCTCAAACCTGATATCGCTCAGCCAAACACGGAATGTGACATTAAGGCTGCATTTGAAATATCTTGTCAATTCTTTGCGCGGCACGGATATCGACTCTGAGAGTGTGGCAAGACTTGCCACACTGTCCTTATATCCGCCCATCTCGCACCATCTGTCAAGAGCGGCATCTATCTGAACGATTCTTTCGTCTGTGAAGCCTCCTGCCTCATCTTCAACAGGCAAGTCATACTCTGCCACATCTGCTATTGTTTTAGCATCATACCCCAAGGATATGAAAGACAGCACGAACACAAAGAGAGCCAAAAGCAGCGCGGGGCCTAACACAAATAATACGGGACGGAAAAAAATCACTACTGGCAGCGTGACTGTTATTGCAGAAATGACCACAAAACTTGACCAGGCGAACCTGTCAAAGACAATCATTTCCATGCTCGTGTCTTCTTCAACATGGCGGCGCCGCACAAGAATGAAACGTAGGTTGACTGCAACTGAACCGACCATGCCCACGACAAAGAACGCAAGCATCACATAGAGCATGCTGCCTATGTGCATGCTGCCTGTGACGAGCCGGCCTGCAAAGAAGGCTGCAAGGATCAGAGCGTAATCAATGGCTCCACACAGCACATACAGTCTTCTTGATGCCTTGGAGCACTCAATATTGTACATTGAAAAAGATATGAGAAATGCCACAGGCGAATAGAACAGGATGTTGAACATTGCCCCCACGTCGTCACCCGATGCGCGCAGGCCGTGCTTCATCTGCAGGATGAAATGCGTGGTGAGCAAAAACATCGCAACGCACAAGAGCCATCTCGACAACTCGTATCGAGACCTGCGCCATCGGGCTATAAAACCTGAACATGCCAATATTGTCATCAGCATCGTGGTTATAATGCAGCATGCAAACTGCAACACAAACAAAGCATCCATATTCACATCTTTTTAGTTGGACATAATCACATTGAATATCATCAGCGCATAATGCGCCTGCGTCGTCAGCAGAAACGCATTGAGTGTTCAACAGAGAAGCATCTCAAAAAAAACTGGCACGAAACGGATTGGCACCATTCGTGCCGTATGCGCCAAGATGACATCACCGCTCTTTTGTGTTGCAAATATACTACATAATAATCACAATTAAACATATTTCACCACTAAATATTTCCTATTATCTTTCTTTTATAACAAAACCCATGACCGATTTGGGTCAAACGCATCAATCCTGAAAAACGCGCGTACATTATAAAATAATGGCTTGGCTGCATAATAAAAATGCCGCTTCACTCGTTATAATCATAATAATGAAAACTGTTTATTCACATATCATCCTTTGTCTATTGGCACTCTTCTCGTTCTGCGACGCCACGCAAGCGCAGACAAGAAAAGTGATGAATCGCCCATATATAGACCAGCGCAAGTTTCATTACGGGTTTCTCGCTGGCATGCATCTGCAAGACATCGAACTGGTACAAAACGGATATAAAGATGCAAGCGGCAATGAATGGTATGCAGAAACGCCCAACTATGAGCCAGGTTTCTCGGTGGGCATACTCGGCGAGTTTTACCTCACGAAAAACCTTGCCCTGCGTATCATCCCATCAATGCACTTCGGCACGAAGAACCTCACATTCCGCAACAACCTCAATGCTGACATACAGTACCAGACCATCAAGTCGACATATGTCACCGTGCCTGTTGACATCAAATACGCTGCTGAGCGGTTCAACAACTACAGGCCATACATCATGGCTGGTGTCGCGCCGGCACTTGACCTCACCGTCAAGAAACAAAAGCAATACTTGCTGAGAAATGCTGACTGTTATCTCGAACTCGGATTGGGATGCGACTTCTACTCTCCGTTCTTCAAATTCATACCTGAGGTGAAATTCATGTATGGACTGTCGAACGTCATCAACAAGAACAGAAGCGACATCACAGACAAGACCCAACTCATCTTCACCCAATCTGTCAATAGCGCAAAGAGCAAGATGATAGTGTTCACATTCTATTTTGAATAGAAACCATAACTGCCGCTGAAGCTGCAAACAAACATTCAAAGCCCAATGAAATATTCTATAATCATACCTGTATACAACCGCCCCGAAGAGGCTGACGAACTCCTTGACAGCCTCACGCGGCAAAGCATCACCGACTTTGAGGTTGTCGTCGTGGAGGACGGTTCTGCCATCCCTTGCAAGGAGGTGACAGAAAAATACATAGACAGGCTCAACATACAGTATCTCACAAAAAAGAACGGTGGCCCCGGGCCTGCGCGCAATTACGGTGTGGAACACTCCAAGGGCGAGTATGTCATCATACTCGACAGCGACTGCGTGCTGCCAGACAGCTATCTCGCGGCTGTAGACAAAGAACTGGCCGAGCATCCTTGCGATGCTTTCGGCGGTCCCGACGCCGCTCACGAATCTTTCACGAAAATACAGAAAGCCATTTCCTACAGCATGACATCGTTCTTCACCACAGGCGGCATTCGCGGAGGCAAGAAAAAGGGCGCGATGGACAAGTTTTATCCTCGTTCATACAACATGGGCATACGCCGCGACGTGTATCTGAAACTTCATGGCTTCAGCAAAATGCGCTTCGGAGAAGACATCGACTTCAGCTACCGCATTGTGGAAGCCGGATACAAGAGCCGACTGTTTCCAGAAGCATGGGTGTGGCACAAGCGCCGCACAGACATGGACAAGTTTTTCAAACAGGTGTTCAACTCAGGCATTGCACGTATCAATCTCGAAAAACGCCACCCTGGCACCATGAAACTTGTGCACATGCTGCCCATGGCATTCACCGTCGGGGTGATCCTGCTCATATTGGCTGCTGTGGCTTTCAGGCAGATAGACTACTGGAACAACACTGCCACAGGAATATTCCTCTCCAACGGCGGCTTCATGCCTGCCTACGCCCTGTGCCTGCTGCCTATATTGCTGTTCATCCTGCTCATATTCTTCGATTCGAGCATCAAAAACAGAAGCCTCATCATAGGCTTCTACAGCGTGGAGGCTGCGTTCATACAACTGATGGGCTATGGCTTTGGTTTCCTCAAGGCATGGTGGCTGAGATGCGTGCAGGGCAAAGACGAATTCACCGCCTTTGAAAAAAACTTCTATGATTAAGCTGGCTTCAACAAAGAGAATCTATGTTCAACAAGAATTTCAAGCCTTTCAACATTGGCTCAGAGCCAAAGGACGAAGCGGAAGAATCACACTCTGAGCCAACACCACAGGCACCACATTCTGCCACAACGCCAAAGGCAACTGCTACAGACGAGCCAACATCAACGCCTAAGGCGGCTGCTACAGACGAACCAACATCAACGCCCATCAACAAATGGGCCAAAGAAGACCAGCCACGAGAAAAACTCATGCAGAGAGGAGCCGGCGCACTTACCAATGCCGAACTGCTCGCAATCCTCATTGTCAATGGCACGCCACAGGCTTCTGCCGTCGCACTCATGAGAGAGGTGCTGAACAGCTGCGGCAACACTCTCAGAGGCCTCAACCGCCTGACTATGCAGGACCTCATGCGATTCAACGGCATTGGCGAGGCAAAGGCCCTGACAATCATTGCCGCCGCAGAAATAGCTAAAAGGCGGCTGCAAGAAACAAGCAAGGACATTCCACAGTTTCGCACTGGCGAAGATGTGTCAAAATACATGAGGCCACTCATACAAGACCTCCCGCACGAGGAAAGCTGGGCACTATTGCTCAACAACAACGCCAAACTCATCAACTGCGTGAAACTTAGCTCTGGAGGTCTCACGCAAACAGCGGTCGACGTGCGCATGCTCCTGAAGCAGGCATTGCTGCACGATGCCACATGCTTCATCCTTGTCCACAACCACCCAAGCGGCAACACACGCCCAAGCCGAGCCGATGACGATTTGACCACAAAGGTGAGGCAAGCATCAGAGACCATGAACATCAAGATGATCGACCATGTGGTGGTGACTGAAGGCGACTATTACAGCTACTCGGAGAACGGCAGGCTTTAAAAGACATTAAGGCAAGAGAGTGTGCACAAGGCCATACTGCAACAACAAGGCCACGCAGCAATAACAAAAACCACACATTATATATATAAATAAAAATATGACCAAATACGAAATAGAAGCAAAAACAGTAGAATACCTCAAGACAGTGTTCGACCCGGAGATACCAGTCAACGTGTGGGACCTGGGAATGATCTACAAGATTGACGTGCACGACGCCGCAGAAGCAACTGAAGACAAACCCTTCGACATCGACATCGACATGACCTTCACAGCCCCCAACTGTCCTGCTGCCGACTTCATCCTCGAAGACATCCAGCAGAAGCTCGAAGGCATACCCGCTGTGAAGGCCGTCAATGTCAATGTGGTCTTTGAACCAGAATGGAACAAGGACATGATGAGCGAAGAGGCCAAGCTCGACCTCGGGTTCATGTAGACCCCACTCTGCCTGCAAAACTGCCACATGCCAACGTGCCGCAGCAATTATAAGTAGGTGCTCATAATTATTTTTATATTTGACGCACTCTATCTTGAGGCAGATTTTTCTTCTGTTTGATGGAGCTATGCGGGCATAGTGACTGATAAACAGAAGGAAAAGATGACCGAGAGAGTGTGCGACAAATATGAGAGCGGCTTACTTTGATATTATAAAATAATTTTGATCACCTACTTAACACATAAACAAACCTTCCACACTTCATCAGCAATGAAGAACATATATTTCATCAGCGACGCCCATCTCGGCTGCCGTGCTATTGAGCACCCACGCACACACGAACGCCGCCTTGTCAATTTCCTTGACCAGATAAAAGACAAGGCAGAAGCCATATACATGCTCGGAGACATGTTCGACTTCTGGTTTGAATATAAAGAAGTGGTGCCTAAAGGCTTCACACGTTTTCTTGGCAAGTTAAGCGAACTGACCGACAACGGTGTGGAAATACACTACTTCACAGGCAACCACGACATGTGGATGGGCGACTATCTGGAAAAAGAATGCGGAGTGACCATACACCGCAATGCCTGCGCCATAGACCTGTATGGCAAAATATTCTATCTGGCACACGGCGACGGACTCGACTACCGTGACCGAAACTGGCAGACTCGCTTCATGTTCTGGTGCTTCCACAACAGCACGCTGCAGAAAATGGCACGTTGGATACATCCGCACTACTTCATGAACTTCGGCCTCAACTGGGCAAAGCACTCACGCACCAAGCGCAAGCGCCGCACACCACAGACCGATGAAGAAGGACGCATCCTGGCAGAAGGCGGATTCTACAACGACACAAGTCTCGTTGGCTACAGCCATGCGCAAGACAACGGTGAAGAACCATACCAAGGAGAAGACAAGGAAGGTCTCGTGCTCTATGCAAAAGACTACCTCAAGAGCCATCCTAACATCAACTTCTTCATCTTCGGCCACCGCCACATCGAACTTGACCTGCTCCTCAGCCGCGACACACGCCTCATCATTCTCGGAGAATGGATAAGCCAGTTCACATATGCCGTATGGGACGGCGAACACATGTTTGTGGACAACTTCATAGAGGGAGAAACAGAACTGTAAGACGCCTGTCATCCTCCGCCCCCATTCATGCAACCAATCACAAACTTGTCATTCCAAGGTTTGCCACAGCTACGCCTCAGAATGACAAGTTTTTTGTTTTTTCAGCCCATCATCCACTTATTTTAATATAAAAAGAGTAACTTTTTCGCAGAAAAAGTCACTTTTATTATATATTATTAGTATATTTGCAATGTCAAGTGACTTATAGTCATCTGACACACATAACATAAAACATTAGCGTTGCTAATTTATTCGTACTTTCTGAAAAATTTGGCGATTTAAAGGGAAGCTATACCGAATAAGAATAGGTTCAACGCCCATGCCTTTGGTGTGGGCACTGAACTTATCTTCGGTACACGGGCCCCGCCAAATGCCCTCAGAAAGAGATAAGTGAGGTGTTCGCACCATTTTTCTTTTCTCTTTACTGACAAAGCATTTGACATGGACTTGCGCACCGGAATTAAGTCAGCGCTTTACACTTTTAATGGCATTCCATGTTTATCAGGCGTGACACATTGAAGAAAGGGAGGATAAGAGTGGCCTTGCGCCAAATAATCAGATTTGGCATCGTCGGTGTTATCGCCACAGCCATTCATTACGGCATCTACCTCCTGCTGGTCAAACACATCAATGAAACCATAGCCTACTCCATTGGCTATGGGATAAGTTTTGTGTGCAACTTCATCCTTACCTGCATCTTCACATTCAAGAAGAAAGCAAGCATAAGGCGCGGAGCCGGATTTGGCTTGGCTCATGCAGTAAACTACCTCTTACACGTGCTGCTATTAAATCTGTTCCTTTGGTTGGGCCTAAGCGAAAGCCTCGCTCCCCTACCCACATTCATGATTGTAATACCTGTAAACTTTCTACTACTGCACCATGTATTCAAAAAATAGGCCTTTGGTGACAATCTTAGTGCCTTGCTACAATGAAGAGGATAACCTGCCTCTGCTGTACAACACCTTGTGCCAAAAGGAAAATGGAGTGTGCAACACCACTCAGTATGATTACCAGATTCTTCTCGTCAACGATGGCAGCACAGACAATACCCAAGAAATCATTTAGTCTATAGCCCAGGAAGACGAGAGGATTGACTATGTTTGCCTCTCACGCAATTTTGGAAAAGAAAGTGCGATGCTGGCTGGCTTTGACCATGCAAAAGGCGACTGCATGGTCATCATAGACGCTGACCTGCAGCATCCCGTTGAGCTTATACCACAAATGCTTTCTATCTGGAAGGAAGGAGCAGACGATGTATATGCAAGAAGGGCAAGCCGTGATACAGACAATTTCATCAGGCGAAAGCTTTCTCAGCTCTATTACCACCTGCTGCAAAAGACATCACGGTTTGACATTCTCAAGAACGCTGGAGACTTTCGTCTGCTGGACAGGAAATGTATAGATGTGATGAGACAGCTGCGAGAACACGAAAGAAATACCAAGGCGCTGTTCGCATGGATTGGATTTAACAAAAGGGAGATTGAATACGTGCCAAATGAGAGAGTCAACGGCACAAGCAGATGGAGCTTCCTGAATCTGCTGACATTGGCTCTTGACGGAATCACCTCCTTCACTACCGCCCCATTACGCATCTCCACCATAATAGGAGCCACCGCATCTGTCGCTTCCCTCATTTACATGTTCTTTGTCCTCATCAAAGCTGTCATCTGGGGAGACCCTGTTGCAGGATACCCATCCATTATGGTTTTCGTGCTCTTCTTCGGAGGCGCCCAACTTCTTTGCCTCGGAATAATTGGCGAATACCTTGCTCGTATATTTAACGAATCAAAAAAAAGACCTGTATATATAGTCGGAAAGAGCAAAATCAGAGAATGAAAAATTTCACAAGTAGGTGCTCATAACTATTTTTATATTTGGCGCAAATATGAGAGCGGCTTACTTTGATGTTATAAAATAATTTTGAGCACCTACTTATTATAATAGCATATATGGAAATCAGCAAAACATTTACAAACGAGAAAATCATAAAATATGAATGGATAGGAGTTCTCACTTTAGTCGGAATCCTTTTCTACCTTCTCAACAGATGGACACCACTATGGCTTGATGACTTTATCTACATACAGATATTCGGAACAGATGGAAAAGAGCACATCGGCAATGTGTGCGATGTCATAAGAAGCCAATACCATCATTATTTCCTATGGAACGGCAGATTCATACCACATTTCATAGACCAGACATTCATAGGACTAATAGGCAAAGGCACATTCAACTATTTTAATGCAGTTGTCTTTATCCTTTTCATTGTCCTATTATGCAAAACTACCACAGAAAGAAAGTCATGCTATCTAAAGTTGACATCAATAATGCTCCTGCTTATATTATTCATTTGGCCAGGGATATGTAGTACATTCATATGGATGACAGGAGCATGCAATTACCTATGGACTGCCACATTAGTACTTTACTATGACCACCTCATGAAAAATCCTCCGAAACGTTCCTTCTTCAATTCTGTTCTTTTGTTTCTGTACGGGCTCATAACAGGCTGGACGCACGAGGGCATCATCTCGGGCATTGCCATAGCCTCATTATACTACTTTTTCACTCTTTCCACCACAGAAAGGAAAAACATCATGCCAATTCTCATCGGCTTCGCTGTGGGCGGAATCATGCTGTTTGCGTCACCTGGTTCATGGGGAAGAGCCGGCAGCGGATTGGTGGGCAACAGCATGTTTAACATATTCAAGATATACGCATGGGCTGTCATACGACTTTACAGCGCAAGAATCTCCATCATCCTAATCGCAGCATTAGCATTCTTATACTACAAGAACAAGAATAAAGCCAAACATTTCATAAAAGAGAATCGTTATTGGGTCATAGCTTGGCTGACAGCAACAGTATTCATGATACTCACCAAATTCGACTCTGCATATAGCCGTTTTGGAATGGAACTCTATGCCATAATACTCCTCTTGAAAATGATCAAAGATATCAACATATCCCTGACTGCGCAGAATGTTCTCTTAGCTATATCCGTGTCCACTCTCATATACATCCTTCCCATTGCAAAGGCAAACTACAACGATTTCGCTGAAGCAGAAGAGCGCATAAAGAGCGCCACATCCAAAGTGGTCACATATCACGAAATACCATACACCTTCCTTAGGGACCGCTTTACTTTCGGATTTCTCAACTATTCAGACTCGCCCCTCTATAAACGCTATAATGGTCAAAATTCATGGATTTCTATATATTACAATAAAGACATCGAACTCAAACTTGAAAAATGAAAGGTGCGCACAATCAGTAAGACTTTTTTAAGCCTTTAAGCAATGAGCCGCAAATTTTAAGAGCTGTCATTCACCCCACTCATAGTGCACTTACAATATGCCGTTCACTACACACGGCTAAAGATACACACCCGTCTTTGTCACCGCAAAGCCCTCAAATGAATAAAAACGAATATATTTAGCAAGAATATGCGGTATATGCAAAAATAAAATGCATATACCGCATATTCTTTTCATAAATATTTGTAACTTTGCAATCGGTTTCATAAAAATACAAAACTATCAGCATGACAAAGAAAATATCACGTTTCGACCTCATCAGGACAATCATCCAGACTCAAGACATAGGGCGTCAGGACGAATTGGCACAAGCGCTCATCAACAAAGGGGTGAACGTGACGCAATCAACATTGTCGCGCGACTTGAAGACACTGAAAGTGGTGAAAGGGTTCAACGCTCAAGGACGCTCCATATATATGCTTCCTAACAATCCCCATTACCGCAGGGTGAGAGACCACCAGCAGGAAGGCACAGCAATACGCAACGGATTCATGTCGATGCGGATATCCGGACAACTCGCCGTGATAAAGTGCCGCCCGGGATATGCAAGCGGACTTGCCAGCGACATAGATGCCGCACACATCAGTGACGTGATCGGCACCATAGCTGGCGACGACACAATATTCCTCGCCCTTGAGGAAGGATTCAACAAAGACACATTAGAGGCCAACTTAAGATCTATAGCTCCTGTATACTCAGGCAGTCAATTATAAAACAACGACACATGAATATTGCAGCTGCCAAACCAGGCAGCCCAAAGTGAAACAATGATTTACGAAGACGGAATAA
This sequence comes from uncultured Bacteroidaceae bacterium, assembly GCA_934293005.1. Classification (GTDB taxonomy): domain Bacteria; phylum Bacteroidota; class Bacteroidia; order Bacteroidales; family Bacteroidaceae; genus Minthosoma. The sequence continues at coordinate 65,849 of CAKQYA010000001.1, forward strand.
AAGTTATCGTGGCCGACGCAAGCCATGAGAAATATGTCGACCTCATTCTCGACACCATACGCATAGCAGCAAAAAAGCGAGGCACCGGCATAGCAGAGCGCACCCATGAATATGTGGCGACAAAGATGAAGGAAGGCAAGGCTGTACTCGCGCTCGACCCAAGCACCCAAACAGAATTAGGAGACAAATTTGTGGGATTCAGCTACATTGAGACATGGGGCAACAAGTCGTACGTCACAACATCAGGCCTCATCGTGCATCCAGATTACCAAGGACGCAACATAGCAAAACGCATCAAGGACCACACATTCACCTTGGCACGCGTGCGCTGGCCTCACGCAAAGATATTCTCTCTCACCAGCGGCGACGCTGTGATGAAGATGAACACAGCCCTGGGCTATGTGCCTGTGAGCTTTAACCAGCTCACTGATGACGAATCGTTCTGGAGAGGTTGCCGCGGATGCGTGAACCACCCTATCCTTGAGATGAAAGAACGCAAGTTCTGCATATGCACTGGCATGCTCTATGACCCTTCTCAGCACAAGGGCGAGCCTACCCCTATAGAAATTTTCCAAGAAATAATGAGGGAAATGGTCTTAAGGGGCCTGATGTAATCGCATCGGCAAGGAACAAGACACAAACACATATCAACCCAAACAGACCATCAGACTCCTATTGTGCCTGCGTTTGTTGCGAGCAGATTGCACAGACGCATTTAAGGCATTGCCAACAAAAGATTAACGACGTAGAGAATCTCAAGGAATTGCTACACGCCTACACAGAAATCCAAGGCATTGCCAACTAAGGCTGAATGCAGGCTAAAGCAGAATGCCTGATAAAACGCTGGCAACAGTCTGATAACGGAAACAAAGCACTAAAGCACAGTGGGTCTCGGTCTGATGACCTGTTGGGATTTAAGAATAACATAAACGAACAACACATATGGAAAAGAAGAAAGTTGTAGTCGCATTCAGCGGCGGTCTCGACACATCATACACAGTGATGTATCTCGCAAAAGAAAAAGGTTATGAAGTTTACGCAGCATGCGCCAACACAGGCGGATTCTCTGCTGAGCAACTCAAGAAGAACGAGGAAAACGCCTACAAGCTTGGCGCTACCAAGTATGTCACTCTCGACGTCACTCAGGAGTATTACGAGAAATCGCTCAAATATATGGTATACGGCAATGTGCTGCGCAACAACTGCTACCCTATTTCCGTATCGTCAGAACGTATCTTCCAAGCCATAGCCATAGCACGCTACGCAAACGAGATTGGCGCACATGCCATTGCTCACGGCTCGACAGGCGCAGGCAACGACCAGATACGTTTCGACATGACATTCCTCGTGATGGCACCAGGAGTGGAGATCATCACCCTCACACGCGACGGCAACCTCAGCCGCCAGGAGGAGATTGACTACCTCAACAAGAATGGCTTCGCAGCTGACTTCACCAAACTCAAGTATTCATACAACGTGGGCATATGGGGCACATCAATATGCGGTGGCGAAATACTCGACTCCACTCAGGGACTGCCTGAATCAGCATACCTCAAGCATCCAACAAAAGAAGGCCCAGAGATTCTCAAACTCGGATTCGACAAGGGCGAGCTATGCTCAGTGAACGGCGTACACTATGACGACAAGATTGCTGCAATACAGGCAGTGGAAAAGATTGGCGCAGCCTATGGCATCGGACGCGACTGCCATGTGGGCGACACGATCATCGGCATCAAGGGCCGTGTGGGCTTCGAGGCAGCAGCCCCTATGCTCATCATCGGCGCACACCGCTTCCTTGAGAAATACACTTTGTCTAAGTGGCAGCAATATTGGAAAGACCAGGTGAGCAACTGGTACGGCATGTTCCTGCACGAGTCGCAGTATCTTGAGCCTGTGATGCCAGACATCGAGGCAATGCTCACATCCTCTCAGCGCAACGTGACAGGCGAGGTCACTCTCGAGCTTCACCCTCTATGCTTCCAAACATTGGGCGTCGACTCGCCAAACGACCTCGTGAAGAACAAGCTCGGCGAGTATGGCGAAACGGCAAAGGCATGGTCATCAGAGGACGCTAAGGGCTTCATCAAGGTATCTTCCACAGCCCTCCGCGCTTACTATCTGGCTCATCCTAACGAAAGACAATAAGGCAAGCTATGATAAGAATAGGTATATTAGGAGCAGCAGGATATACAGGAGGCGAACTTATTCGCCTCCTGCTCAATCATCCAGAAGCAGAGATTGTTTTTGCCAACTCAGAATCAAATGGGGGCAACAAGGTGTATGACGTGCACGAAGGCCTTCTCGGCGACACCGAACTGGAGTTCACAAGCGAAATGCCATTCGACAATGTCGATGTGGTGTTCTTCTGTTTCGGACATGGCAAGAGCGAAGCTTTCCTCAAAGAGCACACCATACCTGCAGGCGTGAAGATTATCGACTTGGCGCAAGACTTCCGCATCAAGGGCGACCACGACTATGTTTACGGCCTGCCAGAGACACACAGAAACGCAATAGCAGCTTGCCAGCACTTGGCCAACCCTGGCTGCTTCGCCACATGCATACAGCTCGGACTTCTGCCGCTTGCCAAAGCTGGACTCCTCACACACGACATAGCTGTCAATGCCATCACAGGTTCTACAGGAGCTGGACAAAAGCCAGGAGCTACCACACATTTCTCATGGCGCAACAACAATTTCTCAGTATACAAACTGTTCAAGCACCAGCACCTGCATGAAATAACGCAGACGCTCAACGAACTGCGCCCCCAAGATGCTCCAAATGTCATAGACACTCTCAATGAAGGATATGAGGCAGAAGGCATCACTGTCGACTTCATTCCATACCGCGGCGACTTTGCGCGAGGCATCTTCTGCACAGAGGTCATCACCCTCGACCGCCCCGCAGATGCCAATGCAATAGCAAAGCTCTACAAAGAGTATTACAACGACGCTGCTTTTACCCACTATTCCGACAAGGCACCAGACCTCAAGCAAGTGGTCAACACCAACAAAGCCATTGTGCACACTGAAGTGTTTGGTCGCAAGGTCGTAGTGACAAGCATGATCGACAATCTCCTGAAGGGAGCTGTAGGTCAGGCTGTGCAAAACATGAACATCATGTTCGGCATTGACGAGAAAGCAGGCTTGAACCTCAAGGCTTCTGCATTTTAAAAGACAAAATTTTCCCTCCGCCATGCGGTCATTTGTTGTCCGCCTAATAATAAACATGCAATATCTGCACACATCTTCCATGCAGACACTTGATTTTCCATGATAAGCATACAAGTATGTTCTCAAAATCATTTCAGACGCTATGTTATTTGCGCTGAGCGGGAAAGCACACATTATATTATATAAAGCATAAAACGATGAAACTTTTTGACGTATATCCACTTTTCGATATAGCCATAGCTAAAGGCAAGGGATGCCATGTGTGGGACGACAAGGGACAGGAATACCTCGACCTCTACGGCGGCCATGCCGTCATTTCTATCGGACACTGCCACCCTCGCTACGTGGAGGCTATAAGCAAGCAGGTTGCCACACTTGGCTTCTACAGCAACTCAGTGCAGAATCCTCTACAGAAGAAACTTGCAGAACGCCTCGGCAAGGCATGCGGATATGAAGATTATCAACTATTCCTCATCAACTCTGGCGCTGAAGCTAATGAGAACGCACTCAAGCTGGCATCATTTTACAATGGGCGCACACGCATCCTCTCAGCAGAGAAAGCGTTTCACGGACGCACGTCACTCGCTGTGGAGGCTACGAACAATCCAAAGATCATTGCGCCTGTCAATGCCAACAACCACGTCACATACCTTCCGCTCAACGACATCAAGCCTTGGGAGGAAGAGATACAGAAGGGCGATGTGTGCGCTGTGATACTTGAATGCATACAGGGCGTTGGCGGCATCAGAATGGCAGAGAAAGGTTTCCTGCAGTCGCTCAGGAACCTCTGTGACGAACACAACACCGTGCTCATCTTCGATGAGATACAATGCGGCTATGGTCGCTCGGGCAAGTTCTTCGCTCACCAATATTCAGGTGTGACACCAGACATTATCACCGTGGCAAAGGGCATCTGCAATGGTTTCCCTATGGGCGGCGTGCTCATCTCTCCAAAGTTTGAGCCAACATACGGCCAACTCGGCACAACCTTCGGCGGCAACCACCTTGGATGCGCTGGCGCACTCGCTGTGCTCGATGTCATCGAAGAAGAACATCTCGTCAACAATGCCGCCAAAGTGGGCGAATATCTCATAAACACTCTCACATCTGAGATGAAGGCAGGCAATCTGCCTCACGTGGTCGATGTCAGAGGCAAGGGACTCATGATTGGCATCGAGCTCGACATTCCATACAAGGAGCCACGCACACGCCTGATTAAGGAGCAGCATTGCTTCACAGGATGCTCTGGCACAAATGTCATACGTCTGCTTCCGCCTCTTTGCCTCACCATGGACGAGGCCAAGCAATTCATCGAGAAGTTTAAGGCTGTGCTGGCTTAAAACCAAATCGGTCATCAGACCTATTTGGCTTTAAGCAATCAAATGCAAGGCCTGACATTGTGAACACCCATTTAACATCTGACGCCATAATGCATTATCTCGACAAATTCCGTTTCTGTCCAGCCTGCGGATCTGAACATTTCCGCATCAACGACAACAAGTCGAAGCACTGCGACAACTGCGGTTTCACATACTACTACAACTCAGCAGCTGCCACAGTGGCCATCATAGAGAATGAGAAAGGCGAACTGCTCGTGGCACGACGCGCATGCGAACCTGCCAAAGGCACACTCGACCTCATAGGAGGATTTGTCGACCCTGGAGAGAGAACTGAAGAAGCCATCGTGCGGGAGATAAAGGAGGAGACTGGCATAGAAGTGGAAGAGAGCCAACTGCGCTACCTCTTCTCACAGCCAAACACCTACAACTACAGCAACTTTATCGTGCGCACCACCGACACATTCTTCCATATCCTCATACCATCTACCACAACGTTCCAAGCAAAAGATGATGTGGCAGCATGCTGGTGGGTGAAGAAGTCTGAACTCAACACATCAGAGATCGGACTCGACTCCGTACGCAAAGGCACAGAAAAATGGCTGGGCCAGCAATAGCAAAGTTTGAATAGGAGCTACTTCAATGTGAAGCCGCTCCTATTTTTTTTATTTTAAATCAGCCTCTTCCTATTGACTGCTACAGGTTAACCACAATCGGTCATTAGATTGAAACAGAGAAATAACCAGGACATTATTGCTTCTTTTCAAATCTAATGACCTATTTGGGGTTAAGATGGCTTTGAACGCCAGCGTAACACAATGAACGACAAACTAAACTTCCTTACACGAATCTTTCCTTTATAATAAGCCATTTTACAAATTTCAAAACATTTGAAACACTATTATTCTCACTTTATGTAAAAAATCATTAACTTTGTACTCGAAACTGAAATTACGAACCCAAGCGATATCAAACAGGAATCATGCTGATCCACAAAGCATCTAAATATATTATCATGCTTTCTCAACGTTAATATTCCAAATAGCAAATCTATTCTAAAACATAAATCCTATGAAGAAAACTCTTATGAGCATAGCTATGCTCATCACCTGCTGGGGCACAGCCAATGCAGAAGAAAAGACATTCACAAGTCCCGACGGGCAAGTGCAAGTAACAATCAACGATGAAAACGGCACGCCCAACTATAGCGTGAAGTATGCATCCTCTGAGTTTCTGAAATCGTCACCACTTGGCCTACATACCAACATCGGCGACTATTCGAAGGATCTATCCATGACTGCCTTCGACACCAAGAAGGTGGAAGACCATTACGACTTGCGCAACATCAAGCAGAGCCATGTCGACTATGAAGCCACCGAAGCAGTGGCATCCTTCACGCAGAATGGCAAGAAAGTGATGGATGTAATCTTCCGCGTGAGCAATCGTGACGTGGCCTACCGCTATCACATCTACAAAAAAGGCGACACCAAGGTATGTGTCATCAACGAAGAGGCAAGCGGATTCTCTCTTCCTGAAGGCACAACCACATTCCTCTGCCCGCAGTCGAAGCCAATGGGCGGATTCGCCCGCACATCACCAAGCTATGAGACATCATACACTCTCGATGACAGCATGGGCAAGAACGGATGGGGCGAAGGCTACAGTTTCCCATGCCTCTTCAAAATTTCAGACAAAGGATGGGCCCTCATCAGCGAAACAGGCGTTGACGGCCGCTATGTGGCAAGCCGTCTGCTCAACGTGAAAGACGGTCTCTACCGCATAGGCTTCCCACAACAGGGCGAGTGCAACGGATGGGGATCCACATCGGCATCAGTATCATTGCCATTCGACACTCCTTGGCGCACCATCACAGTGGGCACCACCCTTGCCAACATCGTTGAGACAACAGTGCCATTCGACCTCGTGTCTCCAAAATACAAAGCATCACAAGAATATGTATATGGCAAAGGCTCATGGAGCTGGATTATCGGCATGGACTCAAGCTGCAACTATGACGAGCAGAAGCGTTACATTGATTTCTCTGCTGCCATGGGCTATCAGACAGTGCTCATAGATGCCCTATGGGACGTGCAGATAGGCTACGACAAGATTGAAGAACTGGCACGATACGGCAAGAGCAAAGGTGTTGGCCTCTTCCTTTGGTACAACTCAAACGGCAACTGGAACGACGCTCCACAGTCGCCACTCGGCAAGATGAACGACAGCCATATCCGACGCCAAGAGATGGCATGGATGAAAAAGGCCGGCATCAAAGGCATCAAGGTAGACTTCTTCGGAGGCGACAAGCAAAATATGATGCAACTCTATGAAGACATCTTGGCCGATGCCAACGATTATGGCATCATGGTCATATTCCACGGCTGCACACTTCCACGCGGATGGGAGCGCATGTTCCCAAGTTATGTTGCGAGCGAAGCTGTGCTGGCATCAGAAAATCTCCACTTCTCACAGGGTTCGTGCGACGCAGAGGCCATGAATGCCTGCATACATCCATTCGTGCGCAACACCGTAGGCTCTATGGACTTCGGTGGTTCCACACTCAACAAATACTACAACGCAGACAACAAACGCGGATCTCAGCGCCGCACGTCAGATGTGTGCGCTCTCTCTACAGCAGTGCTCTTCCAGAGCTGCGTGCAACATTTCGCCCTTGCGCCAAACAACCTCACAGATGCTCCATCATGGGCTGTCGACTTCATGAAGAACGTTCCAACCACATGGGATGAGGTCAAGTTTGTCGATGGCTATCCAGGCAAGTACGTCATCATCGCCCGCCGCAGCGGCAACACATGGTATGTGGCAGGCGTAAACGCAGAAAAGACCGCTCTCACAAAGAAAATCGCCCTTCCTATGCTCAATGCAGGAGCCACAGCGAAGATGTATAGCGATGACGCTCAGCTCAATGGCAGCGTGAAGGAAGTGAAGATTAACAAGAAGAAGCAAATGACTGTCACCATCCCTTGCAATGGCGGACTTGTCATCATGCAGTAAGCAGCATCGCAAAAACGCAGCATACGGGACATAATGCAGTAAATCAATCAAAAAGCATAGCCTTTCACACACATTTTATCATTAAAGACGATTGAATGTCAAAAAAAAAGCGTATCTTTGCACCCGTTTTGATGAAGCCGCTGTCTGCAGGGAGAAGAGTTCCCAGAGTATGCTTCATTGTAATTCTTTAATTAACAAACAAATCAAACCATCATGGCAGTAGATTTAATTAAAGTGGCTCGCGAGTCAATGCAGACATCAGAGCCAAAGCAGTTCCCTGCATTCAAGGCAGGTGACACTGTAACAGTAGCTTACAAGATCATCGAGGGCACAAAGGAGCGTATCCAGCTTTACCGCGGCGTAGTCATCAAGATTGCAGGCGAGCAGAGCAGAAAGCGTTTCACTGTACGCAAGATGTCAGGTACTGTAGGTGTAGAGCGCATCTTCCCTATCGACTCACCAAACATCGATTCTATCGAGGTGAACAAGGTTGGTAAGGTACGTCGCGCAAAGCTTTACTACCTCCGCAAGCTCACAGGCAAGAAGGCTCGTATCAAGGAAAAGCTCACAGGCAAGAAGCCAGAGGCTTAATCTTAAAGACGACATTCAAAAAAAAACAGAGAGAACCGCTCAGGCAGTTCTCTCTGTTCTTTTATCCCCAATCATATATTGCATATATCCATTCACACACATATATATTAACCCCAATCGGTCATTAGGCCGAAACAGAAAGATTATCCATATGTCGAAAAGGACGCAAAAGGGATATTACAGGCAAGAAAAACAGTCATATGAACTGTTAATATGAAAGAATTTCGTATCTTTGCATACAATTAGTGCGGACAAGCCTATTTCACCGCATATATGCACCATAACAAGCATAACAATACTGAAAACTAAAACAATACATAAATATGAAAGATTTTGTAGAAGAATTGACATGGCGTGGCATGATCCACCAGATGATGCCAGGCACAGACGAACTGCTCAAGAAAGAACAGGTGACGGCATACCTGGGCATAGACCCTACAGCCGACTCATTGCACATCGGTCACCTTTGCGGTGTGATGATGCTCCGTCATTTCCAGCGTTGCGGCCACAAGCCCTTGGCGCTCATCGGCGGAGCCACTGGCATGATTGGCGACCCATCAGGCAAGAGCCAGGAGCGCAATCTCCTTGACGAAGAAACACTTCGTCACAATGTGGCATGCATCAAGCAGCAGCTCTCTCATTTCCTCGACTTCGACAGCGACGCTCCTAACAAGGCCGAATTGGTCAACAACTACGACTGGATGAAGGACTTCAAATTTCTCGACTTCGTAAGAGACATTGGCAAGCACATCACCGTCAACTACATGATGGCTAAGGAAAGCGTTCAGAAACGCCTTAACGGTGAGGCAAGAGACGGTTTGAGTTTCACAGAGTTCACATACCAGCTGCTTCAGGGATACGACTTCTACTATCTTAATGAGCACAAAAACTGCAAGCTTCAGCTTGGAGGCGCAGACCAGTGGGGCAACATCACCACAGGTTCCGAACTGATCCGCCGCATGAATGGCAAAGACTGCTATGCCCTCACATGCCCGCTTGTGACAAAGAGCGACGGCCGCAAGTTTGGCAAGACAGAGAGCGGCAACATCTGGCTCAACCGCGAATACACCACACCATACGCTTTCTACCAGTTCTGGCTCAATGTGCCAGACGAGGACGCAAAGCGTTACATCAAGATATTCACATCCCTCGAGAAAGAAGAGATAGATTCCATCATCGCTGAGCACGACACAGATCCGGGCCGCCGTTTGCTCCAGAAGCGTCTTGCCGAAGAGGTTACAGTGATGGTTCATTCAAGAGAAGACTACGATGCAGCAGTGGAGGCAAGCAACATCCTCTTCGGCAAGTCGACAAAGGAAAGCCTTCTCAAGCTCGACGAACAGACACTGCTCGATGTCTTTGCCGGCGTGCCTACATTTGAGGTGAGCAAGTCACTCTTCACAGAAGGCGTGAAACTGGCCGACCTCACAGTAGACCACGCAAAGGTGTTCGCCAGCAAGGGTGAACTGAAGACCCTCGTCAAGGGAGGCGGCGTGAGCGTAAACAAAGACAAAGTGACACAGCCAGATCAGGTGTTCACCACAGCAGACCTTCTCGATGATAAGTACATGCTCGTGCAGCAAGGCAAGAAGAAGTATTTCCTCATCATAGCAAAATAAAAAACAGACATATCAGAGTGGAAAGCCCCAGTGAAGAGCCTGCCATCAACCGAAGCAGGAGCGCATGGACTTTCCACTTGTTTTCCCCAAACACACTCTACACATACCAGAACACTATCATGGAAGAACTTATACTGCTCCGCATCACTGGTGAAGACCGTCCGGGACTGACAGCAAGCATCATGGGGATACTCTCCTTATATGATGTGGACATTCAAGACATAGGACAGGCCGACATACACTCCACACTGTCGCTTGGCATTCTCATACGCGTGGAAGAGAAGAACTCTGGCAACGTGATGAAAGATTTGCTGTTCAAGGCAAGCGAGCTGGGAGTGAACATAAGATTCTATCCTGTCTCCATACAAGAATATGAAGCTTGGGTGAGCCGGCAGGGCAAAAACCGCTACATACTTACCGTGCTTGGCCGAAAACTCCAAGCCAAACAGATTGAGGCCGTGACACGCCTCATAGCTGAACAGAAACTCAACATCGACTCTATAGTGCGCTTGTCTGGACGCGCAAGCATAACCAGCCATACGGAAAAGACCAGAGCCTGCATACAGTTCTCTGTAAGAGGCACTCCCAAAGATGGAGAGGAACTTCACACATCCTTGATGCGCATGTCGAGCGAATTGGACATCGACTGCTCGTTCCAGATCGACAACATGTACCGACGAATGCGCCGCCTGATATGCTTCGATATGGATTCCACACTCATCCAGACAGAAGTCATAGACGAACTGGCACGCAAGCATGGCGTCTACGACAAGGTGGCATCCATCACAGAAAGAGCCATGAGAGGCGAGATAGACTTCAAGGAAAGCTTCACTGAGCGATGCAAACTGCTCAAAGGACTCGATGTGAGCGTGATGCGCGAGATAGCAGAAAACTTGCCATTCACCGAAGGCGTGGACCGACTGATGTATGTGCTGAAGAAATACGGATACAAGATCGCCATCCTCAGCGGCGGCTTCACCTTCTTTGGCGAATATATCCAAAAGAAATATGGCATCGACTATGTATATGCCAACGAACTGGAGATAGACGACACAGGACATCTCACTGGCAACTATGTGGGCGAGATTGTTGACGGCAAACGCAAGGCCGAACTTCTCAAGCTCATAGCGCAAGTGGAAAAAGTGGACCTGCAGCAGACAATAGCTGTAGGCGATGGAGCCAACGACCTGCCCATGCTCTCTCAGGCTGGTCTCGGCATAGCCTTCCACGCCAAGCCTCGTGTGGTGGCCAACGCCCAGCAGAGCATCAACACCATAGGCCTTGACGGAGTGCTCTATTTCCTCGGCTTCAAAGACAGCTATCTCGATGAGAAGGCACAATGACCTCATCACTCTTTCACACAGCATACTGATTACCTCACAAACTTCACACACATGAAACAGCAAGTCATCACCGCTACTTTAGCATTAGCATGCCTGACCATGAATGCGCAGACAGGCGCCGACTACATGAAGGCAATGAAGGTTGCAGGCAACGATATAGTTTTCGACGTCACAGCTCCAGGAGAAGAATACAGAGTCAACTGGGGCATGGATGCCGCATGGGACTGGAACTATAATGTTCTGCGCGGCGTGGCGCACATCGGCAAAGGCAACTTCGCCACCGGACGCGTGTCTTTCCAGCCCATCGACCTCGTGACAGACAATGGCGACGGCACTCTGACACTCACCGCACGCCAACAGAAAAAGCTTAAGTCGAGATGCGACCTCATAAAACTCACAGGCACCACCATGGTCAACCTCAACTGCGACCATGAGGCCCTTTTCTGCAAAGTAGACAACGACGGCAACTATCCCACAGATGACAACGGCAAGCCTGCAGACTACACAGGGCGCACCAACTACCAAGGCAAACCCAAAGAATGGTACAAGCTCATCAAGGCAAGCGCGCAGTTTGTGGAAAAGCAAGGATTGAAAGTGGTCAGCGTGTCACCTTTCAATGAGCCCGACTATGTTTGGCAGCAAGCTAAGGATGAAAGCGCTGCCATGAAAGACTTTCTCGAGATAGCTAAGCTCATCAAAGCCGACGACTACTTCAAGGACATCAGAGTGTGCGGAGGCAACACGCTCAACTGCGACCGCGCCATGCCATGGTACAACTATCTCAAAGATTATCTCGATGAAGGCAACACCCACCAGCTTGCAGGCGAACTCGACACATACAAAAACTTCTTCGCTACAGTAACAGCCGATGGCAAAGTGGGCACAGCCGATGAGCTTCATAATGTGGGCGAAGCAATAGTGGGAGCAAACTATGGCATGACCAATGGCATATGGTGGGGCTTCGACTCAAAGGCAAGAGGACAGTTCTGCCTCGACTCCAACGAGGGCGTGCGCATAGGCTATGGCGAAAACGGCAGCACATGGACCAACGCCGCCGTCTACCGCAATGAAAAGACTGGCGAGGTGCATGGCTACATGGGCTCAAGCGAACGACAGGCCAAAGCCGATTCGTATGCTTTCATCAGCAAAGGCAAAGACGTGTTTGTCAATGGCTACGGCCCCACACGAATGTATGTGTATGACATGCCTGGCGGCACAGGCTACCAAACAGGTCAAATCAACGCTGAGCGTCTCTTCGACATCACATGGGGCGACGATGTGGCTCCATTCGAAGTGAACGGCACATATATGGTCATGAACCTTAGCAGCAAGAAGATGCTCACCATGAACAATGGCAACGCCACAAGCGAACAGCGCAAGGCGTCAGGCACAACGCAACGATGGAATGTGTATCCAGGACATACCGATGGTGACATATCCTATTGGTTCATAGACAATGCTGGCAATGAGAACATGCACCTCAACTCTGCGCTCGACTGGGGCAACCTCAACACCATGTTCACCACATCGGCCAATGTCATTGTATACAACACTCCAGACAATCATCCAATGGAAGAGCAATGGTATGTGAAATATGCTAAGGAAGGCTCTTTCTACATTATAAACAGACTGACAAACAAGTATCTCTATTGCAGCAGCGCCACTGGCGGCACACGCATCAACTCTAAGGCGGCTCCTACAGAAAGCACTTCTGCAAGCGAACTCAAAAAGTATCTGTGGCGTTTTCTCCCTATCGACGCCAAGACTCCAGCCCTGACCACCTTGACAGCCCCTGATGCTCCAACTGACCTGATAGCCAGACAGCGAGCATCAAGCATCGAAATTCTATGGACAGCACCAAAAAGCACTGAGACCATCACCTACACAATCCTCAGGGCTGAAGAACCAGAAGAAGGCGGAGAAGCTGAGTTCAACACCATCGGGCGCAACGTGGAAACAACATCATTTGTCGACAACACAGCCATGGCAGGCAAGCATTATATATATAAAGTGCAAGCTGTCGATGTGCGCTGCAACCGTTCCGAAGCTTCAGCCATGCTGAAAGCCACCACAAAAGAGCAGAAAGGACTGATATGCCAACTGCAGTTTGACGAGAACACAGAAGACCTGTCGGCCAACCGCCTCAACGCCTCTGTCTATGGCAACGCCACATACACAAAGACCATGCTCAAGTCGGGCAGCCACAGCATCAACCTCAACGGCAAGGCCTACGCCATGCTGCCCTACTCTGTGGCAAGCCACGATGAGATAACCATAGCCACATGGGTGAGATGCAGCCTGTCTTCAACAGCATGGCAGCGCATCTTCGACTTTGGCAATGGCACCGACCAATACATGTTCCTCTGCCCCAACAACGGAAGCGAGATGCGCTTCGTGATGAAAGACAAAGGTGACGAACAGATAATAGGCACAGGCAAGAAACTGCCTGCAGCCTCATGGCAGCATGTGGCAGTGACACTCAAACCTGATGGCGACAAAGTGCAGGCACGCCTCTATCTCAACGGCAACGTGGTTGCTCAGAGCGACAACTTCACCATCAAGCCTACAGACATCAGCCCGTCACTCTGCTTCATCGGACGCTCCATGTTCAAGGCCGACGCTCTCTTCAGCGGCCACATTGACGACTTCCGCATCTACAACTACGCATTGTCCGGTAATGAAGTTGCCGCCATCATGGAAGACACATCCGAGAGTTCCAAGGATCTGACCGACTCATTCGACGAGACTGTGCCTACAGGCATCAATGCAACCAATGCCACAGGCACTTCTGCCAATGTCAGAAACTACGACATGAGCGGCAAGGCTGCCACATCAGCCACACGCGGCATCGTCATCACAACTGGCGGAAAGCAAGGCTCACATGCTAAAAAAACAATCAAACAATAACAATGATATACAAAGCTCTCAAAATTATCAGCGACACACTCAGCGGCAAAGCGAGCGTGTTCGTCATTCTCACAGCGCTGGTGACCTTCTGGTCGCCTGCGTTGTTTGAATGGGTTAAAGGCGACCTGCAGACCACCATCCTCGGCATCATCATGCTGACCATGGGTCTGACACTCACGCCCAATGACTTCAAACTGCTGTGCGAGCGTCCATGGGACATACTCATCGGAGCCGCAGCTCAATTCACCATCATGCCCATTGTGGCTTGGGCCCTCACATGGGCTTTCAGCCAAGTGCCAGCCTTTGCGCCATACAGCACAGCCATGGCCATAGGCATCATCCTTGTGGGCTGCTGTCCTGGAGGAGTGTCAAGCAACATCATGTCGTTTCTCTGCAAAGGCGATGTGGCCTATTCCGTGGGAATGACCTGCGCCTCCACCATGCTCGCTCCATTTATCACCCCGCTGCTTGTGCTGTTGCTGGCAGGAGCCAAAGTGGATGTCGATGCCATGGGCATGTTCAAGCAGATACTCATCGTCACCATCATTCCCATAGCAATAGGCTTCACTCTCAATGTATGGCTTGGACACAAAAACGTGTTCAAGAAGATACAAAGCTGCATGCCAGGCCTGTCTGTCACCTGCCTTGCCATCATCGTAGGCGGCGTAGTATCGACCGTTCACGAGCCATTGGTCAAAAACGGCCTCACCCTCTTCTGCCTCACGTTCGGCATGGTGTTCTGCCACAACAGCATCGGCTACCTTCTCGGATACAGTGTCGGCCGTCTTTTCCATTTCTCATTAGCGAAGAAAAAGACGCTTGCCATTGAAGTGGGCATGCAGAATGCAGGTCTTGGCACCAACCTCGCCATGACTTTCTTTGTGGCAGCCAACCCCATGGCGGTAGTGCCTTGCGCCATCAGTTGCGCATGGCACAGCATCAGCGGCACTATCCTCGCTAACATATTTGCAAAAAAAGAAGATTCTCAACGACTCCCATAGTTTTCATTAACCCATATAGCTTCCATAAAAATCACACACCATGGTACTCAACTACATCTGGATAGCCTTTTTCATATTGGCAGCCATCTGTTCCATAGCTCAGTGCTTCATGGGCAATACAGAAGTCTTTGCCGACATCATCAATTCCACATTCGACAACTCCAAGACTGCCTTTGAGATTTCTCTTGGACTGACAGGAGTGCTCTCCCTATGGATGGGTGTGATGAAGATAGGCGAGAAAGGAGGCATGGTGAATCTGCTGTCAAAAGTTCTGAGTCC
This sequence comes from uncultured Bacteroidaceae bacterium, assembly GCA_934293005.1. GTDB lineage: Bacteria > Bacteroidota > Bacteroidia > Bacteroidales > Bacteroidaceae > Minthosoma. Next base: position 81,108 of record CAKQYA010000001.1, read on the forward strand.
TGTATTCACACGTCTTTTCCCTGGCATACCCAAGGGGCATCCTGCCACAGGCCATATTTTCATGAATCTGGCAGCCAACATGCTTGGACTCGACAACGCAGCCACGCCACTTGGACTCAAAGCTATGGAAAGCATGCAGGAACTGAACAAGGAACGAAATGCAGAAGCCGTGAGGCAAGGCACCATCACAGTCGCTCAGGCAGAAGAGAAAAACGCCACAGCCACCAATCCTATGATCATGTTCCTTGTGCTCAACACCTCGGGTCTGACCATCATACCCGTGTCCATCATGGTCTACAGAGCGCAGTTGGGAGCTGCTCAACCCACAGACGTGTTTGTGCCAATACTGCTCGCCACATTCGTGTCGACCCTTGTAGGCGTCATAATAGTGAGCCTCTTCCAAAGAATAAACCTTCTGAAGCCCGTGCTGCTTGGCACATTAGGCGGCCTCTGCATCCTGGTGGCCGCCATCATATGGACATTCAGCAAGATGGACAAAGACACCATGGACATGGCAAGCACACTGGCTGCCAACATCATCCTCTTTGGCATCATACTGTCATTCATCATCTCTGGCATAGTGAAGAAAGTCAATGTCTATGAGGCATTCATCGAAGGGGCTAAAGATGGATTCGCCACAGCCGTAAGGGTCATCCCTTATCTTGTTGCAATCCTTGTAGCCATAGGCGTCTTCAGAGCCAGCGGTGGCATGGATCTTCTCATCGGAAGCATCAACAAGTGTGTGGCGGCTTTTGGGGGCAACACCGATTTTGTGGCCGCCCTGCCTACAGCCATCATGAAGCCTCTCTCAGGATCTGGAGCGCGTGGCATGATGGTCGACACCATGACAACCTATGGAGCCGACTCCTTTGCAGGCCGTCTGGCATGCGTATTCCAAGGGTCCACAGACACCACATTCTACATCCTCGCAGTATATTTCGGCTCTGTGGGAATAAGAAACACACGGCATGCCGTGACCTGCGGACTCATGGCCGACATTGCCGGCATCATTGCAGCCATAGCCATCGCATACATGTTCTTCGGATAGTTTTACGGCATAACAAGCACGTTTTGTCAAGGCTTGTTTTGCCAAATCAGTAAAAAGTCGTTACTTTGCATTTAGTTAGGACTCGTCTGCCACAGCGTGAGCCACACTTCAAACAAAGCACTGACTGCACAACCTGTTTCGGTCTAATGACCGATTGGGGTTTAACATTTCAATAACACACAATAATGTACGACATCACACAGATAAGGGACGACTTCCCCATCCTATCAAGAAGCATCTACAACAAACCGCTTGTCTACTTCGACAACGGAGCCACCACACAGAAACCCAGATGCGTGGTGGAAGCGATGGTGGACGAATACTACAACGTCAATGCCAATGTGCACCGTGGCGTGCATTTCCTCTCACAAAAAGCCACGGACCTTCATGAAGCAAGCCGTGAGACAGTGAGGGCATTCATCAATGCCAAGTCAACGGCAGAAATCATCTTCACACGAGGCACAACAGAAAGCATCAATCTTTTGGCCTTCTCTTTCGGGGAGGCTATGGTAAAAGAAGGTGACGAAATCATCGTGAGCGCCATGGAGCACCACAGCAACATTGTGCCATGGCAGATGATGTGCGAGCGCAAGGGAGCTCATCTTAAAGTGATGCCAATGAATGACGATGGCGAATTGCTCCTGCATGAATATGAAGCTCTGATAAATGAAAAGACACGCATTGTGTGCTGCACTCATGTGAGCAATGTGCTCGGCACAATCAACCCAGTGAAGGAAGTGGTGCGCATAGCCCATGAGCATGGAGTGCCTGTGCTCATCGACGGCGCACAGTCGACACCTCACATGAAAGTGGACATGCTCGACATCGACTGCGACTTCTTCGCATTCTCCGGGCACAAGGTCTATGGCCCCACAGGCATAGGAGTGCTCTACGGCAAAGAAAGATGGCTTGACAAACTGCCTCCATACCAAGGCGGCGGAGAGATGATAAAGAATGTGAGTTTTGAGAAAACAACATACAACGAACTTCCATACAAATTTGAGGCCGGCACTCCCGACTACATTGCTTCACACGCTCTGGCCAAGGCCATCGACTATGTCACCACACTCGGCATGGACAACATCTACGAGCACGAACAGCAACTGACATCCTACGCTATGGAACGCATGGCAGAGATAGAAGGCATGCGCATCTTCGGGCCTAAGCACCATCACGACGCCGTGATAAGTTTCCTTGTGGGCAACATACACCATCTCGACATGGGCACACTTCTCGACCGTCTCGGCATAGCCGTGCGCACAGGCCATCATTGCGCAGAACCGCTTATGCACCGTCTCGGCATAGAAGGAACGGTGAGAGCATCCTTCGGACTCTACAACACAAAAGATGAGGTGGATGTCCTCGTTGAAGGCATAAAGCGAGTGGCACGCATGTTCTGAACCATGCTGCAGGCACAGCCCATAACATACAGCAATGCCGCACTTTTCCAATGACATAATCAAGAATTAAGTAGGTGCTCATAATTTATTTTATATTTGACGCACCCTATCTTGAGGCAGATTTTTCTTCTGTTTGATGGAGCTATGCGGGCATAGCGACTGATAAACAGGAGTAAAAAATGGCCAAGAGAGAGTGCGACAAATAAGAGAGCGGCCTACTTTGATATAATAAAATAATTTTGAATACCTACTTATAACATATAACACAATAAAGACCAATGGCACAAAAACCAAGCATTCCAAAAGGCACACGCGATTTCTCACCAGTGGAAATGGCAAAACGCAATTACATATTCAACACCATCAAGGAAGTGTACGCCCTGTACGGATTCCAGCAGATAGAGACTCCTGCCATGGAAAACCTGTCAACGCTGATGGGCAAGTATGGCGAAGAAGGTGACAAACTCCTCTTCAAGATACTCAACTCAGGCGATTTCCTTCATGGCATGACTGCCGATGAGGTTGCAAACACAAGCACTCTCAAGCTTGCGTCAAAGTTTTGCGAGAAAGGCCTGAGATATGACCTCACAGTGCCTTTCGCCCGCTTCGTCGTTCAGCACCGTGAAGAATTGGCATTGCCATTCAAGCGTTATCAGATACAGCCTGTATGGCGTGCCGACCGTCCGCAGAAAGGACGCTACAGAGAATTTTACCAGTGCGATGCAGATGTGGTAGGCAGCGAATCGCTCATCAACGAGGTTGAGCTGATGCAGATTGTCGACACAGTCTTCTCACGCTTTGGCGTAAGAGTGTGCATCAAGATTAACAACCGCAAGATTCTCTCTGGCATAGCAGAGATGATTGGCCAGGCCGACAAGATTGTCGACATCACTGTGGCTATCGACAAACTTGACAAGATAGGGCTTGATGCTGTCAATGCCGAATTAGCTGACGATGGCATACCAACCGACGCCATAGAAAAGCTCCAGCCCATCATCAATCTCAGCGGCACCAATGCAGAGAAACTCCAAACCATGAAAGATGTGCTGAAAGATTCTGAGATCGGCATAAAGGGCGTGGAAGAAACGGAGTTCATCCTCTCCAAACTTGGTGCGCTTGGCAATGGAACGTCAAAATTGAAAAACGAAATAGAGCTTGACCTCACACTTGCCCGCGGCCTCAACTATTACACAGGCGCCATCTTCGAGGTGAAGGCTCTCGATGTGCAGATAGGTTCCATCACAGGCGGTGGACGTTACGATAACCTCACAGGCATCTTTGGCATGCCAGGCCTCAGCGGTGTGGGAATCTCGTTTGGTGCTGACCGCATCTTCGATGTGCTCAACCAGCTTGACCTCTATCCCAAGGAGGCTGTCAATTCCACTCAAGTGCTCTTCGTGAATTTTGGAGAGAAAGAGGCTGACTTCTGCCTTGACATCCTCACAAAAGTGCGCGCTGCAGGCATCAGAGCTGAAATATATCCCGACTCTGCCAAGATGAAGAAGCAGATGAGCTATGCCAATGCCAAGCAGATACCTTACGTTGCCATTGTTGGCGAGAGCGAACTCGCAGAAAACAAAGTCAACCTCAAGAACATGGTCACAGGAGAGCAGACACTCATTGACGCAAGCAGCATCATAGAATATATCAAATGATGTGAAACTCCCATAAACAAGCAGGTGTCCCATAATCCCCAATCTGATGACATGTAACACCCTTAAAAAGTATCCTTACCCTCTTTTTTGACGAATAAATTGTTATCATGACCTTTGCTATTATACGCAAAGACTTTGGCCCAGACAGTGACGAGAATTGAAAAGAATAAACCCAATCTTCAAATGACCTATTGGGGTTTATAAACTCTGCCACTTATGATCCATAGCCTGACTCTTCAAAAAAATGCTCGCTTGCATCTATTTCTAAGATGCAAGCGAGCATAAGGCATATTGTTTCAGATGCTGAATGCAGAAAAAGCATTCAGCGCCAGTCGGCTTCAGTGAGGAAATCAAGCTTATTGAGCATGATGGTTTCCTTTGCTTTCTCACTCTGGTCGGCACGGAACACAAGCACTCCCTTACCCTTCCAAAGGAAGGAATAGAGGTAAAGGATGCTCACTCCAGCCTGAGATATATCCTTGATGGCTTCTGCAGCGCGTCCAGGCTCATCGTCGATGCTGAGAGCAAAGACATCAGAAAGCTGCACGTTGATGCCAGCTTCCTTGAGGATGAGATACGCCTGTGCAGGCGCATCGCACAAGACACGGTAGATGCCATAATCTTTTGTGTCTGCGATGGTAGACGCTATAATCTGTATGCCAGCCTTGCTAAGAAGGTCGAGAACGTTGATGAGCGTGCCGCCCTTGTTCTCTATGAATATGGATAACTGCTTTATTGTCATAATGCTTTTCATTAACAAAGTTACTACTGATATACCTTACGCTTGTCGACCACACGCACCGCCTTGCCCTCAGACACAGGCAATGTGCCCTTTGGCACGAGCTTCACGTGTGGCGTGAGAAGAATCTCATCCTTGAGACGCCGCTTTATTTCTTTCTCAAGATTGAGGAGACGCTGGTAGTCGTCGGTGAAGAGTTCTTCAAGCTCGACCTCCACTGTCATGTTGTCGTTGTCCTCGTCTGTTGTGAGCGTGATGAGATAGTTGCTTGCAAGTTCCTTAAACTGCATGAGAATCTTCTCAATCTGTATAGGGAATATGTTCACGCCACGGAGCACCATCATGTCATCAGAACGTCCACGCATGCGGTCAAGACGCACATGATTGCGTCCGCAAGGACAAGTGCGTCCAAGCACACGTGTCAGGTCGCGTGTGCGATAGCGAAGGAGTGGCATGGCTTCGCGATTAAGAGTTGTGAGCACAAGTTCGCCTATCTCACCATCTGGCACAGGCTCCAATGTCACAGGGTCCACAATCTCCACAATATAATAATCTTCCCAGAAATGGAGGCCATTCTGTTCCTTGCACTCAAAGCCCACTCCAGGGCCGCACATCTCACTCATGCCGAATGAATTGTAAGCCTTCACGCCAAGCATGTTCTCTATACGCTTGCGCTGTTCCTCCGAATGAGGCTCCGCGCCAATGGCAAGCACCTTCAATTTGGTGTCGCGACGAGGGTCAACGCCTTCCGACTGCATAACCTCATAAAGGCGTGTGACATAACTTGGCACTGCATGTATGGCAGTAGTGCCGAAATCTTTGATAAACTTTATCTGTCGCAACGAGTTGCCTGCTGCAGCAGGAATGGTGAGAGCGCCAAGGCGCTCAGCGCCATACTGGAAGCCAAGGCCGCCTGTGAACATGCCATAGCCAGATGAGTTTTGGAACACATCATCTGGACGCAAGCCGACCATCCAGAGACAACGGGCCACAGCATTGGCCCACTCATCAATGTCCTTCTGTGTGTGAAGTATGACCGTAGGGTTGCCTGTGGTGCCTGATGACGAATGCAGGCGCACACACTTGCGGAGTGGCACGCTTGCCATGCCAAAAGGATAGGTTTCACGAAGGTCCTGCTTTGTTGTGAACGGAATCTTGCGCAAGTCATCAAGTGTCTTGATGTCCTCAGGCTTCAGTCCTGCCTCTTCAAAACGCTTTTTGTAGAAGGTTGAGTTCATGCAGTGCTTCACTGTGGCCTGAAGACGCTCCAGCTGGAGAGCCTCTATCTGCTCACGAGACATTGTCTCGTATTGAGGATGAAGATAAGGTGATTTATCGTCCATTTTATTATGTGTTGATTGTTGTGTAAGGAAGCGTTCAAAAATAATTGAAAAAATTGAGATGCTCAATTCTGATGCAAATGTTCCTTCTATATGAGAATGCTATTCAAACATTGCTGTAGCCATGAAGGGAACAGATGCGCAGAAGATAGTGAGGCATATAAGAAAGCGTCACACTTCGATTTTATGCAATTATTTTTGAACGCTGCTTATTGATTTAGTGAATTGTTTGTTGCAGGAATGAATGACAGGCAAATTATCTTATGCCTTATGGTCGCGGTGAAAAGCCTCAATGCGCTCTCTGAACATGCTGTGCTGCTCCTTCTTGAAGAATGAGGTGCAGATGCGCACACCCTGTTCGTTTGAACCCATAGTGTCGAGAGGGAACACTGCTATGCCATAGTACATCAGCAAACGGGTCAGTTCAAGGTCTGTCATGCCAGGATACTGCACTGTGAAATAGAATCCATCGGCCAGAGGCGCGCCCAAGTCATTGTCATACACAAGGTAAAAACCATTGGAAAGAAGCACTTCCTTCATGAACTTGGCCCTTTCGCCATACTCACGCACATCGTCAAGGAAATTGTAAGAGCCATCGCATGCCGCTTCCATCAGGGCAGCCATGGCATGCTGCACACTATGTGTAGTGCCGCTTGAGAGCGTGTACATCAAACGGTTGCAGAAGAAGTTGCCAAACTCGCCCACTCCGTAGTTTTCTTGCAAGGCAGGATAGACGCGATGATAAAGCTTGTCACTTATGCAGATGATGCCTATGCGCTGTCCGGCATAAGAGAATGCCTTGGAGCCAGACACGGCAAGAACATACTTGTCTGTGTATCTTGCCACAGTGGCCTGATAAGGAGCCTCAAACGGATGCGAGAGGTCACGGCGGAAGTCCATTGCGAAATAAGCGAGGTCTTCAAGTATGATGACATCGTGCTTGTCTGCCAGCATGCCTATGCCTTTCAGTTCATCATCATTGAAGCACACCCATGAAGGATTGTTAGGATTTGAGTAAACGATGCCGCATATTTTTCCCGACGAGAGTATTTCATCCAATTTAGCAATGAGAGCATCACCACGATAGTCGTGGATGTCGAGTCCGATATGCTTCAGCCCTATCACATCACATTGAGTGGTCTGCACAGGGAAGCCAGGATGGATGAAGAGCACCGTGTCTTTCTCTGGCATAGCCCTATACATGGCTGTGAAAGTGGCAAATGTGCCTTGCATGCTTCCTGTGGTAGGAATGCAGCATAGGGGGTCAATGTCGACACCAATGAAAGCCTTAACAAAGCGCGAGGCCGCATTCTTGATGCGAGGTATGCCTCCATTAGGAGGGTATACAGTGGCGCAACCGTTGGCAAGAGCCTCCTGCTCTGCTTTGAGAGCTATCTGCGACGGCTGCAGGCCTGGCACACCCATTTCCAGATGGATGACAGTCTGTCCTGTCTTCTCCTCTAATGTCTTGGAGAGAGCCTGAATGTCACGTATCGTTGCTTGTGAGAAGTCGCCAAGCTTCATGCTCTCGATAGCTTCGGTGACTACATTATAATCTATTGGAGTGTTCATATACGTATGTGGTTAAGTTGCAATCAGCCTTTAGACCTAAAAGAATGCACTGGTGGATATTATTTAAGATAAAGATCCGTCATCAGGCCTAAAAGTGCTGTCATTGTTTATTCTTTTCAACTCTTGACTGCGTCTTTTTCGGTCTAATGGCCGATTTGGGTTAAAAAAGCATGCCCATGCAATACATGAGCATGCTCCGATATTCTCCATTCAGTCCCTAATCTGTCATTCGATTTGGGATAAGAATCTTATTTAAACTTGCGCTTGTCATCCACATGCTTAGCCTTGCCTATAGAGCGTTTGATAGCTCCAGGCTCCTTGATGTGAATGTTTGGCTTGATGCCGATGAGAGACACTATGCGGTCATACAGCGGCTTGATGTATGGCATCTGTTTAGATGGATTTGGCGAGAAGTACTCAGAACGAAGCTCAACATCGAGGTCGAACGAGTCCTCATTGTTTTTGCGGTCCACTGTGATGAAATACTGCGGTGTGAATACTGGGAATTCGGTGAGCACAGTCTCAATCTGTGATGGGAACACATTGACGCCACGCACAATAAGCATATCGTCACTTCGTCCAAGGATGCGATCCATGCGCACAGCTGTGCGTCCACATTTGCATGGCTCGTAGATGAGGCGCGTGAGGTCGCGTGTGCGGTAGCGGAGAATAGGCATAGCCTCTTTCGTGAGAGAAGTGAACACAAGTTCGCCAAACTCACCTGGTGCGCATGGCTCCAGAGTGTCAGGGTTGATGATTTCAGGATAGAACATATCCTCCCAAAGGTGTGTGCCATCTTGGTATTCACACTCACCGCCCACACCAGGGCCAGACATCTCTGTGAGTCCGTAAATATCGTATGCCTTGATGCCAAGTTTGACCTCCAACTCCTTGCGCATGCCTTCAGTCCAAGGTTCCGCGCCGAAGAAGCCGGCACGAAGCTTGAGGTTTCGCACGTTGACCTTATCGCTATCCTCAATCACCTCAGCAAGGTGCAGAGCATAGGATGGTGTGCAGCAGAGCACTGATGTGCCAAAATCCTGCATAAGCATGATCTGCTTCTCCGAATTGCCTGCTGACGTAGGGAGCTGGATTGCGCCAAGAGCTTTTACCGCATCGTGCGCTCCGAGACCTCCTGTGAAGAGTCCGTAACCATAGCTGACCTGCACCACATCGCCTTTGCCTGTGCCTGCCACAGCAAGCACGCGCGCTGCGCCTTCTGCCCAATTGGCAAGGTCGTTCTCTGTATATGTGCCGACAACAGGCTTGCCCGTTGTTCCCGAAGACGCATGTATGCGACGCACATCAGACATCGGCACAGCCTGGAGACCGAAAGGATACTCATCACGCAAGTCGTGCTTGGTGGTGAAAGGGAGCTTATGTATGTCGTCGATAGACTGGATATCTTCTGGCTTCACTCCAAGCTCATCCATCTTACGGCGATAGAAAGGCACTTTATCATAGCATGTCTTGACGGTCTTGATCAATCGCTCCGACTGCAGTTTGTGCATGTCTTCTCTCGACATGCATTCAATCTCAGGATTGTGAATCATAGTATTGATTATTGGGAAAAAACTAAAGAAGCCATAAAAGCTATAGGAGCCATAGAGGCTACTGTTCTTTCTCCACTTATTTGTATTTATTTAATCTTCAGTTCATTTCCGACTGGCTGCCACACCGCAATCGAAAGCTTTGAGGTTTGACTCGACCACAGTCTCACCCTTGCGGGCGAAGATGACAGCTATAGCCTGACGGAGCTGTTCTACAGAGAGAATCTCAATGAAAGGCGCAGCCATGCCAAGCAGCACCATATTGGCACCTCTTGCATTGCCTGCATCTTTTGCCACCGACTCAATATCAAGCTTCACCACAGATGGCATAGCATCGAGTTCGGCCATGAGGGCCGCCTCGTCAGGATAGTTTGGTATGTTGATGAAAGGCTTGCTGCTTGTGACGATGGTGCCAGTCTTAGCAAGATAAGGCAGATAGCGCAATGCCTCCATTGGTTCCATAGAAATCACCACGTCAGCACCGCCTTGTGGTATGAGGTCGGAATAGATGGCATCGGTAGACAAACGAAGGTTCGACTGCACGTCGCCACCTCTCTGGCTCATGCCATGCACTTCAGCCTGCTTAAGGTTGATGCCTGCCTCTGTGGCAGCCTCACCTATGACAGTGGCGATAGACAGGATGCCCTGTCCACCTACGCCACACAATATTATATCTTTCTTCATTTCTTTTCCTCCCTTGCTTTCTTTGCTTCCCTTGCGTGGCGCGCAGCTGTCTGTATGCACTCACGGCGCGGGATGATGACAGATACTCCGTTATATTCTATTTCTTCTTTCAAGATGCGTGTGATCTCTGGCATGTTCTTTGGCAGAGGCACTACCACACGCACGTGTTCTGGCTCCACGCCAAGGCCAAGGCATATAGCCTCAAACTTATTCGTGCCAGCCGAATCCTGTCCGCCCGTCATGCCTGTTGTGAGGTTGTCGGAGATGACCACAGTGATATTCGACTTGTCGTTGACAGCGTCAAGCAAGCCTGTCATGCCCGAATGTGTGAATGTGGAGTCGCCAATGACAGCCACCGATGGGAACAAGCCTGCATCAGCAGCTCCCTTGGCCATAGTGATCGACGCTCCCATGTCAACACAAGACGCAAGAGCCTGGAATGGAGGAAGCGCACCGAGGGTGTAGCAGCCTATGTCACCAAATACACGGTAGTCGGGATATTCTGCCAGCACTTGGTTGAGAGCTGCATACACATCTCTGTGTCCACATCCCTGACACAACTGCGGAGGACGTCCTGCGAGATTCTTGGCTGGCTCAAATGCAGGTCCAGCCTCTTTGCCGAGAGCCTTTGCCACACAGTCGGGTGTGAGTTCGCCTGTGCGTGGAAGATCGCCTGTGAGGCGTCCTTTGACAGGATAGTCAGCTCCGACCATGCCTGCTATCATCTCCTCAACCACTGGCTGTCCATCTTCCATCACGATGAGAGCATCGTTCTCAGCGGCAAACGTCTTTATGGCTTCCGCTGAAAGCGGATACTGTGACACCTTGAGTATGTTAGCGTCGTCGCCCACATTCTCCTTCACATAGTTGTATGCGATGCCACAAGCCACAATGCCGAGTTTGTGGCCTTCTGCTGTTTCTTTCTTGTTATATTCAGATGCCTCAGCTGCTTTCAGCATGGCATCTTGCTTGTCAAGGAGCTCCACATACTTGCGTCGGGCAATGCCAGGAAGGAGCACCCAACTGTCTTTGGCCACATTGAGAGGATTCTCAGCCTTTGGCTCTCCCACCTCAACAGCAGCACGGCTGTGCGCCAGACGTGTGACCACACGCAGAAGCACAGGCTCCTTTATAGTTTCCGAAAGTTCAAAAGCACTTGCCACCATATCGTATGCTTCCTGCTGATTAGAAGGCTCAAAGACAGGTATCATGGCAAACTTGCCGTAGAAGCGCGAGTCTTGCTCATTCTGGCTTGAGTGCATAGAAGGGTCGTCTGCCGCCAAAACGATGAGACCGCCATTGACACCTGTTATTGCGCTATTGACAAAAGCGTCGGCACACACATTCATTCCCACATGCTTCATGCACACGAGGGCTCTCTTGCCTGCGTATGACATTCCGAGCGCAGCCTCCATGGCTGTTTTCTCATTTGTACACCAGCGGCTGTGGATGCCACGTTCCTTAGCCACCTTGTTGCTTTGGATAAATTCGGTTATTTCGGTCGAGGGAGTGCCTGGATAGGCATACACGCCAGAGAGCCCGGCATTGATAGCACCCAAGGCTATCGCCTCGTCACCGAGTAGAAGTTGTTTCATATATATAATTTATTTATTTTAAATATAAAAAGTTGCCACCACACGAATAGTGGCACAAATTAAATGCAAATGTAAAAAAAAACATTGACAAAACCATTGTTCTGTCAATGTTTATTTCATTTTAACACCAAAAAGTAGGTCACAAGGCATTTTTTGCTATTAACAAGACGACATGCGTTGCACATTTGTCAATTATTCTCATAGCTTATTCCATCAGTCGAGATCGACAGCCACACCTACCATCAAGTTGGCACCTGTGGTGAGAGGACTGTTGAAATAATAATGCTTTGGCTTATAATTGAAGATGTTGTCGACAGCCGCATTGATGCGCACGCTCCTGCTTATCCATTGCGTGGCCGATAGTTTCCACATCGTGTATGACGGATATTTCACACGCTTCGTGCCCTTGTTCACATCATAATAATCAACAAACTCCTTATTCTTCACACCTGAAAAAGCTCGGCCATTGAGCGAGAGGCGCAAACGGCAGTCGCCTTTGAAACTGTGCTCCCAATCAACACGTGTTGTCAGCGAATGCTTGCGTGCTGGTATATATTGGTTGTTGACTTCATTGCCATTGCCATCACGCGGCAGCTGCTCGTTGGTATAAGCATAAGAAAACCTTGCGCTCAAGCCATTGCTCCATTTAGCCTGCACTGCCGCCTCGCCTCCATACACTGAATATCCATCAAGGTTGACATAGTCGAGATACAGCTGCTGGATGTCGCCCGACTTGAAATGTGGCACTCCTGTAGAAATCTTGTCGTTTACACGATTGTAATAACCTGAAAGTGTGACATTGTAATTGCCTTTGGCATATTCTCCCGAAAGGTGGAAGTTGTGGCTCTGCTCCGATTTCAGGTCGGGATTGCCATTGATAATCCATATGCCAGCCATGTCGAAATCGTAATACCTTTCCTTAAGCGTCGGAGCTCTGAAACCCATGCCATAACTGAAGCGCAGATTCACATCATCTGTGAGGCGGTATCTCACGTTCAACTTCGGAGTGAGGCAATCATCCTTATTCTCAGAAAAATAATCATATCGAAGGGCTCCTACCATTTCCCACCGTGACGAGATTATCCAATCATATTGGGCAAAGACATCAAAAGCCTGCTGTTCTTTGGTTTCGTCACCCATATTGGCATTCATCAGATAGTCGTTGGTCATATCTGCGCCGATGCTCAGTGTGCCAATGCCGTTCCATGAATGATTATAGAGTGCGCGCACAGTATTCTGCACATTGCTATAGTCACGCACATCCTTGCTGGACAAACGGTAAAAATCAGACTTGTCATATTGGTCGAAAGCATAGGACACTTCAATGTTGTCGTCATCAGACCAATTCCACACACCTTTCAGACCTGCGCTGTAATCTCGATAACGCTCAGGAGCATCATAGGTGCGGTTGAGCTGCTGATAATAATAGCCTGCCCTTGCCACAAACTTCAGTCCATCCTTTGGTGTCCACGTCAGCATGTCTTTCACATTGACCACATCACTTCCATAGGCGATGGTAGCCACCTGAGACTCTGGATCAGGAGCGTTCTTCAAGCCATAACTGTCTATGGTGGTATACTGAGCAGAAAGGCTGTTCCTTAACCATTTGCCCTTGGTGCTCCACACACCTCCGGCACGCCATTCGCCATGTGCCGCACGACGAAGGTTGAAACGAAGATTCCATGGCTTAAAACTGTCACGCGTGATGATGTTGACCACGCCACCAGCGGCATTGCTTCCATAAAGAGCACTCGCTGCACCCTTAACCATCTCCACTCGAGCCACATTGTTAAGGTCGAGACGTGAGAAGTCGACATCGTCCATTGTCTCTCCTGCCAGACGCTCGCCATCAACGAGAAACAGCACATTCTGTCCGCCAAAGCCACTAACGTTGAGGTGTTTCTTTTGATTCATGGCGTAAGACAGTTCCACGCCTGGCATCTCTTGCTGCAAGAGATCCTCCACATTGGTTGCGTCAGCCTTTTCTATGTCGGCAGCAGAGATGACCTTGGTCTGCACCGGCACATCCTTCAGCAACTTAGGGGTGCGCGTGCCTGTCACCACCACTGCCATCAGACTCTTAGACGAGTCGGCATCTTGAGCACAAACTGTCATGCTAATGCCCATGAAGGCAAAAGCACCCAGACATATATTCTTTATCATCAGCTAATAAGCAGGTGTTCTAAATTATTATATATAATGTGAAGCAAGCTTCTGCGCACAACATATTCTCTGTCATTGCGCAACAGAGCAGAATACTCAAGGCAATGCCATAGCGCAGAATAAGCCATTGCCATCAATAAGGATACTTGTAATTGATGGTAAGATAACACTTCACACCTTTGGTGTTGCGGTAATCGGCCAATTGCACAGCCGCATGCGTCCCATCCTTGAAGCGCACAATGAACACATGGCTATTGTGCGTGAATGTAGGAGGTATGGGAGGTATATTAACCGACAGCCATGAAGATAGAACAGTATTCATTTTTATGCTCTGGCTGCCTATCAAGCCCTGCAGCATGCGGTCTTGCACTGTCCACACATCTGTGGTGTTCCATTCGTCAGCAACAAACTTGGCATCAGAGAAACTCTCGCTGCTCTCGGGCAAGTCGTCCATGCTTGTGTATTGAGTCTCACAAACAGCACCGCCATTGGTGCGCACATTGTCACGATGAACAGCAATGTCCCAATCTTGCGGCTCAGGCTGTGCGCCTATCTGATAGAAATGTCTGAACTCATTGCGCGACAATCCCTCACCAAACACATCATACCAGCGTACCCACACACCAGGCACTTCACCCGACGGCTCCACCTTTAATGTGTCGCCTTGAGCTTCAAGCGGTATGGCACAGGTCACCACTCCAGGGGTGCTGTCGGCGTTGCCATTGGCTATGCTTTCTTTTATTTGACTGAAATCTATGTAATGCCAATCAGTCCAACTCGACGCATCCACCTTCAGCACATTCTCCACATCAGCAGCATCGTCTTCATCATCGTCATCATAGACACCATCAAGGATTCCATGGCAAGATGAAAGAAAGAAAATGCTGATGATACTTAAGAACAAAAAAAAACTTCTCATTTAATGCTGCTCGTGAAATTTGCCACAATAGGGAAAGGCATGCTGCCCAACTGGAAAGAATTGGCCACTTTCAAGCCTTCATCGGTTTTCTTCACAGTGATGGTGCTGTTGTCTGTGAAAGAATAAGCCTTGTCAAACACAGGAATCTCCACTCCATTGTTCACACGCACAGCCTTGAACTGCATAGTCAGTCCATCTGTGCCATATACCTTAGTGAATGAGCCAGAAGCAGCATCGTATGGAATGTTGCTTATCACATGCGTGCCGAGGGTAAGGTTGCCCATGACCGTATTGTCCAATGAATACGTTGGCACAACGACATTGATAGTGTTGTTTTTGTTGGCTGTAATCTTATACTCAATATCAGCTGTATATGTTTCCTTCGACGATGGACTTGCTGCGACGACCACCTCATTAGTGCCATTATACGTGCCTGCTATCTTTTCTGCCTCAGATGCGGTTTTCTCTTCTTTATCATCATCGCTGCAAGATGACATCATGCACATTCCTGCAAACATAAGAGCTAAAATTTTCAATGTTTTCATTATTCAATCTTTTACTTTAAATTATACTTATTTTGTTTTCGGGTACAAAGGTACGGCAATCATTTCATGTGCACAATCCTCATTTATGAGTATTTTACACATTTCAAAAGGTTGAAAATAACCACAAATAGGCAACACACTAAACTTTTCCATACGATTCTTGCCATATACCATATTTATAATATGTATCTTTGCCATCAAATAAACATAACAAAACTAAGCTAATCATTTACTGCTAAAATTAATCATACGATCATGAACAACAAAAAACTTCTTGCGGCAATAGTGCTTATGGCCAATGCCGCATTCTGTTCAGCACAAGAAGGAATTGGCACCGGACAACCGGCAAAGGCATTCACAAAACTGTGGACGGCCGATCAAGGCGACGGCACATACATCAACCCTGTTGTCAATGCCGACTTTCCAGACATAGACCTGCTCCGTGTGGGTGACACCTATTACATGATGACTACATCCATGTATCATTTTCCTGGGGCCACCATCCTCAAGAGCAAAGACCTCGTCAACTGGGAGTTTTGCTGCAACCCTCTTGAGAAGATTGACGATAACGATGCATACAACCTCATCAATGGGAAACACCACTACTCTCAGGGCCAATGGGCCACTTCACTCACATATCATGATGGGAAATATCACATCTATTTCATTTGTTACGGACGCGAAGGCACAGACCACACGCAGCAGATATTGCTCACAGCCACCGACATTGAAGGAGCATGGGACATGACAAAGATGTCTGACCACTACTACGACTCGGGATGGCTCTTCGATGACGGTGAGAATGGCGACGGCAACTTGTACGTGGCATGCGGCATCAACCACATCTATGTGAACAAGCTTGACCCGAAGACATTCGCAAAGAAAGAAAGCAAAGAGGTGATAGTGCGCGAAAACCGCGGTTTGGAGGGATGCCGCATGTACCACATCGGTAATTATTATTACATATATGCGACCTACGGAGGCTGGAACGCAAGTCAGGCCATCTTCCGATCAAAAAAGCCTATGGGCCCATACGAGGAATGCAGCTACCGCCTCTTTGAGAACCAGTTCATACACCAAGGCGCACTCGTCGAGACTCAAACAGGCGAATGGTGGACCATCATCTTCAAGGATGCAGGAGCCATTGGCCGCATACCTTACCTGGAACCTGTGAAATGGGTTGACGGATGGCCTGTGCTCGGCAATGACGGCATAGATGTGAGCAAGAACGGCAAAGCATATAAGAAACCTGATGTGGGTGCAACATATCCTGCCACATATATTGCCAGCAATGACCCCTTTGCCAGTACAACATTAGGCAAGCAGTGGCAGTGGAACCACAACTGGGTTGAGTCGGCATGGAGCTTGACGGAGCGTCCCGGATATCTGCGCCTCTATACAGCAAGCGTCACAGACGACCTTAATTCAGCACGCAACTCCATCAGCCAGCGCATACAGGGATACAGCCCTAACGGCACAGCGTCTAACAGGATGGCCAGTTCGTATGGCATTGTCAAGATAGACATCAGCGGCATGGAAGAAGGAGATGTGGCTGGTCTGTCAGTGTTTCAGAATCCATATTCATTCATTGCCGTGAAGATGGTCGACGGCAAGAAAGTGCTCTACAGCGAACGATGCACCTTCAACAGCCAAAAACTGAAGAAGGAAGAAAGCAAGACAGGCAAGGCCATCACCTCCGATGTCATTTATTTCAAGACACAAGTCAACTATGGCACCAATACCTGCAAATACTACTACAGCACCGACAACAAGACCTACACTCCTTGGGGATGCACAATGAATATGGGATACACGCTCGACTATTTCGTAGGGCAACGATATTATATCTTCAACTACGCCACTAAGGCTCTTGGAGGCCATGTGGACGTTGACTGGTTCTCTACCGAACCCAAGTTCGCAGAAGAGGACTTCTACACACCTGAGATGCTTGAGGAAATGGCTCAAACGCCTGTTTCGCCAAAGTGCGACCCTGCCTGCATCTTTCCTCTTGCCGATGGCAGTTTCAATCCAAGCATCTACATGACAGGCACCGCAAAAAACATGACAGCCGCAGGCAACAAGATGCTCGTGTTCACCTCTGGCGCTGACGGCTTCGGTGGATGGCGCTATGAGAAAGGCATAGACATCTCCGACTACAAGTATCTCATCGTCAAGACATACGCAAAACCTGCCAAAGGCTCCAAGTTGCGTCTATACGACAAGAACAACTACTGGACAGCCGCATACGAATGCGAATTGACAACAAAGGAGACCGTCATAGACCTCAGCAACCTGACAACAGCTCTCGGCACAAAGATTGACCCAAGCCACATATGCTTGGCAGGCATACAGGGCACAGGCAAGGCCATATACATCTCAGAGATATTCCTCAGCAACGATGGAGAAACAAACGTGACAACAGGCATTGAAAGCACACAGGACAACAAAGAGGCTGGCTGCCATGAAGATGCGCACATATATACCATCGGGGGCATCATGACTGATCTGCCTGGCGATGGCATCAGCATCATCAGAAAAAATGAAAAAGCAAAGAAGGTCCTCACACGATAGATAGCCATAATGGCTAACAGCATACCAACGTAACATCTTTACCCTTTACATCTTACGCGAAAGCCCCGAAAGCTGGTTATAATCCTGCTTTCGGGGCTTTATTCCAAATCAGTCATTAGATTTGTGGGTAAATGCGATGCCTGTCACTTTTAGTCCAAATCGGTCATCCGATTTGGGTTGAAGTAGTTGTTCACTTTAGATGGGCCGGACGAACGTAAAAAATGAAATCAAACAGCCTCGGGACACATCGGCTTATTCACTCCACAAGCACTTTGCGTGCCACACCCGCGCTTTTCACAACATATATGCCAGGGCAAGACATGCTTTTCACTTTATTGCCCGACACATCATAAATAACCTCTTCTACCTTGCATGATGCTGACACATCGGCAACAGCATCAATGACATTGTTGGAGTCGCCACCTTTGAAGTCGAAGGAAATCAAGCCGTCAGTCTCACGTATGTTGGTTATTGGCTTGCCAAGTTTGCGTGTGCCATCAGTATTGACATTGAAGAGTTTGCCTCCACTTGACAAGTGCGAGTAATCTGTAAATTCAGTGACATTATACAAGCCAGGGAAGAAATCGCCTCTATAGTTGTCTTCTGAGACATTGTAATATTTCCGTCCTTCATACGTGTCCAATATGCCAAAATTGTTGTCAGCAGGCACATAACTCATACGTTGGTGCGACTTTACGGTGTTTATCGAATTGCTTGTCCATGATTTGGCGGCATAGTCAATGTGGGTGATGAGCATGCCATGACAAGCATCCGAATTAAGCACGTAGGAGAACCATCTGTCATTCTGACGGTTTTCCATAGTAAAGAATTCAGTCGGAGTTTTATCGTTGTGCATGACATATGCCACAGGCTGCTCACCCAGCGAAGGCATGTTGATGATGCTTGCAGGACTGTCAAGCTCAACCAAATCGAGCCATCCAAGATACCACCTCTCGTATGCCGTGTAGCCACATGGCACCTCGCCACCCGAATATGGGCCATTGTACATGCCAGCATCCATCAGATCGAGAGCCTGCATGCCAAAGCCTCCATTGTAACTGACATCATAGGCATCCATCAGGCCAAGACAATGACTGAACTCATGACAGAAAGTGCCAATAGGCTCGAGCATGCTTCCCTCAGAACCTGCCAACTCACTTGAGCAGGCATATTTCTTCACTTTGACGCCATCGAACTTTAGGATGCCATCGCCATCAGAATAATATTGCTTCCTGCTATACAGATCAAATTGATGCCCCCACAGGTAATTGCTGACTCCCGACTCGGCCTCATCATAACCAGCATAAATCACGTACACCTGATCCACATAGCCATCGCCATCATTATCGTATTTGGAGAAATCAACAGAAGATTCGACGAGCTTGCATGCCTCGCATACCATCTGGCCAGGATGGGAGTCGTTGCCATAGACATTGTTCTTGCCATAGTATGCCACATTCCTCGACACTTTTACAGGCCCCACCACATCGAAAGACAAGTCAAGCTGCCCATAACTCTGGTCGTAGAAATAGTCGCGGACAGAACCTATGTGGCCATACTTGTCGAAGCCTTCCTTGTTGTATTGGTCATCAAACAATTCAAGCGGTTTTTCGACAGTGAAGGCTTTGTCGGCAAATTCCACAAGGATGACGAGCACATTCATCTTGCCTTGCACATGCTTGCCACGAATGTTGCTTATCTTGCCTGCAGCACGAGTAAGGTTGTCTGTTTGTCGTCCAAGCATGCGTTTGGGTTTCGATGCTTGAATAATGTTGTCCAATCCCTGAAGCGACGCAGCGGTGTTGCCTTCAATGAAAAGGCACTCCGTCAACGTGCGCTCTTCTGGATTGTGGGCAAGGATGCCGCTGTTGGCCAATATGCCTTCGGCATCCTTCACTGCATAATAGTAGGCACCATCGTCGCCCTGCATAAGCAGCACACCGTCTGTGGCCTGCAGCCAATGGGCATACTCGTCACCACGTGCATACATGGTGAGCTTAGAGCCATCTGGCTGTGACACGGTGATGGCTTTAGGGCGCGCAGGCGCAGCCATGGCCGAGGCCAATGACAGATGCACAAGCGCAAGCATTAAGAAATGTTTTAATTTTGTGTTCATTGTTCATTTTTAAGTTTACTATACTAAGTATAAATGGAGCTTTCCGCCCGCAGCATTGGTGATGGAAACACATGCGTCAACATTCATTTCACCTTCCACACATCGAGGACGATAGTTCCTTCTGCCCCAAAAGACGGTGCGCACACATATATGGCATTGTTGAGCCAAGCATACTTGCTGTCGACAGGTGCCTCAAACTGAGGTGCCGCACGGAAATAAAATGATGCATTTCCGTTTTCATCCTTGCCATTGCAAATGATGCCTTTGTTGCGCACATGGATGCTTACACCATCATCGGTGCGGATGGAGTAGATGGCTTCAAGTTCGGTGCGAGAGCCTCCATCTGTAGACAACTGATAATCTGCCCCACCTCCAAGCACTGTGCCTTTGATGCCTGGACCTTCAAACGTTCCGCCTGTGATGGGTATTATCTGGCGATGTCCCTTGGGTACGTTGCCCACGCTATACGCTCCGCTGATGGCCACATTGAGCTGCATGACAAACTCTAATTGCGGTGTGGGCGATTTGGGCACACTCCTCTCTTGTGCCGACATGGCTACAGAGCAAAGGACCAGCATTAACAATATTATCTTTTTCATTCTAATGCAACATGCTATTTAAGTTTGACAGTCTTTTTTGTTCCGTCATAGACGACATGCGCCTTGCGTCCATCTGCAAGCGTCACAGTCATGTCGATGGCTTTAGCTGGCACATACTTGCCCTTACGCGATGTGATGGTGAGCGTTTGCTTCTTGTCATTCCAAAGGAAGGAGAACTGACTCCGTTCACCTTTCTCATAAGCGTAGCCATCGCCTGCATCTTGATAAACTGTGAAGGCAGCATCTGCACCAGGATACACGCGAATGTTCCATGGCACATCAGCATACTGGGCCGAATATTCTATATTGCCCATGCACATAGGAATGATGCTTCCTGAAGGCACGAATACAGGTATGCGCTCAAGAGGCGCATCGGCCGTGATGGTTTGGCCACCAGCATACGACTGATTGGTGTAGAAGTCATACCATGTCTTGCCTGTTGGCAGATACACTCCACGTGTCTTTTCAACGCCATCCAATGGTTTTGAATCTGGCGCATAATACATCGGGGTGGTGACAGGGGCCACAAGCATATTCTTGCCAAACATGAACTGATTCTTCATGTCGAGCACATTAGCATCGGAAGCATAATCGAACGCCAAAGGGCGAAGCATTGTGCCGTCATGAAAACTGACATCAGCCGCAAGCGAATATATATACGGCAAGAGACTGTAGCGCAAGCGAATGCAATCGACAACAGTCTTATAGAAAGGACTGTCAGCATCGCCAAAACGCCAAGGCTCACGTGGGGTGTCTGTGCCATGGCTGCGCATGACAGGCAAGAATGTGGCATATTGAAGCATGCGCACATACAACTCACGATAGCCAAGGTCTTCCACACCTTTCTCATAGTCGCCATCATAAAACCAAGCCCAGCCTTTCTTGACAAAGAAGGCGCCTGCGTCAATAGTCCAATAAGGGCAACCTGTCGTCACAAAGTTGAGTCCTGCTGGTATCATCTGCGCAAAAGCATCCCATGAGGCATGAGTGTCACCATTCCACACGATGGTGGAATAGCGTTGTTGGCCAGCGTAAGAGGAGCGAGTGAGGTTAACCACTCGCTTTTCATCAGTAGCCTGACGCTGGTGCTCATATATGCCCATGGAATGATACAGAGAATACAACTGGCTGCGCTCATGCCCAAGGGCATCGCCCAGTTTCTTGCTGCACAAGGCATATCGTTCGGCATGGCTGTCCCATGTATAAGATGGGCCGCGGTTGCCCCAGTCGGCATCAAGAGGCTCTGAGGAATCGCACCACCATGCGTCAAAGCCATTGCTGAAAAATTCTTTGTTGGCATAACTCCAGTAATGTTCACGAGCCTCTGGAGAGAAAGCGTCATAGACGTTAGTGCCTGGAATGAGCATGCCTCTCTGCTGGAAATCTTTCTCCTGCGGCGAATTTGTCATGCTTGGCCATATAGATATCATGAGTTTGGCGTTCATGCCATGTATGGCATCGGTAAGAGCGCGTTTGTCAGGATAATCACGTGAGTTCATCTTCATATGCCCCCAGCTTCCCGGTTCCCAATAGTTCCAGTCCTGCACTATCATGTCGATAGGTATGTGCATGTCACGGAAACGCTTGAGAGTGCCGATAAGGTCAGCAGAACTCACATAGCGTTCTTTCGACTGCGTATATCCAAAGAGGTATAGCGGCATCATTGGCGCCTGTCCGGTGAGCCATCTGTAATTGCTTACGGTGGCATCCATGTTGTGGCCTTTCATGAAATAGTAGTCGAGCTGTGGCGCTGCCCCTATCTCTATGCTGCCATTGCCTTTTGTGTCATCAAATATCATCTCACTGCCAGCATTGACAAGTATGCCATAACCAGCAGTGGAGTTGAGCACAGGAACCATCTCTTTGAGATTATGCTGACAGAGATATACCTTCTTGTGCCGAAGGTTCATATAGTCTTCCATGTATCCACCCAGTCCGTAGACAGCCTCTTTTTCATTGAAAGAGAGATTGAGTGTCCATTTCCAGGCGCTTCCTACAGTGTCACGACGGAGCACATCCATCACCTCCTTGTCGCCATCAGCTGTCTTGACTGTGCGGCGTGTCGTCTCGTCAAAAGTGACGTTCTCGACATAAATCTTTTCTCCAGCATGAGGCTTGTTGCTATTCTCAGACAGAATGACACGTCCTTTGCTATCAAGGTAGGTCAATGCGCCTGTTGCCTTGTCTATACGCACTGTCAGACTGTCTGACGTGAGCGAGAGCTGCTTTGCGCTATCAGCATGTTTCAACTTTATGCGCTGCTGCTTATGCGGCACACATATCCCATTGTCGTTGGCTGTGATGCTGTCACCGCATGTCCATCTCACACGCACCACATCATTTTTCACAAATTCCACAGACAAGATCGAGTTGTCAACTTTCAATACTGCTCCATTGCCGTTTGAGGCATTCTGAGCATTCGCTGCGCAAAATGCGCTGAAGCACAATGCAGCGAGTGTTAGGTTTCTTCTTTTCAAATCTAATGACAGGTTTGGGTTAAACAAAATTAATGTATGATGCTCTTTTATTCTATTATTGTACACGGGATGAGTTTGACATCACTGTTGAGTCCTGATGGCACCACATCCCATTTGTCATAATGATTTTTCTTATAATTGAGGTCCACCACATTGATTTCCTTGAACCGTCGCCATTCCACTCCATCACGGTCCATCTGAGCGATGCGGTTGGCCGGAAGATTAGCCACTTCTATGTCAAGGGTGTTGTGGCCTGTCTTCAGGAAGCGAGTGATGTCGATGCGATATGGCACAGCAAAGAGCGTGCCCGCATCCTTGCCGTTGACCAGCACACGGGCTGTCTCGCGCACATCACCAAGATCGAGGATAAAGGCTGCATTGCTTGGTATGTTTGGCATGTCAAAGGATGTGGAATAAACGCCTGTGGCCATGGTTGCATTGAGTATGGAGTCGCCAAGGCTGGTCCAGGCTTTTGCGCCTTCGGTCATGGAATATGTCTTATCTATGGCTTGAGGTGCAGCATCTTTGAAGCGGAGCGTCCACTGCTTGAGCACAGTGGCACGATAGTCGAGCGCATCATAATAACGATAGGCTGGCAGAGCAGACGCCTTGTCGGCATCATCGTAATTGTATGTGAGGACGATGATGCTCTCGCCACTCTTAAGCTGCAGGCGCACTCTTTCCTGACTGTCAACCTTTGCCTTGCCTATCTCTCCTGTCATCGGGTTGTAAAGCACCGCAGCATGGAACGGCACGCCAAACTCAACATAAGCATCTATGTCTTTGCCCTGCAAATTGGATATGAAATAATGATAACCCTCGCTGCTGCGGCGACGTATGCAACTGAGTCCATACTTAAGGCACATGGTCTCCTGCTTGGCAAAGGTGTACTGCAAGCCATCACCATAACTTGGGGTGGTTATGATGCTTCCTGTCCCCCATTTAATCATCATAGCCTGTTCGGGATGGAACGACACGGTCTTATTCAACCGTTTGATAAGGGCATTGAATTCTTTTTGTTCCTTGTCACGCCCATATCCTGGCACAGACTGCGGCAACGAATTGACGAAGACGACATGGCCGCCTTGTTCTGCTATCGTCACAAGACGACGCAGAGTGGCAAGCGGCATGAAGCGCACATCAGGCACCACTATTGCTGAATAGTTTTTCACAACGCTGTCTTGCTGAAGATAACGATCTGATATGTAATCAACTTCATATCCATTGCCTATGATTGACTGCACTGCCTTTATAAACTTAGGCGCACGCTTTGCCATCGAATGAATATCGAACAGAGCCACGCTGCCAGGCTGGTCGTATATCATGTCGTAGTAGGGCAGATAAACAATTATGTCATTGTCGGGCTTGCCCATCTGAAGAAACGACTGGCATCGCTCAATGTAGCGCGAGAAGGCAGGCATGGCTGACCACCAGTTGTTGGCTGGCGACATGTCGACACTGGCATAGAAGCGGCGTCCTGGCCATGGTTCATCGGATGGCGAATAGCACGAACCATGGAAGACCACATGATTGACACCTGAAAGGAACATGAGGTCGAGGTCGGGCTTGCACTGGGAGAGCGACGTGCGGAAATGCTCTGTAAGCCACGTGAAGGTCTCGCTTGAGACAAGAGGCTTGCCAGAGATATGGGCTGCAGAGGACGCATACTTGAGCATGGATATGTCTGAGTCATTTTTCTTGGTGAAGCCTGGATCTTTGCGCAAGCCTTTGATGCCAAAGTCGGAGAGCCCGAAGCCTTCACACTCTGGTATGTCTACTGCTGCATAAATGTCAAGAAGGTTGGCAGGGCTGCCGTGAGCCTGATTACGGGTGACACTGCCATGAGCATGCGCCCAGTCGGTCCATTGCGTAGTGAAGTTTTCAAGGAGTAGTTCGCCAAGCGTCTCACGATAGTCGCTGATGATGCGACGGTCTGCATCTGTGCGCAACGAGTCTTTCTTATTTATAATATATGTATATGGCTCAAAGTCGTAGCCACGGCGTTTCATGAACTTACTGTAGAAGTTGGGCGTCCAATCAGCACCGTAAACCTCATAAGAATCGTTGAACATGACATCAGGGAATGACATGCGCTGATTGGCAAAGGCCGTGTCGAAACGAGCGAGATAATGCGCTACCGCTTCTTTGCTGAAATGGTCTATCACTAAGCCTTCGCCCCCTGGAGCTGCTCGTTTCACCATTTGTTTGGTGCGTCCCACAACGTGGTTGTCATCGGCATCGAAGATGAGACGGCAAGCCGCATCATCCTCGCTGACAAGCGGACCGCCAAATGGCCACCCTGTGCCTGTAGCCATGTCCACTCCCATATTGAGCTGCTTGGCTCTGTCTACCACATAGCGCAGCATCTTCATCCATTGAGGTGACAGATACGACAATTCTCTGTCCTCTCCATGCTGCACGCCATAGATGGGTGTTATTTCCACGCCTCCAATGCCTGCCTTGGCATATTCAGTCATGCAATAGTTGATGCCAGCAGAATCGACAGCACTGCCATGCCACCACCAGCGTGTATAAGGTTTGGCCTCGCGACTGGGTTTGGGCCACTGCTGGGCATGAACTGCGATGGCGAGCACGCTCATGAAGCATAATGCGAGAGCGACTCCCCAAATACGGCGTTGTGGAGTAATATCATTCATTTTAATGTCCCATTTTTTTAATTTATTCCACGAATTTACAACTATTCCATGAAACAGGCAATGTTTTACAGCATTTTTAGTTATCTTTGCATGTATTTTAACCCGATAATGTCATTAGATTCCAATTCTGGCCAGTGTTTTATTCAAACAGGTCGCAACAGAAACATTTGAAAGCACAGCTCTTGTTATGCAGCAATGCAAAACAAGAGCAAGAGACCTCAAGAAACACTGACATATCACACAATTGCACAACGACAAAACTCATCTCGGTCCCGCGGCCGATTGGAGCCTTAATTACACTCATTACTTAACATGCCATCAGATAGCCAATTCTCATCAGCAGACAACAAATCAGTTTATCCACCGCAAGCATCATCAGATAATGGTGACGCGCAGTGGAAGAACGACTCTCCGCAGTGGTTTGTGCTGAAAGTAAGCAACAAAGAACAAAAGGCCATATCCATATTGGAGAAGGCTGGCATCAACACATTCTGTCCTCTCGCCAACACCGACATCACGATAAAAGGCGAGAAGGTCATTGTGCAGCGGCCGCTGATAGCCAACACCGTGTTTGCTTATGGCCAATTCAGCAAAATCAACCACATTAAAAACACAAACCCTTTTATCACATACTGTTATGCCAAGCATGGCGATTCATACAGGATTCTGCATGTGCCTGATTTGGAAATGGAGAGATTCATCGATTCAGCAACAAAGATGCAAGAGGACATAACATACTACAGGCCTGACGAGGTGAATCTGAAGAGAGGCGACAGAGTGCGCATCGTTGGCGGACTGTTTGACGGGCATGAGGGTGTATTGCTGAAAGCCAAGGGCCGTGCCAAACGCATGTTTCTAATCAATTTCGAGATGCTTGGAGCGTTAGGAACGCATATTGAGCCTCAATATATCCAACTGATAAAACCCTAATCGAGCATTAGGCCGAGAAATGATTAAGTCTATGAATATAGCTAAGCATCCAGTTGAAGCCTAAGCACACCTGCAAAATTCGTGATTCAGTCTTTCAAAATTCGTGATCCAGTTTTTCAGCATTCAACACCCATAAAAAAGTATCCTAATATACTTTGCCAAGTATCCTAATATACTTTGCGAAGTATCCTAATATACTTTACAAAGTATCCTTACCCTCTTTTTTTTGACGATTAAGACAAAACGCTTCGGGGGCGCACAAGAAATAATGTTCTTGTGCGCCCCCGAAGCGTTTGCGTGATGATTTGCACTTTATATCTATGCCCTACTGCACAGCGATTCCATCAACAGGCTTTTACTTGTTCCAATAGCTATGAGTGGGAGTGATGCGTCCAAAACGTCCCCATTTAGGATGCGACTTAAACTTTGCAAGGCCTGCCGCCGGCACATTGAGACGGGTGACATGTATTTCGCTGAACACCTCCTCACCAAGTTCGAAGGGTTCTGTCACTTTCAAGTTAACCTCAACAATGCTGGTGTTGACGAAGGCACTGTCTGCTATATACTCCATTGATGTGGGGAAATTCATCTGTTGAATGATGGTGCCGTCAAATGCGCGTCGGCCAATGCGCTTTAGTCCTTGCGGCATTGCCACATCTTCAAGTCCCCAGCATCCTGCAAAAGCTCCATCAGGTATCTCTGTTGTGCCTGCAGGAAGGGTTATTTTCTTCAGCTTCTTGCATGAGAAGAAGGCAAAGGGCGCCATGCTGGTAGCTTGTTGCGGCACGATAAAGTTGCCAGACTTGCCTGCAGGGCAAAGCACAAGCGTTTTGCCGTCTTTTGTGTACACCACTCCATCTATGGATTTATAAACGGGGTTGTCAGGAGACACGTTGATGGCTGCAAGCTTGAAGCAGTGGCCAAACACATAGCGGCCTATATGTGTCACCGATGCGGGAATGTTGACAGAGACCACCTCGGCTTTGCGGTAGTATGACGAATCTGCGAGGACATCCTGTCCTTCGGGAATGATAATTTCTGCATTTTGATTATTGTCAGAAGACACAAGCAGACCGCCACTCTGGGCATGACAGAGGTGCATCATGCTAAAGGCTATTATAAATGATAGGATTCTCATATCTCATTATTTTTTTGTATTTCCATTGGATGCGGACTATCGAATTATCTCGGAGCATCACATCAACAGTGTTTATAATGCTCTTTCTGAATGACCGCCCTCCAAGTGTTCTGTTAGTTGCTGTTCTTTTCCGACTCAAGTATTTGACTATTGCCTCCGTTGCGGTCAAGGAAGAAGATGACGGCACGGTTCCACTCATTGACTTGGTCGTATGGCTGAACTGTATCACCTTTAAAGTCTATTCGAAGTCGGTCTTTTGGCACTTTAAACTCATTGACGAGAGTGTCATAGACAGTCTGCGCGCGTTTCTGTGAGAGACGCAGGTTGTATGCAGGATAAGCTGTCTCGACATCGGCATAACCTGTCACTATAAGATTTATGTCTGGATGGGTTCGGAGGAATGTGGCCACACTCTTCAGGTTCTTCATCTGGGCATCAGTGATGTAGTAACGGTCTACGTAGAACGAGATGGTTGTCTGCAATGCCTCGCTGAGTTTTATCTTTTCATAGATTTCAGGCATCATGAGGTTGGCTTCTGCAAGACGGTCGTTCTCGTCATCTGCCATCTTGGCAAGGCGCTCAAGGACAGCTGTCTCAAGATGCTTGACATAGTGGAATCGGCGACGGCCATGGCTATCCTTGAAGTGAAACTGCACACCGAGAAGCACATCAAAATAGGTGTCATAAACACGGTCGTATGATATACCGTTGTATTCATCGTCTGTGCCATTGAATGTCACTTCAGCGGTGAAGTCCAAAGCATTGCTCACTTTCCAACGTCCTTGAAGACCCACATGAGCAGCAAAATATTTGCCCGATTCCGAATTGACCTCATACTTGAATTTCTGAGTGTCTCCGCTCGGATTGGTATACCATATGCCATTTCTCCAAGCTTCAAGTTTCTTCTTCTCAAAGCCAAAGGTATAGTTGTAGCCTAAGCCTACGATGCCGACAAGATTGAATTTTCTGCTCTCACGGTATTTGTAGACGATGTTGGTGAGATTTATCAATCCATCAAAATAGCCTGTGAAGAGTTTGAACTTATAATTGCCGAATGGATATTTCTCATTTGCAGCAAGACCATATCCATAGGCTCCAAGATCGCACAACTCTTGGTCAGCACGTCCTACCTGTGGATGCACGCCTATTGTCAGACGCACACCAAAGGATGGATAAATCCATTTGCCTATTCCAAGGTTGACACTTGGCTCGAAATTAGAGAAGAAATTACCAAAACGAGTGTTCTCAGACATGGAATGACTGATACCTCCTTGAAGAAGCGCAAAAAAATTGTCACGGAACTTATAATCGTCAAGGTATGCGTAATCGTCATAGTAGAGGCTGTCGTCATCCAGTTCTGTGCGGGTTCGCACGCTGTCATATTCCTCTACAGGACCTGCCATCACCGCCAACGGCAATGATATCAGCAACAAGTATACGTAAAATATATTTTTATTCACCTTACTATTGTGTTTTCAGAATTCGTGAAAATAAATGATTCTATGCCATGCATGGCCATCAGTCGTTGATGATGCATTCAATGTAGTCGCCCGTAGGCTTAATGTCTTTTTCGTTGGCAAACACGCGCAGCTTGTCTACCGGCACCTCATAACGTTCCACAAGAATGTCGACTATCGACTTCACGCGACGGCGGAAAAGACGGTCATCCACTCCTGAACTGTTGGTTATGTATATCAGGTTTTTTGTGTCTCTTGCCCACGCCAATACAGTGGTGTATATGTTTGTCTGCTGCAAACGGTCTACTGTAGCGTCGTCCTCGTCAAAGGCGATGAGAGTGTATATCACTTTTGCGTTGACATCGAGAGTGTCCACCTGATTGGAAAGTTCCTCGAGTCGTTTGTTTGTCTTGTCGCGTGCATCATCTATCTCTCTCAGCTTCTTCTTGTACACCGTGAGGTCGTGGCGTGGATAATAGAATCCCGGCTTTTGTTTGCCTTTATTGTTGAAGCGGTAACTGATGCCGACAAGCAGGTCATTGTGGCCATCCCAAGTGTTTTCGGTTGTTGGGTTGCTATCGTATGAGTTGTCAAGGATGTTGCCCACAAGTTCGGCATGCAAGGTCCAGTTGGGGGCAACCCAGAATGTGGTGGCAAGTCCTGCGCGGATATTCACCAATGAGTGCTGACGGTTATCATACTTGTCGGTGTTGTTGAGCTGGCTGCCATGCGAATTGTCAAGTCCATCGGTATATTTATCTGTGTCATAATTGCGTGACACCGAGCCTCCTATGCCAATAACGCCTTGCAGGTAGAACTTGCGCCTTTCTTTAAAGCCAAAGATAAGATTGGTGAAATTGAGCATATAATCGAAATTCAGTCCATAAGAATTCCAACGGTAACGGTTATGAATGAAGCTGGAAAGGTCTCCTGTGAACTGATTGTCTGTGACACCAGTGTTGCGCATATAATTCAGTTGCAGGCGCACGGTGCTGATAGGCGTGATCTCTTTGCCAAATGTGATGGCCGCTGCAGGTCCCATCACACGAAAGAACGGCGAATGGGAGACATCACTACCCCAGTTGGATGTGACACCTCCATATAGTCCGATATACCAGTTATCAACGAAGTTGGAATTCGCAATATAACTTTTCTCTATCAAAGGCACCCCCATTGCATCGAGTACCTGCTCGATAGAGTCTTTATCATTTATGCGCTGACCAAATGCAACAAATGCCATCATGGCACAAATGATAAATAAATAAATCTTCTTCATAATGCAATTTAATTTATTCTTATTCCTTCACTCTTGATTTCCTTTTCTTTTTATTTAATCCTAATATCCCTTCTCATAAATCTTTTTCTTTCCCCCAAAAAACATCATCGCCACATGCGATTATTATCGGCATCACCTTCCTTTCCTAAACTATCTGTGCAGTTCTTTGTCTATAGCTTCAAACTTGGAATTGTTGCTTTTGTATTCAGGCACAATGATCTTCATCATCTTGACCACCTTCATGTCATCATATGAGCGGCATGCCTCCACAAGGTCGTCGATCTGCTTTCTGACAATCTCATAATCGTTTGGCAAGACATTTGCTATACGTATCTTTGGATTATCCGTGCGCTGTTCCCTCTCGCCCTTGATAAGCACTTCCTCATATAGTTTTTCTCCCTCTCGCAACCCTGTGAATATTATCTTCACATCGCGACGTCCGCTGTGCAAGATGAGTTTTTTTGCAAGGTCGTATATTTTCACCGGACGTCCCATATCCAGCACATACACCTTGCCGCCTTCACCCATTGTGCCTGATTCAAGCACCAAGGCACACGCCTCTGGTATGAGCATGAAGTAGCGTATTATATCAGGATGGGCCACAGTCACAGGTCCTCCCATCTCAATCTGCTTCTTGAACAGAGGAATGACTGAGCCATTAGAGCCAAGCACATTTCCAAAACGAGTGGTGACAAACTGCGTGTAGGAGCCGTGAGCGCCAGCCTTCTTTTTCTCATATTCATTGAGACTCTGCACATATATCTCACATAGGCGTTTTGAGCACCCCATCACATTAGTCGGGTTGACAGCCTTGTCGGTAGAGACCATGACAAATTTCTTCACGCCATTGGCAACAGCCAAATCGGCCATGATGCGCGTGCCGACAACATTGTTCATCACAGACGAACTTGGATCTTGCTCCATCATAGGCACATGCTTGTATGCAGCCGCATGAAACACATAGTCGGGATGCCACATCTCAAATGCCTTGGCCATACGCTCCTTGTTGGTGATGGTCGTGACAAGATATTCTGTTTTCACATCTGGCCATTTGGCCTGCACCTCAAGCTCAAGGTCGTGCATTGGCGTTTCTGCCTGGTCTATGAGCACCATGTGACTTGGGCCGTAACCGGCTATCTGCCTCACCATCTCACTGCCAATGCTGCCTGCTGCGCCTGTGATGAACACGCACTTGTCTTTGAGCACATTGCCAATCTCTGCCATGTTTGTTTCAATCTCAGCACGAGGCAGCAATTCCACTTCCTCATTTACATTGCGTTTCACCATGTCGAAGATGTTTCGCGCCACCACACGCCATGATATGAGCAACACGGTGGCACAAACAGCGGTGAGCACAAACACACGATATGGCACTTGCTCTGTGAAGGGCAAAGCATCGACAGCCCACCTCATTGCCATGCAAATGGCTGAACCTAAGAACACAGCAAAGCCGCAACGGGAGATATTGTTGAATTCGAGAGTCCTCGATGCATCGGTATAAGTGCGGAACACGCGCATGCCTATGAAATAAAAGACCATGTCGATGATAAAAGTGCATAGCATATTATATCCATTGCTCACAAGAGACGCAGGTCCATACACCAAGCAATACATCAAGAGCATAGAAGTGAATATGATACTGCTATCAAGCACAGTCACAGCCCAAAACGGCAACGATTCTCTTGAGAAATACCACTTCTCAAACTTCAGTTTGGTCTTAGTTAATGTTTCACGCATTTCTTTGTTCTTTTATATTCCGACAGACAATCGGGGCAAAGTTACGAATTTTAACCAATAAAGCATTATAAAATGTAAAAAAAGAAGCCATTTATAACAAAATTCTGTCTTTTTTCATCATAAACAATGATTATAACATACAATTATATACAAATATGGTCTATTTTCACATTCTATGACAGATAATCATTAAGGCAGATCTCAATACGTCATTGAGCAGTATCAGCACCTCCTTCTGTCATCTCAAAGACAACAGCGTCAATCCAGTCGCTGGTGAGACGATATGGAGCATCAGCCTCTTCATCAAACACCGTGGTGAGTCGCTTCTCATCTACGTCATAATACTTCACGAGAGCCTTCTTCACAGCCTCCACTCGCTTCTCTGCAAGATGCATCACAGGGTTCTCTTCGCCCTTGGACGCTCCGCTATATCCCTTGATTATGAGATTCACCTCTGGATGATTGCGCAGGAAACCGGCCACAATGCGGATGTTCTCCATCTGCATGTCATTGACAAAGGTGCGGTCCACGTAGAACGAGATGCGTGTCTTCATCTGTTTGCCGAAAGCTACTGTCTC
Source organism: uncultured Bacteroidaceae bacterium (assembly GCA_934293005.1). Classification (GTDB taxonomy): domain Bacteria; phylum Bacteroidota; class Bacteroidia; order Bacteroidales; family Bacteroidaceae; genus Minthosoma. Next base: position 113,854 of record CAKQYA010000001.1, read on the forward strand.
GTTCTTTTCCCTGTCGTCCAATTCTTTCTGCTTCTCAGCAATCAGAAAATCTGACACTTCAGGGTGATTGCCCCTAAGAGCATTGGCTTCTGAACGGCGCACCTTGTAATATCTGTAACCGCCATACCTATCCATCAAATGCACTCGCACGCCAACAGAGAATCCAAGATATTTGTCGAAAGCAAAACTGTCTGAATGTTTCACTCCATTATAGTCGTCACCAACCCATGTGCCATAGCCACGGATGATGATGTCGGTAGGCTCCATTATCTTAACGAGCATCTGCAAGCCTCCACGAAGGGCCAGATTGAAGTGGTCGCCTCTATTGATGTCGTATCCTGTACGTTTCCAAGTAAGAGTTTTCTTGCTGTAGCCCCACGAATAGTTCATGCCCACTCCGCCGAACAACTGCACGTCGACCTTGCGGTTCTCATCATAACTGCTGAAAAGTTTTGTGAGACTTAAAGCCTCATCGATGTGGAGCGTAGCCATATTAAACTGATAGCGTCCATCGCCCAGCAACTTATTCGCCGACATGTCGTTTTTGCTTGCGCATCCTATATGCTGAGCATATCCCAAGACGAAATGAGTGCTCCAGATACGGGCAAATTGTTTGCCGAAGCCAAGTTCAAAAGCTGGTTTGGATATTTCAGCAAGTTTATGTCCTGGAGCATTCTCTGCAAGCGAGATGACAGTTCCGGCATGAAAATCCATCATCCAATTGTCAGACACGCCATACGGGCGCCACACATCAATCACCTCCGGATTCTTCTCCACTGGCGGTTCCCATTTCACAAGCTTGGGACGTTTAGGAGGCTCCCATGCCTTCTTCTTTTGAGCACAGACAGACATGGCGCACAGCAGCGCAGCCGACACAATCACAAATCTGAATCCTTTCATCATATTATCTTTAGGTTTCTTTACTCGTTTTCTAATATTTTCCTTACTGGACAATTCCTTATAGTTTATGGGGCTTTGGAATAATGAGCCACGATCAACAACCCATTCTCAAGCGACATGTTCACTTATGCCCCAAGCCTTTTCTCACCTCGTCAGCAATGAAGCATACTTGTTCCTTAGTCACACATGGTCCACTTGGCAGGCAAAGTCCGCATCTGAACAAACTCTCGCCCACTCCATTGACATAAGCAGGAGCATCTTTATAAACAGGCTGAAGGTGCATTGGCTTCCATAGCGGACGCGTTTCGATGCCTTTCATGTCGAGACGCTTCTGTAATTGCAGTATTCTCTCATCGGGAGCGGCATCGCATGATGATGTCGAGGTTGAGACATCATTTTCACCTATGCGTATAGTGGAGAGCCAATAGTTTGGCTCCATATATGCCTCTGGAGCTGCATGCACTTCGATGCCTCCGCAGTCATTCAGAAGCGCTGCATACATGTCGTGCACCATGCGATGATGAGCTATATGGTCATTTATCACCGTCATCTGTCCGCGTCCTATGCCTGCGCATATGTTCGACATGCGATAATTATAGCCTATCTTCTCATGCTGGTAATAAGGGAAAGCCTCACGTGCCTGAGTGGCATAGAACATCACCCTTTTCTTGCTTTCGTCATCAGGGCATATCAACGCGCCTCCGCCACTTGTGGTAATCATCTTATTGCCATTGAAGGACAGCGCTCCATACATTCCCATAGTGCCGCACACTTTTCCTTTATACACAGAGCCCAAAGCCTCAGCAGCATCCTCAAGCACAGGAATCCCGTATTTTTCCGCCACCGTCATTATCTCGTCGATATATGCTGGCATGCCATACAAATACACCACCACTATGGCCTTAGGCTTTCTGCCAGTCTTGGCTATCCTGTCTTTAATGGCATCCTCCAAAAGATTGGGGTCCATATTGTATGTGCCAGGCTCGCTGTCCACAAACACAGGGGTTGCGCCCTGATACACTATAGGATTGGCGCTTGCAGCAAATGTGAACGATTGGCAGATGACCTCATCGCCACGCTCCACGCCCAGCATTATAAGTCCGAGATGTATGGCTGCCGTGCCTGCGCTTAAGGCCACCACATGCTTCTTCATTTCTTGATGGCTGTTGCCACCAAAGCTGACGAAGTCTGCAAGTTCTTCCTCAAAAGCATTAACATTAGGTCCCAGAGGCACGACCCAGTTGGTATCGAATGCCTCCTGGATGTATTTCTGTTCATTGCCGCTCATATGAGCAAGGCAAAGGTATATTCTGTCCATATATTTATTGATTTTTTTGCAAAAATAACATATTCATGGCAAAAATGAAACACTATCCCAAGAATATCAGCATCAGCCTTTGAAATATAGTCCGTGGCGACTGAAATAGCGTGCCACAGGAATCAAGAAGTACAAATGCGATTTCCATAAAAAACACATCAGCGCAGCTGGCCAGTTTTTCTTGAACATGCCTGCAATGGTTTTCCAATCAATGCGGCCAAACAAATGTTTATTTCTATCAAGCACTTCAACGTCGCCGCACAAAAGCAGATCTTTCAGAGCGTTTATCCTATATCCATTGGGTGCATCTTGCATTGGTCCGTTACTGAAGCCATGCTCCTCAAGAAATTCATTCATACTCCTTACTAATTCTATAATGCTGTCGGTATCAGGTATGGATTTCTTCTTCCACGAATTACTCAACGAGCTGCTAACAGTACGGTAGAAATACAGCACTTCATTTGTCCGCATCACCTTTTTTGCATAGAAGAATAATCGGCACGAGATATAATTATCTTCACAGCGCCTCAACTTCGGACTGGGATATAACTGATGCTGCACAAAAAGATCACGCTTGATCAGCTTGTTCCACAAAATCACATATAGCACTTCGCCACCGACTTCGTGCATCATGCATCGCACATGATCTTCTTCCCAAACGCGAGGTTTGTCCACATCGCACATATTAGGATCCTTAGAATATCCACACATCACCACATCGGCGTCATTTGCCTCTGCTATCAGCATCAGACGCTCCACCATATCCCTACGCGGCACATCATCACTATCCACATAAAGCGCATACGTGCCCGACGCATTCTCCATGCCTGTGCGTCTTGCCGCAGCTATGCCTTTATTGCATTCATGATGGAGAATCTTCACGCGATCTTTCAGATGAGAATATTCTTCTATGAGAGAACATACTATCTTCAGACTGTTGTCAGTTCCGCAATCATCAACAAAAACGAACTCGCAATTATCGTATGTCTGTTCAAAGACAGCACGACAGCATTCTTCCACATAGCTTTCCACATTATATAAAGGTATTATTATCGAAACAAGTTTTTTCATCATTTACATTTTATGTTTATTGATTCTACCTGTTCATCATTTCCTCATGCTGCGCCAGTTTGCAACAAAACATATCATAATCCACATGCGGTACACAAGCTGGAAATAGAAGCCCTTCAAAGTGAAAACAGAATGGTCAAATGTTCTTATCCTTGCGTGAAAAAGTTCCCTCACGCACTTATACTTATGGAAAAGAGGGGCGAAGACCTTCTCATACTGCTGGGATTCGACACGCGAGAGCACATACATCAATTCATAAAAGAAATAAGGTTCTGATATATTTTGACTCATTATCTTCAACACAGGCTCATACCTTAAGTCCTTGTTCTCCTTGGCAAGTATTCCATTGGAATTGTCTCTGTAGAAATATGTCACCACTTCCTCAAAGGCAATGCTTCGCACATGTCTGGCAAGGAAGAAATTCCACAAGTCATCTTCATGGACCACCCCCCCCTCGAAATAAATGCGTTCATTTTTTATCAAATCCTTCCTCACCAACTTATTCCATGCTTGCACAGGCAAATAGAAACGTTTAAGCATGGATTTTCTAATCCATGTTGGATTGTCAGAGAATTCAGGAATCTGTTTTTTGTCAAAATCCAATGTGGCTGTTTTCTCCCAATGACTGTTTCCCATCACCAAATCAACACCTGGATGCTTCTCAACCTTGGCCGCTAACAATTTCAGACAATCGGGGATTATTGTGTCATCGCTATCAATAAAGAACATGTAATCGCCTTTTGCCTTGTCGATGCCTGTGTTGCGAGCAGCCGACAGCCCTCTATTTCTGTCATGATGGACAATGCTGATCTCAATAGGGCCTTCATAACAGCCCACACACTCGCTCAACAGAGCCATGCTGTTATCTTGTCCGCAGTCGTCCACGAAGATGCACTCCATCCGTCCTTCATAGGTCTGAGCTGCAATGGAGTCAAAGCATTCCTTTATATAAGGTTCGACATTGTACACAGGCACTATCATTGAGATAAACACACGTTTCTGATTGTTCATATCTTGCAGTTGCATAATAAAGGTATATTGATTAAGCAGGTGCTCATAATTATTATTTCATTATCTCACAGTAAAAGTCTTTAAGGCATTGACGCACGAAACCTTGTTCGAAACGTTGAGCCACCATCTGGCGAGCATTAGCCGACATCCTTCTCACGTCCTTTTCATTCTCTATCATGTACTCCATTGCCTCATAGAGAGCATTCTCATCTCTTGGAGGCACAATCAGACCGTTCTCGCCATCCTTGATGATTTCCCTCGAACCGTTGATGTCGGTTACGATGCTTGGCAACTCCATGGCGCCAGCCTCTATGACCACATTAGGAAAACCCTCACGATAACTTGGAAACACTAATGCGTCAGCCTTTTCATAATAAGGCCGCACATCCTTCTGACTGCCCACAGCATCTATTGCCTCTATCTCGTTGATAAGGCGTTTCGTCTCTGGCGACACAGGATCCAGTCCATCCTCCGCAGGCCCCACAAGAACAAGCCTTGCAAGTGGATGCTTCTTGCTCAAGCGAGCAAAGGCGCCCACAAGTTCGTTTATGCCTTTATCCCTCACTATGCGGCCCACAAAGACGAAGGTGAAAGCCTTGTTGCCGGCAGACGGCAAAGATGCTGACTTTTTCCAATAGTTCAGGTCAACGCCTCTCACATTGCCATAACCCAGCACCTTCATCGGTTTTGACGTGATGCATCTCTGCAAGTCATTCTTCACTCCCTCGCCTTCGGGTATCACATGAGTGGTGCAAAAGCACGTCAGCTTGTCGGTCAGCATCAATATATGGCGCGACAGTCCTGTGGCCGTAGGCCAAACAAGCCCTGTGAACGTATGCACTCTCACAGGCACACGCGAGAGCCATGCAGCCATCATGCACAGCAGGCCGGCCTTTGGAGTCATCGAATGAACCATGTCTGGCTTTTCCCTAACCATCACCATGGTCAGTTTCACAAGTGACACAATATCCTTCAAAGGAGACACATGTCTCTCCATGCGCACGCCAATGGTGCGCACCCCCTCTCGCTGGCCGAGTTCTTCAAGGTCGGCATCACCACTCGACAAAGCCACCACTTCATACCCATCGGCTTTCAATTCTCGGAGCAGGCCTCTGCAAAATATATTGAGCGACATGCCTATGGTGGCAGCCCGTATTATCTTCTTACCCACAGACAGTCTGAATTATCATTTTCAAATCGCCACACAATGAATGGTTGCGGTAATAATCAAGGTTTATCCTCACTTTATCTGGATAAATAACCTCATCATTATATCTCTGAGGGTCGTCCACCTTGGCAAGAATCTCTTCCTCGTTTCGGTATTTCAAAGATGCAGGGCCTGTGATGCCTGGGCGCAACTTCAGCACTAAACGATCTTCACCAACAAGTTTGTCAGCATAGCCAGGCACATCTGGACGCGGCCCCACAAAACTCATGTCGCCTATCAGCACATTCCATAGTTCGGGAAGTTCATCAAGTTTGTATTTCCTCAACTTTGCGCCCAAGGGGGTGATGCGGCTCTCTCCTGCCACAGACACCGAACTTCCTCCATGCCCCACAGTCATGCTCCTGAACTTATACATCGTGAACAAGTCGCCATCCTTACCCACCCTCTTCTGCTTGAATATGGCAGGTCCGCCAGGCATCTTCACTCTTATCATTATCCATATCACCAGCAGCACAGGCCATAGAATGCAAAGGCCCACAAATGCAGCCACTCTATCAAACAACCACTTCATCATAAAAATGCTTATCTTCTATATATGTTTTAGTCCTTATCGGTCATTATATTTCAAATACCGTTTTAATCATTTCAACCCGCAAGCCTCAAAACCATTCTTCACATACCATTCATCATCCTCTTTAGGCTTATCCTCAATCAACACATCACCATCCTCCAACGTCTCAACCACCATCACCTCGCATGCCCTCCTGCTCGCTTTCATCGACCCCACATTATCTTCATTTATGCTCTCATACATCCTGACACGAAGCATAGAAGCCATTCTCATTCCCACTCTGCACAATGTGGTGCACACCCCCTTGCCCTGATGGCGATAATCGACCATCTTGCCAAGGAAGCACTTGCCATTGCAGAAGCAGCGCAAGAAAGCATATCCTATAACCTCCCCGTCCTCTTCCTGCACATACATTATATATGAAGGCAAGCGAAGCAAACGCCTCAAACTCGTCTCATCAAAACCATGCGGGCGGAACCATTTATAATTTTCCTCTGGCTGCTCCGCAAAAAACTGCTGCAGACGATGCGCATCATCTTCATTTGCCAACCTCACGCCATCCGAACAGCACACATTCAGTTGGGCTATAGAGGAAGACCGCAGCAATTGAAAGGCCACGGCATTCATCTTTTCCACCATGTTCCATAACCATGGTGCTTTATTCTGTATAATATGAGCTATTGTATAAAGCATTATCAATCTGATGTTAAGTAGGTGAAAGCAAGGCGCTAAACAGGCCCCGCCATCAGTTTCGCCTCATCATTGGCAAAACATAAGGAACGAAGACATTGCGATAGACTGAAGACATGATGCTGTATGTTGTGTAGTTGGCCATGGCACAGTCAATCACCTTCGAGGCCGTCAGCTTCTTTTTCAGGGAGAACACTCCCGTTGCGCTGAAGCGCGCACGCACATCACGAAACTCATCTCTTGAAAGGCCGGCCGAAAACACTCGGCTGAAACATGGCAGCATCTGTTGCTCCATTATCATCACCAACACATCACAGTTGTCTGGCCATTGCTTCATGTGGGAAGCCATCGCTTCAAACACTTTCAGATAGCAACGCGCAGCAATCTTCATCCTCTCTCGTTCTCTCGCTTGTGTCACCTGCTCAGGAGACATAGTGTATCTGTACACATTTGACGTCACCGCACATACATGGGCATCAGCCATGTACACATTGAGGTTGAAAAGCACATCCTCTGCTATTATCATAGGTTCAAAACGAATGCCTTTCTTTTCCACGAAGGTCTTTCTATACATATTGCACCAGACAAAAGTGGGAATTCCACCCAGATGCCTCATGAACGACTGGCCGCTGCCCTCATACACCACATTGCCTCTCACGTCGCCAGGCTCATGCCATGTGCGGAGCACATACTTATCCAATGTGACCGAATTAAACTTAAGCACATCTATGTTGTCATTCCAGAACTCGTGCAGCAAATACCCATATGCGCCAGGTATGACATAATCATCTGCATCGCAGAACGCAAGCACTTCTCCTCTTGCAAGTTCCATGCCCCTATTACGCGCACAGGACACTCCCACCTCTCTGCTGACACACACTCTGACAACATCCTCATGTTCCTTCTCGTAACGCCTCAACACATCTAAAGTGCCATCCGTGCTGCCATTCTCAACACAAATAATCTCATAACACTCCACATCCTGCAACAGCAATGCGTCCAAACAACGGCCAACACACCTCTCTGCATTATGCACAGGAACTATAACCGATAGCATCACACTCATTTCGTTCTGTCTTAACTTCATTCTATCATTAACCCATTTCGGCCTAATGATTTCTCTATTTCGGTCTAATGTCCGATTTGGGTTGAATACATTTCCATATACCGCTTTGCCATAAGAGATATGTCGAACATCATGGCTCTGTCGTAGCATCTCCTGCACACCTCCTTGCGGTAAACATCATCTTCACACAATTTCTGAATCTCAAATGCCAGGGCATGATAATCCTCGTGAGGGAAGAGCACTCCATAGCCCCCTACAATATCCCTCAGTCCTGGCACATCACTCGCCACGAATGGCTTTCCGCTTGCCATGCCTTCCAATGACGACAAGGACAGGCCCTCATAATGAGAAGACAGCACCACCACATCAGCTTCATGCAGCAACGACAGCACATCCGTTCTCACACCAAGGAATTTCACTCTTTCCTCAACCCCTAAGAATCCCGAAAGGATCCGACAGGCATCCAAAAGAGATTCTTCTCCTCCTCCTGCCAAGAAAAGCATGTAGTTGTCAGGCAACAGTTCCATGGCCCTTATCAAGGTTTTCTGGTCTTTCTGCTCTCTGAAAGCTGACACCATAAGTATCTTCTTCATGTCTGACGATTTCGGCATGGCTTTCTTTTCTTTCCTGAACTTGCCTAAGTCGATGCCGTTGTAAATGACGACACATCTGCCGGCATACTCTTCGCCTACATGCACAAGAAGATTCCCCATTGTCAGTTCCGTGATGCACACAATCTTATCATACCGGCCATACATCCACCTGTCAAGCATCCTCCATCGCGAACTTCTTCGCCTGTTTGTGGTGTTGTGCTCCGTAGTGAATATCTTGCATCTGCTAAACAATCCAGCTATAGCCACATAATACTGACAAGAGGTGTTGTGACTATGCACCACGTCGTACCTCCTCATCAACTTTGCGAGCATGAGGACATACCTTGGCGAATAAGCACTATGGCCCAATGCTATGACCTTAATGCCACGACTCTCTATCTCATCATAAAACGATGTCCTCACACCGTCAAACACGCACAGGTCGACTTCATTGCCCATCTCCTTCAACCTTGGAAGCAGGTCTACCATAAGTTTCTCTGCTCCACCCGTACGGAGAGATGTGATAACATGCAAAATCCTCATGACACAACGGTTCCTTTCATCACGATTATAATCATATGCTCTTTATCCTCACCTGCAAGCCTTTTTTAGCAAGCATCTTATTCAGCCATTCATAGAGAAAACCGCCCAAAGTCTTCTCTTTAGGTTTTTCTGTCAACTCAAAGACTTTCTTATGCTCATTCATCTGTTCCCATGAATGCAGATGGTTATGCACACACACTACATCATCCAGACTATGATAACGCGGCACGTCAAAATAGAAGGCTGGCATGACATGAATGTCCTCTTTTAACACTTCCTCCTTCTCCACGTCTGTGATTTTTCCTTTATAACCATATTTCTTTGCCAGCAAAGCATGTGTGGAAGACATCAGCCTCATGTCATATTTCAGACTTTGAGGCAGATCTCCGCACTTCGACAAGATGAACGGCCTGTCGGTATAATAATCCAGACAGTCTTTAAAGAACGGATGGCCTTTCTCCGCGCCCATGCAATGAGAGGTCAACCTGTTGAAATGGCCTGCCCCTTTGTCATCATATTCCTCTGTATGCTCTTTGCCTATAAACATTCGGCAATTAAGGAACGGATCGAACGACTTGTACATGACTACATCCGCATCAAGCCATATGCCTCCATAATGGTATAAGGCGTAGTTTCTTATGGCATCGGCAGCAAAGGCCCACTTCCTCACGCTGCAAGCCTCGTTGGCGAATCTGATGTCGGCTTTCTTCAAAGCCTCCATGTCCCATAAACGAATCTCGTAATCAGGCAGAACGTCGTGCCATGTGTCTATCATCTGCTTGTAGGCAGCTGGCATCTCTTCTCCCGAGAACCAACTGTAATGAATGATCTTTGGTATCAATAATAAAACTGTTATTTATTTTTCCATTTCACTAACAAAAACAAAGCGAGGCCCACAGGAGCCAATACCAATGTCATAACTTTCATCGGACTCTTTCTGAGCCAATCGCCATCTCTGCTTATGATGCAAGACGATATGTAATGAACACACACACGCATCTTGTTGCGTAGCGTGTTGTGCTTCAATCCCATCTCAAGCAATCTCAACTTTGCAAAACTTCTTGCGCTGTTCACATACTGCCTCCATATCCCCTGGCTCATGCTATCCGCCCCTATCTGATATTCCACATTGCAAAGGTTCTCATTCAGCAGCAGCACAGGATAATCGTCACAGACTTGCAGCATCATGTAGACGGGATTGAAATTTTTCTCGCCAGCAAACCCTACTTGAGGAGCCACTTTCTTCATCAGCTCTGTTCTCATCACAGGTTTGGTGTCTCCTGCATGAAGTTTCTTCAAGGTCAAATCATAAAAAAAGACCTCTTTCAGCCCTTCGGGAAACTTGCCGCCAATAAGCTCGTGCGTTGTTATGTTATAATCGAGACCCAACAGGCCTGCATAACGGTCATCGCCATGCTCTCTCCAAAATGTGACAATCTTGTCGACAGCATCATCGGGCATATAATCATCGCTGTCCACACACACGCACAATTCGGTCTCTATGTTTGCGTATGCTACATTATACCCTGTGTACAAGCCTCCATTCTCCTTGTAAATGTATTTAATGGCAAACGATGTGTCAGGGTCAGCCATATAACCGTGAACCAACTCGCGAGTGCCATCGGTTGATCCATCATCCACAACCATCCACTCAAAATCCTTGTTCGTTTGCTTGCAAAGCGACTCATACACTCGCCCCAACGTATGGGCCCTGTTGTATGAGGGAGTAAAAACCGTCAATGTCTTCATATAAAAAACCTTTTTGAGCTTAAGCTGGTGCTTTGCCTCTTAGAGAGCGTCACACTTTAAAGTTGAGAGCCTGCTTATTTCACAACAACATACGATGGCACTCTCTTGTATTCCTCCGAATGCACATATGCCATCGCATCGTTCAGACCCTTGATGCAGTTGGCCAACACCGCCTTGTCACGACTCATCACAGCTATTGCCGCATGCATCGCTATCTGCCACATGGCCTTTAACGAAAACTGCAACACAGACAGGCATTTCGCATCTCTGCTTTCATACACCATTCTCCACCAGGCGACAAACTGTCCATACGACCTCGTGTAATATTTCCTCACATTCGAATGATAGCCACTGCTGCTTGTCTTTGCGTCAAGATTCTTCACGCCGCTATCATACAAAACACCACTCTTGAATCCGTTTGCAAATATCTTGTACGACTCCACAGCATCATCACCATAAGCAAACTCCATCCTCTCCATCCATAATTCATCTTCAAGCCTTACTGCTTTAAGCACCGGCTTCTTTATCATCCAGCACGGTCCCGCAAAGGTTTCTGTCAAACAGAAAGATTCCTTCGGACCGTTATTATATGAGAAAGAACCATTCCTCATCAGTTTGAAAGCCCATCCGTCATCGCATCGCGGCACGACGCCATTGCTTAAGAATGCCATGATCTTTTGTCTCGCTGTGAGTTCTTGATTCTTGAATGTGTCGGCAGCCACACAATCCACTCCATGCTCACGCATAGCATTCAGCATTCTCTCTGCGCTGTCGGCAGCCAACTCAACATCATCATCAAGAAGCAGAATGACATCCGAATCAATGTCATCATACCTCAATGCCCTCTGCGCAACCATTCCTTTCTTCACCCACACATATTCCTCATCACCCACGGTGAACTCTGGCCTGTCGTACCCTTCTGCTATATACACCTTTACCTTATCTGGCTTTAAAGTCTGCCTTGTTATGCTCTCCAGCTCCACTCTCAACACATCAGCATTTGTTGCCAATGTGCGTATGGCTATAGAATATGTCATCATAGGTTTTATGGGATGAGCACGACACGCAAGCAAATGCCGTCATGCTTTGATTTTCAGCTTCAATAGGTCATTATGACTTAAGAGGACATCTGAGCATCTGCTTCTTCACAACATTCTCAGCAATCGTCTCACAGGCCTCATCAGTTTCATCTTCCACCAAGCCATCTTGCCATGGGGCGACTTGCTGAACCAATGTATCGACACGGTCATGTCTGTTCTGTTCATCTCACCTGTTGAGTCTGTGAATGGACACAGATACTCCACAGGCAACACTCTTGCACCACATACAGTCTGGTCGCTGCCATCACGCACCAGGCCATATTCACACAATGCCAAGGTGTTAAGCTGCGGGCATCCCCACATCTTGCCGCCATCGGTTTGGTATGAGCCTTTCACCACAATCGCATCATATTTCTTCATCATTGCCCTGACTGCTTCATGATGCGGTTCGGCCGCAAAACCAAGACCCGTATTTATATATTCGGGCGTCTCCCATCCAAACCACGCGCTACAATCACTCAACAACTCTACAGGTCGCCTGACCACCTCCACATCCGTATCAAAATACAGTCCTCCAAATTCCTCCACTACTGCAAGCCTCACATAATCGCTCAGATAAGCCCACAACCCATGCTCGTAGCAATACCTTGTGCATGGGTGTGCATACACATCAAAATTATCCTCATCCCACTTTCTTATCTCAAAGTCGGGGAGAAAATGTTCCCAGCTACTCCTGCATCTCACAGCCGACTTTGGCAGCGGCTTGCGGCCAAACCAACAATAATGTATAATCTTTGGTATCATAGCAACAGTTTGTATATTTTTTCTATCTCATCAACATTGCCATAGTCATGTGCGCTCAAATATTGTGATATGCGCCGACGAGAACAGGCATCTTTCAAAAAAGAGGCCAGGGCATTTGCCCCATCCGCCACATCCAATGGCACAATAATGCCATCCTCGCCATCTATCACCTGCGACTTTGCTGTTGGATAGTTGGACACAACCACAGGCTTTCCCATTATCTGGGCTTCACGCACTGTGATGGATTTGCCCTCATATTTGCTTGGCTGCACATACACATCACATGCTTTTATATATGGATATGGATTGTCCTTTTTCCCTAACAACACCACATGGTTCTCCACATTTTCCTTCTTCATGTTCTCACGCACGGTCTTCTCCACATCGCCATTGCCATAACCTATTATATACCACTTGACATCCACTCCTGCATCTCTTACCCTCCTGCATAATTCAGGTATGATTTCCATTCTTTTGGGGGCTGAATAACGTCCTATGGTCAAAAGAACCGTCTCTGACCCATCATGCAGGTCCACCACTTCTTCATCAGCCCTCGTTCTTATGAATTCAGGATTAAGGATGTTTTCTATTTGTATGATCCTGCTCCTTAATGAAGGAAACACGTCACAGAAACGCTCACCCACATCATGGCTGATGCTTGCTATATAATCAAGCTTGCTCCACATCCTTAGTTCATTTTCCACATCGACAGTTATTCTGGTATAGTCAGTATGTATCCACCCCATCTTTTTCTTTGCCCTCACATTATTAAGCACAATGAAATGCGGAGTCATAAAACTTATGGCTAAGTCATACTCCACATCAGGCTTTATCCGGGGAAGAACACGCCAGGTCAAACTTTGCTGGAAAAAGGGAGCGCATTCATATGGCCTGTCTCCTTCCTGCACCCTGCCACAGAATTGTCTTGTACGCATTATTCCTATAAGTCTTGCAATGGCAAGCGACAAATATCCCTCTTTCAAGACCTCTTTTACAGGCTTCTCTGTTAAAGAATATGCCTTCACTTCATCCAGCAGATGCACCTTGTCTGTCGGCACATACTGCATCAACTCGCCTCTATGGCTATATATGAACACATCCACATCAACCCTCATAGGGTCAACACTCTGCAGCAATCCAAGCAAAGCACTCTCAGCTCCGCCCAATTCCATATAGTGCATCAATATTAGCACCCTCGGCCTCTTTTTCATTTCCGATTTCATATTCATATCACAGCAAACAAAAAAAACAACCTTAAGTCGTCACTTCTCGTTCTGCGAAACCACCTCGCCACATATTTCCTCAGCCAACCCATTCAGCCACACACACTCATCCCTGCTTATCGCACCCTTTCTGTCCTCATGCCCTAACTCACTCGCAGCCAACACCAGCACCTGGCCATTGACACAATAATCATACAAACCTCCAGGACATTGAGCATACTCAGCAAAACCATTATCCACAAGCACAATAACCGAATGCCCCTCACTCAAACAAAAATCACGGACCGCAGCCTCATGCTGACTTATAAAAGGAGACACGAGCGCACTTCCATTGCGAGCCTTCACAACACACTCATTCATATATCTGCGCCTCGCGTCATCATCCCAAGCTCGCCTCACATGCACCTGCCATCGAGACAAGCCCAAGAGATTCACATTGCCTATGCCATCATAACTACGGCCAGCTATCATGATGCCCCTAATTGGAACAAGCCAACCAGGATTTCGTTGTTTCTGCCATCTATGCACAGGGTTATTATGCACATAGTCGATCATAGCCCTCAACTGCCCCTTGCGTCGCAAACGCGTCTCGTCAAAGTCGGGTTCAAAAAGAGCATGCTGGCTCTTTATGCGAGCTGACGAAAGCAACATGAGCTGCCTTAAAAAGGCATCAATCCTTGACGGAGAAAAAGGCCCCCATCCACCAACATCACCATACCTTCCTCCATCCTTTGCATCCCTTGCATCCCTTCCAACCCTTCCATCCTCAGCACGCGCCCCACACATCTCTCCTGCCCTTCTATCTTCAGCACGCACCCCACGCATCTCTCCTGCCTTTCCATCCTCTGCACGCACCCCACGCATCTCTCCTGACCTTCCATCCTCTGCACGCACCCCGCGCATCTCACCTGCCCTTCCATCCTCTGCACGCACCCCACACATCTCTCCTGCCCTTCCATTCTCTGCACGCGCCCCACGCATCTCTCCTGCCCTTCCATCCTCTGCACGCGCCCCACGCATCTCTCCTGCTCTTCCACCCCCTGCACGCGCCCCACGCATCTCTCCTGCCACCCTCTCTTCATTAGTTTTTCCGTTAGGCGTCTCGAACTTTTCAAGTTCGCCGACCACCCCGCCATTCACCCCGCCGTTTCCATATTTCGCCTCGCTCATCTCCAGCCATCTCTTCAGAGCCTTATTGCACCCTTGCTTAAACCCACGAATCACCACACCCACCTTATCCTTCATCCTCTCCCTCACATACAGCACAAAATGCACATGCTCCGGCATGCACACCGCAGCCAGCACCTGCACGTCATCTCCCCTCACAGCAGCACACCCAGGTATCCCCTGTATAGCCTTCGCCACCTCCACGCCCAAAGGCGTCAGCTCGCACCTTGCTTCATCCACGCTATTACCCACAACCCTTCCCAGCAGCTTTTTCCTTTCGCTGCACACAAGCGTGATATGGTATATACAACGCTCCCTATAGTCGTGATATGCCAGATGCTTCCTATGCGTTGGCTTCACCATCATTTTTCCTCTCATAATCTACAACCGCCATCTCCTAAATGGCCATGCCGCAACCAATAAAAAGCAATTACAACTTTCCCAGCATATACATTATAATGGTGAAACCAGCATGCGCCAACAATATCAACCCAGCCTTCCTGTCCTGATCAGGCCATATATGCAACCTCACCACCGCATAAGCTATCACCACAGGATATAAGAACCAGCTCAGATAAGCAAAACGGTTACTAAATGCCGCCTTGATAACCATCACCCAGAAAGAATTCGCCAGAATATATGTTGTAGCCAAAATGTTGAAGACCTTCACACTATTGACATCAGCTATGCGTCCAGCACCAGTCACACCTGTTTCAGCCTCCTCTGCCGTATCGCCATACAGCGCCCTTTCCTTTTTCGCTTTTTGGCACACATACCACGTCAGCCACACAGGCATCGCGCTGTAAAGAAGGAAGTCCCAACGAAAGCCTGTGTTTGCAAATTGGTCTCCAAACTCATCCATGCCACCTGCATATTGAGTCATGCGGTCATCAAAGCCAAGCCCCATGAAGAAGTTGGACACAGGGCCACCAGCGACCAATGAAATCCCGATGCTGGCAATCCAAAAATAAATAGCATACAAAGGATTCTTTATCACAAATGAAGCA
Source organism: uncultured Bacteroidaceae bacterium (assembly GCA_934293005.1). Lineage (GTDB taxonomy): Bacteria > Bacteroidota > Bacteroidia > Bacteroidales > Bacteroidaceae > Minthosoma. The sequence goes on from CAKQYA010000001.1 coordinate 129,775, forward strand.
GCAACAAAAGCAGCCGTAGGCAAGAGAGTAGACTTATGTATGCCCAAAGCTAAAACAGCAATAATCCCAGGCACAACCATCTTGACAATATTTTTATTCGCGCCCAAGGCAAAAGCAAAAGTCGCCACAGAACATGCCATTCCATTACGTATACCATTCGTGCCATAGGTAAAAGTGGAGTATGCAGAAAGAAAAAACAGCATGCCCATCCATGGGTTTTCGCCAATCAGTTTCTTAAAAGCCAATAGCACAAAGCCCAGATAGCACACCTCCACAATCAAGAACCAGGCACTCACGCTCAGCCCCGATATTTTACAGAGATTCATTATCCCATAAAAGAGCCATTCTGCATCCATGTCAACGACAATAGTATCAGATCCAGCAGCCCTGTAGTATCCTGCAGCATAATTGATTGTGTCTCCAAACTGGATACTTATCGGACGCAAGCCCATATACACAATCAAGAATAAAGTAAAGACTACAGCTGGAATCACAGAATTCTTCTGAAGCAACTTATTACAATTATTCGAGCCTGCATAACTTACATACAGAAAAAGACATGATATAAATATGCCCCAATAATACATCTGTTTAAGTAATATCGGGTCTATTGGTAACGGATTCATATTATATAAGCCGATAAACTATTCAATTCTATTATCACATTCAATCATAAACCAATTATCATCCTCACGTACCTTACTTTTGACAAAACATAAGATACTAACCAACTAAATCCAAATGTCAGAATAGCACATACTGCAATTTGGATATAGCCAGGCAACCCTACCTTCCAATCCATTTGCCACAACACATTACGCATAATTAGTATGTGAACAAGATAAATTCCGAAAGTCAGACCAGACACAGAGGCTATCCATTCCGGCATCTTCCCCCAATAATCACATAACCTTTTCAGTCCAATCCAACAAACGACGCACATCAAAGCCACACTTATACTCAGATACCAGAATAAACGGTAAAAGTCTATCTCGACATGCATCAAACGCATCGCTATAGGAAAAGCAAATGAAATGATCAATAGAGACACAAGCAACCAGCTTTTGTGTCTATACAACAAAGATCCTGTTTTTCCATAGAATTTGTTCATATAGCCCCCAAGGACATAATACCCAACATACCCATGGAAATAATACAGCCAGCTCGTATCACCCTCATCAACATACATGAACAACTGTACAATCGGGACACACAAGGTACAAGCCCATATCAACAAATAGAATTCAATCTCTCGTACACCAGCAGCGGCCATCCACCTCTTCAGCACAGGAGTGAGCAGATATAATCCAGAAATGCAATACATGAACCATAACACCCCGTTCTCATGATTTTTTATTCCTGAAAACTCAAGTCCATAACCAACAGCACTCCAAAACACAAGAGGCACAAGAATTCTAACCATGCGCTTTCTCAGAAAAGCACATGTATCAAAAGACCTCATATTTCCTAAAGACAGTGCTCCGCTCACCATAAAAAACAATCCTATGCCAGGAGCAGCAAGGTAGCTTATCAGAACGAGCAACAGTCCATTACCTGCATTTGACGCAGGATGGGGAGAGTGTATCAATACAATCATTGCACATGCTACTATTCTGATTATATCGAGAGAATAGTCACGATTACACACATCCATCATAATTAACCTAAAAGAATAGATATCAATGACAAACTACCAAACAAGTGTTAAAGCTATCACTTTTGTACCAAAACTTAAATACTTATTCACCAACATTTTGAGCACATTATCTCTAAGGCACTGTCTAATAACTTCATTCTCGCAAGAATAAGAACCATTTATATCATTTCTCTTTATACACCTTAATAATTTCACACAAGTTTCCATCAACTGCGACTCTGCATGTTTCAAGAACTTAGGATTATGCTTCTCATAGAAATTCCTCACCCACACCTTATTATAATACTCATCAAACATACGCTTTGATAGTCTCTGATGCGACAGGCTTTCCCCATGATTCATATAATGATACAGTGCCACAGGAAGATAAGCCATCGTCTTATACCTATGGAATATCTGTGCCATCACCACATAATCCTCATTGATAGTATACTTAGGGAAATAAATACCATCAAAAACCGACCTGTGATAAATTTTACCCCAAAAACCCCAAAACTGATAATGGAAAAAGCGTGACTGTAGTTCATCTTCACAAAGTGTTAAGACACTCTTATCTCTGTCAATCTTAGGCATCACACTCTCATCATGTATCACCATATCACAAGCAGCCACCTTCACAGAATCGTCTCCACAAGTAGTCAAGCACTGCCATAGTTTCTCCAAATAATCAGTCTCTACAATATCATCACAATCTACAAAAACGAGATATTCGCCACTTGCATCTTCTATTCCAATCCTTCGTGCCACCGATGCTCCCTCATTCTTCTGATGTATCACACGCACCCGACAATCGCCATCTCTAATAGAATCACACACAGCATCAGAACCATCAAAGGATCCATCATCGACAAAAATTAATTCCCAATCCTTATAGGTCTGAGCAGCTACACACCCATACACACGATGGATATAGTTATTGCAGTTGTATACAGGGATAATAATAGATATCATCTTTGTTTTGATTCGAACCTACATTTGATCCAATAATATGGAGCACACACATATCGTATTATATCATTAAAGCATATAAAAGAAAGAAATTTCCCCAAAAATTTAACAAAGTACTCACTTCTCTTCATTTTCTCGAGCACTCTTACATCCCAATAATAATGAGAGACATAGTCTTGCCACCTCACCTTCCACGGCTTTTGCCACCCCGCATAATGCACAACAACAACATCATCAACACATGCCTTCTCCTCTTCTGTCAAACCATTTACAATACAGTTATACCTGCAATCTCTGTAGACTCTGGCTTTGCTATGATAAAGCATATTCAACAAATCCTGATCTTGCAGCAGAATGTCATCCGTATGCTTCGTACAAAAATCCAATATATAGTCCAAAGACGTATTCAAACGTAGATAATCCAAATTTAACAATATTACACCAGCATTAAAATATGTATATTCCTTGGGCAGATTTAGTCGTTTTATGAGAGATGCGTTTATATCTTTATCTTGGGTATTAGAAGATGCCACCAAAGCCACATCATCAATATTCTGACAATAAAAATCTCTTATATCACCCTTTACTATGATATCAGAGTCAAGCCAAAGAACTCTATCCACATCTTGTGGCAACACAAACTGCGCAACCAGTCTAAAATAAGTTTCTACACTTATATGCTTTATGTATATCGGACCATTCAACGCCGCAAACATTTTCATGTCTATCTCCACAAACACAACATCAAAGCCACAATAATACTTCACCTCCTCCACGAACCTTGTCCGTTTCTTCTCATCTATATCTCGATACAAGAACCACACCTTCACATTCTTTTCTCCACCAAAAATAGACAGAGAATGAAGCATGGTTAATGTAATGCTTAAATAACTTGTATTTGAAGAAACGAGTATATGCATCATGAGAGTAGTTTCTTTACGAACAAATAAGGTTTTCTTACAACTAAATAGAAATCACTTTGAAAGAAACCAGTTTTCTCTATTTTATCCACCAAAGACATGACATAAAGATACATTTTACCTTTCTGTTTTATTCGGCCACCTGTTGCAATTTGAATATATTTATTAGCAACACATGCAGCTTCATAATAAACTCGTCGAACAAAATGATTTATATTATCATTGAAATCTTCCTGTCCATGTATAAAATCATTAAAATCTATAATCAACACTCTAGAGTCTTCCGCAGCCAATTTTCTAAATAGGACATTTACCTCTCGGTAAAATAATTCTCTTTCATGATAATTACGCTGAGTATTGTTCAAATATGGAGTCTCACTACCCAACAAATAACAAGCCTTTGCTTCGGGCGAAATCTTTGATAACGTTTTCTTCGCATTATCCAGAATTTGTTCTGGGGTCAGGCCACCCAAAAATTCATATTTTTCACTAAATCGTCTCAAATAGTCTATAGTAAAACTATTATCGGCTGTAAATATTTTCCCCGTAACATATAACTGCCACATACAAGGATCAGTCAAAGGATAAGTCTTTTCTCCAAAGGCAATACAAACACCATTCTCTTTGTTTCTATACACTCCCAAATTAGAATCAATCAGCGTTGATAAAAAGACTATTTTAACATCATCATCATACATTGCAGTATGGAACATACCTTCATCTAAAAATATACAATCCTTAAGCAATTGCTTCTTCACTTCTTCATTCAAGAAAGGAAGATTCAAATAATTTGTAGAATGACTAACATTTTCGATATTATTTCCGCTCTTCCCAACATAAGAAAATTCCTCATAAAGATTACTCGTCTGAAAATATGACGTCATACTTTTAAAATCGCACCCTCCCTTTATAACTACTTTCTGATGACTTTTTTTTTGACATTCCTCAATTTCTATATCCTTTTGATTTATCCAGTTGGGAATTGTCCCATCCGTAACTTGACTAACAACACTTCCAGCTACCTTCAATTGAGGATAATTCAAATGCGCATAAACATATTGTTCGATACCTTGTCCTATAGTTCTACAAGAAAACAGAAAATGTATCAAAGTTCTATTTCTCTCAGCATAAAAGCCGACTATCCCATAATCTCCAAATTTATCACGCACAGACACATAACCCGCATTCACAGACTTATCTTCCAACAAAGCCTTCAAGTTATCATAAGTGTCTCTTCTCTTCGTGAAATTAAGTTGATTGGTTCTATTCACCAGCTCATACAAACGGTCAATAACATTCAAACAATCATGATGAATGTCAACCCTTATATTACACGAATATAAAAATTCTAAATTATCTGATACATTCGCCTTTGCATTTTGTTTTTTTTCTAACACCATATAATTAGACAATCTCTTGTGTTGCGCATCTGTAATTGGCATCCGTGATACTTTTTCTTTTAAGTCCTTGATAACTTCAGGTTGCGCAACCATCAAATCCGGCATGTAATGCTGAGCCTCTTTCAAATTCTGCACATTATCATCTATGAATAAAGTATGTTTAGGTTGCAATCCCATATCACAGATAAGATTCTTGAGACGTTTACCTTTAGGATCCCAATTAATCGAACAGAACACGAACATTTCACGTATTCCTATTTTTTCCAACTGAGAAAACACTTCTGTTTCATCATTTTTAGAACATATAGAATTCACTATACCCCTATCTGTAAGTTCACGGATTAACGCTACATTGTCTTCAAGCACAGTTACACCTCCTTCACTCAATGTGCCTTTCCAGAAAGTATCATCAAGATCCCAAACTATCAATTTTAAACACGAAAAATCCATCTCCTAATATTTAAGACACAATACAACAAAAAAGCCTGTCTATTTACAATAAGAAACTTTATCCACTTTGAACAATTGAAAAGTTTCTCATATTTTGCCATCTTCTCTATTTCTGGTATATAAAGAATCTCCTTAATACTTGACAATCCTAAAGCCTTAGAACTACAGCATGTAAAAAGTCCTGAATACACCTGCCCCCATAGATATCTATACATAAATACTTTTGTATCTTCTATCCATAGCTTTCTTTCTTTCATAAACATTTTTCGTATTTTCCACAACTTATAATCATTGGAAAACGCATCACGCCTTATTTGTTGAGATAGAGAATTCTCATGCACTTCATAATTATAATTTTCCACATCAACCATCGCAATCTTTTTCACATATTTAAGATAGGAAAAATTAAATATTAAATCTTCTCCATAAGAACACTCACGCGGAAATTCTATATTTTCCTCACGAATAATATCCATACGGTACATTTTATTAACAGGACCATACAACAATGAATTCTCATTTAAACGAGCAAATTCAGATGCATTACCATAATCTAATTCTATACACCCCCTATAAGGGACTGTTGATTTCTCAACAATTCCATTTTTCAACAAGTGTTTCTTAATGCCACTAACTGTCATCTCTGCATATCTCATCGATTCAAGCATGTCACTAACATATCCACTTTCCACCCAATCATCAGAATCTATAAAACAAACATAATCTCCTTTTGCCATATTCAATCCTGCATTTCTAGCTGAAGACACGCCACCATTTATTTGAGACAGTACGATGAATCTATCATCTTCACATTTCCACCTTTCGCACAATGACAATGAGTTATCTTTCGACCCATCATCAACAAGGATGCATTCCCATTCGGTATAATCCTGCTTTACAACAGATTCCAAGCACCTGTCAATATAAGTAGCAGCATTATATACCGGTATTATTATCGATACCATGACCTAAGATCTCTCCATAATAGGTTTCACAACCATTCTCTTTTTTTAAATATATCTTTTTCCAAGTTGTTTTAAAGAACTGTGTTTCTTGACACATCTTATGCCAGATCACATCATCATACAAAGCTTCACAATTTACACTTTGAAAGAAATATAGATATCGATTACTACACGGCAATTGATCTATTTCCCTCTTAAAAGCACTTGAAGAGTTATAGAAATATTCTATAATATAATCTATTAAGAAATAATCAACTAATTCATTGTACTTCCGCCAATATTCACAAAGAAAACTATAACAGAAAGAAGCCAAAGGATGACCTTGAGGAGCATACCATAGGAATCCACACCATCTATTTGAGGAAATGTAATCAGAACAGTCTTTTTGTCTTATGGTAAAAAGAGTACTGGGCATTTCTATAGTACTTGTAACATATATTGTCGCATCTAACCAAAAACCTCCATATGTTTTCAACAATGCGAAACGAAGAATGTCCGAAAAATGTGTCATTGTTATTAGACCTTGTTGCATTTTTTTGCATACATGTTCTGGAATACAAACATAGTCCGAATAATTACTCTCATCCAAAAGCACAACAGAAAAGTCGCCTTTATTTCTTAATATTGACTCGTAACAATTCCTTACGACATTTGGCATCTTGGATTTACCCTGAGCCCAAAAGACCCATATTGTATAGTTATCCTTTTTTGATGAATATTCACGAAATGAATTCTGTATATCATCTGCAAATCTGTACACAAATTTATGCACAGTCTCCTTATGACTAAGTCGAGTAAAATTCAATCCTATTTTACCCAACATAATATCACACAGTGTTGATATTTTATATAGAAAATCCATATATAACTTTTCTCCTTAATCTATTATCGCAGATACCGCAAAAAACTAAACTGTGGTATTTTCTCACATTCTCGTATAATAGCGCATACACCCACTAAAAAAGAATAAATCATCAAAAATCGAAGAATGCTATTCACTTGTATTGTGAATATATGATTCAACATATAAATTAGAGAAAAATGTAACATATAGTACAATATACTATCATTTCGGAAAGCCTTACACTTTTCTATATCTACGTCAATTTTTATTTTCAATGCCAACAATGTTAAAAGAATTGGATATACAAGTTTCGATATTACTCTAAATTCTACAATGAAAGATAAAGCAAACATCGAAACTAAAGCTATTATAAAAGGACATACACTATCTACCCGTTGGTTTATTTCCTTCGAATACTTTGCTATTAATGCACCAAACGAAAAAGCATAAGTGTGATAGAAAAAAGTATAATATGGATAAATTTTATCACTTATATTACCATACATATAGTCGTATGCAAAAAATAGATACACAATAGTTGATAATATAGAACACACCCATAAATGTTTACGAAAAAGATAAACCAATGCAGTGTTTATCACAAGAGCTTTTATAAACCAATACCCCCCAAAAGAGCTTCTAAAAGGTATCACATACAGTAATTCCTTCCATGTTGCTTTCATGAAGAACTCAGGTATAGAAATAGGTAACATAAGAACAATCCATATAATATACAAAATAGAAAGTCGTTTCATAACATGCATTAAGATTTCCCTATTTCCATTTTCGTTATCCTGTATTCTACTATAAAAAAGATAAGCAGAAAGACTGAAAAACGTAGGCACCGCGCATTCTGTCACATGGGAGTAAAATTCATAAAGTGCACATCTCTCCTCAAACAGTCCACAATGTGCTGAAACCACTAACATTGCAAGTATATATTTAAGTATATCAAATGTCTTATAATACTTCACAACCATCAACTTGTATAATCGTATTACTATTTTCTAAATGTCTTCAACATCCAGCCTTAACTATTTATAAAATTCAGAGAACTATCGTCTGAATCCATACAGCATACGATCAAGGAAAAAGCCTATTTCCATAATCAAATTAAATATGCGTGGACGATTAGACAAGAACCATAAGGCTGAAGAATTTATCAGTCTAATTTGTTGATCCTGTGTAATCGTTGTCAAAGAATAAAACTCAATCTTTGCATTCCTTATAATACCATATACATTATCCGATGATACAGTATTATACCTTACATAGTTTAAGAAAAAACCCATCATACTTTTCTGCAAGCAATCATTTCCATTATCCGAATAATAATGCATTATCTTAGCATGATCTAGAAATTTCATTCCTTTCATTTTATATTGACAATTCCACTCTCCTGAAAGCTCTTTGATTATTCTATTTTTTTTCTCATTCGTAGCACATAAAGCAGGTTGATCATACATTACACCGCAATCAAATGACTTTATCAAATATTTATACCATGTATTAAAAAAATCCTGGGTTCCAGATGTATCTTTAGAATATATAACACCACTATTATAATAAGGAACTCCCGTTGCATCGCCAAAACCAGCCTCTGCATATTTTCTGATGGTATTATTTTCATATAAAAGCAGATGGTCATTCAAATCTGCAACCATCGCTAGTTCGTAGTCACATTTATCAATTTCTTCCAAAGAATCACATACTAAAGTATCACAATCTAAATACAAGAAGGTTCCTTTTACAATTCTTCTAATATTAGTTTTCAGATATCTACTCTTTTCTCTTTGTGTATAATCTGTTGGACATTGAACCACATGAACAGAATCCGCCATATCTTTTACAAAAGATCTATTACCTTGTAGACCATCACAGGTCTCTTTGTCAATAACCAGTTCCACCACAGCATTTTTATTATGAATACGCAATGAACATATTGATAATTGTAACTGCTCTATAAAAAAATCATCAGCAGAGCTGACAACGGCATAAACAACTTTAGTTTTCATTTTCTACAAAAGAAATGTCACAATAACAAAAATTAAAACACTACTGAGACAACAAGCCACAGAAACCTTCACTATCCAAATATAAAGGTCGTCCATATGTCTGATAACATCCCTCCACATGAAGATTACAGCACGCCTTACCTTGAACCAGATCCTGCACACGAGGTTCATATAACAAAAAATTAAGTTTATATTCTCCAGCTGCAAGATACTTTGGTAATTCAATCATTCTACTTATTACAAAAGGTCCTTTTCCCAACTTATTCACCTTTGCCAAGTACTTTGATTCAGCATATGTTGCCATAACTACATCATCTTTTCTTGACAATTGAATTTGTAAATCTATTTTCATTTCCGTATACAGACATCCACGCACTTCAATATCTATTGTATGTTTTCCTGACTCTATATCCAAACACGTAAAATCTGACCCGTTTATCTTTATTGATTCTATACGAACTACTTGACTCACATATTTCAGCCTATCGATTATTTTAGAATTATCAGATTGGAAATTAGCACCTTCACCTATATAATAGTTAACTGCATTCTCTGTACTTCCATCATAAACTAGCATTCCATTCTGAAGCACAATACCTCGCGTACAAAGATTCTTGACAGCTGCCATATTATGACTGACAAACAAGACCGTTCGTCCCCCACCTTGGCTCACATCCTTCATCTTGCCCATAGCTTTCTTCTGAAACTCTGCATCTCCTACGGCAAGAACCTCATCAACGACGAGAATTTCGGGTTCGAGGAAAGCGGCTACGGCAAAGCCGAGACGTACAGTCATGCCAGAGGAAAAACGCTTCACAGGCGTGTCGAGATAACGCTCCACACCAGCAAAATCGACAATCTCATCAAGTTTGCGTGTTATCTCAGCCTTGGTCATGCCCATGATTGAGCCATTCATGTAGATATTCTCACGAGCGGTCATCTCAGGATGGAACCCTGTGCCTACCTCAAGGAGAGATGCTATGCGTCCATTGTAACTGATGGAGCCTGTAGAAGGGGAAGTGATGCGCGACAGCAATTTCAAGAGAGTAGACTTGCCTGCGCCATTCTTGCCAATGATGCCTACCACGTCACCCTGCTCCACCTTGAAGGAAATGTCTTTGAGCGCCCACACATAGTCTGAATGGCCTTTATGAGCACGGTCGTTAGTCTCACCTATCTTCAGGTAAGGGTCTTCCTTGCGCAAGACATTCATGGTCCACCAACGGTTGAGGTCGTGAGAAAGCGTACCTGTGCCCACACGGCCAAGTCGGTACTGTTTGCCCACATTGTCAAATTCGATTGCTATATTATTCATTTAAAGTGATATTAAGCAGGTGTTCTAAATTTAAATAGAAGACACACTCACACCGTGTCCATAAAGTTTCTCTCCGTGCGAGAGAATATCACCACTGCAAAAAACATAGTCACACACATGAAGCATGCGCTATAAAGCAGTCCGCACCAGTCGAGGTTGCCACATCCAAGAGTGGCATATTTAAATGCCTCAAAGATAGGTGTCAAAGGATTCATCGCAATGATGTCACGATACTTCTCGGGTGCAGCCGAAAGGGGATAGATGACAGGAGTGGCATACATGAACAACTGCATTCCAAACTGTATAAGAAACTTCATGTCCCTGTATTTTGTTATCATAGATGATATCACAAGACCCCAAGACATGCCATGCATGGCAAGCATGAGAATCAGCACTGGAAACATCAGCACACTCGCGTTGACATGAAGCGTGCCCTCTGGCAAGGTGAACACATAATATATATATATGATGACAAACATGCCAAGCTGTATCAGCATCTTCAGCAGCGCACTCGTGACACCCGACAATGGCACCACAAGACGAGGAAAATACACCTTGCCAAAGACATTGGCGTTGACGCCAAACACATCGCTTGACACGCTGAAGCATTCGTTGAAATAGCCCCACAACACGATGCCTGCCATATAGAAGAGAGGCTGAGGAGCTCCATCAGTAGAGATGCCTGCCAAACCGCCGAAGACAAACATGTACATTATTGTGGTGAACAATGGCTGGATGACATACCACAGAGGTCCAAGTATTGTCTGCTTATATTGCGTGACTATGTCGCGACGCACATACATTCGGTACAGGTCGCGATAACGCCAGATGCCTTTGAGATCAATGTCAGACCACCTGCGGCTCGGCTTTATTACGGTTGTAAACATGGGATTGTTTTTATTAAGTAGGTGCTCAAAGTTATTTTATGCCATCAAAGCAGGTCGCTATCATATTTACCGTACTCTCTCTGTCATCTTATTCTTCTGGCGACACGCCATTTGTGATCAAGCTTTCAATAGGAGCCATGAGAGCCTCTATGTCAAACTCATATCCACGCATCTCGCTCTTCGTGCGATACTCATCCAAGAGTTGAGGATTGTCAAGGAATTGCTTGATGCCATCATACAGTCCGTTTTCTGAATTAGAGACCATGAGAGCGCACTCGCCATTCTTAAAGAGCTCATTGTTCTCAGGTGTCTTGGTGGCCACAATGGGCATGCCAAGAATGAGGGCCTTCACAGCAGCCGAACTGTAAGAGCAGCACACATACAACTGTCCATGCACTATATAACGGTATGGGTTAGGATGAGCACCAAAGAGCTTCACCTTGTTTTCCATTCCCTTATCCTTTATATAATGCTCCAGGATGCCCATCTCAAGACCGTCGCCAAACACCCAAAGACCTACATCGTAGCCTTCATTGTTCAACTTATACACCACTTTCAGAAGTCGGCCATACGCATTGTCTGCCTCCAGACGGCCTTGGGTGACAAGACGCACTGCCACCTTGTTGGGATCCTCCTTTGTGGCATTGAGCGACTTGAGTCGAACCGACAAAGAATCGAGAGGTGAATAAATCATGCGGACAGGTTTGATGACATCAGGAAACTGTGCCTTAAAAGCCTCTTTAAGCAGATTGGTCGCACAGATGATTCCATCATACGTGTTGTAAGCCTTCACTTCATCCTCAGGATTTTTGTAAACCTCTGTGGTCCAATGGTTCTTGTTAAGGTCAGTATGCACCCATGCATATTTCTTTGCCTTTTTGTTGGTGGAGCAACTCATAAGTTTTGTCACGAAGCCTTCACCGCATGCAATCTCCACATCATATCCCTTGGGGATGTAAAGTCTGTATACCCACGACATAGGCAACTTGCGGTAAATCCATTTCGACTTGGTGCTGTCAACAGACCCTCTGATGAGATACTTGTATTTCACATTCTCCCTTATCTTCGATTCAAATGGTCCGCCCCTGTTGATGGAGCAAACTGTGACGTCATACTTAGACTTGTCGATATATTCCACAACAGTAGACAAAGTCTTGGCAGCTTTGTCGCTATGCAATGATTCAATCACAAAAAGAACCTTGCGCTTGTGCATATTCTCTTCCATATATAGTGCTGTATTTTTCTTTGTTAATGAATGATCGAGACTGTGCGATCCTGCTTATCAGTCGTCATCACGGGTATAGCCGTATGAGCCATAGCGGTGATAGCTGCCATAATATGAGAAGGCATCGGCTGTGCCATTGAGGATAAGCGACATCTTTGGCAATTTGCCTTCCTCATAATAAGCTTGTATGTCAGGCAGAAGACTCTTGTCAAGATATTCTGCCCTCACGATGAACAGCGTGGCATCTGCATACTTGCCTATGATCGACGCATCAGCAATAATCTCCACAGGAGGACAGTCGAGAATGATATAAGCATACTCGTCGCGCAATTCTTCAAGCAACTGCTCCAGACGCTCGTCAAAAAGCAGCTCCGTAGGGTTTGGAGGAATGGTGCCAACAGGCACAATGTCCAGATACTGATGGGTGGCGTTGCGGATAACCACATCATCAAAACTGTCGGTCACGCCCGACAGGTAATCGGCAATGCCTATCTTGGGCTTGCCTACCATGGCAGAAAGCGATGCCTTGCGCAAGTCGAGGTCGATGGCCAGCACTTTCTGCTTTTTTATGGCAAATGATGTGATGAGATTGGTCACCACGAATGTCTTGCCCGAGTTGGGGACAAAGGAGGTGTTCATAATCACACGTCCGCGTCCGCCCTTGGCTGTCATGAACTCGATGTTGGTTCGGATGACGCGGAATGCCTCATTGATGACATTGCGCGAATGGTCCTTCACCAATATGTGCAGCGACTTGTCTTCCACAAAATCGTCAAGAGGAGAAATCATGTTCTTGATATTCTTGAAGAATCTCCTCCAAGGATCAAACAGTTTCTCATTCAATGTGCGGTGATGCCGATAAAGCGGTATCTCTCCGATGAACGGGATGGTGAGTTCCGACAGGTCTTTACGGCTGCGCACCTTGTTGTTCATTGCCTCAAGCAAGAATATCAGCAGCGCTGGCACGGCAAAGCCAACGATGAAGCCAATGCCCCATACCAGATGAGGCACAGGCGATGTCGGCGTGTTGGAACCTGTTGGTGATGAGATGACTCGGTTGTTGTATGCTGTGAAAGCCAGCGAGAGTTCATTTTCCTCTCTCTTCTGCAAGAGATACAGATAGAGGTTCTCCTTCACTTTCTGCTGACGCTCCACAGACAGCAGATACTTCGACTGCGCTGGAGCTGAAGCTATCTTCTGATTGGCAGCTCCCTTCACCGACTGTGCCGACCTCAACGACACATTGAGAGTGGCTATGTAGTTGTCCATTGAAGCCACCAGCGAGTTGCGGAGTCCATCAAGCTGCTGGTCTTTCCTCTGCACAAGCGGGTTCTGCTCCGAAGTGACATTAAGCATGTTGTTGCGTGCCAGAAGCAGATTGTTATACTCGGTGATCTGACCTGTCAGGTTTGCGCTGTTGAAAGTTTGGTTGGATGGTATGAGCACATACTTGTTGGCTGGATTAGTCAGATAGTTGCGCACATATCGAGCCATATACAATTGGCTGTTGAGCTCTGTCGACTGAGCCGAAGCGTTATTGGCCTGCTCCACATACATGCTCGACACATCGCTTGCGCCAGAAGGAATAAGGTTGGCCGATTTATAAGATGAGATGTCATCCTCGACGTTGCCAAGCTCTTTCTCTATCACAGCCAAGCGTTCCTTGATGAAGTCGGATGTGGCAAGAGTCTTGCGGTTGCAATCGGCCATCCAACTGTCGTCATACACAGCCAGCAATGCCGAAATGACATTCTCAGCCCTCTGCGGACTCTCGTCTCTGTAGGTGAGGTTGATGATTGACGACTGTCCGCCCACAGCATCCACACTAAGATTTGCCATGACTTTATTGATGGCCGACTGCAATGGCTGCCTGTCGACCCTCACCGTCAGTTGCATCGGAGCATTATTGTCAACCTTCTCAACGTCGACATCGCCTATAGGTGTCTTCACCGTCTTGCCCACCTTGCCTTTCACTGTGCCTGAAAGAGGTTCGCCGCCACGGGTGAAGTCTGACATCACAAACGTGCCGTCACCTTTCATCTCGAAGATGAAATCGGCCGACTCCTGGTCATTCAACTGCATCGGCAGGATCTTCACCGGGAGCATGCTGCCATAAACTATCTCCTCATGGAAACGCCCCATGCCATAGCATGTCACGTCAAGACGCAGGTTTTTTACTGCTGCCGCAGCAAAGTCGCGCGACTTAAGCGTGTACATCTCATCGGTGAGGTCTACGCCATTGCTGATAAACGACATCTGGTTCTGCACCTCCTTGGCGTCGTTCTTAATCTTTATCGACGCCGAACGTGTGTAAATGGGAGGTGTGGTCTTCAAATAGAGATAACTGCCAGCCAGTCCTAATCCGATGCAAAGGACAAAACAATACCACCTCGAGGCGAAGAGGCGAACTAATTCCATCACCTTAGCCATAGGGCTGACACTCCTCTGTATCTGCGCTGTTCCCGACAGTTGCGGAGCCACCGTTGCCGGAGATTGATTTTCAAGAGGTAACATATGCTTTCGCCAGGTCAATTGTCGACCTGTATAATTTTTTATATAATAGTATGTGAATATTTATTTCTGATTGCATGTGTCATGCCACACCCGACAAGCTGCATGATACATGCCTGTCGAGCGCGCTTACTTGAACCAGCTCAATGCGCCCACAACAAAAGTGGCCAATGAAATCCAGAACGAAGGCTGCACTGTGGAATTGCCCATCACAGTTGAGTTGCGCTTCTCTTTCTTGTTCATCTCCACATACACCACATCATTCTGCTGGAGATAATACACAGGCGAGGCATACATGTCCTCTGCCGAACACAGATTGAGCTCGTACACCGTCTTCTTTCCATAATTCTCGCGTATCACTTTCACGTTTGTGCGCTGGCCTGTGATGTTAAGGTCGCCAAGAGTGCCAATAGCATCGAGAATGGTGAACTTGTCACGGTCTATCCGCACACGTCCCTTGCCCACATCGCCAAGAACAATGACATAGAGGTTTGAATAATCGACTGTGACGATAGGGTCTGTCACAAATTCTTTCTGAATGAGCAATTCACGTATGGTCTCCTGCAGTTCCTGACGGTTGAGTCCTGCCACATGAATCTTGCCAAGTTTAGGAAATCGGATGCAGCCCTCCGAATCGATTGTGTACTTTGAGACGCCCTCTCCCAAACTGTATCGCAAGTCAAGCTCTTGGTCTTGGGTGCTCACGCTTATAGTGATCTCATCATCCGCCTTGAACTTTATCTCCACAGGATTCTGCACGACAATCGACTTGCCCACGTTGAAATCTTGGAAATAAGCAATGTCCTTGGGAGCAGAACAAGAACTGAACAGGGCCATCACCATGATGACCGCCACGCCGAATGCCAAACATGTCTTTTTCATACCAGTTGTCTTCGTTATTGTTATTATGTAATTATCATTAAATGTCGAATCCAGTTATTATCCCATTTCATGCACGAGCATACCTTCACTTCCCCTCATCAACACTACAACATTGGTTAACAAGAGTTTACGTTCCTTACACGGATAAATAGCCTCAAATATGCTTCTGTCCATTATCTTCTTAAAAACAGAATTCAATTTCAAAATTACAAAAAAATATAATACGAACGTAAAAAAATGTCTGTTTTTTCACATCAATATGCAAATAAAGGCTAATTCATGTTGCAGGCACTATCAAAATGGTCTAAAATCAAACCTGAAACAGTCATTAGATCTATGGTAATGTAAAGAATGCCGCAAATGCCTACACATATATATAAATATACAAAATGGCACTTGCGGCATAAACCCGAATCAATCACCAGATTTGGGATGAATAGGAGGAAATATGATTAAGCAGGTGCTCATAATTATTATTAAGTAGGTGTTCATGATTATTTTTATATTTGACGCACTCTATCTTGAGGCAGATTTTTCTTATGTTTGATGGATCTATGCGGGCATAGTGACTGATAAACAGAAGGAAAAGATGGCCAAGAGAGAGTGTGACAAATGTGAGAGTGGCTTACTTTGATATAATAAAATAATTTTGAACACCTACTTAGCACCTGCTCATCTGGCAATAACACTAATTGCCATCAGGCTTGACGATGTCTATGAAAGGCCCGTCGTTCCAATGAAACTCACGCCAGTCGTCTGGTTGAGCTGCATCGAAAGGCACATAATCAGAGCGCAGCCACTCGTTCACCGGCAGTTGCAGGCTCTTCATACCCTCTACCACCATCTTAGATATCTCAAACGCTCCGTATGGATTGAAATGCGTGTTGTCCTCAAAAGCCTTCTGCTGTCCAGGATATGTGTGGGCCGGATAATGCACCAAGGCATGTGTGCTGCCTTCCACTCCAAGCGTCTCATAGAAAGTGCGTGTCATGTCATGCAATTCAATCACCTGCACTCCAAGGTCTTTCGCCACCCAGCGCATCGCCTCTGGATAGTTGGCATGAGTCTCCATAATCTTGCCATTGGCATCAAACGCACGGCGCTGCGTGGGAGTGACAAACACTGGAGTGGCTCCCTTGGCTCTCGCCTCATCCACAAACTGCTTCAGAGCATAAGCATAGTTGTAGAAGGCTCCGCTGCCCGGACGTTTCTCTTTCTGGTCATTATGTCCAAACTCCATGAAGATATAGTCTCCCTTCTTCATCAACGACACAATCTTCTTCAGTCGGCCAGCTCCTATGAACGAGGTGGCTGTCTCACCGCTCTCGGCATAGTTGGCCACTGCCACCTTATCTGTGAACCATCGGGTGATCATCTGTCCCCATGAAGCCCATGGCTCAAAGTCTTGGTCCACAACGGTCGAATTGCCGCATAGCCACAACGTTGGCACATGGCCAGCAGGTTCAATCTTTATAGCCGACACAGCAGGGGCATCTCCATTCACCTCAATAGTCAACTTGTCGTCCCAGTTGAGTTTTTTCTGTTCACGTGCCTTGATGCGCACCCTGTCAGTCTTGCCATCAGCAAGAAGAATGACTGTGTTGCGTTTGTTGACCACAAAACTATAATCCTTAAACTCGCCCTTCTTCGTCTTAGCATTCTGCACAAACAATCGTCTCGACTCAGCCCTTACAGTCGTGTTGGCTGCATGTTTCTTTGAACCAACAGTCACCGTCACCTTATAATTGCCGTCAGGCACCTTCACGGAGAAATAGAATATGCCGTCTGAGAGTTGGTATGTGCCGTTCTGCATGGTGCGCGCCTCAGCCACTATGTCTTGGAAGTCGTAACCATAGCCTTTATCATCAGAATACACATCTTTGGCTTCCACCTTTACGGCATCTTTTGTTCTGCCATCAAACGTGTAGGTCTGCGCATCCGACAATGCAGAAGCGCATATGGCTGCAAGTGCCAGCAGCGCTCTATTGATGTTTCTCATGTTCTTCATATCTGCCATTATAGATTTTGGAGGTTGTTTTTACAATACAGAAAAAGCGGCATGCTCCAATAGGAGAATGCCGCTTTGTAATCCTTGTGTGCATGTGGGCACAAGAGAATAACATGTAGAGTCTCACGACATCACATTATTCACCTGGAGCGATAGCACCTGCAGGACATGCGTCAGCACAAGTGCCGCAGTCTACGCATGAATCTGCATCAATTACATACTTGCCATCACCCTCGCTGATAGCTCCTGATGGACACTCGCCAGCGCAAGTTCCACACATAACACAATCGTCGCTAATTACGTATGCCATAATATTAAACCCTTTTATATAATATTTGTTATTACTTCTTTACTCAACCGCCTCTTTGCGATTGACGGTGCAAATGTAGGAAAAGTTTTTCTCTCATACCAAATTTTAGGTAAAGAAAATGCCCTTTAGTCTAAAAATAATACTCATTTCATGGTATTTCACCCTCTTTCGGTTGTTTTCAGGCATGCAGATCAATCATCTTTCCTCTGATGTCATTTGGCGGCATCGCGCACAAGAGTCTGAAGCGCGGCTTCCAGTTGGCGCATGATTGGCTTCTTCTTCTCATCGGGAGCGAAGACGAAGCCTTCTGCCACCACGATGCGGTTGCCTATGCTGTCGGGCATGTAATATGATACAAACGGCCCGCCCATGGCACCATGCCTCATACGCCACAGCCCGCGCATCACAGCCACTGGCACATCACCGCATGCCGACACGTCGGGCATGACAGAACGAGGATCTGTCTCCACCCATTGGCCTTCACTCTCTCCTGGTATGTTTATCTGCATGACCGAATCACGCGCTGCCACCATCATCTCAAGGGTCATGTCCTTCAGCGGCAAGGTATAGACGCACACGTTCTGACGAAACTCCCTCTTGCTGTCGGCACCCCACAGGAATGACTTGCCCACTTTGATGTCGTCAACATCCTTCGGCGCCTTCAGTTCCACGCCAAACATTTTCCTCACCTTTGAAGCCACAGCGCCGCTATACTCCTTGCGAAGCAAAGAGCGTTCTCTGTCAAACTCATTCTTGTTGAACTCATCCAAGATATAACCGGCGCGCTCCTTCATCAGGCTCATGAAACTCTCATTGTCAGGAGCCGAGACATAGAGCACCGTCTGAGGACGGGCGTAGAGATTGACCGCCCTGCGCACCTCCGCTTTCTTATATTTAGCATTGACGTCTGCAACAACAATATTCGAATAGAATTTGAATATTCCATCAAAACGTCGAGTGTCTATAGTGGTGACACGAAAATTAGGCTCCACTTGGGGCAACACCTCCACTGGCGACTCCACAACCACCATGAGGCTATGCCCTGCTGACGTCTTCAGCCAATCTTTGTCGGCCACCACCAACAACTCATAAGGAGCACTCTGAGCCTTGGCCGTCACAGCCTTCTTGCCGTCCTTCTTGTCTGAAGAACATGCGCCTGCCACAATGGCAAGCGCAAGGAATAGAATAAACACAGTTTTATTCATGCCTATCAATATATTTAATAACACTTATTGTAGAATTTAATGACACCTATTGTATAATGCCCCATCATTTGCCTTGCCTTATCAGCCGTACCACCTCTGTGCCACAGAGCAGGAAGCATCCAAGTCCATAGTCGTCGAAGTCGGGCTGCTTATCGTATGTCACCGGCTGCGAGTCGGAAGGCTGTTTGCCTGTGCCTTGCACATAACCAAGGAAGCCATCGTCATGCAGGCATGTTTTCACCATAGCATCCCATGTGCCATAAATAATAGGAGCATACTTCGCCTTTGGCAGATAGCCATGGCGCACGCCCCATGCCATGCCATAGATGAAAAGTGCCGTTCCCGACAACTCCACGCCTCCATAATTGTTGCCATCGTGGAGAGACACATTCCAGAACTTGTCCGCACGCTGGCATTTCACAAGAGCCTTGGTCATGGAGAGAAAATCCTTGCGGTAATCCTTGAAGTGGTCATCCACGCCTATATTCCTCCATTTGGTCTCGCCCAATGGTTCCATACATGCTGGCGCATCCGCACTCTTGGCCACAAGCATGGCATCCATGGCTCGCACAAGAGCGGCATAGACCCATCCGTTGCCACGGCTCCAATAGCAGTCCTCACCATTAGGCTCTGTGTATGGCGGCACAAAGTCGGCATCGCGCCACCATAGCCCATCTTTCACGTTATAGAGTCCTCCGCCTATTTCGTCTCTCGATTCCTCATACATGTCCCATCCTTTGTCGGTATAACGGTCTGCATTTTTGCTTCCCGACAGATGTTGAATCCTTGCCATCTTAGAGAACACGGGCAGTCCCATCTGTATGGCGTCAATCCATGTCCAATCACCATCGCTGCCCTTCGATTTCACCTGGTTGCCTGCCACCCAAGGTGTGTTTTCCGCAGCTATGATATTGTCGAGACATTGCTTAGAAGGAATGTATGAAGCCGATTTCTTGAGCGTCGTCACGCCTTTTGATTCCATCCAATACATGTCGAGGTAGGTCTGGCAGCAACAGTAATCGTCTGCATCACGTGTGCCTACTCCATTGCGTGGGGTCCAATTGTGGGCTTCTCCCCATCTGCTCATGTAATCATAGTTTTTATCATAACCGGGATGCCCCATCAAGCGCTGCAGTTCGGCAAGGGCTGTCAGTCCTTCAAAATACACAGCACGTGTCCAAAGGTTCGACGGACGCTCTTTCTTCACAAACGTTGACACGCCTGGGTCGGGATACTTATTGATGAAATGGCTATTGGCAAGTTCCATAGCCTTCATCACATCTTTTTCGTCAGGTTGCGCCATCATTGTGAGGCCATACAGAGACACCACCGCTGAGGTTATCAAATGCTTCAATCGCATAGTTGTTTAAGTAATAATAGTTAGCAGATCATTTTTTCTTTTGAACGCCACAAAGGTAAGCATTTTTTGAATATCTGGTATATTTTTAATGAACATTTTTGATGTTCATATCATAAGTAGGTGTTCAAAATTATTTTATTATATCAAAGTAAACCGCTCTCATATTTGCCACACACTCTCTTGGTCATCTTTTCCTTCTGTTTATCAGTCACTATGCCCGCATAGCTCCATCAAACAGAAGAAAAATCTGCCTCAAGATAGAATGCGTCAAATATAAAAATAATTATGAGCACCCACTTAATGACGCAAGCTTCATCACAGACAACAAGTTTTTGCGGAGAGGTGGGTAACGAACTGAATCACAATGCAGATGGTGCATGTTTACATCTGTTGATAACTGTTGATAACATCATATAGGTGTTGACAAGTCATGTTGTTGGAAGCACAAGGCTATACAGGGTGTTGATAAGTGTTGGTAACTATAAGCTCCTGTTGATAACATGCTTTCATTGTTAACAAACAGCCTTATTTCCCATTATTCACAAGACTTGATGTTGACAACTCTCATCTTATCACACGTCTTTGTTTATAAAACTGTTGACAACACTGTTGACAACTGCATCTGCACAACCACCATCCAACCCGATATCATGCCATATATCACAACATTAACTACTGACCAACACATACATCGCCATCACATGCCCTCACAATGACATAAACCATCAAAAAACATCTGAAGCAAAGCACACACATGTCAATAACTCCATAACAAACATACATTATTTGCTCAAGTTGTAAGCTCCACACGCAAAACTTCAAACACTAACAATATTCAAAATCTAATGACCCATTTGGCTTAAATAATCATGAACACTGGCTTAACAAACACAAATGCCCTGCTGCACCCATTTGCCACATAATATTTTTCTTGCAGGTCCCGCCTATATCAATTCTTTTTTATAACTTTGCACCATGAACAAACAAACACTATACAGCATCAATGTCAACGGAAAGTTGATAGACCTCGCCGAACCGAAGGTCATGGGCATACTGAATGTCACACCCGACTCATTCTACTCTGGCAGCAGAAAACAGACGGAAGAGGACATCCGCAACAGAGTGAAGCAAATCATTGACGAAGGCGGACAGATGATTGACATTGGAGCTTACTCTTCCCGACAGGGTGCAGACGATGTGTCGACACAAGAAGAGATGGCGCGCCTGAGGCATGGCATGAAGATTGTCAACGAGATGGCACCAGGCATGCCTGTAAGCGTTGACACTTTCAGAGCTGATGTGGCAAAGATGTGTGTGGAAGAACTTGGAGTGGGAATCATCAACGACATATCTGGCGGCGAACTTGACAAGCGCATGTTTGAGACAGTGGCCAAACTCGGGGTACCTTACATCTTAATGCACATGAAAGGCACGCCGCAGACCATGCAGCAAGCGCCCCACTATGACGATCTGATGAAAGAAATCATGCTCTATTTCGCAGAAAAGATTCAGAAGTTGCGCGACCTCGGACAGAAAGACATCATTCTCGACCCTGGCTACGGTTTTGCCAAGACAATAGAGCACAACTACGAGTTGCTCGGACATCAGGAGATGCTGCATGTGTTCGAATTGCCCTTGCTCGTGGGCATATCACGCAAGAGCATGATATTCCGCCTGCTTGGCTCTTCTCCCGAAGAATCGCTCAACGGCACTTCCGTGCTCAACACCATCGCCCTCCAGAAAGGCGCAAGCATTCTCAGAGTGCACGATGTGAAGGAATGCGTCGAAGTGGTGAAAATAGTCAAGATGATGGAGAATAACCTATTGGGGTTAAATAAACACATTCATTAAGTAAGTAGGTGCTCATAATATGAGAGCGGCTTACTTTGATATAATAAAATAATTTTGAACACCTGCTTAACACAAACAACAGAGAGCTATGTTTGCATTCGGTATTAAAGACGCCATAGACATCATCCTGGTAGCCACAATGCTCTTCTACATTTGGCGACTGATGAAATCGTCAGGGTCTCTCAACATCTTCTACGGCATACTTGTCTTCATCGTGACATGGATCGTTGTGTCGCAGATCCTGGAAATGAAACTATTGGGAAGCATCTTCGACAAACTTGTCAGCGTGGGCGTGCTCGCTCTCATCATCCTGTTCCAGGAGGAGATAAGACGTTTCTTCCTCACCCTCGGCTCGCAAAGACGACTTAACGCCATCGCGCGCTTCTTCATCAAAAAACTGCCTACAAGCGAGGAAGAAGATGAAGAACTCCTGATGCGCATTGTGCTGGCATGCGACTATATGAGCAAGAACATGGTTGGCGCGCTCATCGTCGTGGAACGAGAGATGTCACTCACCGACATCATCAAGTCGGGCGAGACCATCAACGCAAACATCAACACCGAACTCATCAAAAACATATTCTTCAAAAACTCGCCCCTGCACGACGGAGCCATGATAATAAGCCGCAAGCGCATCATGGCCGCTGGATGCATACTGCCTGTCAGCCATAGCCTCAACATACCCAAAGAACTGGGCCTGCGACACCGTGCAGCACTCGGCATCACCTCACAAAGCGATGCCATCGCCATCATTGTGAGCGAAGAGACTGGAGCTATCAGCGTGGCGTTGGGCGGCGAATTCCACCTCAGACTGGAATGCAACGAACTGGAGAACTATCTGAGAAACGCTATAAAATGACACAGGCTACATAAAACGACATGCCAAATGCAAAAGAACACAAAAATGACCACAGAAGATTTATACAAGCTGTTTCAGCAGCACCCCATTGTCACAACCGACAGCCGTGACGTGCCAGAAGGCTCATTGTTCTTCGCCCTCAAAGGCGACACTTTCAACGGCAACGCATATGCCAAGAGCGCATTGGAGAAGGGAGCCGCATATGCCATCATCGACGAAATGGAATATGCAGAAGATGGCAACGAGCGTATCATCCTCGTGGATGATGCTCTCACCGCACTCCAGCAACTGGCGCACCTGCACCGCACCACCCTCGGCACTACCATAATAGGTGTGACGGGCACCAACGGCAAGACCACCACAAAGGAACTCATCGCGTCCGTGCTGAAAAAGAAATACCGTGTGCTCTACACGCAAGGCAATTTCAATAACCATATCGGCGTGCCAAAAACGCTGCTGCAACTCACCAAAGACCATCAGATTGCCGTGGTGGAGATGGGCGCGAATCACCCAGGAGAGATAAAGACACTTGTCAACATCGTATGCCCCGACTATGGCATCATCACCAATGTCGGCAAGGCTCATCTGTTGGGCTTCGGCTCGTTTGCCGGAGTCATCCGCACCAAAGGCGAACTCTACGACTATCTTCGTGAGAACCATGGCACCGCATTCATCAACAACGACAACCCGCACCTCAAAGGCATAAGCGCCGGACTGCGCCTTATTCGATACGGCCAGAACGATGCTGACGGTCTCTTGGTCAAGGGCAGCCTCATCGAATGCAACCCGATGCTCAAATTCCGCTGGTCTCCACAACCTACACAGTTCTCGCCATACGAGGTGCAGACTCACCTCATTGGCAGTTACAACCTCGACAATGTACTCGCTGCAGCTTGCATAGGCACACTATTCGCCGTGCCTGCTGAAGACATCAGCCATGCCTTGGCAGAATACGTGCCATCCAACAACCGCAGCCAGCTCACCGTGACTGAGCACAACAAACTCGTCGTTGACGCATACAACGCCAACCCCACAAGCATGAAGGCGGCTCTCGACAATTTCAGCCTTATCAAAGCTGAGCACAAGATGTGCATCCTCGGCGACATGAAAGAACTTGGAGAGGCAAGCCATGAGGAGCACCAGAAGATTGTCGACATGATACCTTCATGCGGCTTTGAAGAGGTGTGGCTCGTGGGTGATGAGTTTGCCAACACATCACACCCCGACACTTTCCGCCTGTTTGCCAACGTGGATGAGGTCAAGGCTGCCATATCTGAGCATCAGCCGCAAGGACATGTCATACTTATCAAGGGGTCCAACAGCACACATCTGGTGCAGACGGTCGACTTGCTGTAAGAGCCTTGCTGGCTTGACGCAGAAACACATTATATATATAAGAACAGCACAAACAAAATAACACCACAAGTATGGAAACAAGAAAAGAGAATTATCTGTTTGACGCGGAGAAGACCGCCAACGAACTGATTCAATGGGTCAAGGACCTATTCCAAGGATATGGGCCTGATGTCAAAGCTATCCTCGGCATGAGCGGCGGCAAAGACTCTACCGTAGCAGCTGCCGTGCTCTGCAAGGCTCTTGGACCAAGCCGTGTCATCGGAGTGTCCATGCCAAGCAACAACCAGAGCGTGAATGACGCCGACAAGATATGCAAGCACTTGGGCATGAAGATGCTCACCATCAACATTGGCAGCGCCTTCGACACTCTCGCATCGTCAATCAATGCCGACGGCAACATGCAACTCAGCAAAGCCAGCGAGCAGAATATTCCGCCACGTCTTCGCATGACCACACTCTATGCCATCGGACAGACATACAACTGCCGTGTGGTGAACACATGCAACCTCTCTGAGGACTATATAGGATACGCCACAAAGTTTGGCGATGGAGCTGGCGACTTCTCACCACTTGCCAAACTCACCGTGACTGAAGTGCTCGCCATCGGCGACTATCTCGAGGTGCCATACGAATGGGTGCACAAGACTCCTGACGACGGACTTCCACACAGCTGTCCCGATGAGGAAAAAATAGGCTTCACTTATGCCGAGCTCGACATGTACATCCGAACAGGCAAGGTGCCAAGTGGATATGTGCACAACAACGAAGCGGAAGGTCTCAAGGTAGACAAGATTGACCGCATGAACCGACAAAACCTCCACAAGCTGCAGCCTATGCCGACATTCGACATGAGCAACTGATTCGCCTGCCCACTTATTCATGAAAAAAAGAGGGTAAGGATACTTGGCAAAGTATATTAGGATACTTGGCAAAGTATCCTAATATACTTTTTGGGCATGTTGCGTCACGTTTTCTTCGCACATCTGCCTTTAACCCAAATCGGTCATTAGATTTGGGTTAAAGCCAAAGCACACCTGCAGAATTCTTGATTTAGTTTTTATAGCATGCAGCACCCCCCAAAAAAGTATTACGTGATACTTGGCCAAGTATCACGTAATACTTTGCAAAGTATCACGTGATACTTCGCAAAGTATCCTTACTATCATTTTTTGACAACTAAATCATTGTCTCCATGCCCTACTTATATACATTATTATATATATGATGCCGATTTTCTGTTTGGGCAAAACAATACTTCTAAGCAGATTGGGGCAAGACCATTGAATAAACACACAAGAACAGCCACATAAAGCGCAAAAACCGCCTCAAAGTGAATCACGGCGCACTTTAAGCAATAAACAAAGTCTAAATGCTATTTTTTTTATCTTTTATTTTATGTTTACAATAAGTTTTTATATATTTGCATATAGTTTCTTGATTATCTGACACAGGCCAAGCACACAGACAAGTGAAGCAGAACGCATGATTCAGTGATTGAGACCCACGCCGCACGTAGGCAAGAGCTGCATAATTGAAGATTCTCAATGAAACAGTTTCTTAAGGGTGGGAACTATGACATTTTAAAAAAGCGTTTACTTTGCGCTCATCTTTGGCTCTAAGAAATCTAGCAAATTTCACAATCCTGTCAAAGAGAAGCAACGGTAGATGTTCCGGGGATGTGATTATTCACATCCCTTAAGGGTTTGGTGTAGCCATAAATGCGTCTCCAAAGCATCTATTACACGCAATTGCCTTAAGGGATAATAGTATTCATATCGGCGTGGGCTCTGACGTTGTTCATTCTTCAGGATTAGGTTTTGCTAGAGCCTCTTAGAGCAGAATGAACAACAGGTAGGTTCGCCACGCTTTTTTATTCTGTCCGGCCACAACACTTCACAACCCTGCATGAGAAGGCGAACCACATGCGCTTTACCACTAAGCCCCAATGATACTATTTGAACTGATTCCCATTGCCTTTGAATGCATCTGTTACGGTGTGCTTACCACCGTTGCCATTATGCTTATATTGTATTTTTCTCTTCGCTGCCTTAGCGAAGACATCGTGAAAGGCATTCCATTCTTCGCAGTGGGCATTGCGCTTTTCATACTCTTATGCATACAATTGTCGCTTATGTATGGAGCCATAGAAGTGTATAACATGGCCTCAGCCATTAAAATAGAAATGGACCAAGCACTTGAGGGCATGACAGGTGCTGTAGGCATCGCAGACTCGCAGCAAATAATGGATTATGCAACACAGCAATACCCTCTGCTTGGAGTGTATATCAACACATGGGATCTCTCTTGCGATGACATTTCATGTTTTTCAGAGAACATGAAAGTAACCATTGAGGATGCCATGACTTCCTACTGCTGGCGCAGAGTGTTCTGGAGCATCGGATTCATTGTGACGGGCAGCATCATAGCCATGACGCTTGAGAAAAAGAGCGGCAAGAAGAGCCGCACTCATGAATACAGTTCATCATCCTATTCTCATGCTGATGATTTCTGACACATATAAGCAGGTGTTCATAATTATTGTCATATTTGACACACTGATATAATAAAATAATTTTGAACGCCTGCTTATCTAAAAAGAATTATATAACACAACCTAATATTATAATACAATGGCAAATCATCTTATAATCGGTCTTGGCGGCACAGGAGGTTGCATCCTTCGCGAGTTCCGCAAACGAGTTTACCAAGAGTTTCGTTCTAACGAACCTAACAATGGGATACATCTTGAATACCTGTATGTTGACTCCAGCGATGACGACCTCAACTCACGCGACGGTTGGAAGACTATGGGCAAAAGCGTGCACCTGAAGGAAGCACAGAAGGTATCCATTCACGGATTGGGATTGAGCATGTTCCAAAACATGGCCAACTACCCCGGCATAAGAGCATTCCTCAATGAAAGCGACGTTGAGATGATGAGGAACCAGCTCGGTCCGCTCGTCACAGCCGGCATTGGCGGTCAGCGCCGCCGATTGGGACGAACACTTTTTGCCAACAACCTTGCCTCCATCGCTGCAGGCGATGGCTCCGATTTCCTCACAAGAGTGAAAAACTCTGTGAACAGAATACAGCAGGACAGCAACGACCAGATGGTGACTTTCCATATATGCGCAGGTTTGGCAGGAGGCACAGGTTCTGGCTCTATCATTGACGCCGTTTCCCAAATACGACAGGAATACAAGCCTGTGGCTGGAGGCACTGAATATAAGATATTCCTTTATCTATATGTTCCAGAAATCAATGTGGTGAACCCAAGGCACGACAGCGGTTTCTACCAAGCCAATGGCTATGCCGCCCTCTGCGAATTGAACGCAATGAGCGTCGGCAAATATCATCCTTTGGACATTACAGGAAGGCGTGACAACTTCACAGGAGAAGTGCGCCGTCTGCTTGATGGCATCAATGCTTTCGATGCTGCTTATCTATACACCAACGTGAACGAAGCAGGCAAAACTCTCAATATCAGGACAGCACTTCCAGCTGCAACAGCCGACTTCTTGTTCCAAAAGACTGTGGCGAGTGAGAACTCGCAGATGAACAGACTCGTCGGATGTGAGAACGATGGTGCCGGACCTGAAAAAGACAACAACGGCGACGCCACCCGCAGCCGCAAGTTCATGTCGTTTGGAATCAGAAGCATAGAATATCCTGAATCTGAGATTGAAGAATGTGTGACATACAATCTGGCACGGCAAGCAGCACGACAACTGCAGTTCAACTTCTGGCAAGATGGCATAGGATATGGCGAACGCTCCATGGACGAGATTGGCACTGGTTACCGTGACACCATAAAGAACAAGAGGACTCGCGAAGAACTTCATCTGAGCAACTCTCACCTGATGCTATCAAGACCAATCATTGAGAATGAAGGCACAAGACGATGGAGAGACATCGACGAGACATGGGAAACCCGCACACAGATGTTTGCTGACGAAGTGCAGAAAGGTGATGACAAAAAGAGTTGGTTCGCTGCTTTCACAAAAAGGGTGGATGAATATTTTGACAACAACTACCGTTCTCACGGTGTCAAACAATTCTATGAGATACAATCAAGAGAAATAAGAGGATATGCAAGCGCTCTGCGCCGCCATATAGAGAAGTATCTGTTCGACCAATGGCATGCTGGCACCATGAGCCTCATTGAAGCAGAGAAATACTCATCCATTCTCATTGAGGACTGCAAGGAGCGCATCACTGCTTTCAATCAGCAAGTAGCTGTGCAGGAGGAAGAAGCAAAGAAACAGACTTTGGCCATCAAAGGCATCAACGACGAATGGGAAAATATCGGATGGCTTAAAGATGCCATAACAGGCGCATCAAGAAGAGTGTTCGCAATGTACAAGACCGCTAAATGCCGTTTAGCTGCAGCCAACACCCGCATCATAGCATACAAATATGCATCCACGCTCATGCAGGAAGTGGTGGTTGCCCTCAACAAGATGCTTGATGGCATGCAGACGTATCATGCCATGCTGACAGATATTCTCAACGAAGCTTCAGCACAGGCAGACAGCAAGTGCAGCTCAAATGGCAATAATGAAAATACCATCATAATAAAAAAATACGACCCTGACAGAGTGCAGAGTTTCATCAAGGAATGCTTGTCCAACAGAGAAAGACAAGACAGCAACTGCACAAACATCAGAACAAATATGGTAAATATGCTTGGTGAGGACGGCGAGCACTCATTCGCCACCCTGCTTGACAGAACTGACTTCAACACGGCCATAGACATCATACTTGACGAATGCGAAAAGACTGCCAACCGAGCTATGGAAGATGCAGCTGCAAATGACCCTGTCAATAAGTTGGTAGGAGTGAACATACTTGAAAAACTGCGCAACGAATACAACTCAGAGGAGAAACTTGAAACTCTTGTGCGCAGTTGGGTACAAGAAGCTCAGTGCTACGTTCAGTTCAACCAGGAAGAGCAGAACAGAGTGTTTGAGAATGCCGGAGGCGGAATGATGAGGATGATTCAGCTGCGTCTGCCACGCTTTGACGAAGACAGGAGCAACTTCCGCGGCAGATTAGTAGACATGGTCAGACAGATTTGCCCAACTTTCAATCCTGCAGAAGACCTTTCCGACTTGGAGAATAAAAATCAGATACAAATCATCGCTGCCGCATCTGGATTCCCATTGCGTTTCATATCGAACACACAGGTGCTGAAAGAGAGATATGATTACCTGCTGCGTAACCCAACAGAAGGCCCTCTCAACAGAATGGCTCTGCACACAGAATCATTCAAAACCCCTCTTCCCGAACTCTTTGAAATGGGGCCAGAAGAGATTGAGGAGATGATGCGCAAGCCTATCCTTCTCGGATACGCCATGGGACTCTTCGTCCAGAAAGAAAATCCGGAAACAGGAGAACATTTCGACGCAGTCAACTTCCCTAACGACTGGGGAGACAACTGGGAACGAATGGGAAAAGACATCTTCAGTTCGCTCACATATATATCCAACGATTTCAAACTGGCTTCCAAGATAAAGAACAAAGTGGATCAAGAGATGGCACAAGTGCGTTCTAACGACCAGAAGGCCGCACTCCGACGCAAACTCGGCATGGATGTTGTCAATAATCTCATCAAGAACCACCCTTCAGTGGGCGGAAACGACTTCAGTCCTATCTACAAGCAATGGAGAGCCATAGCTCAAGAAATCATGGAATCCGAACTGAAAGATTTGTAATACGTATAATTAAAAACAACTCAATAATCACATACAAAAATGGCCAAGAAAAAAGGCGTGTGTCATAATTATGACAATTGTGACCTTGCAGAAAATAAGGTCGTGCAGGAAGTGGACGAATTCAACTTCGTGTGCGAAGAATGCGGCAAGGAACTGACAGAAATAAAAGATGGAGGACATGGACCAAAACTCAACTGGAAACCAATAGCCATCATCGCCGCAGGAGCAGCTGTGGCATGTGGAGGCGGCTTCGGCATCTGGAAAGCCTTCTCTGGCTCTGGAGCAGAGGAAACGCCAGTCGTCACTCACAGCACAGGCATTGCATCTGTCACCGTAGGAGCTGACTGGGAAGTGATGAGCGCCCCACTCGACAGTATCAAGAGCAATGATACCATCTGGATTAAAGCGAGCGAAAGCATCACAAAGGATGCACAGGATGCTGGCGTGACTCCAGCCATCACACTCAAGGACAGCACATCCACATTCACCATCAGTCCTGAGAATGTAACCGACATCGCAAGCGTGCAGGTGAAGACTGCCGATGGAATGGGCCATGCCTCATACATCATAGCTCTGAAGAAAAAGACTTTTGAAGAAACTGGGCAACAAACGCCACATCCTTGCCCCGGGCCTGTGGATCCAAGACCTAATGCAAAGCTCTACCATGTCTCATACGCCACCTTTGACGGTTCCACCCTCACATTCAAGAAGGCGCACGTCATACCTGGCACAAGCCAAATGGCTCAGCCTGGCGACCAAGTGACAGGTGTCTGGAAAGACAACGAGGTCAATTCGGTGCGTTGGTACCACGCTGACGGCTCTCAAAGCGAAACTTTGAGTCATGACTAAATAAGCAAGAACACGTCCATGCGCAACATTCTTAACATGAAATGCATCATCGTGCTGGCGGTGTGGTCTCTTTGCCACACTGCCATACACGCTGATGGCTACACCACAAAAAGGTTGGCGCATATTGACGCACTTCTTGCCACAAAGAAAGTGAAACATGACATCAGCAGACGAACTAACCAATATGGAGAAGTGGAGCATATAGGGCTAAAGCTCTTTTCTGATGCCGTGCGCCAACTGAAGCCATCGCCATCGTATGATTTCTTAGAAAGACAACTGCTGGAGATGAACATCTACAATGAAGAGGAAAGAGACCGCCTCGCCATGCAATACTCATTCACCATATCTGCAGGGTCTGCCTACACAGCCATGAACATTGACTCAACGTATTCTTATACTGAGGAAGAACTGGAGTATCACAGGTTCATGTCTACATGGTCAAAGGATGGCAAGAACGTGCTGCAAATAATCTATCCAAAGAATTGGCAACTGCTCAGCGGATGCGACATCACCGAACTCGAGAGCATCTTTGAGAAACAACTGAAACGGCATAAGATGTCTCCTGCATCTCCGTTGCCTATTGAAGGATCATGGATTGTCACGCCACAGATGTCAAACACATTGTATCTTAACAATGGCCTTTCCGACAAAGGCGACAATGGACAGAGGGAATATGTCCGCAGTGCCAAACAAATAACCCACACGGTAAGAAACATCATGATTGCCGATGATATGGAGCACAACATCGAGATGCAGCTGTGCGTAAACAGATATGGGTTTAGAAACGACACTATCAACATACCATTAAGACAGTTCATCAACTATTGCAGAACCGTGGAAAACTGCACGCCATTCTTTGGCATAAAGCAGAGAAACGGCAAATCGACTGACGGACTGCTGATGCTCGCCAACAAAAACGGCGGATTCATACACATGGTATCCGTCACCATTGATGACCAAGTGGCTGCGGACGGCAAAGGCACCATCTATGGCAAACTGCTGCCATACATACCAATATACAACATTAAAAAGGAATACCTAAATTTAGAAGAACATGAAAGTTCCATTCAACAATAAGAGCCTGCTGACCATCGTATTGTCCATCATGACATGCATTGGCATGAATGCACAAGACGCATACAGCAACGAGAAGAGCGCCATAACGAAGATTAAACGCGCTCCCGAACAGTATGTTTACTCTGAGGCTACATGCAAGACGCAAGAAGAAGCTATGGCTGTGGCAGAAGAACTGTTCTATCAAAATGTGAATGAATATGTGGCAGAACAAAAGAAACTGAGAAATTCGCCCGACATTGTTGTCAACGACACGAAGGCTATCATGAGCGAAATCACCATGCCACGCGGAACAAACATGCACAGATGCTTCTTATACGTAAAAAAGAAAGACATCTTTGGAACAAAAAACACTGTGCTTCTGACAACTCCAACAGAGGCTGAAACAACTGAAGATGAAAACGACAACCAGGAACTGGCAGCAACGCTCACACCTGTATTTCCACAAGCAGCCATAGACTTAGCAGGCATAAAGTCTATCGCCCAACTCAATTCGGCCATCAAGCAGATGAAAACAGAAGGCAGCATCACAGAATATGAGAAATACAAGAACATAGAGAACATAAACGAATGGTACCTCGTATTGTATGATGCATCTGGCAACATAAATGCATTGCTATCAGACGGAGATGTAAGATACAACGTGGCTACAGGAGAAAAGGACGAGTTGAAAAACTATCCTAAGAATGCGGCCCTTGGAATAAAATTCAAGAAATAAGCACTAAAACAACGATAATCATGAATACCACAAGAAAATCAATTCTGACAATGCTACTCTTAGCATTGTGCTACATAAAGTCGCTTGCCATAGATGTGGTGCTTCTGCCCGACAAAGGCATTGCAAGTTCGGCACCTATAAGTGGCATGCAAAACAACCTTGCGGCTCTGCTCACAGAGATAAACGAGGCATGCAGCGCTGACAGGCCTCTCAACCTTAACAACATAAGAATAAGCGCAGAAGCAAAACAAACGCTCGCCCAACTGTGGGTGGTGTCTCATTTCAAGTGTGACGATGAAGAGGTGACCGACAGACTATGGAACTTCAAGAACAGCTATATGGCACGCAATATTCCTCTCATCATCGTGCCTGATGCAGCAGACAAATGGGCCAACGGCACATTTCAAGACGCTGTGGTGGAGTTTGACAAGCAAGGCACCATAACTGATTTTTGCTATTCGTTCTCATCACGCACAGGCGAGTCTTTTGAGAAATGCTCTGACTCGAACGACATAGTGGACATCGAACGCAAGATGCAGATTGTGAAGTGGTGCGACGCTTTCGCCACAGCATACAACAGGCACGACATGGCATTCATGCAGAAGATTTTCTCCGACAAGGCACTCATCATCACGGGGCGTGTAGTGCAAGAAACAAACAAAGAGTTTGCCACAAGCAACGAGAAGGTGGAGTTTACCAAACAGACGAAGAAGCAATATCTTGCCAAACTGGCCAGGTGCTTCAACAATAACAAATGGATAAATGTTGAGTTCACTGAAGTGGGCATTAACGGATGCCAATCTGTCACAAGATCTAAGGTGAACAAGAACTTCTATGGTGTTCGACTTCACCAAAAATGGAGATCAAGCCATTACAACGATGACGGCTATGTGTTTATCCTGTGGAACTTCACTGATGAGGATGAGCCCAAAATTGAGGTGCGCACATGGCAGCCTGACATTGTGGGAGGAAAAAAAGTCAAGGAGGATGACATCATATCACTTGGAGATTTTGAGGAAGACATCGTAGACATGTAGAGAAAAAGTCTTATTACATATACAAAAACACACAATGAGAAAGTTATTTATTTTCTTCTTGACAATAGCAGCCAACTCATTCATGCTTAATGCACAAACATTCAAGTGTGACAAACAGGATGACATCACAATAGACGAGTCGCTCATGAACAAGTCTTTGGCATCCGTGTCGTTCGTATCTGCTGAATCGGGATGGACAATAGAATATGTGAACAAAAATATTGTAGGCGACAAACGACTCGGGGCCCGCAAGCAAAGCGGCAACGATGAAAATGGCAATAAGGCGCTTCTTAATATTTATGAGTTTGTATTCAACGTGTCTGAGGACCCTGAAAGAACGTTCATCATATCAAAGATAGGCAGTCCGATATCCATCAGATGCGTGGCTAAAGGATTGGCCAAAGGCAACCGCGTCGTATACAGACTCGAAGAGGAAGCAGATGACCTCATGAGGATAGAAACGCAAGCGAACGGCAACTTTGGCGTATATCCGCAGGAAGGCAAAGCATGCGTTGAGATAACCACCACTCTCGACATTCTGGAGGTCAACACAGGATGGCCTAAGACAGAGACAAAATCTGCAAATGGCGCACGTGTGATAAATGTGGTTATGGACGTCGGCAAGTTGTCAGAACTGAAGGAAGATATAGAGGCTCTCCAATCAAAATCGGCAAGCATGGAAGAAGCGGGCGACTACCAGAATCTGGAGACTGTGGACAAGCAGCTTGAGAAGAAGGAAAAGGAGTATGGCTCTTTGTCGGACATTGTGCTCGGCGGCAAAGGCATCAAGTCGGTAAGCATATCTACAGAAGACATAAACCAGAAAGAGAAAAGACGCTATGCTGTGATCGCCATCACCGAATCGTTTGAATCACTGCTGGCATATGCCAAAGAATTGGCAAGCCAAAAGAACTCACACACAGACTATGGCTATTACGAAGCTGTGATGATGGCTTACAAGAAAGCTATTGAGCACAAGGATGCCCCTCTTGACAAGATTGAGGCTCTTCAGAACGAACGCAACAGCTTCGCCGCTTTACGCAAGCAGTTCTACTTGATGGGGCGTGCGCTCGAATTGGCAAAAAAGGCTGAAGCGGAACAGGGGTTTGAATCGGAAGCTGTCTACAAGAACCTCTCAGCCCGTCTCAAGCTTGCTGACATAGTGGCTGACGAGCATCCTGAGATAGAAGGAGTGGACGAGATATACGCAAGCACCTTGGCTAAGCTTGAAAAACATCCTATGTCGAAGAACAAACACACGGAGGAAATCACGATGAAGCGGCAGGTGCTTTCAGGCAAGGTAATCAAAGGTGCTTCATACCTTTTGAATCCTCAGGGGATGAGAATCTTCGCTGTCTGGAAAGAAGGCAAGATAAAGGAAAGCGACAGGGGTGCGGTGATTGGAAAGATTGGGCAAGATGGCACTTTCCGTGTAGTGCTCAAAGAACCGACTCCATACATCTACATCGAGGGCGAGAAAGTGTCGCGTGCCATCACAGAGAAGACACGAGACATGGGTACTCTGGTTCTTGAAAGCAGGTGATGACTTGCCACAAAGATATATTTCACATACTTGATATTGATAACAGTTTAATAAATAACCTCAGAAATCACTTTCTATGAAAAAACTTATCTTCAAGTACACATTGTTACTTATCTGCATGCTCATAGCTGCACCAATGGCTATCCAAGCCAAAGATGACAAGAAAGAAAAAAAAGAGAAGAAACCCTATGAATGGAACTGGGACAAAACTCCCAGCGGCAACAAGGAAGTGGACGACTATCTGCTTGCTGTGGACAGCGTATGGTATCAGATGCAGGATCTCAACAAGCAGGTAGAGACCTACACATACAAGGAAGACACTATCCTGGTTAATGGCAAGTTCTACATAGCTGCACACATGGAAGACCCTGAGGGCAACTATATCACTCGCGGCACTGTCAACTGGCAGTTTTTCAACACGACAATGCTCAGCGCCAACATTGTGCTAAAGGCAACTAACATCAGTCTGCAGACTGCCATAGCTACCACTGCCCTTCCAAGCCTTGGACTGAAGGCTCTTTCTTATGGCAAATACGTAAAGGCTGGCCCAAAAATTATCGGCCTTGCCACTACTGGCGTGAAGGATATATGGACGAAGACTAAAGCGCAGTCGAAACGCTGGAATGCTATGAAACAGGCGGGCGTTGACCCTGAAGCTATCGGAATGGAACTCACTGACCAGCAGAAGGAAGTGTACAATAAATGTATCTATATCATTGAGATAAATGAGACATCGGAAGACTATACTACCATCAAGGAGATATATGACAACAAGAGCGAGGAACAAATAAAGCAAGAGAGGGATAAGTATCTTAAGGAACTGGCATCCATCACAGTGCTCCCATCTGAAGAAAGCAAGTCTTTGGAAAATCTTGATGACTCCGAACTTGACAAGTATGCTCTATAATGCCACTTCAAAGATTTAAACCCAAATCGGTCATTAGACCGAAACAGGGAAATTATCAGGACATTATTGCTTCTTTTCAGAAAGATTATTAGGACATTATCCCCAATCGGTCATTAGGCCGATTGGGGATAATGATAATCAGCCAGAACAAATGGCTTGATAATGCCATCGCTCATTTTTTGCTCATGTTCATAATTTTTTTCAGTGATATCTTCACAATGTTTCACGGATTATTCGTAATTTTGCAAAATAATCGCAACGATGCTCTATTTAAAGAACGGTTATTAAACACACATATATATGAATTTCTTAGAAGATAACATACTTGCCTGCGGCTCCATCAAAGAAGGCAACGTGCTGAAAGTGGACAACTTCCTCAATCACCAGATTGACATCGACATCATCCGACAGATTGCCTACGAACTGAAAAGACGCTTCAGGGGCAAGCAGGTCACAAAGATTCTCACCATCGAGGCAAGCGGCATTGCTATTGCCACTTTGCTTGGCGACCTGTATGACGTGCCTGTAGTGTTCGCAAAAAAAGGAGAAACTGTCAACTGCACCGATGACAAGTATGTGTCGCACGCATACTCGTTCACTCACAAGAAGATGAACAATGTGTTTGTGTCAAGGCCATACATGAATGCTGGCGAGCAAGTGCTCATCGTAGATGACTTCTTGGCTGACGGACAGGCCATGAGCGCTCTTATAGACATTGTGCATCAAGCAGGAGCTGATGTCGTGGGACTTGGCGTGGCTATAGAGAAAGGCCAGCAGCAAGGCGGACGCAAACTGCGAGAAGAGGGATATCAGGTCGAATCGATTGCCATCATCGAATCGATGGATTATAGGACAGGCGAGATTGCATTCCGCCAACAGCCTAAATAAACCCAAATCGGTCATTAGATTTGGGATAAAACGGGTGCATTCAGCTCTAAAACAACAAAGCGTTATAGGAGAGGTTTTTCCTATAACGCTTTGTCGCTCCATAACCACCGATGCCCATTGGCCATCATCGAGAACTATCATTCCCCTTCGCCTTGTGGCGTCACATCCGCCAGAGAAGATGGGGTTGGCAGCATGAGTGCTGCGTCGGCATCTATGAACAATGAGTCGTCCATCTCGGCAAGCGACTTTTTCTTCTTATTCTCCTTGGCTCCAGCCTTGATGAGGTTGCGTGCCGCTGTGATGATGCTTGCTCCGCTGTCGGCTGTGGTGATCTTGAGTTTGGACATCTTCTTTATTGTGTCGTTCATGCTCGACTCCACATCCATGAAGCGCAAGCCAAAGTCTTGCACACGGTCGATGACGGTATTGGCTGCGTCTATCATCACCTGCTGGTTTTTCAGTTGGCGCACTTGTGTCCACATCATCTCCAAGACACGCAGATTCATGTACATGGTCTGTGGGCCAAGTATCATGACGCCTTGGTCGTAAGCATCGCGCCACAGGGTATCATCGTTGAGCAATGCCAGATTGAGCGCACCTTCTATAGGCACATACATGATGGCGAAATTAAGTTTGTTATACCCATCAGGGAGATACTTCGTGTATTCTTTCTTTGCCAATCGCTTCACTTGGGCTCTCACGCTGGCTATATGCGACTTCAGACGTTCTGTTTTTTCCGCAGTGCCATCTTCTGCATTCATGTATCTCTCATAGTCGGTCAACGACATCTTTGAATCGACCACCACATGACGGTTGTTTGGGAAATGCAGTATGAAGTCGGGAACGAGTCCCTTGCCGTCATCTCCCTTGGCACCTTTGCCCATTTTGTCTTTCAGGGTTTCCTGGGTGTCAAACTGCTCTCCTTCCTTGAGTTCGAGGTCTTCGAGCAGTTGTTTCAGTTTCAGTTCGCCGAAGTTGCCCTGCACTTTCACTTCTCCTGTAAGTGCTCGCGTGAGCCTGTCGGCAGTCTCGCCTAAGGCTGCGCTCTTCTGCATGTTGATTTTTATTGTCTCATCAAGACGTGTGAGGGCTTCATTCTGCTGTTCTTTCGAACGGTCAAGGGCCTCCTGCATATCCTTGAGGCTTTGTTGGAGAGGAGTGATTATCTTCGACACCTGCTCGTTGTTGCGTTCTCCCAATTCTTCCTGACGTCGTTTGAGGATTTCTTCGGATGTGGTCTGCATCTGTTCTTTGATGAGTCTCATCTGACTTTCCATCTGTTCTTTATTCATCTGCTTGAGAGCCTCTATCTGCTTATCAGCAGTGTCCTTCGCTTGTGACAGCTGCGCGCTGTGGCTTTCCTTCATCTGCGCCAACTGCAATTCTGCGGCATCTCTTGCCATGGCCAACTGCTTATCGGCATTTTCCTGCACTTGCGCAAGCTGCTTCTCATAATTGCCCCTTACTTGAAGCAGTTGTTTCTCATACGACTCTCTGATTTCTGCTTTCTGCTTGTCAGCATCTCTTCTCTGCTCTTCAAGTTGCTTCTCAAAATCACTCTTTTGGGCATTCTTTCCTCTGCCACCTAAATAATAACCCACAAACAGCATTGCTATGAATGCCGCCACATACATTATAATTTCCATATCATCACTATATATATATTATTGAACAATTTCTCTATCGGTTATTCACAAGCATAAGTTCAGACTGTTCCTGTGACTCAGGCTTTATCCAATGCTTTACCACCTTGCATTTGCGAAGAAGTAAGGTCGTACCTCCTTCGTAATTCAAGGCATTCGTCTAACTTGTATTTATTTAGTTTCATTCTATTTTATTTCAATCTCACAATAGCGCAAGTCGGACTTGCACTATTGTATTATTCACCATCCAACAACCTTCATGTTTATAGTGCTATTCTGATTCATAGTGCAAAGGTACTACTTTTTGACAATTCTGTATCGTTTGACAACATGTTTTTAGGTTAGCGTCTGCATAGTGCCCCCACAGGGTTTGTCGGGTGCGCCCCTTTCTCTTGGCTATATCCATGAGGCTACAACCTATGCAGAATCATGTGGCGGTGGCGGTTCGCCAGGCTCTGGTTGGGGACGTAACAAGGATGAAGACGATGATCATTGGTGGCGCAGGTGCATTGCCGTGTCGGCAGTAATGATGCGACCTGCGAAGTGTCGGATGCGACGTGGCAGATGATTGTCAAATAAAATTGCAGGAAGCATTCTTCAAGTTAAATGAGAACAGCCACCTGCAATTTTACGTTTATATTATATTGAAGAAACCGTCATATTCTTCATCTACTATTATTTTGAAACAACAATCCATTGTCCATTTTTATCACTTCCGCTACGTGTAATGTACCCTTCCTTCCTTAACGAAGTAAGTTCTCTTTTTAACGTTGCAAGCGAAATACCCAGTTTGTTTGCCAAATCTTCTCTTATTATTGATGGACTTTGCTTCATGATAGATAGTATAGTTTGTTGCCGTTCATTTACAGGCTCATTTACAGGCTCATTTACAGGCTCATTTGTTGGCTCGTTTTGAATATGGAGAGTCAATTTTACCTGCATAAGTTCGGGTTGCTCCAATAACTCAGGCTTTATCCAATGCTTTTCATTCCATGCGTTTAGAATGAGTGGGAAACCCGAGCCAAGGTTCTCGCCATAGCCTATCATACGGAACATATTCTGCATACGCTGATTACGTGCCTTTGACTCGCCACCTTTGTAAATCTGCTCTAACGGCAACTTTAGCAGTCCTGGATTGGTCAGAACAATGCGGTCATCATATTTTTCCATTCTCAAAAGACCATTCACCATGAAGTCTGCATGGATAATCATATTCGTTACTGCCTCTCGCACGGCTTTGTGTTGTAGAGAGTCATCTTTGCGAACTACGCCTTCCATTTTGAAAGGACGAGGCAAATCACTTGTCAATTTGGGCAATTATTTTCTAATTTTGCAAGTGGACTTGCAGAATTGCTCACCTTATTTTAGGCAAACAATTCCAAGTCATATCATTTATTATCAAGCAATACTCTTATCTCTTTATCGAAGTCAGAGTCAATGCGTTGTGTCTTATTGAAAATGTCATATTCTTCTTCCGCTTTCTTCTTGGCTTGCGATGCCGTTATTTTGCCTTTGTCAGGCAATATCTGGTATTTGCGGAATGTCAAGAACTCATTGACACTTGTAGAGAACTGCGCCATGTTGAACGTGTTTTCACGCTCAATGAGGTCTTCAATATAGTCGAAGAAGCCTGTAACGGCACGCTCCAGCTGTCGGATTTCCTTCTCTTGCAGATAGTTCTTGGCAATGCTGACATCTGATTTCAGAACACGTCCATCTGGAGCATTTTTCCAAGTGGTCAATCCCATGTGGCCTTTCGTATGGTCTGCTTTTGAATAGATAATCTCCGCAGCAGTCTGTCCTGTAATGGCATAGTGGAAGCGGTTTTGTATCATTGCATAGAAATCTTTTGTTGTCGGAGAGTTCTTGTCATAGTCGGTGCTGCACTCTGCATAGATGTCCGTAATCTGTTGCCAAATGCGGCGCTCGCTCGCACGGATAGAACGAACACGCTCAAGCAACTCACGGAAGTAGTCCTTGCCGAACACTGCCGTTCCTTGCTTCAACCGTTCATCG
Source organism: uncultured Bacteroidaceae bacterium (assembly GCA_934293005.1). Taxonomy (GTDB): domain Bacteria; phylum Bacteroidota; class Bacteroidia; order Bacteroidales; family Bacteroidaceae; genus Minthosoma. Next base: position 171,132 of record CAKQYA010000001.1, read on the forward strand.
TCCATTACAAAGCCTTTTTTGATATACTCATTAAGAATCTTGGTTGCCCATTGGCGGAAACGTGTGGCTTTCAGAGAAGACACACGGTAGCCAACAGCGATGATTGCATCAAGAGAATAGAAGTCGATAAGTTCGTTAACCTCGCCACGCATACCTCTATTTACGACTGTTTCCATTTTGGAAATAGTCGTGTCAGGATTAAGTTCTCCCTCTGTAAATATATTTTTCAAGTGCTTACTGATAGCCGGCACGCCCACGCCAAACAACTGTGCCATGGCCTTTTGGGTACACCAAAGCGTTTCGCCCTTTATGACGACTTGCACTTTGCCATCAGCATCGGGCATATTATAAAGAAGAAATTGTATTTCGTTACTCATAATTTATTTGTTTTATGTTTTGGGATAATTAATCACTTCTTCCCCATCATCAGACCAGAGTTTAACTCCTCTATAAAAATTATATGGGTCGTTAT
>CAKQYA010000002.1 GCA_934293005.1 uncultured Bacteroidaceae bacterium
GAGCTAAAGGTCTAATTGACAAAACTGCTTGCGTTTTCAGCTCTGGCAACTTTTTCAATATTGATAAGTCTATATTTCTTTCCATTTTAATCTTTCATTTTTATAAATCCAAATCCCTGTGAACATTGTTCGCCTATTCCTCCTTCACAAGCTATCTTCATCAACTCCAAAGGTGCTTTCATGCGGAAGGAGCAGAGATATCCACGCACTCTCGATTCGTATGGAGTATTTGCTTTTATCGTTATCAACTTCGCTTTGACTTTATTGCCTGTCAATTCGAAAGCGAAGGCATTATCGTTCATACCAAATGGCTGACCATGAATGCTCTCATACCTTGCCTTCAATCCCTTCAGTATGCCTGCAGCAAACTTAGGATTGTCGGGAGACAAATATACAGTCTTGCCGTCTTCATGCTGCTTGACACAAATAGGAGACAAGGCTTGGAAGGTCATATCTTCAGACAATGGCGGCACGGGCATAGCCTCTACGCCTGCAACACCAAATGCTACACGATGTTCCTTGTTGCCAACAATAAAACTTTGGTGAGCGAATATGCCTTGAATAAACTCCAAGGTGCTTTTCTCTGGTATGAAACTAATGTGCCAAACCGCTCTTTCATCCATGATTTTCAAGCATCCCGATTCCGGCAAAGGCCTTACTTTATCAAAGATAAAAGGAGAATAGCAAAACAGCTTGAACCTCTTGTGTCCATTCAATTGATAACCATTTTCGTGGAGCCATGACGCATATTGTGTATCAGCTTGCGCCAATATGCGATAAATGACTGCCGACTGCTCATATTGATAATTGAAGGGCAACAGGTCACCAGATTCTTTATTTACATTCAACGTAATCTTAAATTCCATTAATGCTTTGTTTTTATTTATTATTGGCCAATTACAAATATTTTAGCTTTAAGCATCACCACAGTTTCTTTACCTCACCAACAGCTAACGGGAGAGATGGCGAAGCCACCTCATCTTATTTCACTTTCGCCATGGCATCCAAGCCCATTGAAAATGATGGACAAGACAAACGTGAGGCTGCGCAACACGACACTCATGCTTTGAATGGCATCTTTGCAAACAGAAAATCAAGAGACACATCAGGCATCCACCTTTAAGTTTTGAGGGACACATTGCCTCCATCCATCCTCTTGATGACATTCCGTCAAACACAGGTTATCGGTTTCATTTACAAATTTAGCACATTGATTTCACACACAAACAAAAGGCTTCCATGTTTTTTAACATATTATCCTGTTTTTTAATCAAAATACATATAGAAAGCCAGAGCCAATAACCATTGCACTTATTCATGGTGCATACAATACAAAATAAAACGGCAAAGAAACTTTTGCTCTCGCAAGTGCCTCCAGGCATGCGAGAGGCTATTATTCGGCACTTTTTGAGACTCTTGATCCACACATAAACGTAACGTGATTTTATGCACCCAGACCTTTCTTCGAGCAACTTTTTGGCTTTATTGCAGGCATAGCGGCTCATGCTGACGCTTTCTAAGTTTGTAGAGACGATATTGGGGGCTTTATTGCTGGATAGCGACTCGTTCGGCAAGCGACATAGCGGCACGATGCGAGCTTCCACTTTCCGCCTGCCGGTGCCGCCCGACGCGTCCTTCATACATAACGCCATGACCCATCATCCCGAACGCATCCCGAAGCCTCGCTATATTCCTGCACAGCTGATATTTTCATATACCCCAGCCTCTGCAGGGAGAAACTGAATGGAATGCAGGCCAATCTCGTGGCCGACAGCGGCGCAGGAAAGGACCACAAAAAAGCATGGAGAGCCATCGCGGCCTTCCATGCTCATCCATTCTATTATGGTGTTCAAATAAGTATGTAATATTTATGGGTTATGCAAGTGTTGTGATGTGCCAATGGCGATGCGCTGCGTTGCGCTTGCCGCGCGAAAGGCATTGACGCCATCATTTCGAGCGCAAAGGTAGGCATTATTCCAATGGCCTCCAAATTTATGGCATCCTCAAAAATAGGTATTTTGCGCACATGGGCAAGGCGCAGGGCGGCATGCGGAACACTTTTTTGCCCATGCGCGAGGCGGCTGCAACCTTGGGCGCAAGAAAATGGCATCAAAACGCACGCAAAGCATCAAAACGCATAATTGGCTGCAAGCGGATGTCGTATCTTTGCTGTGCGAACGGAAAAACGGAGGCAAGCGAGCAGCCTGCGTTGCCGCAAGCAAGCAGCTCCACACGACGAACGAAACTGTGCGCAAGGCGACGAGCATGCGTGAAGCGAGGCAATGAGCATGCGTGAAACGAGGCGATGAGCATGCGTGAAGGCACATGCCAGCAGTTGCGCCTGAGATGGTGACAGACAAGGCTAAAAACCTCAACACATGCAGATATGCAGCAGAATAGCGATATTTTTTGACGCAACATCGCGGCTTATCGGCATATTTTTCTTATCTTTGCCGAAAATGTCTCGCAGCATGCACGAGACAGGGAAACACATTGAGATATCATCAAACAACAACATTCATATACATGACACAACAATGAACATAGGAGACAAGATACCAGAGGTGCTTGGCATCGACCAAGACGGACATGAGATAAAGGCAAGCGACTATCGCGGACGCAAGATTGTGCTATACAGCTATCCCAAGGCAAACACCAGCGGATGCACAGCCGAGGCATGCTCCTTGCAGGCTCACAAGGACGAACTGGCCGCTGCCGGCTACGAGATCATCGGCGTGAGCAAGGACAAGCAGGCTGCGCAGAAGAAATTTGCCGAAGCACAAGGCCTGCAGTTTCCCCTCATAGCCGACACGGAGACGGCTTTGCTGCAGCAGCTTGGATGCTGGGGCGAGAAGGTGGCCTGCGGACGCAAGACCATTGGCACTCTGCGCACCACATACCTTGTTGATGAGGATGGGCGCATCGAGAAGATTTTCACTCCTAAGGAGATAAAGACAAAGATCCATGCCGAGCAGATACTGGAATGCATCAAGGCAAGATGACTGGCAAGGCAGGATACCATTCTTCAACAAATCAACAAGACAAGACATCAGATGCTTTAAGATGACCGACAAGGCATCATATCCTTTAAGATGACAACGATGAAGAAGGTCGCAACAATATCAGCCAGCCTGCCCGCCTGCTTAAAACAGAAGACAAGCAGGCACTAATCAAAACAAACAAACGACTATGGAAAACCTTGCAGACGCAATCTCGCATGCTCATGGCCTCGTGCTTGAAGGAGGAGGCTTGAGAGCTTTGTTCACAGCAGGAGTGCTTGACGTGTTCATGGAAAACGGCATCAAGTTTGACGCCATGGCAGGCGTCTCGGCAGGTGTGCTGTTTGGAAGCAACTACAAATCAGGCCAACCGGGCAGAGCGCTCAGATACAACATCCGGTTCAAGGACAACCCCGAATACATGAGCTGGAAGTCGCTGCTGAAGACGGGCGATTATGTGAACGAGCGTTTCGCCTACCACTTGCTGCCGCATGAGTATGACCCGTTCGACTTCCAGGCCTACAGGACGAACCCTATGAGGCTCTATGCCGTGTGCACAGACATAGAGAGAGGGTGTGCCGTGTATCATGAAATAAGCGATGCCGACGGCATGGGACTGAAATGGATGCAGGCATCCGCTTCCATGCCCATATTCGCACGTCCTGTGATGATAGACGGCAATCATTACCTTGACGGCGGACTGACCGACTGCATACCGCTGAGATTCATCCAAGATGAAGGATACAGGAGAAATGTTGTCGTCACCACTCAGCCTGCCGACTTCAGGAAGAAGAAGGCTCACATGAAAATTGCGATGAAGCTTTTCTTGAGGAAATATCCCAAAGTGGCGGAACTGATGTCGAAACGCCACATGATGTATAACGACGAGATGGACTATGTGCATTCTGAAGCGCAAAAGGGCGGCACTTTCCTTGTCTGCCCCGACTCGAAGCTCGACATCGGCCGTCTCGACCTGAAGGAGGAGAAGATGAGAGAGGTATATGAAGCTGGGGTGAACAAAGCCCGCGAGCTTATGCCGCAAATCAAAGCATTTCTGGCTGAATGAGTCTTTGCCACACGGCATCATGGACGCGCTGTCTGCTTGATTGCCACACATAAAGCAACACACAAGCACTGCGATACAGAAATGCGCAGCATCGCCAATGCGCACTCATCTAATAATCAAACCACCACGGATTGCCACGCCTGGCTGCATGCCAATATCGCATGCAAGAAACACAAGTCAGCTAAAGAACGTTAAACCATGCGCTTGCGCCAGCCTTATGCGGCAAGCTGCTGCTGCTGACAAGAATAAAATGGGTAACTTTGCAGCATAAACGAAAGCAGCACGGCTGCCACAACATCAAACAACAACATTACAGCATGAAAAAGAATCACATCATCTTAGCATTAGCTTCAATGGCGATAATGGCATCATGCACAGGCAAGAAGCCATCGGGAAACATTGCGGACAACAACAGCACGGAGGCTGCCGACTCGACTGCTTCTGTGGAAGCGGCTATAGACTTGGCCGCCATCGCAGGCACATACGAAGGAACATTGCCTGCTGCCGACTGTCCTGGATTCAAGACAGCCATCACTATCAATGCCGACAGCACTTATCGGATGCAACAGGATGCCATAGACCGAAATGACGGACATGACGAGGTAAGCGGCGTCATACAAGTGCTCGACGGCAATGTGCTCATGCTCACGCGTCCTTCAAGCGGAGAGCACACATTCTGCAAGGTGAAAGATGCAGGCAGCATCATTCTGACAGACTCTCTTGGCAATGAGCCCGAAAGCGGAATGGCACAGATGTATGTGCTGACAAGAAAGAAATAAGCTCTGAAGACAAGAAACAAACTCAGCTGACAAGAAACAGACCCAACCGGCAAGAAACAAAATCTGAAGACAAATATCTTGATGGCGCAGAGGAGCTTGCCAAAGATAATGCTGACTTTGCGCCAAGCACCATCTTTCATATCTTGATGGTCAGTATCTCATCTATATTTGTGAGGTAATTCGGGCTCCGATGCTGGCATTTCGCATGCCACGGCTGGCGTTCGGTACCTTCTGCAGCCAAGCGCAAAGTCTTCGTCCCATATCTGCTATTTATGTCATCAAGCGCACGCATGAGCATGTTGCGCTCCTTGCGTTTGGCATTCGTGTCGAACATGTCAAGCTGAAGAGGTGCAGCGGGTGTGATGTTTCCAAGCGTCACACCTGCTTTCTTATACAACACTCCTGGAATATACATCGACTCCAAACATCCGACGGCGGCTTTCGTTATCTCAATAGTGTCGGACGTGGACGTGATGAACGACGCTGAAGCCGCATTGCCATACTGACTCAAATCTTCACGAAAGGGGTTGCTGCGTATAAACACCGTGACGGTCTTGCACACACAGTCCTGCGCGCGGAGCTTGTTGGCGCAACTGGCTGCAAACGAGGCCACAGCCGACTTCAATGAGCGGAGGTCGCTGACCATGCCACCAAAACTGCGGCTTGTGCATATGGTCTGGTTGCGAAGAGTCTCGCTCGTGTCGATGCAAGGCACACCATTAAGTTCGAGCCATGTCTGATGGCCCGGCTTGTGAAAATGGCTTTTCACCCACGATTCACTTTTATCGGCAAACTCCAGCGGCGTTGCTACTCCGTAATAACTGAGTCGGTCAAATGTGCGCCTGCCTATGCCCCACACATTCGAGAGATCAAACAGAGCAAGAGCCTTCCTGCGCTTGTCGTCCGTGTCTATCATGCACACTCCCTCATAGCCCTTATATTGTTTGGCAAACTTGCTGCCTATCTTCGCCAGGGTCTTTGTGGGAGCTATGCCTATGCTAACTGGTATGTCGGTCGAGAGGCGGATGCGCTCTCTCACTTCCTGCATGAGAGCCACAAGGTCGTAGTGGGCATCATATCCATTCAAATCAACAAACGACTCGTCAATGCTGTAATTCTCAACATGCTGCATGCTTTTGCGCAACACGCTCGTCACTCTCCTGCTCATGGCGGCATAGAGCTGCATGTTGGTAGAAAACACATGCACGCCATATTGCTTCACGATGTTCTCAACCTTGAATATAGGGTCTCCACGGCGCAGGCCGCAAGCCTTGGCTTCAGGCGTGAGCGCAACAATGCAGCCGTCGTTGCTTGACAGCACGCAGACAGGCTTGCCTTCAAGTCCGGGGTGAAACACTTTCTCCACAGAACAGAAGAATGAATTGCAATCCACTAATGCATACATGATTTTTTCTGGCTGAAATGAATGACACAAATGAAGTTATTTAGAATGAGGCTTATGTATGACATAAGTCACGGTGCCCCATATGCTGAAAGAATCGCCCTCGCCCACCCTTATTTCAGGATAATCGGGATTGGCCGGGATGAGCCATCCTTCTCCTCCGCGCTTCTCAAAGCGTTTCAAGGTGTATTCGCCATTGAGCTCGCACACGGCCACTTCGTTGGGAGAGGGGCTGCGGTTGCTCTTGTCCACTATGACAATGTCGCCAGAGCAGATGCCAGCATCTATCATGGAACTGCCTTCCACGCGGATGAGATAAGATGATTCGGGATGCGGGCAGAGCATCTGCAAGAGTTCTATGCTCTCCGACTTCTCGTCATTGTCGAGTGGTATCGGAAAACCAGCCACAATGCCTATGTCGAAGAATGGCAAGCTAATATCCTTGACCATTGTGGCAGGATAAGCCTTGCCCCAATGCGAAAAAACAGCCTGACACTCTGCTTTCGTCTCCGCAGAGAGTGTGTGCTGGCCAGAAGCGCATTCTTGTCCTTGCCGCTCTGCCGGCCCGATGCCCGACATCTCATGAACGATGCAGCTTTTGATGAATTCTGTCTTCTGTTCCTGAGCATCGAGGAAACGGGCCATTTCGCCTGAAGCGCGGAAGGAATACAGTTTGCTCTTATCTTGCCTGCGAGGTCTTCCTGCTCCTGGCCTTGCGCCTCCATGAGTCTTTGTTGTGATGTTGTCTGCCATAGATAGATTGAAAAATTGTTTAACAGCATCAAAAGCAGGACATTCATGCGCAAACACAACATGCTTGCCGCTTCACATTCCGCTTTAGTTCCGCTTTATGCTTATCCTTTCATCCAATCCCCGACAGGCCATCAAAACGTGACTGGCTGCGCAGCTGAGCTTCGTTTATTCTTTCCTGCCATAATGGCCATGCGGGGTTAAATCATGCAAAAATAACAAATAATCTTGATTAATGTATTACATCATTCAGAAATACATGCCCAAAACGACCAAACAAAACACTAAGCAAGCATTCGATGCTGTTTTAACAATATTATTTAGTAACTTTGCAATCGAAAAACAACAAAGTGATGAGTGCGCACACGAAGCGTCAGCCCATCAAATTAATCATCCAAGATGCCGATTAAACACAACATAGACAGCAACATCATGCTGCAGCCCAATCAAGGCCTGCCAATGTGGCTCATACTCACGCTGAGTGCCATGGCAGGCATATCCGTAGCTAATATTTACTACTGCCAACCGTTGCTCAACGCCATAAGCGTGGACACAGGATTGAGCACATTCGAGGTGAACCTCATGCCTGTGCTGACGCAGGGCGGATATGCCTTGGGATTGCTGCTTATCGTGCCTCTGGGCGACCTGTGCAGCAGAAGGAAAACCATTATCGCCAGTTTCTCAACTGTGGCATTGGCATTGCTTGTCATATTCTTTGCGCACTCCACTCCCCTGCTGCTTGCAGCCTCGTTCGTCACAGGCTTCTGCTCCGTGGCGCCACAGGTGTTCATACCTTTTGTGGTGCTGTATGCCAAGCCTGAACAGAAAGAGCGCAAGGCCGGCATAGTGCTGTCGGGACTGCTCACAGGCATTCTCGCATCGAGAGTGGTGAGCGGATATGTGGGCCATGAGTTGGGATGGCGCAGCATGTATCTTATAGCTGCAGCCGTAATGACAGTCTCGACCTTTGCCGTGATGAAGGTGTTTCCCGATGTGAAGCCCACATACAGAGGCACATTCGCTTCGCTGATGAAAAGCATACGAAAGCTCGCCGCGGAGCACCCGCGCTCGATGCTCTACTCCATACGCTCGGCTTTTGCCTTCGGTTCGATGCTCGGACTATGGGCCTGCCTGGCATTCCGCATGAAAGAGGCTCCGTTCTTTGCCGACAGCGACACGGTGGGCATGCTTGCCCTTTGTGGCGTGGTGGGCGCATTGACGGCTTCAAATGTAGGCAGATACATTCCACGCTTTGGCGTGGAGCGCATCAATGCCTTGGGATGCATGCTGATATTGCTGTCATGGATAATCATGGGCCTGTTTGACCACACATACATTGGCCTGATCCTTGGCGTGATAATAATAGACATCGGCATGCAATGCATCCAGCTGAGCAACCAAAGCGCCACAATGCGCCTATGCCCTGAAGCCACAAGCAGAATGAACACCATCTTCATGGTCACATATTTCATAGGCGGCTCATTTGGCACATTCTTGTCGGGCACATTATGGAGCTTATGGGGATGGATGGGCACCGTGGCGGCTGGCACATGCCTGGTATTATGTTCGATGGCGGCCACTATGGCTGTGAAGATTCTTGACAGGCATTCGGCCAAGGCGCAAAGATATTGACCTATACGCATGCCGATGCAGGCAGCACCATTCATCATGGCATGTGCGCACACAAAGAAAAAAAAGCAAGAAACAGGCATGCTAACAACGCACGGCAATACAAGACCTCTGCAGAAAAACTGAGAACTAAGCATTGCCCGCATTCATGAACTATAGATGAACTATGGATATAGAACAAGTGAGAAACTACACATTATCGCTGTACGGCGTGACAGAAGACCAGCCGTTTGGCGATGACAACATCACCTACAGGGTGGAAGGAAAGATCTTTCTGTGTCTTTGGCTTGGACATGACAAATACGATTTGAAGCATGGGGCACATAAGTTTGCATGCAAACTGTCTCCTGAAAGGAATGAAGAGTTGCGCGACTTGCATGAGGCTGTGACACCAGCCTTTCATTGGAACAAGAAACATTGGAGCGACGTGTATTTCGAACAATTAGATGCACAACAAGTGACTGAATGGATAAGGGAATCGTACGAACTCATCATCAGCAAACTCCCGAAGGCAGCGAGAGAAAAATACAAGCAGCCACAGGTTTAAGCCAAATCGGTCATTAGATTTCAAATATTGTTAGTGTTTGTTTCGAGACAGACCAAAATCCATCAAAAAAAGTATCCTATGATACTTGGCCAAGTATCCTTACCATCATTTTTCAGCATGATGACAAGGTGTCTGACTTTATTGACGCATCAGATCAGAAAAGGCTTCTGTATTGATGCGATTTCAAATGGCCCAATTGGAGACAAGCGACCTATTCCTCTTTGCAGTATTCATATATCTGCTTTGTGGCTGCAGCATCAAGCTGCATGTAGCCTTGCAGAATGTCGCCCTTCAGATTGTGAAGGCGTGTGTTGAGGAGATTGATGTCGGGGTCTGGTATGCCAAGCTGAGCGAAGGTCACAGGCATGTGAAGCTTGTCGTGCAGCCAAGCCTTGAGACGTCTCGTGCCTTCAAGAGCATCTGCGCTTGCATCGCCTGTGTCGGCAACACAAAGAACACGATGGGCCAATTGCGCCACCTTGTGCGGATTGTGCTCTGACGCATATCGAAGGAAGGCGGGGAACACCACAGCGAGTCCGGCTCCATGGGTCACATCGTATTCTGCGCTTATCTCATGCTCCATGGCATGGCTGTTCCAGTCTTCCTGGCGGCCCAAAGAGCAAGTGTCGTTGTGAGCGATAGTGCCGCTCCACATGATATTGGCGCGAGCCTCATAGTCGGAAGGATTGGCTATCACCTTTTCGGCCTCTTCCATTATAGCCATCAGCATCCCCTCTGCCAATCGGTCGCCTATTTGGACATCAGGAGTGTTTGACAGGTAACGTTCAAGGATGTGCGCCATCATATCGCTGATGCCGCTCGCTGTCTGCCATTCAGGAAGAGTCATCGTGAGCTCCGGATTCATGATGGCAAATTTGGGACGCAGAAGCATGGGCATGCGCAGACCATTCTTCACATGCGTGCGGGTATTGGTGATGACAGTATTGCCTGAGCCTTCGCTGCCTGCTGCAGGGATGGTGAGGACCACACCCACAGGAAGCGCGCGTGTCGGCTTAGCCTTGCCTATGTAGAAATCCCAGAAATCGCCTTCGTAATAGTGGCCCACAGCAATAGCTTTGGCTGTGTCGATAGTTGAGCCACCTCCGACAGGGAGCAGGAAATCGGGGCGGAAGTGCTTTGCAAGCTCAAGTCCTTCATACACTTTTGTGTCAACTGGATTGGGCTGCACTCCCGACAGCTGGCAGAAAGCTATGCCTTGCTCTGCAAGCGAGGCCTCCACTTTCTTGAGAAGGCCAGAGCGCACTACGCTTCCGCCTCCATATACTATCATGACGCGCGAAGCTCCATATCTCTTGCAGAGTTCGCCAACTTTGTTTTCTGTTTCTCTGCCGAAAACAAATTCGGTAGGAGAATAAAATGTGAAGTTGTTCATATGCTATATGTTTAAATGATTTGATTCTTATATTCTAATAGGAAGAACCGCGCTTGACAGCCCGATGAGCTGCGCGAATGCCGGCCATACTGACACAAGAGCGTTACAAGCTTATACATTATTATATATGCATTACATATGTGCCTGCATCATCACATCCCGAACCAATCCCGAGACCATCCCAGACAATATTGCCTGCCTTTAGATTCCACATTCGCGCATGGCAGCATTCATGCAGGCATAAGGCAGGCGATACAGCCTTCGCCCTTATGCATCATCGGCAAAGTTAGCGTTTTTTTCTTAAAACACTTTCATGAATGGCAAAATTCAGCCATTATGAATTTCAAACAGAATATAATTTGTAACTTTGTGCGAGAATAGGCCAATGGGCCTATCGAATCATCAAGCAGAAAACAACCAAACAAAATGACTCAACCAATATGGTCAAGAAAGATATGGACATAACGGAACAGAAAAATAAAGACCCCATGGCATGGGAAGTGCTCGAAAGCGAGTATGTGTATAAGAAGCCTTGGCTCACAGCACGACGCGAGCATGTCAAACTACCCACAGGAGCCGAGATACAAGACTTTTATGTGCTGGAATACCCCGAATTCTGCAATGTCATAGCTATAACGAAAGACGGCAAATATCTGATGGAACGCCAATATCGCCACGCTCAGCACCTCACAGGGATAGAGATTCCTGCTGGCTGTGTGGAAAAAGGCGAAGACCCGATGGAAGCAGCCAAGCGTGAGCTATACGAAGAGACAGGATATGCAGGAGGAAAATGGAGCAAGCTGATGACTGTGAGCCCCAACCCCGGATCGTGCACAAACTCAAGCCACACGTTTCTTGCCGTTGGCGTGGAGAGGGTTTCCACACAGCATCTCGAAGAATCGGAAGACATCAAGATTGTGCTTCTTGAGCAGGAAGAGGTGATCCGCATGCTTAGGAACGATGAGTTTCACCAAGCCATGATGGCTGCTCCGCTATGGAAATATTTTGCGACCAACAAACTTATCTGAACGACATACACAAATGAATTACACAGGTTTAATCATTGCAATCATCACATTCCTTGTGATAGGAATATTTCATCCCATCGTCATCAAAAGCGAATATCATTTCGGCACTCGATGCTGGTGGGCATTTGCCGTGGCAGGCATAGCGTTCATCTTGGCAAGCCTTTTAGCAGAGGACGACATCGTGAGCCCTGTGCTTGGCGTGGTGGGCTGCTCATGTCTATGGAGCATCCTTGAAATCTTCGAACAGAAGCAAAGAGTGGAGAAAGGATGGTTTCCCATGAATCCAAAGAGGAAAAATGAATATGATTCAAAAACAGACAAGCATGAGTCGCCAAAGGACGCTCCCGACCAATAGATGTGCGTCTGAATGAGGCTCATCAACTACAGCACAATCATGAGGCTGCTCGACACAATGGCATCCGTCTGATAGATTGCGTCTATAACCACATAGACACAAGCATTCATCCGTCTATAATTAAATGTGTACCTTTGCAGAATAATCAATAACAATGACGCATTATGGAAAGTAGAAAGAAAATGGCGGCAGCAAAGAAAGCATGCGGGTCGCACAACTGCGCACAGGCATTGTGCTGCACTTATCATGACTTCACAGGACTGGACGTGGACACCATCAAGCATGCAGGCAGCAGTTTTGCCGTTGGCATGGGAAACATGGAGGGCACGTGCGGAGCCTTGATTGGAGCCGGAATCGTATATGGCCTCGCCACCAAAGACAAGGTTAAGGCCATGAAAGGCATGAGGCAGATAATGGACAAGTTTCAAAAACGAAACGGCGCCACACAATGCAAATTGCTTAAAGGGGCAGGCACAGGCAAGGTGCTCTGCGAATGCTCCAAGTGTGTTGAGGACGCAGCAGAGCTGCTCGAAGAATTGCTTTTTGAAAAATAAATGAAGCGTTATGGAAAAATTTAATGACATCATCAACAGCGGCCAACTCACATTGGTAGATTTCTTCGCCACATGGTGCGGACCTTGCAAGCAGATGCATCCCGTGCTTGAGCAACTGAAAGCTGGCATGGGCGACAGCATACGTATCATAAAGCTCGATGTCGACAAGAACGGACATCTGGCCGACACTTACCGCATACAGTCGGTGCCTACCTTAATGCTCTTCCGCAACGGTGAGATGCTATGGAGGCAAAGCGGCGCCACAAGCCTGTCTGATTTAAAGAGCCAGATTTCAAATTATCTGTAATACACATGAACATACAACAGCTCAGATATATTGTCGCATTAGACCGCTTTCGCAATTTTGCAAGAGCGGCTGAAGCGTGTGATGTGTCTCAGCCAACCTTGAGCGCCATGCTTGTGAGATTGGAAGTCATGCCTGAAGGAATGCTGACTGAAGGCATTCTTAAATATGGCATCAGGATATGAACGCACAGATTTGAGCTGCTGCTTTGAGCATAATGGATCATCAGACAATCATGGCGTGACGGATAGCCTTCCAATAATCAACATATGGCAGCACTTATAATGACTGCATGATTCATGGTGACGAGCTCAAAAAGTGCTTATCGCCTCGAATCGCAGTAGTCTATAAGTTTTTTGTAGAGCGCATTTTGCGAAAGGAGTTGCCTGTTGCCAAGAACGAAGAGCTGTTTGCGGGCTCGGGTGATTGCAACATTGAGTTTGCGGTCGACATCTGCTGAGGCTATGGTGACAATGTTGGAAAGCATGTCGAGCTCATACGACTGCGTGATGGTGGTGCCATAAATAATCACGTCACGCTGCGACCCCTGATAACGCTCCACCGTGTCGATGAGCAAGCCCGAGGCCAAGCATTCTGCCGCAGCTTCCGTATATCCGCCAGCACAAAAGGCGTGCGCCACCTCAGCTCTGACAGCAGTTATCTGTCGGCGGAAAGGAACAATGATGCCTAATTGGGCTGATGGGTTGAATGCTATGCCGTTACGTTTGTTCACCTCGCACACAGAACGCACTATCTGAGCTATCATACGGGCTTCAAGCACATTGGCCTTCGGTATGCGTTCTTCAATTGTGGGGCATGGCACATTTATGAAGGCGCATCTGCGTGTGGCGACAATGGCTTCCACAGGATCTGATTCATCATAAATGGCATATGAAAGCGGCTCGCATTGATGAGGCAGCCCGACTGGCTTAAGAAGATGCTCATAGAAAACTGCAGAAGGAAACTCTGCGATGTCGGGATGCATGCGCCCTTGACATTCGAGCATGGACACAATCTTGCTGTTGTGACGGTTCTGCTCATAAAGGCGTTCAAAGAATGAATTGCGGCAGTTGGTCAATCCTATGGAACGAAGCCGTTCGGAAGTGACTTCCGACTTTGAATCATCTTGCACCACAACTGCAGGCAGCTGTTTGTGATCTCCTATCATGATGAATGAGTCGATAGACGGAGATGTCATTATGCCCATGAGCTGCGGCTCAAGTATCTGTGATGCTTCATCGAATATTGCCACATCGAAATGCTTGAGCTTGAGCAGGGCTGCATGACTCTGCATGGACGAGACTGTGCTGACAAAGATGCTTGTGGCATCTATGAGGTTAACCACAAGTTGACGGTTGTTCATTCCATTAAGGACGTTGGGCAAAAGATGGCTGCGATAATCGGGCGCACATGAAAGTTCGCGCCCGAGGCGCACGTAGGAAGGATGTGGCTCTATAGTGTCAAGCATGCCGCATATCTCGTCAACGGCCCTGTTTGTGTAAGAAAGCAGAAGAATATTGTGATGCTTGCCCATATGCTGTTCCACCATGCGCTTGAGGGAAACTGATGTCTTGCCCGTACCAGGAGGCCCCACAAGAAGGAACAGTTCGTTTTCTTCTGGCTCACGCTGGCATAGCACTAAATCGCGGCGACGCTTGCTGCACGTGACAAGTGAGAAGAGGTTGGCGTACAGAGCGCCGAACGACGACTCAACATGATCATGCTCGATGGCATAGAGACTGTCGGAAGGAAAAATGCTGGTGTCGCGCTGGTTGTTTTTCAGCTTCAGCCATATTCTGTCAGACTCATACTCTTCGACGCTGCATCGTACCACGTGTTGGCTCACGGCTGTGTCGGCTGGCGTGTTGCGATGGTAAAGAATCACAGAGTCGCCTATACGAAAGTTGGCCTGGACACTTTCGTTGCCCCACTCCAAGCAAATAGCCTCCACCCCATCATTGATGCGCAAATCAAGGATGCGCAAGTTGAGAAGTATGTCACCATTCTCAATCTTTGTGTCTGTGTCGGCAAGCCAAAGGGATGAGAGAGAGCGCGTGGTGTCGGGGCGAGAGTCGGACATCTTGCTTTCAAAATGTTCGCGCTCGACAAACTGCAGAAACGTGTAGAAATAATCCGTGGTTATGGCGTCCATGCTGTGAAGACAATCAAGCATTTCCTTTATGGGTGGGAGAGCATAATTGAGCCAAAACATGTCACTACATTGTGGATTGAGACGGAACGACTCTGGAGAAAGGCTCGACATGATTTTGCGCCCCTTGCCTTGAAGAAGCGCAAGTTCAAGGCTTATTATGTTGTTGCGTATATTGAGTGCGCGCATCACCATTTCCTGATAACTGCGCTGTTCCTGCAATTTAGGATAGCGGGAATACAACAGATTGCCCATCACATTCGACTGATGTATGCCGCTATTATAAAAAAGAATCTCTTTGTATAAAAGCATCTGCATCATATGCTCGTCTTTGGAACGGTTGCGATATTCGTTCCACTTGCCCGACTTGAGCTCGATGAGAAAGGCCGACTTTCCTTCGCCTATGCAGATGAGGCAGTCCATTCGTCCTTGAAGACCAAGAGCCTCACAGAAGAAGGATGGCTCAATGTATACATGAGGCGTGCCAGTTTGCATAAAAGGCATCTCATGAATGTCGGCTACTGTTTTCTTGATGTTGGCAAACTGCCGCTGGGTCTCAGCAAAGAAATTACTGTCTATGCCCTCGCATGCCGATATGTCTATAGCACGTTCGGCAAAGAGTTTGCGCATAGATGTGAGATAATCAGGCGAGGCAAGGTTGAGCGCATCGTCAAGAAACTGGTTGGCGAAGTCGCCAAGGATGGTGTAGACTGTGCTCTCGCGCTTGCCAAATTTAGACAGAAGATGATTGAAGGCCGAG
This sequence comes from uncultured Bacteroidaceae bacterium, assembly GCA_934293005.1. Lineage (GTDB taxonomy): Bacteria > Bacteroidota > Bacteroidia > Bacteroidales > Bacteroidaceae > Minthosoma. Next base: position 15,716 of record CAKQYA010000002.1, read on the forward strand.
TCGCCATAGGGTTTGATGCAGTTGGTTACCGTAGTGGTGTCGATGAGGTAATCTGGCTCTATGACTATGTATGTGGGATGATACACCCCATCGTGGTCGATTGTGAAAGAGAGAATATTGAATTGCATGCCCTCTTTCAACAGATGAGAGGCTTCAAGGGTGTGGGCATTAACAGCAAAGTCAATGCGGCAGGTGGTGTCGGAAGGCATCTCGCTCGAAACGGCAAGCAGATATTTACCTTCATCATCTATGCCTTGCATGACGAAACGAAGACGCTTGCGGCGCGCCATCTGACGAATATATTCCGTTGGCAGAGGCAACGAAGAAACATCTGGCAGAATGCCACGGAAGACTGCAGGAACAGACGTGTCGGTAAAATGCGCCATCGCATCCACAAAGGCACGTGTGTCGACAAGGAATGCGTGTTCGTCGCATTCAATCACCCCATGCAGAACGAGCCTGGCTCTCCAGCGAAAAGAATCGACAGAGCGCAAGGGATAATTGGTGAGCCTGCACACGGCTTGCAGACGCGAGAAGAAGTCGGCATAGTCTGTTGGGAGTCCTTTGGTCTTTTCGATGCACACTCGATGAAGGGCATCATAAAAGCAACGATACTTCTGGAGTATCGTCGCTTGTGAGAAAAACATTTCTATGAGGTCTTGCCACACGATAGGAACTGTTGAGATGCAAAATTATAAGAAAATGGAGTATTTATGCGGAAACGGCCTATGGGAATTGACCCACCATGCTTGATCAACATGAAGCTTTCCTGCTTGAGCACATGATGTCAGGCTTCAAGTTGGCCAATGATCTCGCTTGCAGACTTGCATCCATGCGCGTCGAGCCATTGGCTGATGCCGTTTGCCACCTTGACTGTCACAGCCGGGTCGATGAAGTTGGCTGTGCCTATCTCTATTGCCGAAGCTCCAGCAAGCATGAATTCGATGGCATCATGCGCATTCATTATGCCTCCAAGACCTATGACTGGTATGCTAACGGCTTTCGCCACCTGCCATACACAGCGGACAGCTACAGGCTTGACAGCTGGGCCAGACATACCTCCTGTGGCAATGCTGAGCACAGGCTTACGCTTCTCTATGTCTATAACCATGCCCATGAGTGTGTTTATGAGCGACACGGCATCGGCTCCTGCATCTTCCACAACTTTGGCTATGTCTGCAATAGAAGTCACATTAGGCGAAAGTTTGACAATAAGCGTCTTATGGTATGCTTTACGAACTGCTTTGACAACAGCTGACGCTCCCTCAGGAGTGACGCCAAACGCCATGCCTCCTTGCTTCACGTTTGGGCAGGATATGTTGAGCTCGATGGCTGGGATGCGGTCGAGCGCATCAATGCGCGAAGCGCACTCAGCATAATCTTCAGGACATGAGCCGCTGACATTTACAATCATATTGGTGTTTATATCTTTTATTTCAGGATATATATGATCGCAGAAATAGTCTACCCCCTTATTTTGCAGGCCGACGCAGTTGAGCATTCCGCTTGCTGTCTCCACCATACGAGGATAGTCATTGCCCTCGCGAGAATGGAGTGTGGTACCTTTGACGATTATTCCTCCTATATCTTCAAGATTAACGAAGTCGGCAAACTCGATTCCGTAACCGAATGTGCCAGAAGCCGTCATTACTGGGTTCTTCATGGTGAGAGACCCTATATGTGTTGTTAAATCTGCCATAATAAATGTGTTAGATAATCTGATTACTATCGTTGGTTATGCATTAAACCTTTCAATTAGATATTCCAAGTTAAGTCGTTGATATTGAACACAGGGCCTTCCTTACAAACGCACACATTGCCCTTCACAGTCTTTTCCACACAACATAAGCATGCTCCCAGGCCGCAAGCCATCATGTTCTCAAGCGACACTTCGCATGGAGTGGACGTTTGCTTGGCATAGCGAGCCAAACTTACCATCATCGGTTTGGGACCGCACACAGATATACGATCAAACGTCTGCTGGGCGAGAACAGAATGCTGTGTGACAAAACCGCGTTCACCTACAGAACCATCCTCTGTGGTGATATATACCGGAGCCACCGCACGGAACATGTCTAACTCAAGCAAATCGCTTGCGCTGCGAGCTCCAAGAAGAAAGACGGGCTGCGCACCGTTCTCTTTAAGATATTTGCCATATTCAAGCAATGGAGCCACACCTACGCCGCCTCCTGAGAGCAGCACTTTCTCTCCCTGTTTCTGCACGGGCGAAAAGCCGTTGCCAAGAGGGAACACAAGGTTAAGGCAGTCACCTGGCTTAAGAGTGGCAAGTTGACGTGTGCCGTCACCAGCTTTCTTCACAAGCAGCCAAAGCTGATTGTTCTCACGATCCACGTAATTGATAGATATAGGGCGTCGCAAGAAAGTGCTTGGACTGCCTTCGACCTTCACTTCCACAAACTGTCCTGGATGAACATGTGGCAGAGGCTCCGAATCGGTAAGTTTGAGCAGCACATACAACTCATGCGGATATTCCACAGCTGCCACTTTCAAATCTTTGATGTATTTCTTCATGATGTTATATTTATATATTTAATTTGCAACATATTAAATCGAGGTAAAAACAAACAAGAGATACATGATCGCTAAAGCCCCTACCTCAATATAGCCATGCATTATATCAATTCGCTAAAGTCCCCAAGCCGCTGGATTACACTTGCTCTCTACAGCCTTTTCCGTTTTATCATCAAGTTGGTAAAAGAAGTCGAGCCCGGTGATCTTTTCCACATCGTCTACTGTAACTGCATAATCGCGCATGTCGCCATTGCACTTGTCGTTAGGATATACGAAACCTATGGCCTGTGTCTGTCTACCTATATAAAGAATCACTTTGAAGAAACGGTCTGGAACCGACACCTTGGCTCCTTTGCGGCCAATTGTCTTAGATTGCTTTTTATCGAAAATAGGTCCACAGCATATATAAAGGTCACCATAGTCTTTAACCCATGAGCGGCAGAACTCTTCAAGCTCTTTCCAGCCCCCAGCATTAAGGGAGTGTGACTGCGGACAAATGTTAGTCATGAAAAATGACTCTCGCATCACATCGTCATTGTTCTTATTGTCGGCAGCTGGACACATGTGCCCACGATCATATCCTGAGCGGGAATAGTCTTCGGGAGTGACACGCTTCCTATCTGCAATAGCATTGTCTGGCAAAAATCTATCAAAACGTGATGCAGGGCCATCAATGCGTTCTGGCGTCAACTTCCAGCAGACATATGTAGGGCAAAGCCTAACCAAATTATATGATGCAATATATTGCTGCTTGAAGATGAGCACTTCATTGCGATCGTTTATCTCAGCTGGTTGTTCCAAATTCTCATATGCCTTGCGCGACACACCTTCATCAGGGGCGTCAGTAACATTGAGTTCTGCTTCCAAAGCTTCTCTGGCAGCCTTGGCGTCTTCCGCTTTAAAAGCTGCATTGCGGTCGCTGCTCTGCGACGAAACGTTTGCAGTCGATTCTGATGGCAAGGCATCTTTGCCCGACAGGTAAGGCCACACATAGTTGAGTCCTATGGCTACCGCGATAATGGCAAGACATTTAACAATTATGCTCTTCTTCGATTTTCCCATGGGACCATCTCCCTTTACAGAAGTTCGTTTTGTCATTTTTTATGTGAATTATTTGTTATGAATAGTTTTTTCTTCATTTAAAGTGCAAATTTAAGAAATATTTAACGACACTTTACCGTCAGAAGAAAAAAAAATGCTACCTTTGCATCGGTTTTAACAAAAAGCATCCGTTTTCACGGTCTTTGACGCTGCCGAATTGGCTCAGTTGGTAGAGCAACGCATTCGTAATGCGTGGGTCGGGGGTTCGAGTCCCCCATTCGGCTCAGACGTTCAAAGACTGTTGTTTTTTATAAACGAAAGGCTACACCACGAACCTCTGGCTTTATGCAAACACACCGCCTTTTATATGCACCCATTCACTTTCTGGCGTCAAGCTCTACCATGACACCGCTACATGCCGACTGCAGCATTCACACATCCTGACGGATTATGCATTGGGGTCACTTTAAACAATAATCATCAAATCCACACCATCCTCATGTTTATTTACAACACAACATTCCAAGTAAGCGCAGCCGACGCTGAGCACCTTGCAGTTTATCTACATGAAAAGTACATTCCAGAAGCTACAAAATCAGGCATCATGAAAAATGCCAGAATGAGCCGTGTGCTATCACATCGAGATGAACAGTCGGAATGTTTCTCGGTGCAGTTTGAGGTGGAAAGCATGGCACAGTTGCACCAATGGTATGCGGGTACTGCAGTAAAGATGAATGACGAGCTGCTTAAAATGTTCAACAACAACGTGGTAGGTTTCCCCACCATGCTTGAAGTCATTGAATAAAATCACGCTTAAAAGACAACTGGCCATTCAAGCATGCTATAATCGAAGCATATATATTTATATTACGACCTGAATAAAGCTTGAGTCACCATAACACACAACACAGCAGCAATCATGGCAAGAACAACAAACAACATGGAAAGAATAATTCTCGGCGTAGACCCCGGCACAAACGTGATGGGATATGGCGTGTTGCGTGTGGTGGGCAACAAAGCCGAACTGCTTGCAATGGGCGTGATAGAACTCAAGAAATACGAAAGCCACTACCTAAGACTTGGACGCATCTACGAGCGCATCACAAGCATCATCGACTCGTTCAAACCTGATGAAATGGCCATAGAAGCCCCATTTTACGGCAAGAATGTGCAATCGATGCTGAAACTGGGACGTGCTCAGGGGGTGGCCATCACAGCAGCCATCATGAGAGACATACCTATAACTGAATATGAGCCAAGAAAAATCAAAGTGGCCATCACCGGAAGCGGTTCGGCATCGAAAGAGCAAGTAGCTGGCATGCTGCAAAGAATGCTCAAAATACCTGGCGAGGACATGAACGTCCAGTTTGACGCAACCGATGCTTTAGGCGCAGCATATTGCCACTTCATACAGATGGGAGTGCCAAAATCAGAGCACAAAATCAGTTCATGGAAAGATTTTGTGAAAAAAAACTCTGAAAAGGTGCACAATTAACACTCTGTAGCCTTTAGTTAACAATATAATTTGTAACTTTGCACCATACAACAGGCATGTCGGGGTGATTACACATTGTTATTAGGCGTGTCTGCGACGACTTTTAACAAAAAACGTGATTCACTTATGACTCCAGAAATCAGAAAAACAGTAAACCAATACGCAAGCGAGTATGGTTCATTCATCGGGCTTACATGGATAGCCATTTTTCTATGTTACGCAGAAGGCATCAGCAGCAATAACATGGCGCTAACCGCAGCATGCATCATACCAGCAATCATATCATTCATTCTGCCGTTTATGCTTTCTTTGAGGATAAACAAAAAACTTTTCGCCATAGGTGAACGAATGACCTATTGGCGCGCTTTTTCATTCTCTCTAATGATGTTCACCTTTGCAAGCCTCATGTCAGGAGTTGCAACATACGTTTACATTCAGTATATAAATGGCGGACGGCTTTTGGAAAGGCTGGCATCTATGCTCGCAGACCCTAATGTGGCTTTAGCATACAAACAGATGGGGATGGGCAATCAACATAAAGAAATAATGTCGATGATTGGACAGCTCACACCTTGGGATTTCAGTCTGTCGATGTTTAGCAACGGCATGATGATTGGAATTGCAGCATCGCTGTTTCTCGCTTTATTCTCATCATTCGACCTTAGCAGGGTGGATAAAGAGTTGAGATGAGAATGGCCAAACGAACAGTTAAAAGTGTGTTTAAAAGAACAAACTGACATCACAAGAAAAAGTTATTTCCAAAACTGCCGAGAACAGAACTTGACATGCGCTTCGACACATTTTTGGAAAATCAATATCAAATAAGCAATAAAAGACATAAAAAAGATATGGACATTTCAGTTGTTGTACCTCTATTTAACGAGGAAGAATCGATAGCAGAACTGCATTCATGGATAAAGAGAGTTATGGACGAGAACCATTTCACATATGAAGTGGTATTTGTCAACGATGGCAGTACAGACAAGTCGTGGGACGTAATAGAAGGTCTCTGCAAGGAATACCCAGAAGTGCATGGCATCAAATTTCGCAGAAACTATGGCAAGAGTCCTGCCTTATACCATGGATTCGAAAGGGCACAAGGCGACGTGGTCATCACAATGGATGCAGACCTACAAGACAGTCCCGATGAGATCCCGAGCTTATACAAGATGATTAAGGAAGAGGGATACGACCTTGTGAGCGGTTTTAAGATGAACCGACGACAAGGGGATCCTCTCTCAAAGACCATCCCTACGAAACTCTTCAACGCAACTACACGCATGGTGAGCGGCATACACAATCTGCACGATTTCAACTGCGGCCTTAAAGCTTACCGCAAAGACGTGGTAAAACACATTGAAGTGTATGGCGAGATGCACCGCTTTATCCCCTACCTCGCAAAAAACGCAGGTTTTTCTAAGATTGGCGAGAAACCCGTGCACCACCAAGCGCGCCAACATGGTGTGAGCAAGTTTATGGGATGGAACAGATTCGTCAATGGATACCTTGACTTGATAAGCCTATGGTTTATTGACAGTTTTGGAATGAAGCCGATGCACATGTTTGGATTCGTCGGCACACTCATGTTCATCATCGGCTTTGTGGCTGTGGTGTGCGTTGGTGCTGCGAAGTTGATAGACTTGAGCAACGGCACTCCCCATGCATTGGTTACTACCAGCCCATACTTCTACATATCTCTGACTATGATGATTCTTGGCACACAACTCTTTGTGGCAGGATTCCTTGGCGACCTCATCAGTCGCAACTCGCCAGAGAGAAACAAATATCAGGTTGAGAAGGAAATCTAAATGTGATATACGAGATGAAAGCTGAAACAATCCAAACTGAAGAATATCGAATTCACAGCTGAGGACACACAGCCCAACATAGGAAACAACAAAGCTCGACAACAGGCACAACCGCCCAAGCAATAGAATGGCATTCAATAAAACAAAAAGCCAAACAAGACAACAAAAACTTCAAACAGAAGCGGTATAGTTTATGCTGTTGACAAGCGGTGGCACACAAACACGCCACTTACATCAACACTTATATCACAAATTAACACACAGATTCAAAGAGATTTATGCACATTATAATGATGATGGCCTCAAGAAAGAAACTCTGGCGCATAGCAAGTGTTGCAGCCATAACGACTGCAACTGCAGCCATGTGCGCTTGCTATTCCAACAACTGCCCACTGGACAATGCTGTATCATGCCAATATGGCTTCTACGACTCTGAGGGCACAGCCATCACCTATGGAGACACTATAACTGTAAGCACTCTCATGCCTGGCACAAAGACTGTGTACATATATCGCAAATTGGGCAACAAGACTGTCACTAAAGATTATAAGGACGTAGCCCTAATAGAACAAGGATATACAGAAAGTACGGCTGAACAAAGGAGAGACACCGTGCTCATCAACAACGTATATAGAGCACAAAGCATATCACTCCCTATGAGCTACTACAGAAACATAGACACTCTTGTCGTAGCATATCACAGCATTTCTGTGAAAGATACCATATGGGTGGAGCACGAAGCATTTCCTTTTGTAGAACTGCCAGAATGTGGCACATACAGATTCCACACACTCAAAAAGATACGCTCAACAGACGCAGCTATTGACCATATAGAAATCAGCAATCCAAATGTGAACTATGAGAGGCAAGAGAATGTGAAGATATATTTCAACGGCGTAGCTGAAGAAGAATGAGACAGTTGAGGAATATTGAAATCGCACAAACAGACATGAAGCATAAAGGAACAAAGAAGAGATATTTAATCAGTCTTGCCACCATTGTGTTGGCTTGCGCAACTATGTCGGCACAAGAGGATACTCCCAACGCAGCCCTCATGCCTGGCGAGGCGCCACAACCAACCAAATATGTCGAGGTGAAGGAAGAGAAACAGCAACTTGTTTTCTTTCAGGGATTCACGCTGTCTGGCGATGTGTATGGCCCTGCAGCTTATAGCCTGTCAGACTACGGATGGGTAGAAGGAGCGCTGAGACTGAACCTGAAGAACACGTATTTCCCCATCGTGGAAGCAGGTTATGGCTCATGCGAAAAGTCAGAGTTTAACACAAGCGTCACATACAAGGCCAAAGCTCCATACGCGCGAGTTGGCTTAGATTTCAACTTGCTGAAAAACAAATTTCAAGACAACAGGTTATATGCAGGCTTTAGATACGGCCTGTCCAAGTTCAAATATGACATGTCGGGACCTGCTATTGACGACCCTATATGGGGCGGCAGCGAACCCTTCTCAATATCTGACATAGACTGCACAAGCCAATGGGGAGAAGTGGTATTCGGCGTAGAAGTGAAGATGTACAAGAACTTCCACATGGGATGGCTGTTAAGATACAAGAGAGAACTCTCATCAACAAAGAGCGACAATGCAAAACCGGCCTGTATCCCTGGATATGGATACACTACAAACGCAAGTTGCTGGAGCGGGTCGTTCAATCTGATTTTCGACCTTAATTGGGGGAAAAAGAAAAACAAGCCAAAGAGCATCAGCATCTCCATCAAGGATATTGAGACGGAGAATGCCACAAAGCATGTTGATCACAATGACACAAAAGACGAGCACGATGCAAATGGCAGCATGAGCGACTCTGAAGATGGCAAAACTTTTGATTCAGAAGAAATCAAAGAAGATAAGCCTACGGTGAAATCCGCAAACTAAATAAGGTTACTGTAAAACATGTCGAATAAAACTATGAAACAGGAAATGAACACAAACAAGGGGAACGCTTCCAAGAAAGCCAAATCTTTTGACCCGTATGCCCCACACAAGATAAAATGGTGGGGATGGCCGCTGCTTATCCTCTTGATTGCAGGTACTGTCTATGTGTACCAGACAAGCCATGAAAGCAGCAACAAAAAAGATGCCACTGCAATGGAATGGAATGCTAAAGATGTGATGAAGACAGAAGGCAAAGTGTTTGGCACGTTCTATCACATCACATACCAATCAGAACACGACCTGCAAAAAGGCATAGACAGCACACTGGAATGTGTGGACCGCTCACTATCACCCTTCAACCCGAATTCGGTCATTACCTCCATCAACAATAACATTGACATGACGGCTGATTCCATGTTTACGGATGTGTTCACATTGGCCAAAACTGTATCTAAGGCCACAGACGGAGCATTCGACATCACGGTGGCGCCTTTGGTTAACCTTTGGGGATTCGGATTTAAAAATGCTGATAAAGTAACAGACATTAAACTTGACAGCATCATGCAAACGGTAGGATTTGACAAGGTCGACCTCATAGATGGCAAAGTGGTGAAGATGAACGCGAGCACTATGCTCGACTGCAGCGCCATAGCTAAAGGATATGGCGTGGATGCTGTGGGCCATTACTTGGAAAGCCACGGCATAAAGAATTATATGGTAGAAATTGGAGGCGAAGTGAGATTAAGAGGCACTAATCCTAAAGGGATGCTCTGGAAGATTGGCATCAACACTCCCAAAGATGATCCTACAGGACAAAACAACGAAATAGAGAAAGTGCTTCAACTCACGCAAATGTCAATGGCGACGTCTGGCAACTACCGCAACTTCTACGAGAAAGATGGCAAGAAATGGGCGCATACCATAGACCCCCGCACAGGCAAACCCGTACAACACAACATTCTCTCATCAACAGTTTTGGCCCAAGACTGTGCCACAGCCGATGCTTATGCCACCGCATTCATGGTGCTTGGGTTAGACAAGTCCAAGGAAGTGCTCAAAGCTCACAGAGAACTTATGGCTTTCTTCATATATGCAGGTCCGGATGGCGAGATGCATGAATGGTGTTCAAAGAGTTTGGAATCGTTAATCGTTGAATGATAAACATTTTAATATTATGGAATTGACAATGTTCGAGCGCTTGCTCCAATTACCGCTGTTTCAAGGAATGACAAAGAAAGAAATAGCAGATGTGATAGAACACGTCCGTCTTGATTTTGTTAAATATGAAGCGGGTGAAGAGATAGTGATGCAAGATGACCCATGCAAGAGTCTGATATACATCATAAATGGTGAAATGTCGACTGATTATATCGATGTGAAGCACAAGTTCTCGCTGACAGAGGATATTCCAAATATCGGAGTCATCGAGCCTTACAACATGTTTGGCATGATGCCACGATATTCACGCACATATATTTTTAAGACAGCTGGCACCACTCTTGCAATAGACAAGCAGATGCTGCTGAGCCATCTCATGAGCAGCAGCATCGTAAGAATCAACATGATGAACATAACCTGCAACAGATACCATCAGGTGCTTAAACTAATGAACGATTTTCCTGACAATACAGTCGGAGAAAAGATAACAAAGTTTGTGCTCAGCTATTCGTCTGTGCCTAAGGGCGGCAAAGAACTGCACATGAAGATGACAGACCTCGCAGATATAGTGCATGAGACACGCTTGAACGTGTCAAAGGCTCTCAATGCCATGCAAGATGCAGGACTTCTGGAATTGCAACGCAACAAATTCACTATTTTTGATATTGCTAAATTATATAACAGAATATGAACCCATTTTTTGAATCATACAAATACATTCCTTTCGACAAAATTAAAGAGGATGACTACGAGCCTGCCATAATGGAAAGCATCAGACAGGAAAACGAAGATATTGAGCGCATCATCCACAACGAAGATTACCCTACATTCCAGAACACTATAGTGGCACTTGACTTCGCCGGCAGTTTGCTTGACAAAGTCACTTCGGTGTTTTATAATCTATTGGAAGCTGAGACAAACGACAAGATGGACGAATTGGCACAAAAATTCTCCCCTATACTGTCTGAACATAGCAATAATATCATTTTGAACAAACCGCTGTTTGACAGAGTCAAGGCCGTTTACGAAGACCACAAGGCTGACAATTTCAATCGTCTTGATGCTGAGGCCAAGATGCTCCTGTGCGAAAAATACCGCATGTTTGAACTCAATGGGGCAAATCTGCCAGAGGAGAAGAAGGAAAGCTTCAGAAAACTCTCTGCAGACATCAGCATGCAATCTCTACTTTTTTCACAAAACAAACTTAAAGACACTAACGACTTTGTCATGAATTTGACAAAAGAAGACGAGGTGGAAGGACTTCCTGAATCGCTTCTCGATATGGCCAAGCAAGATGCAAAGGAAAAAGGCATGAATGGCTATGCGTTTACACTTCAAGGACCTTCATACACTCAATTCATGACTTATTCAAAAAGACGTGACTTGAGGAAACAGATGTATATGGCCTACAACACTATTGGCATACGCAACAACAGCCACAACAACATAGAGGCCGTGAGACAAGTGGTTGATTTGAAAAGGAGAAAGGCCCAGATGCTTGGCTTTGAGACATACGCAGACTATGCCCTCACAAGAAGAATGGCAGAGAAGCCTGAAAATGTTTACAAACTGCTCAACGACTTGCTGAATGCATACATGCCCAAAGCACAAGAAGAGACAAGGGAAGTGGAGCATCTCTATTACGAGGATATGAACTTGACAGAAAGCGAACTCCAAGAAAGCGATGAAAGACGTTTTATGCCATGGGACCACTCTTTCTATTCAAACATGCTGAAGGAAAAGAAATACAGTTTGAACAGCGAGATGCTGCGTCCATACTTCGAACTTGAGAACGTGAAGAAAGGGGTGTTCGGACTTGCTACAAGACTCTACGGCATAACCTTCAAACAGAATAAACAAGCTCCGCTTTATCATCCAGACGTGGTAGCATACGATGTGATTGACAAAGATGGTTCTTTCCTTGCTTTGCTATACGCAGATTTTCATCCAAGAGCGACCAAACGCTCTGGAGCATGGATGACAGAATTCAAAGGCGAATGGCGTGACAAAGACGGCAAAAGGTCGGCTCCTGTAGTATCTATCGTGATGAATCTTTCAAAACCGACAGATACACGCCCTGCCCTGCTCACACTTGGAGAGGTGGAGACATTCCTTCATGAGTTTGGACACTCGCTTCATGGCATGTTTGCCAACACCACATATCCAAGCATATCTGGCACCAACGTCTATTGGGACTTCGTTGAACTTCCATCGCAGTTTATGGAAAACTACAGCACAGAACAGAAGTTTCTATGCACCTTCGCGAAGCACTATCAAACAGGCGAAGACATGCCAGAAGAGTTGATAAAACGTATTTTGGCCTGCCGTAATTTCAATGCAGCCTATGCATGCGTCAGACAGGTTAGTTTCGGTTTGCTCGACATGGCATACTTCACACAGAAGGACGAATTTACAGCAGATGTGCCTGCATTTGAACGAGAAGCATGGAAGAAAGCTCAAGTGCTGCCAACAGTTGAAGGCACTTGCATGACCACACAGTTCTCCCACATAATATCTGGAGGTTATTCAGCTGGCTACTACAGTTACAAATGGGCTGAGGTGCTTGATGCTGATGCCTTCGCAAAGTTTAAGGAAAACGGAATATTCGATGAGAACACAGCCAACAGTTTCAGAACAAACATACTCTCCAAGGGTGGCACAGAACATCCTATGACACTCTACAAAAGGTTCAGAGGACAAGAGCCAACAATCAAGGCATTACTAAAGAGAAATGGCATAATTACACTATTGTGCATCGTAATGACTGCTATCACATGCCTATTTGCCTCTTGCAGCAACGAGGACGACATTGACGAAATATTCATCGGCAAGACCTGGTACATGAATGGTGCCACCGTAAATGGTCTGCGACTCAACAGCGACGTGAAAAACTTCTACACAGAAGATGGAAGTGGAGCCTACTACATAACATTCTCCAATGGAACGTTCAATGGAATGATGTCAGCAGGCGATTCTTTCTCCGGCACATGGAAAGCTAATGGAAAAAAGCAGAGCATCACACTTGATGTCAAGAACAGTCCAGAGATGTCCACAACATTCGACAGGCAAATTTTCAACATCATTTCGAACAGCACGTCCTACAGCAGCGGAGCCGACTTCATAAAAATGAAGCAAGACAAACATAATGAGGTACTCTTTGGATCATCAAGAAATAAAATCATCAATTAAAACATAAAAGAGAAATTACTATTTGCAAATTCACAATAATGGCCTCATAACACAAAGGCCTTCGTGATAATGACACTATGGATTTTTAGGTCGTAATGCATCACACAAACACTACTGAATGTCCAACGTCTGCAAACGACAAATCAATGCTGTATTTATACTTATGTATTTATACTTATTGCAAGAAAAAAATTAAACATAAATGAACGAGAAACAGTTTAAACTTGACTGCCGCTACATACGCATGGCACGCATCTGGGCCGAAAACTCATACTGCAAGAGAAGACAAGTTGGAGCGCTTGTGGTGAAGAACAAAGCGATCATCTCAGATGGCTACAACGGCACACCTTCTGGTTTTGAAAACGTATGTGAAGATGGCAGCAATGTCACTTATCCCTATGTGCTGCATGCTGAAGCCAACGCTATCACAAAACTGGCACGCTCCAACAATTCAAGCGATGGAGCGACCCTCTATGTGACTGCTTCACCGTGCATTGAATGCGCTAAACTGATCATACAGGCTGGCATAAAGCGAGTGGTTTATTCTGAAAAGTATCGTTTGGAAGATGGACTGCAGCTTATGAGAGAAGCCGGCATACAGTTGGATTATATAAAAATCAATGACAACAATGAACAACAACATCAATAGAAACAACAGATGGATGCCGCTCATCATCGCTGTGAGCATCGTCGGAGGCATCATCATTGGCACATTCTTTGCCAACAGATATGCTGGCAACAGACTTAATATCATCAACACTTCATCCAACAAACTTAACGACTTGCTGCACATCATCGATGATCAATATGTAGACACAGTAGACATAGCCAACATTGTAGAACAGTCTATGCCAAAAATCCTTCAGGAATTGGACCCCCACTCCACTTACATCTCAGCAAAAGATGCAGAAAGTGCCAACGAGGACTTGAAAGGCTCATTCTGCGGAGTTGGTATACAGTTTGTCATACGTGAAGACACTGTGAGGGTGACAAACATCATACATGGCGGACCATCAGAGAAAGTAGGCATATTACCTGGCGACAAGATCATATCGGTTGATGGCAAACCATACGTTGGCTCTATTGTCACGAACCAAGAGACACTACATCGGCTTAAAGGCGACAAAGGCACAAAGGTGAAGATTGGAGTGATGAGACACGGACAGAAGAACCCCATGTCATTCACCGTGATAAGAGGTGACATTCCACTGAAAAGCATTGATGCCACATACATGATTAACGACAAATTAGGCTACGTGAAGATAAAGAACTTTGGCGAAACCACATATGCCGAACTTCTCACATCGCTTGCCGAACTTGAGGCAGCAGGATTCAAGGGATTGGTTGTCGACCTACGTGGCAACGGCGGAGGCTACCTCTCTGCAGCCATTCAGATGGTTAATGAATTTTTGCCAGGAAACAAACTCATAGTATATACCCAAGGACGACGCGCCAGACGTGAGGAATATAAAAGCGATGGCAGAGGCTCTTACCAAAAGATACCACTCATCGTGCTCATAGACGAAACCACAGCATCAGCTGCAGAAATTTTCTCTGGTGCCATACAGGACAATGACCGAGGCATCATCGTTGGCAGAAGATCGTTTGGCAAAGGACTGGTTCAGCAACCAATAGAGTTTTCTGACGGTTCACTTATCCATCTCACCATAGCTCGCTACTATACCCCATCTGGTAGATGCATACAGAAGCCATACGTAAAAGGACAACCAAAAGAATACGAGATGGACCTTGTGGCACGATATGAGCGCGGAGAGTTCTTCAGCCAAGACAGCATACATCAGACAGGAGAAAAATATCACACAAGCATCGGACGCACCGTCTATGGCGGAGGAGGCATCATGCCTGACTATTTCGTGGCAGAAGACACAACAGCTCTCACACCTTATTATACTGAATGTGTGACTAAAGGCACCATAGCCCAGTTCTGCTATGAATATACCGACAATAACAGACCAAAGCTAAGCCAAATGAACAATGCTGCTGAGATGGAAAAATACCTGAGGAAGATGAGTGTGATGGACCAGTTCATACGCTATGCCGACTCTAAAGGCATAGTCAGAAGAAATATCATGATTCTCAAATCAAAAAATCTGTTTGAGAAAGCTGTATACGGCAGCATCATCTACAATATGCTTGAGATGAACGACTACATACAGTTCATGAACTATAAGGACCCTACCATCAACAAGGCAGTGGAACTGTTCAACGCAAAACTCACAAAACCCACTCTCAATGGAAAAACAACGAATAAGAAGTCTTATAAGACAAAGAAAAAATGAGTTCACATCAGAAGAATTGCTGTCATTAAGCAAGACTGCAACATCTTCATTGTTTGAAAGAATAAAAGAAGAGGAGAACTGCCATACGGTTCTCCTCTATCATTCACTTCCTGATGAAGTGAATACTCATGCTCTCATAAAACAGCTTAGCAGCATCGGCTACAAAGTGCTTCTGCCCACAGTGGTTGGTGATAATCTTGAACTGCATGAATACGTGAATGACCAGACATTACACACTTCTGAATCATTCGGCATACAAGAGTCGTCCGGCCCATGCTTCTCCGACTACACCAAGATTGACATCGCCATAATACCAGGAATGGCTTTTACGCCAAACGGAAGAAGGCTCGGTCGAGGCAAGGGATATTATGACAGAATGCTGCCAAAACTCAAGTGTCCTCTTATAGGACTGGCATTTCCTTTTCAGATAATAGACGATATGCCATGCGAGCCACACGACGTGAGCATGAACGAAGTGATATGCTGACACTTATTATGCAAGACACCAAAGAAAGTGAATCTCACCATCCTACTATCCATTTCTCATAATTATACTTTATAGGATATTCATCAGGAGCGATTCGAATTTTGGTGTCAACATCATCTTTGCCAAGAAGAAACTTATCAAGAAAAGCACCCACTTCTGGGTATTGGCTTTGTGGCAATTGGCAATGGCCATGCCCAGGCACAATTGAATAACCTATACGGTCAGAGATACCGAAACGCTCCCAGACCTTGATTGCTGCATTGGCCGACACATACATAGAAGGATCAGCCAGCCACTCATAGTCAGGGTTACCTAAAAGCAGCAAGGCACGGGGACAACACATAGCTACCAGTTCGTGATGATCATACGGAAGTGCTGCAACATCATCTCCGCTATATCTTTGCCTCATGCTCTCCAAAAACCAATTATAGTCCGTTTTGTCAAGCGTCTCCACATTACCCAATGTGTTTGAGACACGCCACGATGCAGCACCTCCTCCACCTGGCTCTTGGGCAATGGTAAGTGCTACACGCTCGTCAAGAGCACCACAAAAAAGAGCCATTTTGCCTGCATACGAACATCCCGTCACACCTATATGCTTCATGTCTATGCGTGTGACCTCTGGTCCCAACTTCTGCAAACCATCCAACAGACGACTGAATCCCCAAGCCCATTCGCTGTAAGCGCCATTGGATATGAGCGATGGGTATAAGCAGTCAAAAGGATAATTGCCGCGGCCTGCAGGTTGGCCAAACTGCGAGTATGAATTAACCTGTTTTTCATAATATACCATCATAGCTATATTTCTGCTTGTGAAGAGCTCTGCAGGAATAGAATTATGACTCGCTCCAATCATAAGAGGATAAGGCCCCACACCCTCTTTAGGATAATATATCGGAGTAGATAGTGTTAGCACCTTACCATCTGCATGCACATCAACTATCAACGTGTCGCCCGACATGCGTGCATCGATGCTATCCATTGGCACAGATGGTTTCAGACCTATCTCATGCTTTTGAATGCTCGCAACAAGTTCGGCTCTACGTTTTCCCCATTGCTTAAACCTTTTCACCATCCCTTTTCTGTAATCAAAACGAAATGGGTTCGGCAATGCTACACATTTCTCCTTGTCGGACATGCGTTTACGGTTGTTGTCAGCAGCAGAATATGCTGATAATGTGCTTGACAAGTGTGTGTTCTCCACATTATATACATAAGGGACTCCTTTGTCTTGCGCATTAGTGTAAGTTGGACAAATGACGCCATCTGCAATGACTATAGCTATGCAGATAAGCGTCATTTGCTTCAGATTAAGGTTTATCATTTTTATATATCGTATTGGTTAGTCACACATAATATCAGACAATGGCTAATCACGGTAGAAGTCAATATTTTCTTTAGTGAGAAGTTCAACTGACATGTAATGGTCACGAGGCAACTTCATCTTCAGAACACATGTGTTGAACATTGCCCTAAAACAGTCGAGTCCCTGCGACTGCGGATGTTGTGCCACAAGAAAATCAGCTGAACCATTCTTTATACATTCAACATTTGCATCTATCGCATCATAGCCGAGCAATGTTACATGAGGATGCTCAGGCATTTCTTTACTGAGAAAATCAGCTATGATATGAATTGATGAATTGAATGTCAAGGCATGCATGATGTCTGGATTATTGGTGAAGAATTCACGCATGATGTCATGCATTCCTTGTTTGTCATACACATACAAGTTGACATCAACAATTTCTATGTCAGGACGATGCTCTTTCATGAAGTTTCTGAATCCAACCTCACGATTCATCTGTTGCCGACTTGCCACACGACCTTCACCCATAACCTTGAATATGGCTATTTTTTTTGTGTCAGGATTAGTGGCAAGTGACATTATGTGACCCGAAAAGGCACCACTTTTCAACGAGTCCTGACCATAGAAAACACGATGATTAAACTCTGGCCAGTTGGAATCAAGCAATGCATATGGAGTGCCTCTCTCATCGAGTTGGGATACAAAATTCTCCATTATTGAATAATTGAATATCGGGCCTATAATGACTGTGTCTGGATTTGAGTCAAGAAGATTGCGGCACTCAAATTTGAAAGATTCCGTGTTAAAAGGATCATATCTGAAAATCTTGAACGACAGCTTGAAGTCATTGAACCGTCTCACTCCATCGGACAAGCCTTTCTCTACTCGCGCCCAATAACTGTCAACCTCATGCATAGGCAATATTGCCGCAAACTGATGCACTGCATGCATAGCAAGAGCCGAGGCATAATGGTTGGGGGTGTAGTTTATCTCATCAAGCACCTTCTGCACCCTTTCCATACTGATAGGAGAAACGCTGCTTCGCCCATGAATGACTCTGTCTACTGTCCCTACAGACACGCCAGCCCTTTCTGCAATATCCTTAATTCTAATTTTGGACTTTATTTCCATATAAGAAAAGTATTTTTAAGCGTTAAATGACAAGCCAAGAAAGTCTTTTGGGTGCATCGGCATCTGGCTACATTCACTACACACTATTAAAGACTCACAGCTTTAAAAAGCGACACAAAGATAGCAATTTTTAATAAAACAAAAATCAAATCAACTATAAAAACTCACCGCTTTTTTATTTTTCGGCGGTAAATGGTAATTGTTTAGGAAAAAAATCACTACATTTGCATACGAAAAGTGATTTTCGACTTAGACAATGTAATTATTAATATTTTTATTATGGCAAAAATTGTTACCATGGGCGAAATCATGCTTCGCCTCTCCCCAGAAGGAAACTACCGCTTTGTTCAAGCAGACAAATTCAACATCATTCCTGGTGGAGGTGAAGCAAACGTCGGTATAAGCCTCGCCAACTTCGGTCACGAAAGTCTTTTTGTGAGCAAGCTACCTAAGCACGAGATTGGACAAATAGCTGTCAACGCACTCAGACGCTACGGTGTCAACACAGAACACATCGCACGCGGAGGCGACAGAATCGGTCTTTATTATGCTGAGACAGGAGCAAGCATGCGCGCATCCAAAGTGATTTACGATCGTGCAAATTCAGCCATTGCGGAGGCAAAGCCTGAGGATTTTGACTTTGACAAAATTTTTGAGGGAGCCGACTGGTTCCACTGGTCAGGCATCACTCCAGCCATCAGCGATGCTTCAGCAGAGTGTCTGAAGCAGGCGTGCATAGCAGCAAAGAAACACGGTGTGACAATATCCTGCGACCTCAACTTCCGCAAGAAATTATGGACAAGCGAGAAAGCTATTTCTATCATGCGTCCTCTTATGGAATATGTTGACGTGTGCATCGGCAACGAAGAGGATGCAGAACTGTGCCTTGGCTTCAAGCCAGACGCTGATGTGGAAGCTGGCGTAACAGACGCAGCTGGCTACGAAGGCATCTTTAAAGCAATGGCCAAGGAATTCGGCTTTAAATATGTTGTGTCCACTCTCCGTGAAAGCTTCTCTGCAACACATAACGGTTGGAAAGCCCTTATTTACGATGGTAAGGAATTCTACCAAAGCAAGCGTTACGACATCAATCCGATAATCGACCGTGTAGGTGGAGGCGACTCATTTTCAGGAGGACTAATCCATGGATTGCTCACCAAGGCCACACAGGGCGAGGCACTCGAGTTCGCTGTAGCAGCTTCTGCTCTGAAGCACACTATTCCAGGCGATTTCAATCATGTATCAATAGAAGAAGTAGAAGCATTGGCCGGAGGAAATGCGAACGGCCGTGTGCAGAGATAACAATATGGCAAAGTTTGACAAATTTCAGGTGATGGCAAAGATAGCTGCCGCACCTATGGTTCCTGTGTTCTACCACAAGGATGCAGATGTAGCAAAAAAGGTTGTAAAGGCATGTTACGACGGCGGAGTTCGCGCATTCGAGTTCACCAACCGTGGCGACTTCGCCCAAGAGGTGTTTGCAGAACTCTCTAAATTCGTTTCAGCAGAATGTCCTGAGATGGCTCTTGGCATAGGTTCGGTCGTAGATGCGCCAACAGCAGCAATGTACATTCAGATGGGTGCCAACTTTGTAGTAGGCCCGCTCTTCAACCCTGATGTAGCTATAGTGTGCAACCGCCGTTGCGTCACCTATTGTCCTGGTTGCCTCACACCATCAGAGATTGGCAAGGCACAGGAAGTAGGCTGTGACTTCACAAAGGTCTTCCCTGGTGATGTAGTAGGTCCAAACCTCATCAAAGGCCTCATGGCACCAATGCCTTGGTCAAAGATTATGGTGACAGGCGGTGTGGCTCCAGAAGAGGCTAACCTCACTTCATGGTTTAAAGCAGGCGTTTTCTGCGTAGGAATGGGATCAAAACTATTTCCATCAGACAAGGTCAAGGCAGAAGACTGGCAATATGTTACAGACAAATGCAAAGAATGCCTTGACGTTATTGCAAAGATCAAAGGGTAAGCGCTGTTCACTCAAAAAGCCTCTGACCTATCAATCTGAAAGCACATTTGCACTAAAGATTTAATCTGATCAATGCACATTTTTTAAGTAACGCATATAGACAAACACTTAAACAATAAATAAACTAATGGTAATTTCAAATCTTCAAGCAGCCCGCGCTTCATATCAGCCAAAGCTGCCAAAAGCACTTCAAGGCCCAGTTAAAGCCGTTGAAGGCGCAGCAACACAATCAGTAGGCAACCAGGAAGAAATCAAAGCTCTCTTCCCTAACACATACGGCATGCCTGTCATCACTTTCGAAGCAGGCGAACCAGTAGAACTTCCCCCATTTAATGTTGGCATCATTCTCTCTGGTGGCCAAGCTCCAGGCGGCCACAACGTCATTTCCGGTCTTTTCGATGGCGTTAAGTCGCTTAACCCAGCTAACAAACTTTATGGATTCATACTTGGTCCTGGCGGTCTCGTTGACCATAAATACATGGAAATCACAGCGGAGATCATGGACGAGTACCGCAACACTGGCGGTTTCGACATCATAGGTTCTGGCCGTACAAAGCTTGAGAAGGAAGAACAGTTTGAGAAGGGTATCGAAATCCTTCGCGAGCTTGGCATCAAAGCTCTTGTCATCATCGGTGGAGACGACTCAAACACAAACGCATGTGTTCTTGCTGAATACTATGCTGCAAAGAAGTATGGTGTTCAAGTTATCGGTTGTCCAAAAACTATCGATGGCGACCTGAAGAATGAACAGATTGAGACTTCATTCGGTTTCGACACAGCATGCAAGACCTACTCAGAGCTTATCGGAAACATCCAGCGCGACTGCAACTCTGCTCGCAAATATTGGCACTTCATCAAACTCATGGGCCGTTCAGCATCTCACATCGCACTTGAGTGCGCTCTCCAATGCCAGCCAAACATCTGTCTTATTTCAGAAGAGGTAGAGGCAAAGGAAATGTCTCTTGATGATGTGGTGACATACATCGCACAGACAGTAGCAAATCGCGCAGCTGAAGGCAAGAACTATGGCACCGTGCTCATTCCTGAAGGCATCATCGAGTTCATACCTGCAATCAAAAAACTCATTGCAGAACTCAACGAAGTACTTACAGACCCAGCAACAGGTGAGCCACGTGAATTTGCCAATGCAGAAGAACAGATTGCATTCGTAAAGAACACTATCGCTAAAGACAACCTCGCTGTTCTTGAGTCGCTTCCAGACGATGTGGCTCGCCAGCTCTGCCTTGACCGCGACCCACACGGAAACGTGCAAGTGTCCCTCATCGAGACTGAGAAGCTTCTCTCACGCATGGTTGAAGATAAACTCAATGCATGGAAAGAAGAAGGCAAATATGTGGGCAAGTTCGGTTCTCAGCACCACTTCTTCGGTTACGAAGGCCGCTGCGCTGCACCATCCAACTACGATGCAGACTACTGCTACTCTCTTGGCTACAACGCATCACGCCTCATCGCCAATGGCAAGACTGGCTACATGTCTGTCATCAAGAACACTACAGCTCCTGCAGCAGAGTGGATTGCAGGCGGTGTGCCAATCACAATGATGATGAACATCGAGCGCCGCAACGGAAAGAACAAGCCTGTAATCCGCAAGGCTCTCGTAGAGTTAGATGGTGCTCCATTCAAATTCTTCGCTGCACACAGAGCTGAATGGGCAAAGCAGACTGCATACATCTACCCTGGTCCAATCCAGTATTGGGGTCCATCTGAAGTATGCGATGAGCCTACAAAGACTCTGCAGCTTGAACAAGCTAAATAATAGCACTAACAAAGAGAGTTACAGAAACAGGCGAAACAGATATAATCTCTCTATTGCAATTGAACTGTCAATGCTATAGCATAAGCACAATTGCTGTTATAATAAAGTGAAAAGCCTACAGCCATTTCATCCACAAAGATGAGATCTATATAGGCTTTTCACTTTTAATCATTATTCTAATCACCGAACGAACTAAGAGATGACCACCACAAAGAAGCCTCGTCATGTCGCGAAACGCACTCCAAGGAAACGTAAGAGAAATGCATCACACAATCCCTTTCGACGTTTGCCATCCTACATTCTGTGGGGAGCATTAGCATTTCTCGGACTCATCTACATATTCTTTTTTTACAAGACATTCGTGGGTCCGTATTCTTTTCGATGGAAAGCGCTCTATGGCGATGTGAAATATCCCAAAGGACTTGTGAGAGGACTCGACATCTCGCACTATCAAGGCGATATTGACTGGGACAAACTGCGTAACGCACAGATACAAAATGCTCCACTATCGTTTATCTTCATCAAAGCTACAGAAGGCACAGATTTATGGGATGACAATTTCAACCGCAATTTTCATGAAGCACGAAAAAACGACATCACACGAGGAGCATACCATTACTACAGCCCTAAGTCGTCAGCTAAGAAACAAGCAGAATTCTATTGCAGAATGGTCCAACTCGATGAAGGCGACCTTCCTCCCGTACTCGATGTTGAGGAAATCGGAACATACACACCACAGCAACTCCAAAAAGAAGTGAAAATATGGATGGACACCGTAGAAAAACACTATGGAGTGACACCTATACTATACACAGGATATAAATTCAGAACATCATACCTCAATACTCCTGAATTTGAAAGATACCCATATTGGATTGCACATTATTACGTTGACTCTCTTGAATATAAAGGCAAATGGCACTTCTGGCAGCACACTGACGCAGGCAAGGTGGATGGTATAAAGGGATACGTTGACGTAAACATATTCAACGGTGACTACCAAGACTTGATGGACATGACAATAAAGTATAAAGACTGACATGCAAATAGGCATAAATATAATAACATACAACAGATTAAACCCAAACATAAAAAAACAAGACCTACAATATGCAATACATTTACGCAGACATAACCATACATCCATATAGTGAAACTGCATGCGACATCATATCTGCCATGCTCGGTGAAATAGGCTACGACTCTTTTGAAATGACAGAAAAAGGATTGAAAGCGTACATAGCCGAAGACATCTTTGAAAAAAGTGCATTAGAATCCGCTCTCAAAGGAATACTGTTTGACGACACCACCCTATCCTTTACCATACATGAATTGGAAAACAGAAACTGGAACGAAGAGTGGGAACAGAATAGTTTCACACCGATTCTTGAACATGAATTCGGCATAAAGCTTAGTCCCAAAATGGCATTTGGCTCTGGTGCACATGAGACCACGCATCAGATTGTTTCAATACTTATGCAAGAAGACTTCACAGGCAAGCGCGTGCTCGACATGGGCACAGGTACAGGCGTGCTTGCCATTGCCATGTCATTGCGTGGGGCACACGATGTAACAGCCATCGACATTGACGAATTCAGCGTAGCCAACGCAAAAGAAAACCTTGCCCTCAACGGCATTTGTTCAGCCTCTGTCATCCATGGCGACGCTTCTTCAATAAAAGGCAAGTTCGATGTTATTGTGGCAAACATCCACAAAAATATATTAAAGAACGACATGGACATATACCTTAACCACCTTGTACCAAACGGCACATTATTCATCTCTGGCTTTTTCACAAGCGATGTGCCAGAGATGACCGCAACCGCAAAGGAGCATAATCTTGCAATAGAGAACATCACATCAAAAAACGATTGGGCAGTCATGCGACTAAAAAAAGACAAGTAGGTGCCCATAATTATTTTTATTTTCGACGCACTCTATCTTGAGACAGATTTCTCTTCTGTTTGATGGAGCTATGCTGGCATAGTGACTGACAATCAGAATGAGAATATGACCGAGAGAGTGTGTGCTGCAAATATGAGAGCGACTTACTTTGATGTTATAAAAAATTGAACACCTACTTACAATAAACTAAACCTTCGACGGGAGCCATACATCTAATATAGCGGATAAAGGTTACATACATCAAATTAGACATTTTTAATTCCCATATCCAGAAGGTCACAAAGATGTGTATCATATAGGAAACAATTCTTTAACCAACATAAACAAAAAAAACATTATAGCACTATGTTCTGCAAAACCTTACTCACCGCATGCGTCATTATCTCATCAGCATGCATGCAAGCACAAGAAAATGGCGGTCAGCAACGACCACCTTACCATCCACGCACAACCACAAACCCTGATGTGCACGATCCCGTAATGGCTAAAGGCGAAGACGGTCTCTATCACATTTTTTCCACAGGCATGGGTGTAAGCGAAATGACATCTGCCGACATGAAGACATGGAACATACAGCCAGCTGTGCTGTCAACCATTCCAGCATGGGCCATCGACTCCATACGAGGTTACCGCGGCCACACATGGGCACCAGACATCAGTTATCATAATGGCCAGTGGCTCCTATACTACTCATGCTCCACATTCGGAAAGAATGGTTCAGCAATCGGACTTGCCACCAACAAGACTCTCGATGCCAAATCGCCAGATTACCAATGGACAGACCAAGGACCTGTGATTATATCACATCAGCGCAAAGACCAATACAATGCAATCGACCCGAACCTTATCGTCGACAGCCACGGCACTCCATGGCTCACCTTCGGCTCATTCTGGGATGGCATACAAATGGTGAGACTCAAAAAGGACTTCAAAACCCTTGACGGAAAACCATTTACCATATCGCGCCGCACAGGAAGGAAAATCACTCTTGACGAACTTAACAATGTGGAAAACTACACCATTGAGGGGAACGACACAATAGAAGCTGGTTCAAATGCCGTGGAAGCTCCATTCATCATCAAAAATGGCAAATACTACTACCTTTTCGTCAGCTTCGACTATTGCTGCCGTGGTGAACGGAGCACTTACCGCACAGTTGTTGGCCGAAGCAAAAAGGTGACAGGCCCATACGTTGACAGCAAAGGACAGCCTATGGCCAAAGGTGGAGGCGACACGCTCATAGGCCCTAATGCTGAATACTTCGGCGCAGGACACAATGCAGCCTACCAATTCGACGGTCAATGGTATTTCATCAGCCACGCTTACGTAAAAGCGGAAAATGGCAGGGCAAAACTTTTGATTAGAAAGATGTCGTTCAATGCCGACGGATGGCCTGTATTGAACCACATGTAAGTAAAACTCACCAAGTAGGTATTCATAGTCATTATTTCATCTAAGTGGCACATTACTTTATTCGCCACATTCAAATTCCGGACATCTGCAACTTCTGATTATCAAACACTACGCCCAGGCGCACACCTTAAGCAGTAGATGCATCTGCATAAGAATAAAGCACATGTCATTTTTATAACGATTATGAATACCTACTTTATCGAGCTTTTATATTTCTCCCATCTATCTCTGATGCCATTTACATAATTATATGTTTCAGCACCACGGAAATAACCATGTTTCACTTCTGGCTGATTATAATATTCAGCCTCGCTCATCCTTAAAACAAACGAATCAACATTACCCAGCCAAATATCAGGATCCTTACCATGTTTCTTTGCCAAAGCCCTTGCGTCATCTATATGACCAGGGCCTGCATTATATGCAGCAAGGATAAAATTGATACGTTCATCCCGTCTTGCTATAGATGTATAATGCCTGTCAAGATTTGATATGAGCTTCACTGCACCACGCACATTAGTAGCAGCGTCGAACACTCCATCCTCATCGATGCCAACTTCCTTTGCTGTAGAAGGCATAAGCTGCATCAGTCCCATGGCCCCCATGTAAGACACAGCCAATGGATCAAAAGCCGACTCTTGATAAGCTTGGGCTGCCAACAGACGCCAATCCCATTGACATAATGCAGAATAACGCTTAAAGACTGCATCATACATCGATATTTGACCATTAGCAACATTAAGAATCGGAGCTGAAACCTTTCTCCGCAGGGCATATACACGTCCGCTGCTCGTTTTCACACGTATAGTAGTGTATTCATCAAACATGCCACTATGACTTGCGATCCACCCTCCGAGCGATTCTTGCAATCTCGGAGAATCTTTCCTGACAATCCATCCGCTGCCATTCTTCAGCGGCGCACAATTATCGCCACTCGACTTAGAAGCATCGCCAAGATACCTGCAAAGCTCATCTCCGCCCACCTCAACAAGCTCCTGCTTCATACTGTCTGGCAATAAACAGCAGAAAGCAACCATATCTCCCTCACCGTCACGAAGCTTGCGCAACATCTCCATCACGCTTGACGAAACGTCAACACGCACGCCCACACCAATACTTTTGGCAAACTGACTCGCAATCATATATTGCAGACCGAAGTTTTCGCCACGAAACTCAAAATAACTCTGCGGACCATAAAGCGTGAGAACTATCAACTCACCATTTTCCTGTATTTCGTCCAAGTCAAAATGAGGAATGCCTTCATCTGAGACATGCTCAAATGGAGACTGCTCAGCATCGCTGCCCTGCACCTTTAAATCGGTGCATGCAACAATGCTGAGCAGCATTCCTATTGTTATGATGTGCCGTGTGTTCATCTTCCCTTGCGCTGAGAAGCTCGGCTTTTCACTTTTTGGCGTATTTCCGCCTTATGCTTGGCGGCTCCCGACTTGTGGGCACCAGTCTGGTATCCTTTTTTGCGAGCTTTGGTCTTCACCTTGCCAGAGTCTTCCTTTTTCTCGCTTTTGCCCTTGCCAAAACTTATGCCATTCATTATGGCGTACTGTATCTCATTATCTGATGCCATACGTGCGCTCTAAAATATATTAGTGACTAAGCAGATGTTCAAAATCATAAAAACATCAAAACCTGACATTTGCCTTAATGATGGAAAAGACGGATGCCAGTGAATGCCATAGCAATGCCATACTTATTGCATGTCTCTATGACATTATCATCGCGAACCGAACCTCCGGCCTGAGCAATATACTGCACTCCGCTCTTGTGCGCACGCTCAATATTGTCGCCGAAGGGGAAGAAAGCATCGGAGCCAAGGCACACACCTGTGTTCTGAGCCAACCATTCTTTCTTTTCCTCCATTGTGAGAGGTTCTGGCTTTTCAGTGAAGAAATTCTGCCATGTGCCTTCTCGAAGCACATCCTCATATTCATCACCTATATACACGTCTATAGTGTTGTCGCGGTCTGCGCGCTTGATGTCGCTTCTGAAAGGCAGCGCAAGCACCTTCGGACATTGGCGCAACCACCAGATGTCAGCCTTGTTGCCTGCCAAACGAGTGCAATGGATGCGGCTCTGCTGTCCTGCGCCAATGCCTATAGCCTGTCCATCTTTCACATAGCATACAGAATTTGACTGCGTATACTTCAACGTGATAAGAGCAATCTTCAAGTCTCGGCGCGCATCAGCAGGAATGTCTTTGTTGTCTGTAGGGATATTCTCAAAAAGATTGTCACCAGTAAGGTCAATCTCATTGCGTCCTTGTTCAAATGTGACGCCAAACACTTGCTTTGACTCAATAGGGGCAGGCTTGTAGCTTGGGTCAATCTTAATCACACAATATGTGCCCTTGCGCTTAGCCTTCAGAATCTCCAGAGCCTCTGGAGTGTAATCTGGAGCAATGATGCCATCGCTCACCTCGCGCTTGATGAGAGTAGCTGCAGCCTCATCGCAGGTGTCAGAAAGAGCTATGAAATCGCCGAATGAAGACATGCGGTCCGCGCCTCTGGCACGAGCATAAGCTGTGGCTATAGGAGAAAGAGGTATTTTCACGTCATCCACGAAATATATTTTTTTCAGCGTATCGCTCATAGGAGCTCCCACGGCTGCTCCTGCCGGACTGACATGCTTAAACGAAGCAGCAGCAGGCATGCCTGTGGCAGCCTTCAGTTCCTTAACCAATTGCCAGCTGTTGAGAGCATCCAGAAGGTTAATATATCCAGGACGGCCACACAACACTTCTATGGGCAGCTCTCCCTCTGTCATGTAGACCCTTGATGGCTTCTGATTAGGGTTGCAGCCATACTTCAATGCTAATTCTTTCATCTTTTCTTTGTGTTTATATTTTGATGACAACTTCTTTCACCTCCATAGCTTCAGCAGATGCCATAGAGGTTGATTTTGGTGCAAAGTTAACAAAAAACTATGACAAGAACAAAATACAAGTCAAATATTTTAGCTACCATGCAGACTCGCAACGCATATGCGCAAAGACTTGCAACGCATATACATGTATGAATTGGCACACACAGGACAGCAGCACCATGCCCAGTCAGCCCATCACGTTATTCCTGACAAAGACCGACAAGGAGCATTATTAAGGCACCAGCCATCTAATCATTCACCTTCACCGTCGCTGCTCTCCTATCTTATTTCAAATGAATATGGCACAAACGACTCAATCACAGCATGGCAAATGGGACATTTTAGCTGTCCGCCCACAAATACAGACAAGAAAATTTGCCGCTATCTCAACAATTTCGTAACTTTGCCTACTAAAAAAGAAATAATCTCATGAAAAGCTTATCAATCAAGGACACCACGCTTGAGGAACGCAGGCAGATAGTGCAAGAAGCGCTCAACTTTGGCGCAGGCGATTGCGATGGCCAAGACTTGTCAGACATCTACGACGACTACATACTCGGTCTGAAGGAACTGGCCGACATCAACAGAGAGTTCAGCGAGAAGCATGCAGGTGAAGTTGTGGCTGGAGAATTGACAAAGCCATCCACAGGCTGCATGATGTGAAAAAGACGACTCATCCCAGATGACATTGAATTAAGTCAGACTATAAAAGCAGACAGCAAAACGGTATGGAAAAAATTGAGAAAGTGAAGTGGGGATTCATAGGTTGCGGCGAAGTGACAGAAAAGAAAAGCGGACCAGCCTTCAACCTCATCGATGGCAGCGAAGTGGTGGCAGTCATGAGCCGCGACGCAGAAAAAGCCCAATCGTACGCAGAACGGCATGGGGTGAAGAAATACTATTCGGATGCACAGTCTCTTGTGAGCGACCCGGAAGTGAACGCTGTATACATAGCCACACCGCCATCATCACATGCCACATTCGCCATAATGGCCATGAAAGCAGGCAAACCCGCCTATATCGAAAAGCCATTAGCTGCAAGCTATGCCGACTGCCTCAGGGTGAACCGCATCAGCAAACTGACAGGCATACCATGCTTCGTGGCATTCTACAGACGCTATCTTCCTTACTTCGAGAAAGTGAACAGCATCGTAAGGAACGGCACAATAGGCAAGGTGCTGACAGTGCAAATACGCTTCGCTGTCCCACCAAGAGAGCTCGACCACGTGGACGGGAAAGAGATGCCATGGCGCCTGCAGCCAGAGGTGGCAGGCGGAGGGGGTTACTTCTATGACCTGGCCTCACATCAGATAGATTTTCTCCAATACATGTTCGGCCCTATAATCGAAGCAGAAGGCTTCTGCCAAAACATGGCAGGCCTGTACAAAGTGGAAGACACTTTCAACGCCTGCTTCCGCTTCTCATGCGGACTGACAGGAAGTGCCTCATGGTGCTTTGTCGCACACCAATCTGCCAGACGCGACAGAATATCCATAGTCGGCACCAAAGGCAAGATTGTCTTCTCCGTGTTCGACTATGAGCCCATCGTGCTCGACACAGAAGACGGCCAAAAGAAAATTGTGGTGCCCAACCCGCCACATGTGCAAATGGGCTTGATCAGCAAGGTGGTCAGGCATCTGCAAGGCAAAGAGGTGTGCGACTGCGATTCCATTAGCGCCACAGCCACCAATTGGGTCATGGACCGCATTCTCGGCAAGCTATAAGCACAAGCGCAGCCGCTTGCGACAAAATGGCAAGAGAAAGAGAACAGCAAATATAACACACGTATATACATTATTAAGTACTATACTGCAACAACACAAGCAGGCAGGCACACGCCTGCCTGCATATCAAAACAAGAGAGGGGATGAGCCTGATGAATCATTTCAAAACGAGAACGTTTCTCTATGCGCTTTTGCTTGCCGTGCATTGCATGGCTGCAACGGCAAAAAATGATTTCCATCTAGCAGATGGCAGCAAAGCCGACTCAACGATAAATGCCGAATGGACACAAGGAGCCAATCCTGAAACAGAGATCCACAGCAAGCCCAAACCCGAACCCATCCCGAAGAAAGCCAAAGGGCTTGCGAGAGTGCTGGAAGGAGTGTCTAACTTCTTCATGGGATGCGACACCAACTATGTCACTCCGCAAAAATACCAGATGACGGCACAAACGGAGATTTCCTATTGGCACGACTACTACTTCATGCGCTCGTCAGCCACTGGCAACACCATGACTATCCAATCAGACCCTTCAGCCATCCTCGGTGCATACGTTTATTACAGCATTCTGGGTTACGGCATGGAATGGAATCTGAACGACATAGGCATTCCGGCAGGAAAGACTAACGGCACATCCATGAGGCAGGCTGTCATGATCCACACCGCTAAAATATTCGCAGAATACTACCGATTCAATTCGGGCAAGGGAGCTGAGATAAAAAGCGTGAGCAACATGGAGCTGCAAGGCTTGGACATGCGCTATTCAGGGTTAAACTCCAAATGCGACGGGGTGAGCGCTGTATACATGTTCAACAACAAGCACTTCTCATGGCCTGCAGCCTTCGGTGCAAACGCTGTACAACGAAAGAGCTGCGGCAGCTGGAGCGTTGGATTCCAATACAACCATCAAAAAATCACGATGGACAGAAGCGCTCTCCCGTCGTCCATAAAGAACGACATCGACACCACGCTGCTGTTCAGCAAGGTGGATTACCGCGACTACAGCATCAGTGTGGGATACAGCTACAACTTCGTGCTGGGCAAGAACCTGCTTCTGGCAGCCTCTATCATGCCAAGCATAGGATACAGGCGGTCCAACATCAAAGAAGAGCAGATAATGAAACGTTCCATTCTGAATGACCTCGCCACCGACGTGAACCTGCGCATGTCATTCTTTTGGAACAACACAAGGGCATTCAACGGCATCATCTTCGAAATGCACACCTACGACTACAGGAAGGACAAGTTTGGCCTCACCAACACTTACGGCACGCTCAAATTCATGTTTGGAGTCAACTTCTGGAAAAAGCCGCAGATATAGTCTATCTCATGATGCGCCAGCACTTACAAAAATGGAAGTCAGAAAATCATTCCACAGCCATCAGGCAGCCAAGCATCATTGTGAAAGGCTTAGCCCCCATAAAGAAAAAAAATAATAATAAACTAACAATATACCTTCTACAAATAATATGAAAAAATGCACAACCTTAATGCTCATGTCGCTCGCATCATTTGCAGCACATGCGCAAGAAACTTGGATTGACATTACAGACAAATATGTCGTCAATCCCAACTTTGACAACGACGACAAGGAGACAGGATGGGAAGGCACACCGTTTGGAGCAGCTAGTCCACGAGAAAATGCTGAACATTACCAAAAGACATACAATTCTTTCCAAACCATAAGCGGACTCTCAGCAGGCAAATTCAGAGTGAGCCTCAGTGCTTTCTATCGCATGGGAAGCTCATCAGATGATTACAGCCTTTACACATCAGGCGACTACAAAAACCAGCAACATGCCAAGCTTTATGCCACATCGAGCAAGGGCGACTACGAAACCGGCATTGCGCCAGCATCATCTGCCGCATTAAGCCAAGGGCTCGGCGGTGGAACATCACAAGTCGGCAACGGAGGCTGGTGGGGAGGAGATGTTTATTACATACCAAACAACATGGAGGCTGCTCACTACTGGTTTGAGGCTGGACACTATGTCAACACCCTGGAATGCGAAGTCGGCACAGACGGCCAGCTCACTATCGGCATAAGAAAAAGCACAACACTCAGCAACGATTGGACATGCCTTGACAACTGGAGATTGGAATACTTTGGCAAACTCATCAACGCCACATCCATAACCCTTTCCCAAACAGATGTGAAACTCACACGCCAGGAGGTATTTAACCTCACAGCCACAGTCATGCCCGAAAATGCCACATACCGCAATGTCAACTGGACATCAACTGACATAAGCGTGGCTAAAGTCGACAGCAAGGGCGAGGTGACTGCCGTGGGCAACGGCACATGCTACATCGTGGCAAGCTCAAAGAGCAACAGCACGGTCACGGCAAAATGCAAGGTGACAGTAACAAACAACCCGGCCACATCGGAGAATGTCATCATAAACGAGATAATGGCAGCCAACGTCGACGTGTATATGGACCCATCGTTCAACTATGGCAGCTGGGTCGAACTGTACAATCCAACAGACAAAAGCGTGACGCTTGGCGGTCTTTACGTGAGCGACGATCCACTAAACCTCAAGAAGCACAAGCTTATCGAAGAATACGGAGTTCTTCCGGCTAATGGCTATGCCATGCTCAATTTTGACCATTTCGAGATTTACACCAAAGCGGCATACAGGCAGATAGACGACAAGCTCAACAGCGATGGTGGCACCATCATCATCTCGGACGGAACGAACATCCTGGCGCAGCAAGACTACCCTCAAGCCATATCGCGCACATCGTATGCCCGCACCACCGATGGCGGCGACACTTGGGCCACAGCAGCCTACCCCACTCCTGGCAGTGCCAATGGAGAAAGCATGGGATTCGCATCGATGCAGCTCGATGCCCCTGTCGTTGACAAGGACGCCCAGCTCTTCAGCGGGCAGATGCATGTATGCGTGAACATCCCAGAAGGAGCGACACTTAAATTCACCACCGACGGCACCACTCCGACAAAAGACAACGGCATGGAATCGCCGACGGGACTCTTCAACGTGGAAAGCACCACATGCTACCGTTTCCGTTTGTTCAAGGATGGCTTCTTGCCTTCATCCGTCGTGACACGCTCTTATATTCTCGACGAGGGCAACTACCCATTCCCAATCATATCGGTCGTTACCGACAGGGAAAACATCTATTCAAGCACATACGGCGTATTCCAAAAGAGCGAGAACGGACGCCCAGGCCGCGGACAGTCTGACAAATGCAACTGGAATATGGAATGGGACCGTCCTGTGGCATTCGAATACATCAGCAAGAACAACGAATGCTTAGTGTCACAGGAATGCAACTTCTCCATGTGCGGCGGATGGAGCCGCGCATGGACTCCACATTCATTCAAGCTGAAGGCGAACAAGATTTACGATCTGAAGAAATTCTTCGAGGCTCCACTCTTTGAGAAAAAGCCATACATAAAGAACAAGACGCTGCAGATACGCAACGGAGGCAACGACAATTGGGGGCGCATCAAAGATCCTGCCCTGCAGATGGTTGTGGCCAACAGCGGCATGTATGTCGATTATCAGGAATGGGAACCTGTGCATGTGTTCATAAATGGCGAACACTACGCTGTGCTCAACATGCGAGAGCCAAACAACAAGCACTTCGCCTACTCCAACTACGGCATCGACACAGACGAGATGGACCAGTTTGAGATGTCTCCCGACTCTGGCTATGTGCAAATGGCGGGGACAGACGAGTCGTTCCTGAGACTGGTCGAACTGAGTGAGAACGCTGCCGACGAGGCAACCTATGAGAAGATTGGCCAACTGCTCGATATTGACGAGTACGTCAACTACATGGCCATCGAACTTTACATATCCGGCACCGACTGGCCGCAAAACAACGTGAAGGGATTCCGCTCTGTCAACGACGGCAAGTTCCACTTCGTGCTCTTCGACCTTGACTTCGCAGGCGCAAAAGACGATCCATTCAGCCGATTCTTCAACAAAGAGTATTACACATTCGACCAGCTCTATGGCTACGATTTCTCACAGAACAAGGATCTTAATGGCAAGCGCTTCGAAAAGGACATCAAATTTGTGACTCTGTTCAAGAATCTCCTCAACAACGACACGTTCAGAAAGAAGTTTATCGACACATTCTGCATCGTGGGCGGCTCTGTCTTCACACCCGAACGTGTGAAGAGCATCGTGAGTGCGGCTGCCGACAAACTTGCGCAAGGCAGTTATGTGTCCCCATACAGCTCAGCCAATGACATCATCAGCAGCATAGGCGGAAGCGACTACAACAGCTTGATGAACACATACATGAAGAACTATTCGTCCATGAAGCTCTCCAACGCAAACAGACAAAGCCTCAGCGTCAGCACAAACAGCGACGACGCAAAAATAGAGATGAATGGAATCCAACTGCCATACAGTTCTTTCAATGGCTTCATCTATGGACCTGTCACGCTGAAAGCCATCGCGCCTGCTGGATACCAATTCGCAGGATGGACATCAACGTTATCAACATCAGAAACCACAATCTTCAAAGAAGGAGAGTCGTGGAGATACTACGACGATGGTTCTCTTGACGGTGAAAGCTGGGCAGACAAGTCGTACAACGCATTCAGTTGGAAGCAAGGCAATGCACCTATAGGATACGGAAAGAATGAGGCTACCACAACCAACGGCAACTTGCCTTGCTACTACTTCCGCAAGAACTTCACATTGTCGAGCGCGCCATCAGCAAGCGAAACATACACGCTCCATTTCACCGTGGACGATGGCGCCATCGTATACATCAACGGCACAGAAGCCGGACGCTACAACATGCCTTCTGGCAACGTCAGCTACAACAACTTTGCAACAACGTATGCGAAAGACAACCCCGACACTGGCACAATGAACATAGACCCATCTCTCTTCAAAAAAGGAACTAACATCATCGCGGTTGAAGTGCACAACAATTCCACAGCATCAACCGACATCTTGTGGGACGCTTCGCTGTCTGTGTCAAAGGAAAACTACACTAACAACTACGTGAGCACTGATGCTGAATACACATTGCCGAATAATGCCAATATGACTGTAAAGGCCATTTTCGAAAAGGCAGGCGAAGAAGACATGATAGCACAAGGCATAACGCCTGTCAGAGTAAACGAGGTGAGTGCGGCCAACTCGATGTACATCAACGATCACTTCAAGAAAAACGATTGGGTCGAACTATACAACACCACAGACAACGACATCGACATTTCAGGCATGTACATATCTGACGACCGAAACAAGCCTGAGAAATTCCAGGTGCCAACAGATAATGTGACCATCAACACCATGATACCAGCTCATGGCTATAAAGTGATCTGGTGCGACAAACTCGAAATGACAGGCTCAGACATACACACAGGATTCAAACTTGCAGCAGCAGGAGGAGACGTGCTCGTCAAGACCGACACTTATGCCGACACGCTCACATACACCACTCATGTGGGCACTCAGTCGTTCGGACGTTATCCTGATGGAGCTAACGACACATACGTGATGAATGCGCCTTCAATAGGAAAATCCAACAGACTCAGCACATACGACACTCTCTATATCGCTCCTGCGGAACCAGATCCAACACCAGACGGCATCGCTTCCTACAAGAAAGAAAGCGGCGTGAGCATGGCATATGTTGATGGTGTGATTAACGTTAAGAGCGAAGACGCTCCAATCAAAGACATATGCATCTACAGTCCACTTGGCATGAAGGCTAATGCCACTGTGACAAAGAGGGATGGCGAACAGTTTGCCTCTGTCAACGTAGGCAGTCTGCCTAAGGGCATTTATGTGGTGAAAGTCATTGTAGACGGGAACGACGAATACAGCATGAAATTCAATGTGAAGTAAGCAATAACAATGTTTTTTTGATATAAATTCCATCAAAAACAAAAAAATATCTGTCTGAGTGCTGACAAACAAAAATTAAGTACTATATTTGCAAAACCTAAAGATGCAGGTACGCAGTTTTTGTTTATCAGCACTCAGACTTTTTATAAAACTAACTATTTAACTTGAAATACATGAAAGAGACAATACTTGTGACTGGTGGAACAGGTTTTATCGGTTCACACACAACAGTAGAACTTCAACAGGCAGGATATAATGTTGTCATCATAGACAACCTCTCTAATTCCAACGCCGCTGTCATCGACGGCATTGAAAAGATTACAGGTGTGCGCCCTGCATTTGAACAAGTTGACCTAAACGACTTTGACGCCACAGAAGCTGTGTTCAAAAAGCACAAGATTGACGGTTGCATCCATTTCGCCGCTTCAAAAGCAGTTGGCGAATCGGTTCAGAAGCCACTACTCTACTATCGCAACAACCTCAACTCGTTGATGAACGTGCTTGAGCTTATGGCAAAGTATGGAAGCAAAGGCATCATCTTCTCTTCTTCATGTACAGTATACGGACAGCCAACACCGGAAAACCTACCTGTGACAGAGCAAGCTCCTATACAAAAGGCTCTCTCGCCATACGGCAACACTAAGCAGGTCAATGAGGAGATCATCCAGGATTTCATCCATTCAGGAGCTCCTATCAAGTCTGTCATCCTACGATACTTCAACCCTATCGGCGCTCATCCATCAGCGCTCATCGGCGAACTGCCAAACGGTGTGCCAATGAACCTCATTCCATTCGTCACCCAGACAGCCATTGGAATACGCAAGCAGCTGAAGATATTCGGACATGACTACAACACTCCCGACAAGACCTGCATCCGCGACTACATCTACGTGGTTGACCTCGCCAAAGCTCATGTAAAGGCAATGGAGCGCGTGCTTGAGAAGGATACAGAGCCAGTTGAAGTATTCAATATCGGCACGGGACACGGCTACTCCACACTTGAGATCGTAGAAGGCTTTGAACGCGCCACTGGTGTGAAACTGCCATGGGAGTATGCTCCACGCCGCGAAGGTGACATCGAAGCCATTTGGGGCAACGTTGACAAGGCAAACAATGTGCTCGGATGGAAAGCCGACACTCCGCTTGACGACATCCTTGCTTCTGCATGGAAATGGCAACTCAAGCTTCGCGAAGACGGCATACAGTAAAATAATAATAATATAATAAAGAAAGCACGGAGACATCAAAGGATTTTTTCCAACGAACTATCCGCTGCTAACAGAATTTGAAACTAATATACGAATTATAATAACGTTCTGGTATTATTACCAGTTTCGTTTGTCGTGTTTTATTTTGTGTTTGTGTTGTGGCTATTCTTTTTCGAGAGAAACGGAGTAGCCCTTTTTTTATTTGAAAACATCTATCTTGATCAAATCCAAAACAAGGGTAAGGTTACTTGGCAAAGCATCTTAGGATACTTGGCAATGCATCTTAGGATACTTGGCAAAGTATCTTAGGATACTTGACGAAGTATCTTAGGATACTTTTTTAGGGATGCTGCATCGTTTTTTTAAACAATCACCATTTAGCATGCCACAGGTGATTGTTTGAAGATAATTTGACAGAAGATATGGCACAGATTCCCAAGCCCTCAAATAAACTCAACAGTATAAGCATTAAGCTATGTGTTCACATCTCATAACTAATATGACTATTCGATGAGTCATGAAAAAAAACAAGATGGAAGACAAGCGACTGCCGTTTACCTCCCATCATTGTATACAAACGAGAAAAAGCCTCTTTCTACATACATTCTCTTTCTCTAAGATAATTACGCGCAACTAATAATAGCACAACTATTATTTATCACTCTTTGTCGGCCGCAGCCTTCTTGTCGCTTTTCGACGCTTTACTGTATCTCTTGTTAAGAGCTTTCACAACTTCGTCAGTCACATCATACGCCTCGTTGGCGTAAAGGACATTGTCTATGCCCGACGACTTGCAGAGTATGAAATCATAGCCCTTGGCTTTAGCATAAGTCTTTGTGAAAGACTGGATTGTGTCTGTGAGGTTCTGAAACTCCTTCTGGTATTCTTCTTGAAGAGAATTGCTCAAACGAGCCTGAAGAGCTTCAAGGTCTTGCTGCAACTTCGACAGGCGAGCTTGTTCAACCTCAAACTGTTGCTGAGTGAACTGGTTGCTCTGATACTTACGAGTGAATTCCTGCATCTGAGCACTGAAGTTCTTGCCCTTAGCACTGATTGTAGCTTCTGCATTAGCGCGCTTCTTGGCAAACTCCTCTTCAAGGTCCTTGCATTTCTGATACTGCGATGTGAGAGTGTCTATCTGCACAAAAGCAATCTTGTAGCCTTGAGATGGCGTGTCAGCAGGTTTTGAAGATGAAATCTCATCAGAACCTTCTTGGCCCGACTGTCCGCATGAGGTGACAACAACAGCCGCAGCAGCCATGAAGACACCTCCAAGTAATAATTTTGAAATGTTTCTCATTTTTTATGATTGATGTTTTATATTTTATTCCTTGACAGCATGAGGCGACTTGTGGCGCATGGCAAAATCCTGACTCTGAACACATCCTATGCCACGCTCCCTCATAGCTTTCGACTGACTCACATGCGTCTTGACAAAGCGTCCATTCTTCTTGAAAAGAATCCTTACAGAAAGAAAAAGCATGGATGCCCCAATTATTATTATTGAAAAAATAATGAGTTCTACCATTTTTTATTTATCTTTGTATTTATATTTCTTGCAAAGATACAGGTATTATTTGTTTCGTCCTTGCGAAAGAAGTAAGAACGGATGCATTTTTAACCTAATTTATGAAATTCGAACATTCAACGCATAAAACCATACAGACATGAATACACCAGAACAACATTGGCACCCCAAAGGCTACTTTCCACTGCTCATACGGGTGGAAGACAAAAAACCAGGCTGCGGACAAATAATGGGCACAGAGGATATACTTGATTTATTTGTCAAAAAGGCAAGTGAGAAATATGACCTGCATGTGAAAGAGGACTTTTGCGGCACAACAGACAGCACTGACCTTGAGAGCGAGACGAAGACACCGCATGGCACACCTGCCAACTGCTCGGAAAAGCACATTGCAGTGCCTTTCACCGACCGCGAGAACATAAGAATAGCCTACAACATATTCGCAAGCGATATTGACAGGAAATGCGGCGATGCATACAGGTTCCATTTTCATATGGAAAGCGAGTTCTGACAAACTTCATTGGCAAGTGTTGTGGCCGAAAAATTGTAAAATAATCGTAACACTCCGTCAGAAGACTATATTTTTCATAAAATCCTTTTTCCTTTTAGTGTTTTTAGCTACCTTTGCACAAAAATAACCTACATTTTTCAAAACAAAAAAGAAAATCATGAGTGAAGTAAGACCATTCAAGGTATTCTCAGGTACTAAGACAAGGTATTTGGCAGAGAAAATCTGCCAAAGTTTGGATTGCCCGCTCGGCAACATGATAATCACGCATTTTGCAGATGGGGAGTTTGCGGTATCTTTTGAGGAATCCATCCGTGGCAATGATGTGTTCCTCGTTCAGTCAACATTCCCAAACAGCGACAACCTCATGGAGCTGCTGCTGATGATTGATGCCGCAAAGCGCGCAAGCGCTAAGAGCATCATCGCTGTCATACCTTATTTCGGCTGGGCACGCCAAGACAGAAAAGACAAGCCAAGAGTGAGCATAGGAGCAAAGCTCATTGCCGACCTTCTCAGTGTGGCTGGCATAGACCGCCTCATCACCATGGACCTGCATGCTGACCAGATCCAAGGCTTCTTCGATGTGCCTGTAGACCACCTTTACGGTTCACTTGTGGAAGTGCCATACGTGCAGTCGCTCAATCTCGACAATCTCGTCATCGCCACTCCTGATGTGGGCGGTGCCAAGCGTGCTGGACTTTTCGCAAAGAAGCTGCAAGCTCCTCTTGTGCTCTGCAATAAGACAAGGGCAAGAGCCAACGTCGTTGATTCCATCCAAATCATAGGTGACGTGCAGGGCAAAAATGTAGTGCTCGTAGATGACATGGTCGACACAGCCGGCACCATCACCCGCGCTGCTGACGAGATGCTCAAGGCTGGCGCAAAGAGCGTGAGGGCTATAGCAAGCCATTGCGTGATGAGCCACCCTGCTGACGAAAGAGTGCAGAATTCTGCCCTCACAGAGATTGTGTTCACAGACTCCATTCCATTCGACAGCACTAAATGCCCAAAGGTGAAGCAGCTTTCCATTGCTGACATGTTTGCACGTGCCATACGCGCCGTGTCACAAAGAAAGAGCGTGAGCGACGAGTTCAACTTCTAATCAATAACACTTGAAGATAGAGGACACAGGACGCTTCAGCCCCATACGAGGCTAAGCGCGTCCTGCATCCACTATCTTTTTCTTTTATAACACAATGGCGGTATTTGCGCTTTCAAGCATTCATTCCCGACACTCCAAGCCACAAAGCACCGGACAAGCCACACCGCCACTCACCACTCTCAATCATAAACAAAACGCCATACATGAAATTCGCAATATTAGCAGCAGGCGAAGGATCACGACTTGCGCAAGAAGGCATAGAAATGCCCAAACCTATGGTAATGGTGAACGGAGAGGCTATGATAGACCGCCTGACACGCATCTTCTGCGAATGCGGGGCTGAAGACATATTCATCATCACCAACAATCTGACGTCCTTGACGAAGGACCACCTGAAGAATATGCAGCAAAAGAACCCCAAGCTTCATGTCATAGTGAAGACCACCCCATCATCAATGCACAGTTTCTATGAACTGCGAAAAATCATGGGCAAGGGTAAATTTTGTCTCACCACAGTGGACACCATCTTCAGAGAGAATGAGTTCAAGAAATATATAGACGACTGGAAGCATTCGGACAAGGATGGCTTAATGGCCGTGACAGACTATATTGACGACGAAAAGCCTCTCTATATTGCCACAGATGAGAACATGAACATCACAGGCTTCCTCGACAATGAGCCGCAAAAGTTTATCTCAGGAGGCATATACGCATTAAACGACACATCATTCACAACACTGGACAAATGCATAGACGAAGGCATGTCGCGCATGCGCAACTTTCAGCGTCAACTCGTGAAAGATGGACTGCAACTGAAAGCATACCCTTTCAGCAAAATCCTGGATGTGGACCACGCAAGCGACATAGAGAAGGCAGAGGCATTCCTCCAGAAGCAATGAGAGCATGTCATGTTCTTTCATTCCGGGACCACTATTCAATTCCGAACGATTGATGGATGAAAGGTATTGGCATTTGCGATTCAAGCAATTTCGTTACGCCACACAAAACCCACACGCCAGAAGAAGACAAACTAATTATAAACATAAAAACCTAAAACTCAATTTATGAAAGGCAAAATCCTACTAACTTTGACACTCTGTTCGTCACTTGCCACTCCAATGATGGCGGACAAAAAGGCTAAAGCACAAACAGAGCAGGACCCTAACGAGATGGTTTCCTATCTGTTCACTTATTTCAACAGCAACGCGCCAGAGGACGAACAGATTTGTTATGCACTATCCGACGACGGCTATAATTTCACGCCTCTCAACCATGGCAACCCTGTCATCTCATCAGACACAATCGCTTACACCCAATGTGTACGCGACCCGCACATTCTAAGAGGCGAAGACGGCAAAACATTCTACATGGTTGTGACCGACATGAAGTCGAGCCTGGGATGGTCGAGCAACCGCGGCATTGTGCTGCTGAAATCGACAGACCTCATCAACTGGCAACATTCAGCCATCAACTTCCCTACCCGATACACCAAAGCATGGAAAAACGTAATCAGAGTATGGGCTCCAGAGACCATATACGACCGCAAAGCAGGCAAGTACATGGTATTCTACTCACTGCGCACGTCCGATCCTGGCAGCTACGACAAGATTTACTACCAATACGCTAATGCGGATTTCACAGACCTTGAAGGCGAACCACAATGGCTCTTCGACGCAGGCAACGCCACGATAGACGGTGACATCGTTTTCAACGAGAAGGACAACCTGTACCATCTCTTCTACAAGCAAGAGTCGGGAAGAGGCATCTATCAAGCCACTGCGGCTAATCTGACAGACAGATGGAAGATGATAGACGGCAATGTGGAACAAACGAAAGAAGCTGTTGAGGGAGTTGGCGTCTGCAAGACACTGGACGGCAAATCATGGATTATCATGTACGACTGCTATGCCAACGGACACTATCAGTTCTGCAAATCTGAAGACCTCAAGACATTCACATTCGTGCAGAATACAGAAACTAAGGGGAAGTTCACTCCACGACACGGAACAATCATCCCTATCACACGCGCGGAGAAAGAGCGTCTGCTGAAAGAATTCGGAAACTTCAACCAACCCGTCTTGCCTGGATTCCACGCTGACCCTGAGATAATGTACTCCAACAAGACAAAGAAGTATTACATCTACAGCACCACTGACGGCACACCAGGATGGGGAGGTCACGACTTCAGCGTTTTCTCATCAGAAGACCTCATAAACTGGAAAGATGAAGGCAAGATGCTCGATGTCAAGGGCGACCAAGTGAAATGGGCCAATGGCAACGCATGGGCTCCATGTATCATTGAGCGCAAGCAAAAGGACGGTTCATATAAATACTATTTCTATTATTCGGCTCACGACACGCGCCATGGCTTCAACCGTAAGTCTATAGGATGTGCCATAAGCGATTCACCTACAGGACCTTTTGTGGATTGCGGTCAACCAGTGGTAGACCAACTGCCAAAGGGACAGAACCACGGGCAACAGATTGACGTCGATGTGTTCCAAGATCCCAAGTCGGGCAAGTTCTACCTATATTGGGGCAATGGATACATGGCAGGCGCCGAGCTTAACGACGACATGACTTCTATCAAGCAAGAGACCGTAAAACTCATGACACCAAAGGGCGGCTCGCTACAGACGTGGGCATACCGCGAGGCTCCATATGTTATATACCGCAAGGGCACATACTACTTCATGTGGTCGGTAGATGACACTGGCTCGCCAAACTACCACGTTTGTTACGGCACAAGCAAATCACCATTGGGAGACATCATCATCGATGAAAACAACTATAAAGTCATATCACAGGTGCCTGAAGACAAGATTTACGGCACTGCGCACAACTCAGTGGTACAGGTGCCAGGCAAAGACGAATGGTACATATGTTATCACCGCATCAACAAGAACTATGTTGACAAGAAGTATGGTGGCGGTGTGCCAGGAACGCATCGCGAAGTTTGTATTGACAAGATGTCGTTCGACAAAAAAGGCAACATAATCCCAGTCACCCCCACACTCAACGGACCAGCTCCATTGCAGTTGAAAAAAAAGTGACAACGGCATGATGGTAGCCAAGTCATCTTAACAGCACACATATTGACATATAGAAGCATGGATGGCTTTTATTACACTACAGGGGGAGTCGAATCATAACGGCTCCCCCAATATGTAACACCTTAGGTGAAGAAACACGAACAAATCATCATGTCATTACATTATAATATATTATACACACAACATTTTTATAATAAACACACAACATGAGCATCTACCTGCCAGCGGAGTGGCACAAACAAAAATTCATACAAATGACATGGCCACACAGAAAAACAGACTGGACTTCTGTATACGACGAGGCCGTCGAGTGTTTCTGCAACATAGCCAAAGAAATAGCAAAGCGCGAGCATCTTATCATCGTATGCAAAAATGCCAATG
This sequence comes from uncultured Bacteroidaceae bacterium, assembly GCA_934293005.1. Classification (GTDB taxonomy): domain Bacteria; phylum Bacteroidota; class Bacteroidia; order Bacteroidales; family Bacteroidaceae; genus Minthosoma. The sequence continues at coordinate 59,355 of CAKQYA010000002.1, forward strand.
AGGCCAAAAACGACCTCAACAAAAGGAACATTTGCACAGACAACATAACCTTCATCCCATGCAATACAAACGACACATGGGCGCGTGACCATGCTTTTATCACATGCATTGAAGATGACAATGCCAAGGCTATAATAAAAGACTTCCAATTCAATGGATGGGGACTTAAGTTTGCAGCAAACCATGACAATTTGATCAACCAAGCAATACATAAGCATATCATTTCGAAATACAACGACACGGCAGAGCAATCGATTGGCAGCAGTGAATCCAAGCATATCGGCCACAATTCAAAATGCCATTACACCAACTGCCTCGATTTTGTTTTCGAAGGAGGCAGCATCGAAAGCGATGGTGAAGGCACATTGATGGTCACATCAAGTTGTCTTCTTTCTAAAAACCGCAACAACACTTTAAATCAAGAAGATATAGAAAACAGATTAAAGCAGGAGTTTAATGCTGACAGAGTGTTCTGGATAAACCATTCATGGCTGGCAGGTGATGACACAGACGGGCATATCGACACTGTGGCTCGCTTCTGCTCTATCAGCTCCATCGCTTATGTGAAATGTTACGATGAGCATGATGAACATTTCGCGGAACTTGAGGCCATGGAAAATGAATTGAAAGCCCTGCGCACAAAAGATGGAACACCCTACACGCTCTACCCACTCCCTTTGCCTGACGCTTGTTGCGACGACGAAGGAGAACGGCTTCCTGCAACCCATGCAAACTTTCTCATCATTAATGATGCTGTGCTCGTGCCAACCTACAACCAACCAAAGAAAGACGCAGAAGCTATAAGGCAACTCGCCCTTGCTTTCCCTGACAGAGAAATTGTGGGAATAGACTGCCGCGTGCTCATCATACAGCATGGCTCGCTTCATTGTTCCACAATGCAATACCCAGCCATCGACTGACATCATTAACACAATATCCTAAAAGCATATCATGCAAAGGATATTGTGTTTAACTTATTATAATATATTTCCTTATTTATGTGCAATCGGAGAACTTTTATTCTTAAATATCAAATTTTGCAAACTCGACTTTGCGATTTTGAAAATAAAACGCTATATTTGCAACAATTTTAGTCGTATAGTCATCTATTCCATTATGGCATGCGGCTGATGCTAACATCATTAACAATAACAATATTTTATCATGGAATCTTTTTTCCGTACACATGCTTATTTGGTAGAGCACCTGAAGGCTCCCGTACGTCGTGACTTGATGGACGAGATAAACTGGAAAGACCGCATGATTGGCATCAAAGGTGCAAGAGGCGTCGGAAAGACCACTTTCCTGCTGCAATATGCAAAAGAGCATTTTTCCCCATACGACCATTCGTGTCTGTATATCAACACTAACAACTTTTACGTACAGAATGTTGGCATAACTGAATTTGCAGGTGAATTTTATCGTTCAGGCGGCAAAGTGCTGCTCATCGACCAGGTGTACAAACAGCCTGACTGGAGCATGCAGCTGCGCGAATGCTACGACCGCTACCCTGGACTGAAGATTGTCTTCACAGGCACTCCAGTGATGCGCCTGAAAGAGGAAAACCCAGAGCTGAACGGCATAGTCAAGTCGTACAATCTCCGAGGATTCTCATTCAGAGAGTTTCTAAATCTATCCACCGGACTTCATCTTCGTTCATACACACTTGATGAAATCATCAACAACCACAAACAAATAGCCACAGAAATCCTTGCGCAGGTCAACCCTCGCGAATATTTCCAAGCATACTTGCATCATGGCTTCTATCCTTTTTTCCTCGACAAGGCCAACTACAGCGAAAACCTGTTGAAGAACATGAACATGATGATAGAAGTGGACATACTTCTAGTGAAACAGATCGAACTGAAATATCTGACAAAAATCAAACAACTTTTCTACATGCTCACAACAAGCGGCAGCAGCGTGCCAAATGTAAGCCAGCTTGCCCAAGAGCTTGGAATGAGCCGCGCCACAGTGATGCACTACATCAAGTATCTTGAAGAAGCAAGACTCGTGAACATGATATATAGCAAAGGCGATGAATTTCCAAAGAAGCCAGCTCGCGTGCTCCTGCACAATTCAAATCTGATGTACAGCTTCTACCCTCGCTGCTTTGACGAGCACGATGTGCTGGAAACATTCTTCTGCAACACTTTATGGAAAGACCACAAAGTGAACAAGCACGGCAACCTGTGCTCTTTCCTTGTAGACGAACATGTGGAATTCAAGATTGCAGAATACAGTGCCAAACTAAAGAGCAAAGCCAAAGCTCTCTATGCTGTCAACCAATGCGACATAGGCGAAGGCAACCAGATACCTTTATGGATATTCGGATTCCTCTATTGACAACACAAACCGGCACTAATCATCAGCATTGGTCCAAGCAACATTTCACATAAACACACAACACCTGCAGCTGGTCCATCAGACAACTGCAGCTTTACTTTCTCACACAAATAAGTAGCTATCCACACACAGTATTGTTTATTGGGCTTATTCAGCAATATTACAATTTGTAACATATATATATATTTAACAAACTATTATGGGTAAAGAAAAGAAATTTATCACTTGTGATGGCAATACCGCAGCAGCTCATGTGGCATACATGTTCTCTGAAGTTGCAGCCATCTACCCAATCACCCCATCGTCTCCTATGGCAGAGCACGTGGATGAGTGGGCTGTAGCAGGTCGCAAGAATCTCTTCGGCGACACAGTGCTGGTTCAAGAAATGCAATCTGAAGCAGGTGCAGCAGGCGCTGTTCACGGTTCGCTTCAAGCAGGAGCCCTCACTACCACATTCACAGCTTCTCAGGGCCTTCTCCTTATGATTCCAAACATGTACAAGATCGCAGGTGAGCTTCTCCCTTCTGTGTTCCACGTGTCAGCGCGCACAGTAGCAAGCCACTCGCTCTGCATCTTCGGCGATCATGGAGACGTGATGGCTTGCCGCCAGACTGGCTTTGCCATGCTTTGCGAAGGCTCTGTGCAGGAAGTAATGGACCTCTCTGCAGTAGCTCATCTTGCTGCTCTTGAGTGCCGCGTTCCATTCATCAACTTCTTCGACGGCTTCCGCACATCACACGAGTATAACAAGATTGAGGAAATTGACATGGAGGATATCCGTCCTCTCGTTCCTATGGACAAAGTGTCTGAATTCCGCAGCCGCGCTCTCTCTCCAGAGCACCCTGAAGCTAAGGGTATGGCAGAGAACCCTGAGACATTCTTTGCTCATCGCGAGTCATCAAACCCATATTATGACGCTGTGCCAGCTGCAGTTGAAAAATACATGGCAGCAATTTCTAAGATCACAGGCCGCGAATACAAGCCATTCTCATACTACGGAGCTGACGATGCTGAAGACGTGATCATCCTCATGGGATCTGCCACAGAAGCTGCACGCGAGGCTATCGACTATGCCAATGCCAACGGCAAGAAGTATGGTATGGTATCTGTGCACCTTTATCGTCCATTCTCTGTGGAACGCCTCCTTGCAGCCGTTCCTGAGTCGACTAAGCGCATTGCGGTTCTTGACCGCACCAAGGAGCCAGGAGCAAATGGCGAACCACTTTACCTCGACGTGAAGGACGCATTCTACGGCAAGGAGAACGCACCTCTCATCATAGGCGGCCGCTACGGCCTCGGTTCTGCCGACGTGACTCCTACAATGATTCTTTCAGTATACGACAATCTTCTCCTTCCACAGCCAAAGGATCACTTCACTCTCGGCATCGTTGACGATGTCACTTTCCACTCACTTCCTCTTGAGGAAGAGAAGGCTCTCGGCGACAAATCAAACACAGAGTGCAAGTTCTTCGGTCTTGGAGCAGACGGAACAGTGGGCGCAAACAAAAACTCAGTGAAGATTATCGGCGACAACACAGACAAGTACTGCCAAGCTTACTTCTCATACGACTCAAAGAAGTCGGGCGGTTTCACTTGCTCACACCTTCGTTTCGGCGACAACCCTATCCGTTCAACATATCAGATTAAGACTCCAAACTTCGTTGCATGCCACGTCCAGGCTTACCTGCGCATGTATGATGTCCTCCGCGGTCTTCGTCAGAATGGCCAGTTCCTTCTCAACACAATCTTCGATGGTGAAGATTTGGTCAACTTCCTTCCAAACAATGTGAAGAAGTACTTTGCTGAGAAGAACATCACAGTATACTACATCAACGCCACAAAGATTGCGCAGGAGATTGGTTTGGGCAACCGCACTAACACAATCCTCCAATCTGCATTCTTCCGCATCACAGAAGTCATCCCTGTTGACCTCGCTGTAGAGCAGATGAAGAAGGCTATCGTCAAATCGTACGGCAAGAAGGGCGAAGATATCGTCAACATGAACTATGCCGCAGTAGATCGCGGTGGCGAATACAAGCAGCTTGCTGTTGATCCAGCATGGGCAAATCTCCCAGCTGACGAAGAGGTTAAACACGATGAACCTGATTACATCACAAATCTCGTTCGTCCAATCAACGCTCAGAACGGAGACCTTCTCCCAGTATCAGCTTACAAAGGCATCGAAGATGGCATGTGGCCACAGGGCACAGCTGCTTACGAGAAGCGTGGCGTGTCAGCATTCGTTCCTGTATGGGATGAGAATGCATGCTGCCAGTGCAACAAGTGTGCATTTGTCTGCCCTCACTCATGTATCCGCCCATTCGCCATGACTGAGGAAGAAGCTGCTGGACTCAATGCTGCCAAACTTGACATCATAGCTCCAAAAGAACTCAAGGGAATGAAATTCCGCATGCAGGTAGGCGTTATGGACTGTCTCGGATGCGGCAACTGCGTAGACGTATGTCTCGGCAAGAAGATTAACGGCGAAACAGTCAAGGCTCTGAAGATGGTTCCACTCGAAGGACAGCTTAACGAAGCAAAGAACTGGGACTACTGCGTAAAGAACGTCAAGACAAAGCAGAACCTTATCGACATCAAGTCTAATCCTAAGAACTCACAGTTTGCTACCCCACTCTTCGAGTTCTCTGGAGCATGCTCTGGCTGTGGTGAGACTCCTTACGTTAAGCTCATCTCTCAGCTCTTCGGTGATCGCGAGATGGTTGCTAACGCAACAGGATGCTCTTCTATCTACTCAGGCTCTATACCATCAACACCATACACCAAGAACGAAAAGGGACAGGGACCTGCATGGTCAAACTCACTCTTCGAGGACTTCTGCGAATATGGTCTCGGCATGACTATTGCAAACAAGAAGATGCGCGCACGCATCGTGGCACTCCTTCAGGATGTAATTGCCAACGAAGATGCTCCTGCTGAATACAAGGCAGCAGCACAAGAGTGGATTGACGGCAAGGACAATGCTGAGGCTTCAAAGGCTGCAACAGAAAAACTTGTTCCATTCATCAACGCCGGACGCGAGAAGGGCTGCGCAACATGCAAGCAGCTCTCAGAACTCTCACATTATCTCGTTAAGCGTTCACAGTGGATCATAGGTGGTGACGGCGCATCATACGATATCGGTTACGGCGGCCTCGACCACGCTTTGGCATCAGGCGAGGACATCAACATCTTTGTCATCGACACAGAGGTTTACTCTAACACTGGAGGCCAGTCATCAAAGGCTACTCCAATAGGCGCTATAGCACAGTTTGCTGCTGGCGGCAAGCGCATCACAAAGAAAGACCTCGGCCTCATGCAGTCAACATACGGTTATGTCTACGTGGCTCAGGTAGCTATGGGCGCAGACAACGCACAGTGCCTCAAGGCTATCCGCGAAGCAGAGGCTTATCCTGGTCCATCTCTCGTCATCGCATACGCTCCATGTATCAACCACGGACTTAAGGCTAAGGGCGGCATGGGCAAGAGCCAGGCAGAGGAAGCTAAGGCTGTAGAGTGCGGCTACTGGCATCTATGGCGTTTCGACCCACGTCTCGCAGAGCAAGGCAAGAACCCATTCCAGCTCGACTCAAAGGCTCCAAACTGGGACAACTTCCAGGCATTCCTCGATGGTGAGGTACGCTACCTTTCTCTCAAGAAGGTGTGCCCAACAGAGGCTCAGGAACTCTTTGATGCAGCAAAGAAGGCTGCACAGCACCGCTATGCTACTTATGTGCGCATGAGCAAGATTGACTACTCTGCTGAATAATCAAAAAAGATAAAAGTCTTATATAAATAAGGGAAATGTATCCATCGCTGGATCCATTTCCCTTTTTCATATATATTATAATGTGTGACCATGTCGTCATTTTCATTATTCATCCCAAATCGGTCATTAGAAAATTGGGATAATTCTTTTCAACCCAAATCGGTCATTAGATTTCAAATCTTGTTAGTGTTTACCCCAGTTAGGGATAAGAATAGTTCATAAAAAAGTTGGTAGTCTCACAAATATTCTGTATCTTTATATGTAAAAAACAATTAGTTATAAAAATATTTGATATGACTACCGATTACAAAGTTACAGAATTATTTTGTATAAAAGACGAGTTTTGCAAACATTTTGAAGCAGAAAATGCAGGAAATCTACTTAAAGACAATAGCGGATTCAAGCGTAGACGTTGCCAAGCGTCGTTGTCCGACAGTGTAATCATAACCATTCTGTTGTATTTTCATCGTATGGAGTAATGTTTCTAACATTTTATCCTGATATTCGGTCAAGATAAAGATATGACCGACATGTTTTAAATTTAAGCACAATCATTATTCAAGAAAACTTAGCCAAATAAAAGAATTATAAGGTTTCATTCAAAAAACGTTTTCTGCGCTTTTCAGGCAAAATACCAATAAACCATATAGGTTGCGGATTCGAGGATACAATAAAATCCACATTAAATCGTTTTATAATAGAAATGTAAAGACATCTGCACTATGCTAAAGAAAAAAACAAACAATATACTTCTCACCATTGCGACAATACTCACACTCACAAGCTGCATCCTTTCCTCATGCAACGATGACATAGAGTACACAACCAGTCCTGACGCACATCTCACATTCAAACAGGACACAATAAGACTTGACACAATCTTCACAGAGACCACATCTGTAACAAAAAGGTTTTGTGTATATAATTATAACAGCAAATATGTGAGAATCAAAAGCATTCGGCTGGAGTCGCAAGGCGATTCTGGCTTTATGATAAATGCCGATAGTGAATCGGGCAACATCATCAACGACATAAGCATTGGAGATCATGACAGTATCTCCGTGTTTGTAAAAGCACGACTCGCACCCCAAAACAACCTAAAGCCGCAGCTTGTAAGTGACCATGTCATTTTCACCATGGAAAACGGCAATGAATACAAGGTGCGCCTTGAAGCATATGGGCAAGACCGGCATGTGGCCAAAGCTAAGACCATATCAGCCGACACTACCCTTTCGCCTTCAGATTTGCCATGGGTTGTATTTGACAGCCTTGTAGTGGAACAAGGAGCGACCCTTACCATAACTCCTGGCACGACAATATATTTTCACAATGACGCCAAACTCATTGTGAGAGGCGGCCTTATTGCAAAAGGAACCATCCAAGAACCTGTCACCCTTCGTGGAGACAGGCTTGACCGCATATTCACATACCTACCATACGACAGACTAAACAACCAATGGGGAGGTATATATGCAGCGCCATCATGCGACACACTAATTTTAGACCACGTAGACATTCATAGCAGTTATTTAGGCTTACACTGCGATCAAGTCCAGAATGACATATCTATAACAAACAGCATCATACACAATATTTCCTCCGACTGCATATCACTCTACAACAGCAAGGCAATAATAGCCAACACACAATTGTCGAACGCAAAGGGCGATTGCTTACATATTGTAGGAGGCTCTACAAACGCATACCATTGCACTCTGGCGCAATTTTATCCATGGACAGCCGATCGTGGCCATTCATTGACTATACACACAGCAATGGACGACAAAAAATATCCCGTAATAGAAGCTAATTTCTACAACTGTTTCATCACAGGCTATTCCAAAGATGAAGTGTTCTGCTATAAAGACAAGGAAGAAAGCATAAATCTGAACTTCCACAACTGCGTGCTGCTCACAGATGTTAAAGACGAGACATATTTTCACGACTGCATCGCTGAAGATGCGAACAATGATGTATACAAAGAAAAAAATTTCAAGGTGTTCGACACACATGCCTTCATTTACGACCTGCGACTCGATTCACTTAGCACAGCTCGCGGAAAAGGAAATCCAGAATTCTCTAAAGAATATCCTGTTGACCGGTATGGCGTTGAACGTGGGAACAGCCCTGATGCAGGATGCTACCAATATGCGGAAGCGACCCATTTATAAGGCATCGCACAAGACAGCATAAAAACAAAATGCTCACAAAACAAGGCTCATCAGCCTTATCTGAAAAATATGCTGCGATCATTTATCCACCAAAGGCAGACCGAATGCCGATGAATCAACACCTTCATCAGGATATTCAGGAGAAATTTTGCCTGTAGCATGAGCAAGGGCCAAGATCGAGAATGTCACGCCACCGGCCTTACATATCTCTTTTGCGCACGATAAGATTGTGGAACCAGTTGTTATCACATCATCTACAAGAAGCACATGTTTGCCCCTCACGGCTTCAGGCTTTACAAGGCGGTACACTCCTTGCGCATTTTGCATCCTGTCTTGATGAGACAGACGTGTTTGAGTCGGATTGTGCTTCACCTTCTTAACCACATCACAACGCATAGGAATGCCTGTCATGTCTGACACTGCACGAGCAATATACTCACTTTGATTATATTGCCTACGCAGACGTCTGCGCCACGAAATGGGGACGGGGATGATAACATCCACTCCATTGAAGAATCCCGACTTGACTACTGGAACCGCAAAAACATATGCCACACGATAGCCCACCTCGGGATGAGATAAATATTTGTTGGCCATGACAATATATCTGGCAGTGTCGCTATCATAACGCATCAAAGCCGCAGCTTTTTCTATTGGTATGTGTTCCCAAAATATACGTTCCAGAATATTATGCTGAAACAAATGATAGTCGGTCTGTTCCACCTTGCTTAGACATTCGAAACATACGATTCTATCATCACCTGAAAGCCTGTTTCCACAGATATAGCAACTGGGAGGAAACAAAAAGTTCATTATATCTTTTATAAGCATGACAAAATATTATATCTTATTATTTAAGCGGGTGTTCAAAATTATTTTATAATATCAAAGTAAGCCGCTCTCTTATTTGTCGCACACTCTCTCGGTCATCTTTTCCTTCTGTTTATCAGTCACTATGCCCGCATAGCTCCATCAAACAGAAGAAAAATCAGCCTCAAGATAGAGTGCGTCAAATATAAAAATAATTATGAGCACCTACTTATTACACGAATCAATCATTCAACCCAAATCGGTCATTAGATTTGAAAAGAAGCAATGATGTCCGAATAATCTTCCTGTTTCGGTCTAATGACCGATTGGGGTTGAATGTTTCAATGACACAGCATGAATCTGTTAATCATATGAAGCATCATTCGTTCGTTCAAGTACAAAGTTAGCATTAATTTCATTTAAGTCAAAATAAAATCACACATAACACCACAATTTCTTAACGACAGCAAATGGCAATGCCAAATCAATCGCGCAATTTTTTCACAATATTGTAATACAACGTATTTGGACTTGAAGAAAAAACATGCTAAATTTGCAGAAGTTTAATCAACTGAAGAATATGAAAGAAAACAATCAATACAGGATTCTTGTCGTAGACGATGAGCAAGACCTATGCGAGTTGTTGAGATACAACTTTGCAAAAGAGGGATACAAGGTAGATACAGCGTATTCAGCAGAAGATGCGCTCAAATTGCCTCTCAATCGCTACGACCTCATCATGCTCGACGTGATGATGGAAGGTATGTCTGGTTTTGAGATGGCACGCCATATACATGAAAGCAAGTTGCTTGCCGATGTGCCAATAATATTCCTTACAGCAAAATCAGCAGAAGAAGACATGCTGAAAGGCTTTGATTTGGGAGCTGACGACTATATCACCAAACCATACCTGCTGCCTGTTGTCATGGCACGTGTCAAGGCTGTGCTCAACCGCACAAGTGACAATAATGATGAAGACAGCGATGCCGAGAAACATACTGTGGAATATAAAGGACTATCACTCAATATAGATACAAAGACAGTCACTATAGACGGATGCAGGGCAGACTTCACCAAGACAGAATTTGAGATTCTTCTGCTGCTCATGGAAAACCACGGCCGCGTCTTCTCACGCCAAGAACTCATTGACCGCATATGGCCAAACGACGTGATGGTACTTGACCGAACAGTGGATGTCAACATTACACGCATACGAAAGAAGATTGCGCCCTACTCGCACATCATCGCCACACGGCAAGGCTACGGATACTATCTTGACATATAGGACTATCCATCACATGAGAGTCAAACCATATTATATACATATTATATAAATATGCCAAACATCATAACTATGTAATTTTCCAAGAGCATGCTGGAGTTGATGAAATATATTACCGCAGCATATTGCATCCTGTAAGACAATAATATAATAAAGGGAAAAAGAACCCACACAAAAACAACAAAATCAAAACATGACAACAGGAACTAAATTCACGGCCAGCATCATATCAATGTTTCTCCTCATGGTTGGCGTGTTCATCTTCGTAGAGCATACAAGAGAAAAAGAATTCAAGGTTGAATTACTGAAAGACAAACTCAATGACTACAACAACAATCTCAACGAGTATTTGGTCAAGGAAAACGACACAACCTTCGTTCTGCTTGACCAATACATAAAAAAGCACTCCCTGTCCAATCTGCGAGTGACTGTGATCAACACGCAAGGAGAAGTGATATACGACAATCTCTACAAAAATTACAAGGCGATGAACAATCACCTTTTACGACACGAAATCATTGACGCACTCAAACACGGCACTGGTTACGATGTTGACAGAAGGAGCAACACTCTTGACCAAGAATATTTCTACGTTGCGACATATTTCCCCAACCAGAAATACATAGTGCGTTCAGCCATGTCGTATGACAAAGAACTTGTGAATACACTAACAGCCGACATGCGCTTCATATGGTTCACACTCGCCATTGCATTCATGCTGTCTTTACTGCTATACCGTTTTGTCCACCGTCTAACTACAAATATCAAAAAATTACAGTCATTCGCAACCAAGATTGACAAAAACGAATCAATAGACAAAGACAACATTCCTGCATTTCCTAATGACGAATTGGGCGAAATAGCAAAAAAGATCACAAACTTGTATATACAGCTCAAGCAGACAGAAGATCAGCAACGGCTCCTAAAGCGACAACTCACCGAAAATGCCACACACGAACTCAAAACACCCATTGCTACAATTCAAGGTTTCATAGAAACCATCCTTGCAGACCCAGGAATGGAAGATAGCGTGCGCACACAGTTTCTTCAACGTTGCTTCCGTCAGTCACAACGCCTCACCTCCATTCTGAATGACATGTCCACGCTTCATCGTCTCGATGACGCACCCGACACGTATCAGTTTGACCTCATAGACATTTCATCTCTCGTAAAGCAAGTGATAAACGAGACAGAGCAAGCTCTCGAAGAGCATGAGATGCACATCAACAACTTGCTGCCACAGAGATTCATCCTTACAGGCAACTTCTCTCTGTTCTACAGCATATTCCGCAATCTTACAGATAATGCCATCTCTTATGCAGGGAATGGCACCACCATAACATTCACCGCAAAGCATGAAAGTCCTTATTGGCATTTCTATGTCACAGACAACGGTGTAGGCATCCCTATCGAACACCAGGCCCGTATCTTCGACAGGTTTTACCGTATAGACAAGGGGCGAAGCCGCAAATCTGGCGGAACAGGACTCGGACTGGCGATTGTGAAGAATGCAGTCATCGCACATGGAGGGAACATTGAAGTATACACTCCCAAAGAAGGCGGCACATGCTTTCACTTCACAGTGCGCGACAATATAAATACATAGAATATGAATTCATAGAAAGTGGCATGCGTTATATGATAATAGCGCATGCCACTTTCTAAATTGAATAGCATGAATAGCATCAACCCATGATTGCAAAATAGTCAACAATGCCCACAAGTTTTTCCTTGTCCATCACAAGAAGAGAGTGAATCTTGTGCTTTCGGAACATTTGCTGGATTGTTGTAAGCTTCGCCTCTGGACTAATTATCTTAGGTGTAGCTGTCATGGCCTCCTTTACACTCAAATTGATGAAGTTTTCCTTTGCTCCTTCTACTGCACGGCGTATATCACCATCAGTGATGATGCCCAGAACCTTGTCATTTTCCATTACGACACCAAGTCCAAGTTTGCCATCACTGATAATCATCAGTGCATCAGAGAGCGGCATTGCAGGAGGAACAACAGGCAGATTATCTGTATACATCACGTCCTTAACCTTAACAAGGAGCTTTCTGCCCAATGAACCTGCAGGATGAAATTGCGCAAAATCTCTCGCCTTAAAGTTTCTAACTTGCATCAGCGCGATAGCCAAGGCATCGCCCAAAGCCATAGCAGCAGTTGTGCTTGACGTTGGAGCCAAATTAAGTGGACAAGCCTCTCGCTCCACACGGCACAGAATATGGTAATCGGAATGTTGAGCCAAGAGCGACTCTTCATCACTCGTCATCGACACTATTGGTATATGTCTGTCTTCTAAAGATGCTGTGATGCGCAAGAGTTCATCAGTATTGCCTGAATTGCTTATCATCAACATCACATCATTATTCATAATCATGCCTAAGTCACCATGAAGAGCATCCAAAGGGTTGAGATAAATGGCGGGAGTGCCTGTAGAGGCCAATGTGGCAGCAATCTTTGCGCCAACATGTCCACTTTTTCCAACACCAGTAAGCACGACATGTCCGGTGCATTCATGGATGAGGTTCACCACTTTGTCAAACTGCTCATTAAGCAATGGTATTAAATCAATTAGTGCCTGAGCTTCATAACGCAGACATTGTTCTGCATAAACGATAGAATCCATCTGTGTAAGCAAATAATTCCGGTTAATATTATAACCAATCAGTTTCTCAGTCAATCAATATATTAGATTATACAAACAGCGTCCCATCACACCAACAAACTTGCCACAACAGCATCAAGGTCATCAAGCTGCAACATGTTAGGGCCATCAGAAAGTGCATTATTAGGATCGGGATGCACTTCAAAGAAATAGCCATTGGCGCCAAAGGCTTTAGCCGCCAATGCCATAGATGGCACAAACTCGCGATTGCCACCTGTCTTGCCGCCTGCAGCTCCCGGTCGCTGCACTGAGTGAGTGCAATCCATGATGACGGTGTCGGCAAAGCGCCGCATGTCGGCAATGTTGCGGAAGTCAACTACAAGATTGTTATATCCATATATGTTGCCACGCTCAGTAAGCCACACATTGTCATTGCCACATTCTCTCACTTTCTGCACAGGATATTCCATGTCGAGCCCAGACAAAAACTGAGCCTTCTTGATGTTGACCACGCGTCCTGTGCGGGCAGCAGCCACAAGCAAATCTGTCTGACGACACAAGAACGCAGGAATCTGCAGCACATCAGCTACTTCACCTGCAACCTGGGCCTGAAAACTTTCGTGTATATCAGTCAATATTTTAAGGCCATACTTGGCTTTTATGTCACTAAGCATCTGCATGCCCTTTTCCAATCCAGGGCCACGAAACGAATGTATGCTTGTTCTGTTGGCTTTATCAAAAGACGACTTGAAAATTATGTCCACTTTATATTTTTCATTGAGCCTTACCAATTCCTGTGCAACCTGCTCAAGGCATTCCATTGACTCAATAACACATGGACCAGCAATTATTGTTGGCATAAATCAGTTAGTTTATATTGTTTAGAATGGGTAATCTCCATCATTTTCATCAGGAGAAACTACAGGAGGGGCCGTTTGAGCCTGTTCTGTCTTAGTGACAGGCTGTTGACCTGCACCGCTACCGCTGCTCTTTGGAGAGAGCATTTCCATATTTTCTACAATTATATCTATGCTCCTGCGGCTAATGCCTTGGCGGTCGGTATAGTCACGCGTTTGAATCTTTCCCTCCACATACAATTTGGCACCCTTGCGTACATGATGCTCTACCGTTTCAGCCAGTTTGCGCCAGAAAATGCAGTTATGCCATTCTGTGCGTTCTGGCACCTGAGTGCCGTTCTGCATGGTGTATCCACGTTCGGTTGTGGCGAGACGCAACTGTGCAACGCACACTCCCTGATCCAGATATTTCACCTGTGGGTCTGCACCCACATTACCGATAAGCATTACCTTATTCATACGTGTATCGTTTTATTTAATAAATAATGATCCAATACTGTCATAGCGGCCATAGCCTCAACCACAGGGACTGCTCTTGGCAACACACAAGGGTCGTGCCTTCCTTTCACTTCCAGCATCGTCTCCTTGCCATCTTTTGTCACCGTGGGCTGCTGACGCAGCTGTGTGGCCACAGGTTTGAACAGCACACGGAAATAAATGTCCTGTCCATTGCTTATTCCGCCTTGTATGCCGCCAGAATGATTAGTTCTTGTGTCTATCATTCCATCAGTCATGCAGAAGATGTCATTCTGCTGAGATCCCCTTTGGTCTACACCCGCAAAACCTTCGCCATATTCAAATCCTTTTACTGCATTGATGCCAAGCATAGCTGCACCCAAGTCTGCATGCAACTTAGAGAAAGCGGGTTCACCAAGACCGGCAGGAACACCCTTCACAACACATGTAATCACACCACCAATGGTATCACCATCAGTTTTCACTTCCAAGATGAGCTTTTCCATATCTGCTGCCTTCTGAGCATCTGGACACCTCACTGCATTATTCTCAGCCATAGCGAGATCGTATTTTGTGTAATCTCTATCTACAGCAATGCTCCCCACTTGTGAAGTATAGGCCGTCACGCTTATGCCAATCTGACGCAGAGCCAACTTTGCCAAGGCACCGCCGACGCATCGTGAGATGGTTTCCCTCGCCGATGAGCGTCCGCCTCCCCTATGGTCCCTCAAGCCATACTTCACAGTGTAAGTGTAGTCGGCATGTGACGGCCGGTAAACATTGCGCACATTCTCATAGTCATTGGAATGCTGGTTGGTGTTCCTCACAAGGAAGCCTATCGGACATCCTGTGCTCTTGCCTTCAAACACGCCAGAGAGAATCTCCACTTTGTCACCCTCTTGACGTGACGTTGTTATGCGACTTTGTCCGGGACGGCGGCGGTCAAGTTCTGCCTGAATAAAAGCGATGTCAACATCTATGCCAGCAGGCATTCCATCAACCACTCCACCAACACCTTCACCATGGCTTTCTCCAAATGTTGTCAGCGTGAATAAATGGCCAAATGTGTTTCTCATGTTCAGCACCCTCCACAACTTCCGCCGCCGCATCCGCCGCAGTTGCCTTCACAATCGCCGCCACAGCTACCGCCACAACCGCCGCAACCGCCGCTCATGGCATTGAGCAAGTCTGTAATCTCTTCATTTGTAGCCAATCGGTTTTCAACCACTTTGCCGACAAAATGCAGGTCCACTCCAGCTCTTGGATGATTAAGGTCTATAGTAACTGCATTGTCTTTAATCTCGATAATAGTAGCATTGAAACGCTGCCCATCTTCGCCCTGCATAGGAACTACAGCACCGTCATACACATAGCGAGAATCTATCTTTCCGTTTTGACAGAATATAGCCTTATCGACATCAAACATAAGCTCATCATTAAACTCGCCATAAGCATCTTTGCAAGGAATGACAAAGTCAAAGGCCCCGTCTTTTTCCACACCTTCAACGCCAGCCTCGAAAGCAGGAAGGACTACGCCAAGCTTGCTAATGAATTGGAAAGGATGCTCTGCAGAGCACTCTTCTATCGCTTCTTTATCTTCAGTTCCATTGTCTATAGCATATAGTTTATATGCCACTGTGATATACTTGTTTTCTAAAGCCATTTATTTATGTTTTTTGTATTAAAAATACTCATTGTCTTTGCAAAGGTATGGAAAATTATGTTTATTAACAAACAATATTTCCATTTTTCATCCATTTAAACTAACTTTGCATTAAAACAATAACTCACACATCTTTTTATGACAAGACGCCACTTCCTGCCTATAGCCGCACTCATAGTGCTTGCCTCATGCAATGGCAAAAAAGCAGACAACACAACCGGCTCTTCCGCCAGCCCTGCAGCTGAAGCACAAGAGCCCACAAAAGAACTTATAGAAAAAGAAATCTTTGTAGGAAGCCCATTTAGCTACATAACAAATCTCAGCAGCATCAAAATAGTCTACACACAAGGCGACTATCACATCTCGGCCATAGCCGACAGCATCACGCTCAGCCATCTACAGCTGCAGTTTGACAGCAACCTGCTGACTGTGAATCTTGGACACGACAACAATCGCGATTACAACATTTATGGCACAACAACAGACATCACCTTAAATGTATCATCTCCTCGACTTGATTGTGTCAGCACATGCGGCAATGGAAGTTTTACAAGCAAGGGCTTCTTGGAAGCAGACACCATACAGCTGGGCGTGCTCGGGTCTGGCAGCATCAATATTGATTCCATACGTTGCGCTGACATCGACATTCAATCGTTTAACAAAGGCAACATAAGCATCAAGCATCTTAGCGCAAACAACGCCAACATTCTATCACGCAGTTCAGCTACCATTACAGCAGATGTTAGCGTCAAGAGTCTAAATATCGCCAATTACAACAAACAGACCATCCACATCAGCGGACATGCCGAGAAACTATACATCAGGAACCCCAAAGACCCTAACCTTGATGTCTCCAAAATGAAATAGCATACAACCTCGCGTCACTCAAAGCCATCAAACGGCAAAAGAATAATATATAAGGGGCTATGACCAGAGGACGCACGAATACTACTAAGCTTAATCCTCTGGCAGTTGCTGCGTGAAGATTCATTCATACGGAACGCTTAACAATACTCATAAGCTAAACTAATGACTGACAAAGAATTTTAAACAGTGACTTCACAGACTTTTCCAGTTGATAACGCTAAGTCCAAATCGGTCATTAGAAAATTGAGGATATTCTTTTCAATTCTTGTCACCGTTTGGATCAATGCCTTTCCATCCTATGTGCGTATAACGAAAAAGGTCATGGAACAAAAATTTATTCGTCAAAAAAATGGTAAGGATACTTGACGAAGTATTAGGATACTTGGCAAAGTATATTAGGATACTTGGCAAAGTATATTAGGATACTTGGCAAAGTATATTAGGATACTTTTTTAGGGGTGTTGCTGCTTGAAAACTAAATCAAGAATTCTGCAGGCGTGCTTTGACTCTAACTGGATTAGTTTGCTGAGCTATGCCCAAGGATGTATTCATTGACTTAATCATTTTTCCGCCTAATGACCGATTTTGGTTAATAGAAACATCATTGATCTTCTATTTTACTTATATAAGCCTTATACTCCTGTAGCTCACGGGCAACCTTAGAAATAGCCCATCCAATGACAGTCACATCGTCAACAAATCCCATGAAGAAAAAGTCGGGTATTATATCGGCAGGATCGAGCACATAAACGAGAGCCGCCAGAACAACAAGCAAACGACTTATATGGTAGTCACGGTAACGCCCTTTTGCCACATCAGCAACATAAGACATTAAAAGTTTCAAATCGTTTTTGGCTAACTTAAGTCCATTTTTATGGAGATAAGGACGCAGGCAAGCTATAAGGCCAAGCATCTTTGCGCTATTGCCAATATATTTCTTTGCCCCAACCATCCAATAGTCTTTTATCCTTGCCATATAGTTGAGTGTTTCTGATATTTTAAAAGGGGGTGTTCAAAATTATCATAAAATTGAACACCCACTTATCACATCGCTATAGACGACAAAACATCGTGCTTAACGAGAACAATGTCCTGTCATTTAAAAATAAGCTGCGAGAAATTGTAAAGCCCATACTTCCAAACCACAAAGTCGTGATTGCCTTCTGGATATTCAATGAGAGTGCATGGCAGTCCATTTTTGTCACAAAAAGCCTTGAGACGACTGCTGTTGAACATGAGTCCATCCCTGCTGCCACATACCATCCACAGCAATTTGTTTTCCTTCTTGAACTTCTTGACATCAGGTATGAGCTGTTCTGGCTGCTTGGTGTTAGGAGCTGAAGAGAATCCGCCCACATAGGCAAAGACATCCATATTGCCTAATCCGAAATTGAGCGACTGGCCCCCACCCATGGACAGACCTGCTATGGCACGGTGTTTTCTGTCAGTATAAGTCTTGTACTTGTTTTGTATGAAAGGAATAAGGTCGTCTATAAGGTCACGCTCAAATATTTCAAAGCCTTTGACCATGTCTTGACCATATATATTGCCCTGTGCGCGATCATCCTTGAGAGCGCGTCCATTAGGCATGACTATTATCATAGGAACAGCTTTGTTCTGCGCATATATATTATCCATTATGACATTTGGTGATGCCCCATTCAGCCATTCAACATGATCTCCGCCTATGCCATGAAGAAGATACAGTACCGGATACTTTTTCTTTGCGTCATACTTTGGTGGCAGGTAGACAGTGCATTTGCGATTGGTGCCAACAGTCTTAGACGGGTATTCAATTTCTTCGATTGTGCCTTTTGCTATGCCAGCTGTCGGCTGGTCAAAACCTGCTGGAGCTGGCACATACTCATTGAAAGTAACGTCAATCTTAGGCATTCCTGGAATCATGCCTATGGATGGTTCCTGCGCGCTGGCGCCTATTGAAGTGCATGCCAGAAGAAGAGTGGTAATAAATAGTTTTTTCATAGAATTTAAATGATTAGTGTGTGAAATAATTGAAATGATATAAACGATTAAATAGAATGTGAATGTCAGTAAGACAAAATATAGAATGTGGTTGTCAATAAGACAAGAAACAATCGGTGAAATATCACAGGCATCAACGCTTGAAACGAACAAGAATAACTGCTTACGGACATTTTCCCATCCGTTTCAAGCGTTAATGTGTAATAAAAAAGCTGCGAGCAGGCTCGTTCTACACGCCATTGCCATGCATGTCAGCATATAATCATTTTTTAGAATATCGGCATCATCCATGCATCTGATTCTAATCACTCACAGCAACAAATGCCAATTGTCAGAGTATGGTCTTAACGGCCTCAAGCATGCCAAGACTCTGTATGAGGTCAAGGTCTTTCTTGACAAGCGCAGTAAGACCAGGCACTGTCTCATTAAGGTTTTCTTTCCATATGTTCTGAGCAGCAAGCACGCCCTCTGCCACTTTATGCGTATCGCCTGTAGCCCACAAGTCTTTGAGAAGCTGCATGATTTCTGGAGCGTCATTTGGTTGTATAGGTGCTCCATCGGCACGTGTGCCACCTTTATAATATGTTATGATGGCAGCAAGACCAAACACAAGTCCCTGAGGGAGCTCGCCCTTACGCTGAAGATAGACCTTGACACCAGGGAGGTCTCGTGTCTCATACTTAGGGAATGAGTTTAGCATGATGCTGGTAACTTGGTGATCCACATATGGGTTATTAAAACGCTCCAACACGTCAGCTGCAAACTTTTGAAGTTCATCCATTGGAAGGTTCAATGTCTGCATGAGTTCTTCAAACTGCACTTTATGGATATACTTTCCAACAACATCGTCATTGCAGGCATCACGAACAATATTGATGCCACTCAAATAAGCCACTGGCGAGAGAACGGTATGCGGTCCATTGAGAAGAGTGACCTTTCTCTCATGATAAGGTTTCTCACTTGGCGCGATAAGCACATTGAGCCCGGCTTTCTCGGCAGGAAACTCAGCCTTCAAAGCATCTATTTCCATGTTTTCCGGCTTTTCTATCACCCATAAATGAAAGGCTTCACCCTGAACCACAAGATTGTCGGCATAACAAATCTTCTGCTGAATGTCAGCTATTTCCTTGCGAGGGAATCCTGGCACAATACGGTCAACAAGTGTGGCGCACACATAATTGCAATTTGTGAACCAGTCTTTGAACGCCTCGTAATCTGGACCAAGTTCATCCTTCCATAGTTCGATGTATTGATAAATGCAGTCTTTCAGATGATGTCCATTAAGGAATATAAGTTCGCAAGGCATAATGATAAGTCCTTTATCAGCAGCTCCATCAAATGTCTTGAATCTACGGTAAAGCAACTGTGTCAGTTTTCCAGGATAAGATGACGCCGGGGCATCAGACAATTTGCAAGAAGCATCGAAAGCTATTCCTGCTTCAGTAGTGTTGGAAATGACAAAACGTATCTCTGGTTGCTCGGCCAATGCGAGGAATGCTTGATTTTGGCTATATGGGTTAAGGGCACGGCTGATGCAGTCCACACGTGTAAGGCTGTTGACCTTCTCCCCATTGAGACGGCCTTGAAGATTGACATGGTAGAGACAGTCTTGACCATTAAGCCAATCGACCATACCGCGTTCAATAGGCTGCACTACGACCACGCTGGCATTGAAGTCGGTTTTCTGATTCATGTTGTAGATAATCCAATCGACAAAACAACGCAGGAAATTACCTTCGCCAAACTGTATGATTCTTTCTGGTGCATGACTCTTCGGAGCCGTGCGAGCGTTTAATGCTTTAAGTGACATTTTTGTTAGTTTTAGATGTTAGTTTGTTGCAAATATACGCTCATTTACTGAATACAAGAAATAAAATGCGACAAAAAGCGAGTTAAAGGTTATACTTTTTACGCCAGGAATGCTTTTTGTTGAAAAAATGTATTACTTTTGCATACAAATACCGTCGCACCGCCTGGCAATATCAGGCAATGCGCTCATCGTTTAACCAATACAAATATCATAAACTTATGAAACCTTTCATGGATGATGATTTTCTGCTGCAAAGCGAAACAGCCAAAATTCTCTATCATGAGCATGCGGCTAAGATGCCAATCATCGACTACCATTGCCACCTTGTGCCACAGCAAGTAGCAGAGAACAAACGTTTTGAGTCTATAACACAGATATGGCTTGGAGGCGACCATTACAAATGGCGCGCAATGAGAAGCAATGGCGTGGAAGAGCAATTCTGCACTGGCTCGAACACCAGCGACTGGGAAAAATTCGAGAAATGGGCAGAGACAGTGCCATACACTTTCCGCAACCCATTATACCACTGGACGCATCTCGAACTCAAAACAGCCTTTGGCATCAACAAGACTCTCAATCCAGAGAATGCGCGTGAAATATTTGACGAATGCAACGAGCAAATCAAGAATGACCCTAAGTTCACGCCAAGAGGACTGATGAAACACTACAATGTCAAAGTAGTGTGCACTACAGACGACCCTGTTGATTCACTCGAATACCACAAGGCGGTGGCAGCCGACTCTTCGATGGAGACAAAAATGCTGCCAGCATGGCGGCCTGACAAGGCTATGGCAATAGAGTCGGCCGCTGCATTCAAGGCATATGTCAACAAACTATCGGATGTGTGCGGAAAGAGCATCAACAGCTTCAACGATTATGTGGATGCACTCCAAAACCGCCACGACTTCTTTGAGTCAATGGGATGCAAACTGTCAGACCACGGCATTGAAGAATTCTACGCAGAAGACTATACCGACTCCGAAATCAAGAACATCTTTGACAAGGTTTGCAATGGAGGTGAAGCAACAGCTGACGAGATACTCAAATTCAAATCAGCCATGATGTACATCTTTGCAGTTCAAGATGCGGAAGCAGGATGGGCACAGCAATTTCACTATGGTGCTATACGTGACAATAATTCTAAGATGTTCAAGCTTTTAGGTCCTGATACCGGATTTGATTCTATAGGCGAGTTTAACACAGCAAAGAAATGCTCAAAATTCCTAAACCGCCTCAACAGCGAAAACAAATTAGCAAAGACTATTCTCTACAACCTCAACCCTTGTGCCAACGAAGTGCTCGCAACCATGCTTGGCAATTTCCAGGACGGCTCTTGTCCAGGCAAGATTCAATGGGGTTCGGGATGGTGGTTCCTCGACCAGAAGGATGGAATGACAAAGCAAATGAACACTCTGTCGCTCCTTGGCCTGCTAAGCCGCTTTGTCGGCATGCTGACCGACTCACGCTCATTCCTATCATACCCACGCCACGAATATTTCCGCCGCATACTATGCAACCTTGTAGCCACAGACATAGAAAATGGCGAAGTGCCTTACACTGGATACGAGGCTGAAAGAGTGAATCAGATGATTGAGGACATCTCATACAACAACGCAAAAAACTATTTCAACTTTTAGGGATGCGTAATCCATATTTCAGATTCAAGCAATTCACCATCCGTCACGACAAATGCGCTATGAAAGTCGGGACGGATGGCGTGCTGCTTGGAGCATGGGCACAGATTGACGACACAGCTGCTGCAGCAAGCACATGCCGCATTCTCGACATCGGCACAGGCTCTGGCCTGATAGCACTCATGCTGGCTCAAAGATACAAGAACGCCATCATCGAAGGCATCGACATAGACAAAGCATCAGTCAAACAGGCTATAGAAAATGCCGCAGAAGCCGATATGGGAAACAGGGTGACAATAAGCATGAGAGACTTCTCTGCACCACTTCCAGACACAGAGGCCACCGCCACACCAGGCACAAAGGCAGCCACAGGCTGCATGATGGCATGTAAATACGATTTGATTGTGTCAAACCCACCTTTTTTCGTGGAAGAAACTCTTGGAGGCAACACAGCAAGAGACAACGCTCGCCATTGTTCGTCTTTGCCATTCGGCACATTGGTTGCCAATGCGTCTAATATGCTAAAAACAAATGGGAGGCTTGCCGTGATTGTGCCACATTCCTCTGCCACCACTTTCATTTGCTTATGTGCCGAGCACAATCTTTATCTCGTCCGTCGCACAAACATCAGGGCTACAGAGAAAAAGGACTTCAACAGAGTGCTTTTGGAGTTTAGCAGAAAGATTGCCGCAACAGAAACTGATACTCTGACTCTTTATGATGACAAGAACAACAGATCAGACGAATATGACAAGCTTACCTGCGAATTCTATTTATAAACAACTGCAACAACTTAACACCTTCAATATATGGATTATCAATCAATAATAGACAAGTATTACCCCTGCGACAATCAACTCAAAAACATCCTAATGGAACACAGCCGCCATGTCGCTGACAAAGCCTTGAGCATTGTGGACAAGCATCCAGAATTAGGAGCCGACAGAGCCTTCGTAGAAGAAGCTGCCATGCTTCACGATATCGGCATCTTGCGCTGCGATGCAGATGGCATCTGCTGCTTCGGCACAGAGCCATACATCAAGCACGGCATCATCGGGGCGCAAATGATGAGAGACGAAGGATATGAAAAACACGCACGAGTATGCGAACGCCACACTGGCGCAGGCATCACCCTCCATCAGATAGAGGAAAGACATTTGCCACTTCCGCACCAGAATTTCTTGCCAGAAACCATCGAAGAGAAGATTGTGTGCTATGCCGACAAGTTCTTTTCCAAGACAAAGCTGGACAAAGAAAAGAGCTTGGAAAGCGCCATACGATCAATAAGCAGGTTCGGAGAAGATGGAGTGGAGCGATTCCTCAAATGGACTGAAATTTTCGAATAAATCTGTTTAAACAATATAATATTCTGTCACATCGGTATAAATACCGAGCTATTATGACTGTTGTTTGACAAGAAATAACTATCTTTGCACCATATTTATGAACATGCAAAGAATCATAGCGTCATTAACAGTTGTATCTGCTGTTGTCACAATGACGGCTCTCAACAATATACAGGTCGGCAATGCAATGCAATTTGTCGGCCTTAATCTTGTTGATTCCAACAGGCACGACACTCTGGAACAAAAGAAGATAGATGCCAAAATGGATTCAGCAGATACGCAACGCAAGGATACTGCAAGAATGACATCTGCAACAGATTCGCTGCTCAATGCCCTTGACTCCATCAAAAGCAAGTTTGACAACGAACATGGCATAACAAATGAAGGCAACAAGAAAGCCACACAATGGAACGACTCTGTGGCCGCAGCCGAAGACTCCATCAACAAGCACAAAAAGAAAAGCGCGCTCGAGGCGCCGGTCACATATGAAGCAAAAGACTCCATGACCATGTTCATGGACACAAAGAACGCATACTTGTATGGAGAGGCCAATGTGAAATACCAGAACATTGAGCTGAATTCTGAGAACATCACAATGAACATGGACAGTTCGATAGTGCATGCCGTGTATGGACTCGACACCTTGGGCAACAAAATAGGATTGCCTGTCTTCAAAGAAGGAAGCCAAGAATACAAGTCGGAGACGATGAGCTATAACTTTGACACTAAAAAAGGATACATACGCAATGTGTACACAGAACAGCAAGACGGTTTCCTGCGTTCACAAGAGTCGAAGAAAGGCGCTAATGACGAACTGTATCTCAAGCATGGAAGATACACCACATGCGATGAAGAGCACCCGCACTTTTACATAGCCCTGTCAAGAGCAAAGGCCCACACAGGCAAAGACGTTTTCTCTGGCCCCGCATGGCTCGTTGTAGAAGACGTCCCATTGCCTATCGCCATACCTTTCGCCTATTTCCCTATGACGAAAGACTATTCAAGCGGCTTTATAATGCCTACTTATGGCGACGAATACACACGTGGCTTCTACCTAAGGGACGGAGGGTATTATTTCGCCATCAACGACTATATGGACCTGAAACTGACAGGAGAAATATTCACAAAAGGCTCATGGGGCATAGGCACGCAGACCACATATAAAAAGAGATACAGATATAGCGGCAACTTCTACTTCAATTACCAAGTGACTAAAGAAGGCGAAAAGAACATGCCCGACTATATGGAAACGAAAAACTTCAAGGTGCAATGGAGCCACCGCACAGACGCAAAGGCCTCGCCCAACAGTTCGTTTGCAGCCAGCGTGAACTTTGCCACACAATCGTACGAAAAGAAAAACCTTTCTTCACTTTACAATCCAACATCATACTCACAGAGCACACGCACGTCTTCTGTGAGCTATTCGCACACATTCCGAAAAATAGGTCTGTCATTATCAAGTTCTTTCAACATCTCCCAGAACATGAGAGACTCTACCATAGCTCTGACTATGCCTTCTTTATCCTTGTCGCTCCAACGAATATATCCATTCAAGCGCAAACATGCAGCAGGAAAAGAGCGATGGTATGAGAAGATAAGCATGAACTATACAGGTACGCTATCCAATTCCATCAGCACAAAGGAAGACAAAATCATGCACTCTTCCCTTGTCAAAGACTGGCGCAACGGCATGAAGCACAGCATCCCAATATCAGCTTCATTCAACCTGCTCAAGTACATCAATGTAACTCCACAATTGAGCTATACAGAAAGGTGGTACACAAACAAAGTTATCCAGAATTGGGACAATGCAACACAAAAAGCTGTAAGAGACACCATTTACGGATTTAACCGAGTGTTCGACTACAACGTGTCCATATCTGCCAACACTAAAGTTTATGGTTTATACACGCCCAACCCTAAAGTATTCGGCAAAAAACTAAACATGGTCAGACATGTCATCACACCATCAGTAAGTTTCAGCTATGCGCCCGACTTCAGCGACAGCAAATGGGGCTATTGGGACACATACACAAAGACAGATGAAGAAGGCAACGTGACGCTTGTGTCATATTCCCCTTATGCGGGTTCCCTTTATGGCGTCCCGTCAAAAGGCAAAACGGGTCAAATCGGCTTTGATGTTTCCAATAATATAGAAGCTAAGATTCTTAACAAGGACGACAGTCTGAAGAAGGTAAGCATCATCGACGAATTGGGCGCATCGTTGTCATACAACATGGCAGCAAAGACACAGCCATGGTCAAACCTTTCCACACGGCTGCGACTTAAATGGGGCAAGACAACATTCAACATGAATGCTGTGTTCAACACTTACGCATACGAATTTGACAAGAACGGCAATGTTATAGTAGGCAACCGCACAGAATGGTCGTACGGACGCTTCGGACGGTTCCAAGGCATGTCTAAAAACCTTTCATACACGTTCAACAACCAGAGTTTCAAGAAAATCAAAAATTCCATAATGAAGCTTCTTGGAAAGAATGTTGAAGACGTCAACGATGAAAATAACTCTGAAGACTCAGGCACAGAAGATAACGGCGATCTTGAGACAAATGTTGAGAATACAGAATCGGACAAGAAAAAGAAAGGCAGCAAATACGATGAGAACGGATTAGACAAAGACGGCTACATGATGTTCACCATGCCTTGGAGCTTCTCTATCTCATACGGCGTGACCATGGCAGAAGACAGGACAAAGGACATCAATGTGAAGAATATGAGGTATCCCTACAAATTCACTCAGAACATGAACTTTTCAGGAAACCTCAAACTGTCGTCCAACTGGAATTGCAATTTCTCTTCAGGATGGGATTTCACTGCAAAGAAAATATCCATGACAACAGTGAACATATCAAGAGACATGCATTGTTTCAACATGTCATGCGGACTTGTGTTTGGCACTTACACAAGCTACCACATATCGCTCAGAGCTAATGCAAGCACCTTGACTGATGCTCTGAAATATGACAAGAAGTCAAGTTATTCAGGTTCTATACAATGGTACTAATATGGCAAGAATACTCGCAATAGACTATGGACAGAAGCGCACTGGCTTAGCTGTCACAGACCCAATGCAGATGATAGCTAATGGATTGGCTACCGTAGAGACGAAAGAACTGGAAAAGTTCATCATCGATTACATAGGCAAGGAAGATGTGAGCACCATCGTCATGGGCAGACCCACGCAAATGAACGGGCAAGACAGCGAGAACATGAAAAGAATCGAACCATTCTTCAACCGTCTGAAGAAACTGTTTCCTGACAAAGATGTCACCTACTACGACGAGCGTTTCACATCAGTCATAGCACACAAAACCATGCTGCAAAGTGGCATAAGCAAGAAGGCAAGGCAAAACAAGGGGCTTGTCGACAAGATAAGCGCCACCATCATCTTAGAAGACTTCATGCAAAGCCGGCACAGACTGATGTGAGCATACTATTCATCAAATAAAAAACTACAAACAATAACATATATAAAACCATGATTTTACCAATGTACATCTTCGGCCAGCCCGTACTTAGAAAGGTTGCCGATGAAATAGATTACGAGACATACCCCAACCTTCAGGAGCTCCTTAAAAACATGTTCGAGACACTCAGGCGCACAGAAGGAGTTGGCCTCGCCGCTCCTCAAATAGGTCTGTCCATCCGTCTCTTCATCGTAGACCTCGACATCATATCAGATGACGAACCTGAGTACAAGGGCTATCTGCATGCGTTCATCAACCCTGAAATACTGGAAGCGAGCGAAGAAAAAACAAGCATGTCAGAAGGATGCCTTTCAATACCAGGCATCAACGAGAGCGTGAAACGCCCAGCTAAAATACATGTCGCATACACAGATGAGAACGGCGAAGAACAAGACCGATGGCTCGAAGGTTTCGAAGCGCGTGTGTTCCAGCACGAATACGACCATCTCGACGGAAAGATGTTCATAGACCATCTTTCACCCTTGCGCAAGCAGATGATAAAGTCAAAGCTGCTTGCAATGGTTAAAGGAAAGTTTTCCACATACTATAAATGCAAGCCTAACAGATAAAACAAGCAGGCGCTCATTTATTAAGAAAGAAAAACGATGCACCTTGAATCATATGAGATGGTTCTGGACACCTGCTGAATAGCGAGGAAGCGTGTTCATGATTATACCAGACGTAAGAAATAGCTGTGTCAAAAACAGATGACGAGCAAGGTATCAGGCACTATGAAGGCTACTCATTATAAAAACAGAAAAAAAAGTAGAAGAATGTCGCTGTGCTCAATAGCAAAGAGTATGGTGACAGCCTTCACATTACTCTTATGCGTGCCTTTCAGTGCATACTGCCAAATCAACACAGACCGCATGATGACTATTGCCCGCAATGCCTTGGCTTATGACGACTATGTGCTTTCTATCAGTTATTTCAATATGGTGATAAACTACAAACCATATCTTTACGAACCATACTTCTTTCGCGGCGTGGCCAAATTTTATCTCGATGACTATTCAGGAGCCATAAGCGATTGCACTGAAGCCATAGAACGCAACCCATACTACCCCAACAGCTACGAGCTGCGTGGATTAGCACACATCAACCTTGAACAATACCAAGCAGCCGCAGCCGATTACACGAAGGCCACCGAATGCCAGCCCGAACAAAGAGGGCTTTGGCACAATCTGGCCTTGTGCTACATCAACCTGGACAGCCTTGACAGAGCAGACAGCGTGGCAAATATCATTACTCGCAGATGGGCAAAATTCGCAGACGGTTATTGCATCAAAGCGCAGGTCATGCTGGAGAAGAAAGACACTCTCACAGCCTTGGAAATGGCATGCAAAGCAGTAGAAGCAGAAAAGTTCAATATTGGAGCTATATCGCTGAAAGCCAACTTGCTCATGTGGCATGAAGATTATAAGAATGCCATCGACAACTACACAGAATCATTAAGGCTTGATCCAAAACAGTCGGGCAACCTTATAAACAGGGCTTTGTGCTATTACCACATAGACAAATACAGAGATGCCATGGCCGACTATGACAAAGCTCTCGACATTGACCCTAACAATTTTGTGGGACACTACAACCGCGGATTGCTCAGAGCCAACGTAGGCGAGGACAACTTGGCCATTGAAGATTTCAATTTCATCCTGTCTGTTGATCCGAACGACATGATGGCCACATTCAACAGAGCCACATTGCTTGACAACACAGGCGACTACAAAGGAGCTATACGCGACTACACAACTGTCATCAAAGAATATCCCAAATTCCTGCTTGGATATGAAAAGAGGGCTGAGGCAAGACGCAAAATAGGCGACATGGCAGGTGCTATGAAAGATGAAGAGCACGTGCTTAAAGAACAGATAGCTAAACGCTACGGCTACTCTACCCCAACCTCACGGATGAAGAACAAAACAAGAAAAAAATCCGAGTTCAACATCGAAGACTACAACAAGATGGTGGAAGACGACAAGGAGCAAGAACCTGAGTATGCCAACGAATACAGAGGCAAAGTTCAAAACAAACAAAATGACGGCAAACTCATCATGCCAAGCCAACACATTTACTCAATATACAAGGAAGCCGGGCAGGAAAAGGTGCTGGAGATGTTTGAGCAAGCTTTCAAAGATGCACAAGACGGAAGAATCAACGAAGCGATATCTGGATTTGACGAAGTTATTAAAACCAGCCCCAACATGGCAGAAGCATATTACGACCGCGGACTGCTCAAACTGTTGCTTGACGACAACATTAGCGCCATACCAGACCTTTCCAAGGCTGGGGAAATGGGCATATACCAAGCATACAGCATCATCAAGAAAAACCAGAAGATAAAAAAGGAGAAAAAATAAAATGCCATTTACATAGACAATTTTCGTTCCGCAAAACCATCATAATGACAAAAAAAGCACATCTGCGCCAATATTTTCATATTGATATTTCTTCAAGAAAAATAATAATATTAAATTTGCAATTTGAAAGGCTTAAAAAGTTTACTCGAATAAGATTAAAGATATAAAACAACAATACAATGGTAAAGATTACTTTTCCCGACAATTCTGTACGCGAATATGAATGCGGCGTAACAGGACTCCAAATCGCAGAAAGCATCAGCCAACGACTGGCACAAGATGTCATCGCATGTGGTGTCAATGGCGAGACAACAGAGCTCAACCGTCCTATCAATGAGGACGCAACAATAGCCCTATACAAGTTTGACGATGCCGAAGGCAAACATGCTTTCTGGCACACATCAGCCCACCTCATGGCAGAAGCAATCGAAGAACTGTATCCTGGCACACAGTTCGGCATCGGACCTGCTATAGAAAACGGATTCTACTACGACGTGATGCCACCTGAAGGCGTGAAGCTCAGCGATGCTGACTTCCCTAAAATTGAGAAGAAGATGCAGGAGCTCCAACAAAGGAAAGAAGCCCTCGTGCGCAAAGAGATTTCCAAGAAAGAAGTTATGGAACTTTTTGCTTCCAAAGGACAAACATACAAGAATGAGCTTATAGCAGAGCTTGAAGATGGCAACATCACAACATACACACAAGGCAACTACATAGACCTCTGCAAAGGCCCTCACCTAATTAGCACAGCTCCAATCAAGGCTTTCAAATTGCTATCATTGGCTGCTGCATACTGGCGCGGCGATGAAAAGCGCCCTATGATGACACGCATCTACGGCATCTCATTCCCAAAGAAGAAGATGCTGGATGAATACCTTGTGGCTCTTGAGGAAGCCAAAAAGAGAGACCATCGCAAGATTGGCAAAGAGATGGAGCTATTCATGTTCTCAGAGCGTGTGGGCAAAGGACTGCCAATGTGGCTTCCAAAAGGCACGGCTCTCCGTCTTCGTCTGCAAGACTTCCTGCGCAAGATTCAAAAAAGATACGGCTACCAAGAGGTTGTCACTCCGCACATCGGAGGTAAAAACCTTTATGTCACATCAGGACACTATGCTCATTATGGAAAGGACTCATTCCAGCCAATACACACACCAGAAGAAGATGAGGAGTATCTGCTCAAACCGATGAACTGTCCACACCACTGTGAGATTTACGCATGGCAGCCACGCTCATACAAAGACCTACCATTCCGCTGCGCAGAATTCGGCACAGTGTACCGCTACGAGCAGTCGGGAGAACTTCACGGACTCACGCGCGTGCGTTCATTTACACAAGACGATGCACACATCTTCTGCCGTCCAGACCAAGTTAAGAGCGAGTTCCTCCGTGTAATGGACATCATCAACATCATATTCAAAGCTCTCGACTTTAAGGATTACGATGCTCAAATTTCGCTCCGCGACCCTAACGACAAAGAGAAATACATCGGTTCAGACGAAGTGTGGGAAGAGGCAGAAAACGCAATCATTGAAGCATGCGCAGAAAAAGGCCTGAAAACTCGCACCGAACTTGGCGAGGCTGCATTCTATGGTCCTAAGCTCGACTTCATGATAAAAGACGCGCTCGGCAGACGTTGGCAACTTGGAACAATCCAAGTTGACTACAACTTGCCAGAACGCTTCCAACTCGAATATACAGGAGCTGACAATAAGAAGCACCGTCCTGTGATGATTCACCGTGCCCCATTCGGTTCCATGGAACGATTCATCGCTGTGCTCATCGAACATACTGCAGGACGTTTCCCACTTTGGCTCACGCCAGATCAAGTGGTCATTCTTCCTATATCAGAGAAATTCAACGACTACGCCGACAAGGTGGCAGAGGCACTCAACCTTCAGGACATCCGCACCATCGTCGACTCGCGCAACGAAAAGATAGGACGCAAGATTCGCGACAACGAAATCAAGCACATACCTTACATGCTCGTCGTCGGTGAAAAAGAAGCCGCAGAAGGCACAGTAAATGTAAGAAAACAGGGCACTCAGGCACAAGAAACAATGAAAATTGACGAATTTGCAAAGAAAATCCAAGAAGAAGTTCGTCAAATGACAGAAAATTTCTAACTTTGCAGTTGCAAATTAAATAAACATACAAAAACTTAACTTTATACCGAAGGAATAAGATCAACTTAATGAAAGGTGACAATAAGAAACAGCAACACAGAATCAACGAACAGATTCGTGTTCACGACGTGAGAATAGTTGGAGAGGACATTGAGTCAACAGTCATGACAACACGTGAAGCCCTCCGTCTTGCAGACGAGAAAGGTGTAGACCTGGTGGAAATCTCCCCTAACGCACAGCCTCCGGTATGCCGACTCATCGACTACTCAAAGTTCCTGTATCAGCAGAAGAAGAAAGCGAAGGAGCTTAAAGCAAAGCAAGTCAAGGTCGAAGTTAAGGAAATACGATTCGGACCTCAAACAGGTGATGCAGACTATGCATTCAAGCTCAAGCATGCGCAGGAATTCCTAAACGACGGCAACAAAGTGAAAGCTTACGTGTTCTTCAAAGGGCGTTCTATTGTCTTTAAAGAACAAGGCGAAGTGCTTCTTCTTCGTTTTGCCAACGACCTTGAGGATCTTGCAAAAGTAGAGAGCATGCCATCACTTGAGGGTAAGAAAATGTTCCTCACACTCTCACCGAAAAAGGCAGGCCAGCCAAAGAAAAGCCAGCAAAAAAGAGACAACGAGGCAGCTGAAGCTCAGGTTAAAGCTGAAAAGAAAGCACAAGCCGAAGCCGAAAGCAATAAACCAAATCCCAATAGTCCCTTCGCAGAACTTGCTAACAAGCTCGCTGCAAAAGAGGGTGAATGACACAAAAGCAAGAAAAGGTGCGTAACGCCCTGGTATATGCGTTGCCACCATATTATTAATAAATTAAAAACATAAAAAAATGCCAAAAGTTAAAACTAAATCCGCTGCAAAGAAGCGTTTCAAGCTTACTGGAACAGGAAAGATCAAGCGTCAGCACGCTTATCACAGTCACATCTTGACAAAGAAGACTAAGAAGCAGAAGAGAAATCTCGACCACAGCACTATTGTCGTGAAGGCAAACCGCCGTCAGGTTCGTGAGCAGCTCTGCCTCGCTTAATCTAATCCTGACATTGCAAGAAATCTCATAAATCTACAAATGGATTACATCCAACAGAATGAATCTCATGTATAATATGAGCAAATCATGCAAGTTCGTGAGAACATAACAACACAGTAAGAATTTAACTTAAAGTTTAACCGATTTGTTAGCTCCAAAGAACGTCATCAAACGTCGCTAACATTCAAAAACAAGAAAAATTATGCCAAGATCAGTAAATCATGTCGCATCACGCGCTCGTCGTAAGAAGATTCTGAAGCGTGTCAAGGGTCAGTTCGGCGCTCGCAAGAACGTTTGGACCGTTGCTAAAAATGCCTACGAAAAGGGCCTCACATACGCATTTGCAGACCGTCGTCGCAAGAAGCGTGAGTTCCGTGCATTGTGGATTCAGCGTATCAACGCAGCAGCTCGCATCGAGGGTATGTCATACTCTCAGCTCATGGGTGCTCTCCACAAGGCAGGCATCGAAATCAACCGTAAGACTCTTGCTTACCTCGCAGTAAACAACGCAGAGGCATTCAAGGCTATCGTTGAGAAGGTAAAGTAAAACGACGTCAATTACTTAGGATAAAGCATCTTTCTCATTGCAGAAAGATGCTTTTGTTCTATATAGTAACCATATAAAAATTTAACAGATTATGAAAGCATTTGTATTTCCTGGTCAAGGAGCCCAGTTCTCAGGAATGGGCAAAGACCTTTACGAGTCAAACCCTGTAGCAAAAGAGCTTTTTGACAAGGCTAACGAAATTCTCGGTTTTGAAATAACTAAGATTATGTTTGAAGGCACAGCTGAAGAGCTGAAGCAGACAAAAGTGACTCAACCAGCCGTATTCCTTCATTCTGTGATCAAAGCCATCTGCCTTGGCGACGCCTTTGACGCAGAAATGGTAGGCGGTCACTCGCTTGGCGAATTCTCTGCACTCGTTGCAGCTGGCGCTCTTTCATTTGAAGATGGTTTGAAGCTTGTCTCAAAGCGTGCCATGGCCATGCAGAAAGCATGTGAGGCTGCGCCATCAACAATGGCAGCAATAATAGGTCTTGACGACTCTAAGATTGAAGAAATATGCGCATCAATCTCAAAACCAGGCAACATCGTCGTACCTGCAAACTACAACAACCCAGGCCAGCTCGTAATATCAGGCAACGTGGAAGCAATCCAAGAAGCATGCGAGGCTATGAAGGCAGCAGGTGCTAAGCGCGCTCTTCCTCTCCCTGTAGGCGGTGCATTCCACTCTCCACTCATGCAACCTGCAAAAGATGAACTGCAAGCAGCCATCGAAGCAACAACATTCTCTACACCAAGGGTGCCTGTATACCAAAATGTTGATGCCAAAGCTCACACCAATCCAGAAGAAATCAAGCAGAACCTCATCGCCCAACTCACAGCTCCAGTAAAATGGACATATGAAGTGCAGGCTATGATTGCAGCAGGAGCTACAGAATTCACAGAATGTGGTCCTGGCAAGGCTCTTCAAGGCATGATTTCCAAGATTGACCGCAATGTCACAGTAAACGGTCTTTCATAATTCACACACTAACCTTAAATATGGACAAACTTGTCATTTATCAAGTTTTCACTCGTCTCTTTGGTGCCAATGCTAATAAAAACATTAGCAATGGCACCAAAAAAGAGAACGGTTGTGGAAAAATGGCCGACTTCACAGGCGCAGCTTTAGAAGAGATTAAAAAACTCGGAGCCACACACGTGTGGTATACAGGGCTCATTGAACATGCCACAAAAACAGACTACACACAATACGGAATAAAAAAAGACCACCCTGCCATTGTCAAAGGAAATGCAGGAAGTCCCTATGCCATAAAAGACTACTACGACATCGATCCCGACCTTGCCACTAAAGTGCCAGAAAGGATGAAAGAATTTGAGAATCTTGTGATGCGCACTCATAGAGCCGACCTTAAGATGATCATAGACTTCGTTCCAAACCATGTGGCTCGCCAATATCATTCAGATGCCAAGCCCGAAGGTGTGCGTGACCTCGGAGAAGATGACGATAAGACAATGCTGTTCAACATGCATAACAACTTTTACTATCTTCCAGGCACGACCTTCGCCCCAAACTTTTCACTCAACGACGAAGAACAAGGCAAATACGAGGAATCGCCAGCAAAAGTTACTGGCAACGATTGCTTCACACAATGGGTCAGCGCAAACGACTGGTACGAAACTGTAAAACTCAATTATGGTGTTGACTACCAAGGAAGCCACCAACTCATCTTCTGCCCATCCACTCCCGACACATGGCTAAAGATGCGCGACATACTTCTGTTTTGGGCAAGCAAAGGCATCGATGGATTCCGCTGCGACATGGCTGAGATGGTACCATGCGATTTCTGGGGATGGGTCATTCCACAAGTCAAAGCCAAATATCCAAATGTGATTTTCATCGCTGAGATATACAACCCACACGAATATCGCAACTACATCTACCGCGGGCAATTCGACTATCTCTACGACAAAGTTGGCATGTACGACACGCTGCGAGGCGTTGTCTGCGGCCAATCAGCAATGGGCATCACTGGAGCATGGCAAAGTGTGGACGACATACAGGACCATATGCTCTATTTCCTTGAAAACCATGACGAACAACGCCTTGCTTCAAAATTCTTTGCTGGCAACGCAGACAAAGGAAAGCCAGCATTGCTTGTAAGCGCATTGCTGAACAAAAATCCGATGATGATATACTTCGGTCAAGAACTTGGCGAACAAGGCATGTATTCAGAAGGATTCAGCGGACAAGACGGACGCACTACCATCTTCGACTATTGGACCATCGACCTCATACGCCGATGGAGAAACAATAACAAGTTTGACGGCACACTTTTATCAAAAGAGGAAAAAGAATTACAGAAATACTACACCAAGGTGCTTAATATCTGCAACAAAGAAAAAGCCATACGCGAAGGCTCATTCTTTGATGTAATGTATGTCAACTACGATGGCAGCATGAATCAGCATAGTCAGTATGCCTTCATACGCAAGGCAGACAAAGACCTCATCATCGTAATAGTCAACTTTAGCGATAAACCTGCACGCTCATGGGTTAAGATTCCTGCACATGCGTTCGACTGCATGGACATACCCGTCAGTTCAGATCCATATGACTGCAAAGATCTCCTTACTGGCAAAAAAGAGCAAAAGGTGCTCATGCCCGATTCCACATTTTATGTAGAGCTGCCTGCAAATGGAGGCAAAGTATTGAAGTTCAAATTATAATCTTATGACATGGTAATGAATAATGCATATAGCATTCTGAATATCAACATGTCTTTTCAAAGATAAATCGCCTGCGGCGAGTGAATATTGGTCTAAAAACCATTATTTCACTCGCCGCAAGTGTTAGACACAAAAGCCAATGGCCATATGCCATAGGATACATCCCTTTATTAACCCAAATCTCTCAATAGAAAATTGTGGGTATTATTTTCAATTCCTGTCACCGTTTGGGCCAATCATGCAACACCTAAAAAAGTATTACGTGATACTTGGGCAAGTATCACGTAATACTTTGCAAAGTATCCCTACTCTCTTTTTTGACGATTAAATTATTTGTTTCCACGCCCTTTGTTATTATACGCACAAAGGATGGAAAGACTTTGCCAGAAACGGTTACAGAAATTGATAAGAATAAACCTAATTTACTAATGCCCGATTTGTTTTTCCACACTTGAGATGCGGCAATCGTACCATGCAAGCATTTAGGCGCAGTCGTGATGGATGTTCACTCTCATTCACAACGGTTCACTCCTCATTCACAAATGTTCGCCACTCATTCATTTTAGTTCAGAAAACATGCATAAAAATGACAGTCAAACAAACATCGGATGTAATGTCGTACGACT
Organism: uncultured Bacteroidaceae bacterium; assembly: GCA_934293005.1. GTDB lineage: Bacteria > Bacteroidota > Bacteroidia > Bacteroidales > Bacteroidaceae > Minthosoma. Next base: position 95,819 of record CAKQYA010000002.1, read on the forward strand.
ATGCACCCTCATGTCGTACGACTATATGTGCTCATGTCGTACGTTCATAGCACCTCATGTCGTACGACATGACAACCTCATAAAAACAGCCCTCAAATATATCTGTTTCGTTATCCAAATATACAAAAATCATCGGCAGTTTCTTTTATTCCATACTTCATCTCTCGAAATGCCGGATAATCCAAAACGAAGAAGGATGCGATCAAAAACAAGTTTTGATGCATCCTTCTTCGTTTTGGCAGGTAAACCCTGTCATATACTTATATGATTTAAAATGTCAAATGACATTAAATCAAATAAACATTTATCCTAATCTTGCCTTTTCAATGAAATCACGCTGACGCTCTGTCAAGTTTGTAGGTATGCTTACATTAAAGACAAGAATCAAATCTATGTTGGAACCATCAGACAAAGTGCCGCCCTTGCCCCTCATCCTAACCTTCTTTCCTGGCTGAGTGCCTGGTTCGATCTTCACTCTAAACTTTCCGCTTGGCGTACTTACTGTGACTTCACCGCCAAGAATAGCAGTCCATACGTCAATAGAGACATTAACCTCACGTTCCTTTGGCTCGGATGATGCTCTGCGTGAACGTGTTGACGTGCGCCTGCCTCCGCCCATGCCTCCAAAAAGTTGTTCAAAGAAATCACTCATGCCACCAGAACCACCCATGTTGAAACTGAAGCCCTCAAACGGATTTTCTCCTCCTGGGCCACCAGCTCCTCCAAAGCCTCCAGCCCCTCCAAATTGGTTTGCTTGTTTCCAATTCTCACCGTATTGGTCATACAGTTTTCTCTTCTCTGGGTCATTCAACACTTCATAAGCTTCATTAAGCATTTGAAATTTTGCTTTGGCCTTTGGGTCATCTGGATGTAAATCTGGGTGAAACTGCTTTGATCTTTTACGGTAAGCAGCTCTGATATCTTTCTGAGGAATATCCTTAGACACGCCCATAACCTTGTAATAATCTATAAATGCCATAATATGTCGTTATTTTTATTTCTCTAATTATATATAATAATATGTGTCACCCATTATATAACAGATGATGATTATACTCATAATATACGATTATTGTGTTTCAAGCATACATTTGCCACATCAGCATATACAATATCCAACATTCGCTGACATGCAGCAGATCTCGGACATGAAGCTATCAGAAGCAACTATTATTCCATTGTTTCCAAACACAATGTCTCAGCATCAATATACAACAAAAGAGATACCATTTATCAATAATGACATAAAGAAAATGGAATTAAAGCTATAATATGACAATTTTTTTTTAACTTTGTCATTGAAATGTGACATGTCAGACACAAAGGCATATAACAAGAATACCGAACAAGCACCAAAGAGAGATGGGCAAAGACACAATACACCTTAAAATAATATTTACCACCGACGTACATGGAAACTACTTTCCGTACGACTTCAGGCATGACCATTGGGGCAAAGGAAGCCTTCAGAGAGTGCATGCTTTTGTGGCTAATGCCGTTAAGGAAAAGCCAGGCAATATGCTTCTCATAGATGGGGGTGACATGCTGCAAGGTGAGCCCACTGCCTATTACTTCAACAACAACTGCAAGAACAAACGCCATCAGGTGGCTGATATATGCAACTACATCGGCTATGATGTGGCTGTCATTGGCAACCACGACATTGAGATGGGCAAGCACATATTCGGCAAGTACATCAACGAATGCAGTTTTCCTGTGCTCGGAGCCAATGTAATTGACACAAACACAGGCAAACCATATTTTACGCCCTACACTATCTTCTATCGCCAAGGCATAAAAATCGCAGTGGTGGGATTTATCACACCAGCCATACCTCATTGGATACCAAAGAAAACTTGGAATGGCATGCGCTTCGACAGCATCCCTGAAAGCGCAAGGAAATGGATAAAGACTATCAAGGAGGATGAATCGCCCGACTACATCATCGGACTAATGCACTCTGGCATGAACGAAGGCATTATAACTCCAGAATACACTGAAAACGCCACACGAGAGACTGTGGAGAACGTAGATGGTTTTGATCTTGTGTTATATGGGCACGACCATACATGCAACATAGAAGAGCTCACCTCACCCTCTGGCCGCAAAGTGCCATGTGCCAACCCAGGATGTTATGCCTACAACATAGCCGTGACAGACATAGACTTCATCGTCGACGACAATAATCATGTTGTCAGCCATGACACACATTGCACCCTGCATTACATAGGCAAGCTCCACAACGAACATGGCTCATCGTTCAAAAAACACTTCTCATATCCATTTCACCAAGTAAAGAAATTTTCCACACAAAAGATTGGAACTTTTCTCAACAGAGTGGACGTCACCGATGCCTATTTCGGTTCATCTGCATACATCGATCTGGTGCAAGCGCTCCAGCTCAAAGTGAGCCATGCCGACATAAGCTTCAGTGCGCCGCTTTTCTTCAACGCCTCCATAGAAGCAGGCGACATCAAGGTGAGCAATCTTTTCAATCTGTACAGATTCGAAGACCATCTATACACGTTGCGCCTGACAGGACAAGAAATCAAGAACTACCTTGAGATGAGCTATTCCAACTGGGTGCAGCAGATGACATCCCCCAATGACACCATGCTGCTCATAGGCCCGATGAAGAGCAACCCTTCGCGCATAGGATTCAAGAATTTCATATTCAACTTCGACTCTGCAGCAGGCATACGCTATGAGGTCGACTTGCGCAAACCATGCGGAGATAAAATCAACATTCTATCCATGGACGATGGCAGTCCCTTCCTGATGGACAAAGAATACAGCGTGGCCATGACTGCATACAGAGCCAACGGCGGAGGCGAGCTGCTCACCAAAGGAGCCAGACTGTCGAAGGCGGAAATAGACTCACGCATCACACAGATAAGCGAACACGACATACGCTACTACCTAATGAGCCACATCAAGGAGATGGGCGCCATCAATCCTCAGCCAAGAAACCATTGGCGTTTCATCCCAGAGGAATGGGCCAAGCAAGCAACAAAAAGAGAACGTAATCTCTTATTTGGAGAACCTGACTGCAAGAATGAAGACGCAAACGCAGATATTATCCAGCAATAATAAAAAAATACAGATAGTTCTGATTATATTGTAGACATTTTGTTGTAGACATCTTGCTTAAGAGCAATTTAGGCAGATGCCGTCTTTGTTTCTACCCTCTCATCTGTTCAATAAGAGGCAACAGCACTTTCTTTATCACTTTATCATTCAGCTGATGCTCACCATCAAAACGTATGACATGGTCAGCCTTGTAGTTTTTCTTGAAAACGGCCTCCGCATTAGTGACAGTGGTGTCTTTCAATCCAACAAGACACCAACACGTATCTTTCTCGTCTGCAGAAATATTCTTAAACTGCTGGCGTTCCATCAGATTGTGGTGCTGAATGATGTCCTTTGTTATTTTAAATGTCTTGGCACCATCATAGCGTCCATTATAAAATTTATGTTCACCTGTCTTTAACCCCTTAGACATGGTAGACATGTTGAAAGCTGGATTGACAAGGATACGTCGATATTTTCTCATCTGCTGGGCATACATGCCTCCCATGCTTGTACCAATGACAAGGTCGGGATTTTCATCAGCGCAAAGCTGCTTTAAGTATGGCAGCGCATCTACAGGGTCTATTGGTATGTCTGGAGCCACTATCTCATCATTTGGCAATTCACGGCGAAGAATTTCCACCGTGCCGCTGGCATGAGACGAACCAAATCCATGAAAATATATAATCTTCATATTCGAACTAATAAAAACATTAACAAAAGAATAATCGAAATAGAATGACACAAACAATCAATTGTGGCATATTCTGTCTATCTTCATCTTACAATTGTTTTTTCAAGTATATTGAATGGTCAATATTATTAGGAAGCTCTTCCTTATAATGAGTAACCATAATCATTGTCTTATTTCGGCGTTTGCAGAATGTTTCTATAACATCCTTCACCAATCGGCGATTTTTCAGATCAAGGCCATGAAGCGGCTCGTCAAGTATGAGCAAGGCCGGATCTTTGACAAATGCACGAGCCAAGAGAACAAGCCGCTGTTCACCGCTGCTAAGTTTCAGAAACGTGGTGTCGGCCAAATGTCCTATGCCAAAGACATCCATCCAGAACTGGCATATGGCTCTCTGCTCAGGCTTAGGCTTGCGGTACAAGCCAGACACATCGCTGAGTCCGCTTGCCACGATGTCGACAGATGGAAAATCTTTAAGGAATGCGCGATGCATCTCTGGTGAAATATATCCTATGTGCTTCTTAATGTCCCATATGATTTCGCCCTTGCCACGTTGATGACCAAACAGAACGATGTCGTTGGCATAGCTCTGTGGATTGTCTGCGCACACAATGCTGAGAAGTGTTGATTTACCAGCGCCATTCTCACCGCTAAGAGCCCAATGCTCACCATTCATCACCGTAAAACTCAAATCTTTGAGAATGGTACGGCTGCCATATCGGATGTTAACCTTGCGGAAATCTATCACCTGTCTTGTGCCTGGAGCATCATCATTAGCATCATCAGCATATGGCAAGTTGAGAATGGCTTTAGCAGTGTCTTCACTCAGCATGTGATCAGGTATGACAGGCATTGACTTACGATACTCTTGCAGAGTCATCTTTGGTTGCACAGCCATGTCCTTCACAGGGACAACATGCGTGATAAAGTCAGGAATGTCATCAGTCTTTGAAAGGACAAGAACGACAGTCACGTTCGTTTCCCTTGTCAACAGTGACAGAAACTCCGACAACTGCTTGCGAGCTTCAACATCAAGCCCTATAAATGGGTTGTCCATGATGAGCACTCGCGGATTAGTCATCAAAGTCTTAGTTAATTGAAACTTCCTCAACTCGCCGCTGCTCAACAAGATGACATGTTTGTCCATCAATTGTTCAAGATGAAATATCTCAAAAAGATGTTTGCGCACCATCTCCAGATCCTTGTGCATACTCTGCCTGTCAAGCTCTTCTGCAGCCAGACGTTGCGCTTCCTGTTCAGGCGTCTCGTCACGGACGAGAAACTTGTCATATACGGATTTTCTCTTCAAACCCTCTTCCGCTATACGCACGGCATCAGCCAACAAGTCTGATACCAGAGGAGTCTCGTCTATGTCATTCTGATTCCAACGCTGCTGATAATAATAAACTCCTTCGCTCGTACCATAAGAATCTCTGAAAGACAAGTATTTGATGTTGTCACTAACCATTTTTGCCTTACTTGGAGCAAAGTCATACTTCACTTCATTCATTGGCATTAAAGCACACTTGCCCACAAGCACATCGACCAAACGACTTTTGCCGCTGCCATTGTCACCAACAATAGCAATATGCTCACCAGCATTCAATTCAAAACTTATAGGCGAAGCCATCCTAAACAGTGGATTTCTCACCACTCCATTATCAATCTGAATAATCTTTTGCATACCTTATTTTTTCATATCTTTGTAAACTCTTACAGGAAGTCTACATTATATAAATAATGAGAGACAACAATCAAAAAATCTCATGATGTTCTGCTCATAATTATATTTTCCCACAAAGTTACGTCATTTTCCCGAATTAAAGCCTCCACTTTGAAGATAAATAGCTATCTTTGTAAACAGTAACACTAAATCTACAGGAAATGAACAGAAAACTTATCACAATAACAGCATTTGCCATCGTTGCTACGCATAGCTTAGGGCAAACGTACCTGAATCCTGAAGCACCTCTGGAAGAGAGGGTAAAAGACGCCCTCAGCCGCATGACCACACATGAGAAAATAAACATTCTGCATGCACAAAGCAAATTCACAAGCGCAGGCGTGCCACGCCTCGGCATTCGTCAACTGAACATGGATGATGGTCCGCACGGAGTGCGCGAAGAACTGGAATGGAACACATGGAATGTGGCCAGATGGACCAACGACTCCATTGTGGCATTCCCATCCCTCACATGCTTGGCATCCACATGGAACAGAGACCTCTCGCATCTATACGGCAAATCGATAAGCGAAGAATTTGCCTTTCGTGGCAAAGACATCATCCTTGGCCCAGGATGCAACATAGCCCGCACACCACTCAACGGACGCGCATTTGAATACATGGGCGAAGACCCCTTTCTGGCTGGCGAGATGATAGTGCCATACATAGCAGCAGCCCAAGACAATGGCGTGGCATGCTGCTTGAAGCACTTTGCCCTCAATGACCAGGAGACAGACCGTTTCTCTGTCAACGTCAATGTGTCAGAAAGAGCTCTCCATGAGATTTATCTCTCACCATTCCGCCGCGCAGTTGAAAAAGCGCATGTATGGACAATAATGGGCTCTTACAACCTTTGGAAAGGCGTGCATTGCTGCCAAAATGATGAACTGCTCAATCAGATTCTTAAACACGACTGGCATTGGGACGGAGCACTCGTAAGCGACTGGGGCGGCACAACAAACACAATGGAAGCCGCATTAGGCGGACTCGACATAGAGATGGGGACATATACTGACGGCAAGACAAAAGAAAGCGAATTTGGCTACAATAGCTATTATCTCGCTGACCCATTCGAGAGACTCATCAACAATGGGACTATCCCTATGGAAGTGCTGGATGACAAAGCTTCACGCGTGCTGCGCACCATCTTCCGCACAGCAATGAACCCACATAAGACCATAGGCTCGCAATGCTCAGAGGCACATTACGACGCATGCCGAAAAATAGGCGAGGAAGGCATCGTGATGCTCAAGAACAATAACAACATCCTGCCTCTGCAACCAGAAAAATACAAAAGAGTGCTTGTTGTGGGCGACAATGCCACACGCTCGCTCACTAAAGGCGGCGGCTCATCCGAACTGAAGAGCCTGCGCGACATATCACCACTTGAGGCCATCAAGCAATACTTCGGCAACAAAGTCGAATATGCACAAGGATATGAAGCGGGACGCTCTATCTACGACAAAGTGGACCGTGTGGACTCTGCACTTCAGGAACGCCTCAAAGCAGAAGCATTAAGCAAGGCAAAAATGGCAGACCTCATCATCTTCATTGGAGGTCTCAACAAAAACCACAGGCAAGACTGCGAGAACGGTGACCGTGAATCATACAATCTGCCTTACGGACAAGACAGCCTCATAACAAGCCTAGCGAAAATACAGAAAAACACTATCACTGTCATCTTCGGAGGAAACCCATACGCCATGCCTTGGCTCAACAAAGTGGCAGCACTCACCCATTGCTGGTATTTAGGAAGCGAATCTGGCACAGCACTTGTCAACGTGCTCAGCGGCAAGGTAAACCCAAGCGGCAAACTGCCAGTGACATTCGCTGCCAAATATGAGGATTACCCTTACGTGAAATATGGCAAGAAAGCCTACCCCGGCGAAAACAAACAAGTGCATTACAGTGAAGACATCTTTGTTGGCTACAGGCATTTTACCACAAGCAAGACAAAACCGCTTTTCCCATTCGGATACGGCATGAGCTACACGACCTATGCCTACAGCGCTCCATCAGTTGGCATCTGCAATGACACCATAAGCGTCTCACTCAAAGTGAGCAACACAGGCAACGTGGCAGGCAAGGAAATCGTACAAGTATATGTTCAAAGCCCGAAGAACGCAGCAAAACGTCCAGCACGCGAACTCAAAGCTTTCACAAAGACTTCGCTGCTCCAGCCAAACAGCAGCGAGACTGTCACCATGACAATACCGAAGTCGGAACTGCAGCATTACGATGAAAGCAAGCATGGATGGACTACCACACCTGGCACATATACAATACATGTGGGTGCAAGCTCGGAAGACATACGGTGCAAAGCCACCGTCGACATCAAATAACAGGAAAGCTTTTCAAGCGCAACTGTCCACAAACAACATCTTTAATGAAAGGAAAGACCATTCACAACATAACAAACAAATTAGCGAGTAGCAAACCGTCTCTGATGGCCTTGCTGCTCGCTATGCTCATGCCTGCCGCCTCGCACTCACAGGAAAACATCTGTTTCTCTCCACAAATAAAGACCTTACAGGTGAAGATTGACGGCCAATGGGGCCAAGAACCTGTCACCCTGCTCAAAGGCGGGCACAAGGTGGAAATAAGCTTCGACGACTTGCAAGCAAGTTACCAACGATTCAGATACTCCATCACACATTGCAATGCCAACTGGCAGCCAAGCGAACTCATCACCAGCGAATACATGACAGGATTCAACGACACTACTATCGACGACTACGAACCTGCTATAGGAACCGAGATGAACTACTGCCACTATAATCTCACCCTGCCAAACGAAGAAAACAGCCTGCTTGTGTCAGGCAACTACATTGTGACTGTATATTCCGATGAGAGCGACAGCGCAGTGGCGCAAGCATGCTTTTCATTGCTTGAACCGCACGTTGGAGTCGAGATAAACGTGACATCAAACACATACATTGACACCTATCAAAAACATCAACAGATCAACTTCTCCGTCAACTACAGCGGATACCACATCAATGACCCCATAGGCGAGATGCGCTACATCGTCACTCAAAACAGACGATGGGACAACCATGCAAGCAATCTACGCCCTTCATCCATGCAAATGAACAAACTCAACTTCGAGCACAACCACTCCCTCATATTCCCTGCGGGCAATGAATACCGACGCTTCGAAATGTTAGACGCCTATGTGCCGACAATGAATGTGGAGACAATGGAATATGACGACACATACTACCATGCCCACATCTATGCAGACAAGCAGCGCACACACTACCTCTACGATGAGGACCAAGACGGTCGTTTCCTCATACGCAACGGCGATGACATTGACCCAGACACATCAAGCGACTACTTCATAACACATTTCACACTCAACATGCAGCAAGTGGCCGGAGGCAACGTGTATCTCTTCGGTGACATGACAGGCAATCGAATAGACCCCGCCTACCAGATGCTCTACAACCCCATAGACCACCAGTACGAACTCGCCATACCGCTCAAACAAGGCTCCTACAACTACATGTACATGTTTAACGACGGCAATTCGCCCAAAGCGCAGACCGAACAATGCGAAGGCAACTTCCACATCACAGAAAACGAATACTCTGTATACGTGTACCATCGCAGCTTCGGCTCACGCTATGACAAACTCATAGGCTACAAAAACATACATTATAAAGAATGAAAGCTCTACTTATATCCATCCTGCTGCTCCTCGCATGCACTATCACGATTCATGCTCAAGAACGCCAATTGAAGGAGTGGGCAGCCAATTACATGCGCAGTGACGCCAATCTGCGCCCGTCAACCCTAATATCATTCAACGTCAACACGGAAGAGAAGACCATCCAAATAGTCATGGGCGGAGGCTTTCCCGAGCAATGCTTCACACCATCCATAGTAGAAGACATCTACAAGCAGGTCAAGCAACTGCTGCCAAGCAACATGCACCGCTTCCACATAACAATAGAGGCAGACGGACGTCCGATAGAGGATCTTATTCCAAACATATACAATAGCAAGAAAGATGAAAACCGTCTTCTGCAAGAGACATACAAAGGCGCACCATGGGTAACCAACATTTCACGTCCACACATGGCTTCACAAGGACTCAACGGCAACCACATAGCCCTTTGGGCAAGCCATGGACGCTATTACAAGCAAGAGAAACGCGACTGGCTATGGCAACGTCCGCGCCTCTTCTGCACCACCGAAGACTTGCTTTCGCAGACCATCGTATTACCATACATCATACCTATGCTGCAAAACGCAGGAGCCACTGTTTTCACCCCACGAGAGCGCGACTACCAGAGCAACGAAGTGATAATAGACAATGACCATCCAACACGCTATGGCACATACCTTGAGAGCAACAGCAAGAATAAAAACAACATAAAATGGAGGACCACGCCCCTGCATGGCTTCGCTAAGACCAAAGACGTGTACGAACCATGCGACTCTCCTTTCACCGACGGATCTGCACGGTATACACCAGCCGTCACATCCGCTCGCGATGAAGCTAAGGCACAATGGATACCCAACATCCCCGAAGACGGGAAATATGCCATCTATGTAAGCTATCAGACATACCAAAACTCAGTGAACGACGCCCACTATGTTGTGCACCACAAAGGCGGCATGACAGAGTTTAAAGTGAACCAGCAAATGGGTGGAGGCACATGGGTGTATCTTGGCACCTTCGAGTTTGACGCTGGTGAACACGACTATGGCATGGTCACCTTGTCAAACATAAGCAGCCAAAAAGGCATCGTCACAGCCGATGCTGTGCGATTCGGAGGCGGCATGGGCAACATTGCGCCTGCATCATACGCTGGCACAGCACGACTATCGGGACTTCCACGTTGGGCAGAAGCTGCAAAATACAGCAGTCAATGGTATGGATTCCCATATAAAATTCACACCCAACCATTTGGCACAAACGACTACAACAATGACATCAACTCACGCTCAGCCTCCATCAACTATCTCTCTGGCGGTTCCATCTACAACAGACAGACACAAGAAGGGCTACGTGTACCAATAGACCTCACCGTAGCCTTCCACACAGATGCAGGAATTTCAAAGACAGACAGCACGTACGGTTCACTAAGCGTATACATGACAAACTATAATGATCAGAAGACTGGTTGCGGTGAAGACCGTTACGTATCACGCGACCTCTCATCCATGTTCATAACAAACCTCCACAATGACCTCAAACGCTACGATTGGCACGTGCGGCAGATATGGAACCGCAACTACGGTGAGGCCCGCGAACCACTCACGCCTGCCTGCATCCTTGAGATGCTCTCCCATCAGAACTTCAACGACATGCTTCTGGCATACGACCCACAATTCAAGTTCGACATGGCACGCTCCATCTATAAGACTATAGTGAAGTTCATAGCTACACAATACAGGCGCAATTATGTCATACAGCCCCTGCCAGTCAACAACTTCTCCATAGCCATCAACGAAAAGAAGCGCACAGCCACCCTCACATGGAATCCTGTCAACGATCCACTCGAACCAACAGCAAAGGCAAAAGAATACATTGTATACACTCGACTCGGCTATCAGGACTTCGACAACGGCACCATTGTGCGCGGCAACAGCTTCACAACCGAACTACACACAGACATGCCGTATTCATTCCGCGTGGCAGCTGTCAACGATGGTGGCGAGAGTTTTCCTTCAGAAACACTCTCATGCGGAATATCCTCCAAAAGCCGCGGCACTATCCTCATCATGAATGGGTTCACGCGCCTTGAAGGGCCAAAGGCAATCAACACATCAACACGTGCAGGCTTCGACATCGAAACAGATCCTGGCGTGCCTTACGGAGCGTTCACAGGTTTCTGCGGACCTCAGACAAGCTTCGATCGCAGCAAAGCAGGCAGCGAAGCAAAGGATGGACTTGGAGCCAGCGACGCAGGACTTGAAGGACAACTCATGATGGGCAATACCTTCGACTACACAGCCATACACGGCAAAGCCATCATGATAGAGGGGAACCACTCCTTCACATCATGCAGCGAACAGGCCGTGGCCACAGGCAAAGTGACATTGTCAGACTATGAGATATTAGACCTCATCTACGGGACACAAAAAGTATTCAATCAGCACACAAACAAGCTTGTAGAAAAATATTTCAAAGAAGGTGGCAAGGTGCTTATGAGTGCAGCCAACGATGGATGTCCGCAGATAGGAGGTAATGCCACAGGCATCATGAGCGACAAAAGCAAGAGCATGGTGTCAGGCTGCGGACTAAACTTCCACATCTATCGCACCATCAACGCGCACAGCTACAGCGTGCCTGCACCATCCGTAATCGCCCCCACCTCATCAAGCTTTCCCATATTGACTTATTCGGACGGCAGCTATGCAGGCATAGCGCAACCCAAACGCTACGTGCGTCTCGGCTTTCCTCTCGAAAGCATATGCGAGACAAGCAAATTGAACGCCTTGACTGCAGCATTCATAAAATTCCTGAATGAATAATCAAAACGCTTTAAATGCATTCATCATCAATTTAACAATTTGCAGTGTTATTCTAATGCATATATCCTATAACAGCGCCTGCCTTGTTTGAATCAGAAGTGCAATGTTTTTACACAGATGACACATCTTCATGAAGGAGTCATACGGGCATAGAAATAGGTAATCAGAAATGACTGACATATTAAAAGAATGCGCAGAAAAAAACATAAGCAACCAGTTTTGACATGAAAATGATTTTGAAAACAATACTTAATGGATTCGAATAAAAACAATACCATAAACATGACATCACTTTTTCTACCCACCACACGCAAAGAAATAGAACGTCTTGGCTGGGACCACATAGATGTGATAATATTTTCAGGCGATGCCTACATAGACCACCCATCCTTCGGCATGGCCGTCATAGGCCGCATTCTCGAAGCAGAAGGACTGAATGTTGCCATAGTGCCTCAACCCGACTGGCATGGCGACTACCGCGACTTCAAAAAGCTCGGACGCCCACGTCTCTTCTTCGGCATTGCTCCTGGCGCCATGGACTCTATGGTCAACAAATATACAGCCAACAAACGTCTGCGCTCCGAAGATGCCTATTCTCCGGATGGACGACACGACTTACGTCCTGAATATCCCAGCATAGTGTACACACGCATACTCAAAGAACTGTATCCCGATGTGCCTGTTGTGCTTGGCGGCATAGAGGCAAGCCTTCGCCGCCTCACACACTATGATTACTGGCAAGACCGTCTGGAAAAGTGCATTCTGTGTCCTTCAGGAGCAGACATTCTCATATACGGCATGGGCGAAAAGCCAATCATATCATTAGCCCATCTGCTTATAGAACAAGACTGCGAGATAGACACTACACTCTTCCATAATCTCATGGCACGTTTCCCGCAAAAACAGACTGTGTCGCTTCTTGCCAAGAAAGACATCCCCGGAGGAATCCGCCAAGACGACATCATACTCTACAGTCACGATGAATGTCTGAAGAACAAGAAAATGCAGGCCGACAATTTCAGGCATATTGAAGAAGAATCTAACAAATACTCAGCCCAGCGAATCTTGCAAGAAGTAGATGGAATGTATGCAGTAGTCAATCCTCCATACCAGCCAATGAGCCAAGACGAGCTTGACCGTTCCTTCGATTTGCCTTACACCCGCCTGCCCCATCCAAAGTACAAAGGCAAGCGCATCCCTGCATACGACATGATAAAGTTTTCGGTCAATCTACACCGCGGATGCTTCGGAGGATGTGCCTTCTGCACCATATCAGCACATCAAGGCAAATTCATCACCTCTCGAAGCAAAGAAAGCATCATTAAAGAAGTGAAGGCCATCACGCAGTTGCCCGACTTCAAAGGATATCTGAGTGATCTTGGCGGTCCATCGGCCAACATGTATGCCATGCAGGGGAAAAACACAGACATATGCCACAAATGCAAGCGTCCTTCGTGCATCAATCCTAAAGTGTGCCCAAACCTCAACACCGACCATTCTAAGCTGCTCGACATATACCACACCGTGGACAACATGCCAGGCATAAAGAAAAGTTTCATTGGATCAGGCATACGATACGACCTGCTGCTCCACAAAACCGATGACGCGAAAGTGAACGCAGCAAACCGTAAATATACAGAAGAAGTAATCACCAACCATGTGAGTGGCCGTCTCAAAGTAGCTCCCGAACACACATCACAACGCGTGCTTGACCTCATGCGAAAGCCATCCTTCCAACTCTTCTACGACTTCAAGCACATATTCGATGAAGTCAACAAACGTCACCACCTGAAGCAACAGCTCATACCCTATTTCATCAGTTCACACCCTGGTTGCACGGCTTCAGACATGGCAGAACTGGCTGTTATCACCAAAGGACTCAATTTCCAGCTTGAACAAGTGCAAGACTTCACGCCCACTCCAATGACAGTATCCACCGAAGCATGGTACACAGGTTATCACCCTTACACGCTTGAGCCTGTATATTCAGCCAAGACCCAGCGTGACAAACTGGCGCAACGCCAATTCTTCTTCTGGTACAAGCCTTCAGAAAAACAGAATATCATACGAGAGCTGCGGCGCATCAACCGCACCGACTTGATACAAAAGCTATTTGGGAAATAAATAAAAAGGCGGTAAGTCTCTGAACAAAGCGACTTATAGCCTAATTTGGTAAATAGATGTGAATTGTTAAATAATTGCCACGCACAACAATGTTTTCCTAATTTTTTTACGGCAAACACTTTTTTGTACCTTTGTAGGCAACTTAGAAACTTCTATAGTATTATACTAAACACACCATGTACGACAGAAGACAACTTTCATATCAACAAAGAAACTGTATTCATAACGCCTTTGATGACATTATGGAATACACGATTGTATGCGATTCCCCTTTGGATCCAAAGGAATTCGTAGCATAAATAAAAGAGGAAGTAAAACAGACTTTTGACACGCCTGTATCAACAGGAAGTATATATCAAGAAATTGAAACGTATCAAATTAGCGCTGAAAATGAAAATATTGCATTTATCTGACACGCATGGTCTGCACAAGAATTTGATGTCATTGCCCGAAGCAGATGTCATCGTACATAGCGGTGACTTCACTTTTGCTGGAAGTGAAGAGGAAGCGTGTGACTTCATTAATTGGTTCTGTGACTTACCTTATGAGCACAAGGTTTTCATTGCAGGTAACCATGATATGTGTATGTATGGGGCAGACCATATTGAAGGACTCTCCAAAAACGTTCACTACCTCAACAACAACAGCGTTGTCATAGATGGCATAAAGTTTTATGGCGTACCGATGTTTATGGAAGACTGTATGGATGGCAAACTGGACATGTTTATCCATAATATTCCAAACGATATTGATGTCTTAATCACCCACATGCCCCCAAAAGGAATATGTGACATCGCTGACTACGGGAAAGGTCTTGAGCATAGAGGTAATGTAGCCCTTGCGGAACTCCTGAAAGTTTTACATCCTACTTGCCATTTGTTTGGTCACGAGCATGACGCTTATGGTACAACAACGAAAGAGAATGTTGTATATAGCAATGCCTGTGTTGTGGATAGCAGGTACAATCTGATAAATAATCCAAGACTAATAAACCTAAAATAATTAACAACTTATGACTTATGAATATTTTAAGAAGAAAGTGTACTCTCACTTGATAAGTTACAAGAAAGAAAATCTTGGAATCGTAGAAAAGGGTATCTCATCACATGGTGTGGAACATGATTGCTTGTTCCACAAACCATATTGTGAAGCAAAACTTCCTTCTATGTTATATGCTGACATAAAGCCTGTGGTGGTAGATATTCAATCAAGCCGTTTTGCATACAAACCCCATCTTGCGGCATCAGCACATGTTTCTGTTTTGTTGCTCAGGTACTTAAAATATTTAATTTACAATAGTTTTGCGGAATTAAGGATTATATAAAAAGTTTGATGTTCTCGTAACTATTCAGCGGTAGTAAAATAGATCAGATTCTATCTTATTCCTCTGTGAGATTTTCCTTGAAAATCATCTGCG
>CAKQYA010000003.1 GCA_934293005.1 uncultured Bacteroidaceae bacterium
GAATGTGTGTGGTGCATGGGACTGGGGGCGCGTCCCGAACGGATCCCGAAGGCTTCCCGAAGAAATGGAGGTCGGGGAATGACACAAGAGATGGCAAGATCATTTCATGAAGCCATGAAGGCCGAATCGACCAAAGAGACGCGAAGATCTGACATGAGGAACAGCATGAACACATTCCGATGTGGACATATGACACGGCATCCGGACATGATTTCTTTTAAAAAAACAAGTTTAAAAAACGAGCAAGCATACATTATAATATATATGCAATAAAAATGGTTTCGTTTTATACAGACTCATTCAGCCATTAAAACATACAAAAAGGCACAACAAGAAGGAATAATGCAGTCAAGACAAAAGGAAGCATATTCAAACAGCAATAGCAAAGCCACGTAAGGAAATTGCACCAACAGATGGAATGAACACGAATCGACAAGGACAAAAATCCATAAGAACTCGACATGAAAGAGGCGAAAGATGGCCATGAATTTTTAAATACTTCATTTCGTTTGACCCATTCAGTATTTTTACTTAACTTTGCCTGCGAAATGGACAATCCACTTACACACATGACTAAAATCTGCCAGTTGATTAAAAAAAAGGCTTACAGAGATCCAGACTTTACGGCTTTGAAGCTGGCAAAGATGATAGGCGTGCGAGATTATGAGCTTTCAAGAATCTTGAAAAAGGATTTCGGAAAGAATTTCACAACGATGGTTAACGGACTGAGGGTGAAAGACGCCATGAAATATTTAAGAGACGAGAGACTTAATGGAACTACCGTTGAAGATGTAGGGATGATGGCAGGTTTCAGCAACAGACAAACATTCTACAGCGAATTCAGAAAATATGCGGGATGCACCCCAGCGCAATACCGGCTCAGCCACAAACAAGGCACACCGCAAAACTGATTTCCACAAAACCGTACCGCCAAAGAACAAGAATCCAAAGCAGCATCGGCATGCGCGGCAATAGAGGACAGACAAAGGATTCCATGCCAAACAATAACTGGACAGAATGTGAAACAATAACAGACAAGATAATGAAAGGTAAATTTATAGCAATTATGATTTCATCACTTATGACGATGAGCTGTTCAAACATCAGCAAGGAACAGAACATTGAAAAAGACACATTTGAGTATGCCAACGAGCGTTTTGCAGATATACAGATGCTCCGCTACAAGGTCAGAGACTTCGACAGCTTGACGTTGAAGCAGAAAACATTCATATACCATCTGCAAGAGGCTGCTCTATACGGGAGAGACATCCTCTTTGACCAAAACGGCAAATACAACCTCCGCATCAGAAAGATGCTCGAAGATGTTTACACTAATTATAATGGCGACCGCGACGACAAGGACTTCGTCGCTTTTGAGACATACCTGAAACGCATCTGGTTCAGCAATGGCATCCATCACCACTACGCCAGCGACAAGTTTGCGCCAGGTTTCAGCAAAGAGTGGCTCCTGAAACAGACAGAATGCCCTGAAGATTTGGCTGAAGTAATATTCAACCCCAAAATCATGCCAAAGAGAGTCAATCTGGCCGATGGCGAGGACCTCATCAAAAGCAGCGCTTGCAACTATTACGAGAACGTGACGCAAGAAGAAGCCGAAGCCTTCTACAACAAGATGAAAGAAGAAGGCGACCAGCTTCATCCAATGATGTATGGAATGAACTCACGCTTGGTGAAAACGCCAGACGGAAAAATAACAGAGAAGAAATGGACCACAGAAGGCCTGTATGGCGCTGCCCTGAAGAAAATAGTTGAAAACCTAAAGCTGGCACGTCCTTACGCAGAAGACGAGCAGCAGCAGAAAGTGATCGACCTGCTGATATCATATTACAACACAGGCAGCCTGAAGACATTCGACGAATATTCAATAGCATGGGTTGAGGACACCAAGCCACTGGTAGACTTCGTCAACGGATTCATCGAATGCTACGGCGATCCTCTCGGACTTAAATGCTCATGGGAAAGCATCGTCAACTTCAAGGACATCGAAGCCACAAAACGCACAGAAACATTGAGCGCAAACGCACAATGGTTTGAAGACAACAGTCCTGTGGCACCCGAATTCAAGAAAAAAGCCGTCAAAGGCATCACAGCAAAAGTCATCAACGCAGCCATACTGGCAGGAGACCTCTACCCTTCCACCGCCATCGGCATCAACTTGCCAAACAGCAATTGGGTAAGAGCCGAGCATGGATCCAAGTCTGTGACAATAAGCAACCTCACAGACGCCTACAATAAGGCAGGCAAAGGTAGCGGCATGCTTCAAGAATTTGCATACGGACCGGAAGAAATCGAAATAGTGGAGAAATACGGCGACATCACCGACGACCTCCATACAGACCTGCACGAATGCCTTGGGCATGGCAGCGGCCGCCTGCTCGACGGTGTGGACCCTGACAGCCTCAAAGCATATGGCAGCACCATCGAGGAAGCCAGAGCCGACCTTTTCGCCCTGTATTACCTCGCAGACCCAAAACTTGTAGAACTCGGCCTCATGCCTGATGCCGACGCTTACAAAGCAAGCTACATAGCCCAGATGCAGAACGGGCTCATCACGCAGATTGTGCGCATCGAGCTTGGCAACAACATAGAAGAAGCGCACATGCGCAACCGCGCCCTCATCGCACGCTGGGCATACGAGCATGGCAAGAAAGACAACGTGATGGAAATAGCGAAGCGTGATGGCAAGACATACGTGAAGATAAATGACTACGAGAAGCTAAGAGGACTTTTCGGCCAATTGCTTGCAGAGATACAGAGAGTGAAATCAACAGGCGACTTCAATGGCGCCCAGGCTCTTGTCGAAAACTATGGCGTGAAGATAGACCCAGAATTACACAAAGAAGTGCTGGAGCGATACAAAAAGCTCAACATTGCTCCATACAAAGGATTCATCAACCCTGTATACACAGCAGAGCGAGACAAGGACGGCAACATCACAGACGTCAAAGTATCATACGACGAAAGTTATGCAGATCAGATGCTGCGATACAGCAAGGACTACTCTGCCCTTCCTCTGGTAAACGAATGACACACAACCCGACAAACGCATCAAGGCTCCAGAACACGCAAAGGCTGGAGCCTTCTGCGTGTCTCACAACACATCACAACATGGAAGACATACTTATCAACATAAAAAAAGAACTGCGAGCAAACATGAACGGCATCGCCTCTGCCCATATGCGCCAGACAGACGACTACCGGATAAACTGGGGCATTGAGCTGCCACGGCTTAACAACATAGCGAAGGAATTTGAAGCAAGCAGGTCATTGGCGCAGAAACTATGGAACGAGAGCGTGAGAGAATGCAAGATACTTGCCTGCATCCTCATGCCCACAGAAGAATGCGATGAAGACACATGCGACATATGGGCAGAAAGCATACGTACCGAAGAAATAGCGATGATGTTTTGCCTATATCTCACGCAGCGGCTGCCATACGCAAGCACAAAAGCCTTTCAATGGATAGCAGGCAGCAACGCCATGCTTCACAACTGCGGCTACCTGACTTTGTGCCATCTCATGCGGAAGCATGACATGAGCGATGACGCGCAACAAGAATTTTTAGACCAAGCCAGCACGGCACTTGACAACAAATATGCTATTAAAGCTTTGCAGATTTATGCGTCATTGAGCAAAGATAAAGCAAAGAAAGTCAAAAATATTGCAGAATATTTGGGGTAGAAATATAAAAGCTGTATATTTGTTGCGATATTGCGGACAGACGTACACAAAACAAAGAAAAGCCATGCAGACAACAAAGTCGGCCCACGACATACTGGCTCAATACATGACAGAGCGGAACATGAGAAAAACTCCAGAACGCTTCGTGGTCATGGACACTTTGATGCAGGCTGAAGGACATTTCAGCGCAGATCAATTACTGAAAATGATGCCAGCCGACTTTCACGTGAGCCGCGGCACTATATACAACACCATGTCACTCCTCGTAGATTGCGGCCTTGCCTACGAATACCACATTGGTGGAGCCACGCTGTATGAGCGCGCCTACCGCAACCACGTCCACAGCCACTACATATGCACAGGATGCAACAAAATGTGGGATTTGCACAACGAAGAGATAGACAAAGCCGTCTCTTGTTCAAAGACGCCGAAATTCAAAAAGATAAGGAGCAGCACCTATCTTTACGGTCTGTGCAACATCTGCCAAGCCAAATTGGCCAGAGTGAAGAAGAAAATGGAAAAAGACAGGCTTGCCAACATGAGCAGAGAAGAAAGACGCTTTGCCCGTATAGGCAAAGAACTTGCAGAAGCATCAGAATGGTTCAAGCAGGAATGACATCAGCGCCATGTCAGGCCGCATTAAAAACAGGATACAAGAAAACAAAAAACATAACATTCAAAAAACAGACACAATGAAAGTAGATGTTCTTTTGGGTCTTCAATGGGGAGACGAAGGTAAAGGAAAAGTAGTGGACGTCCTCACTCCACGTTATGACGTAGTAGCACGATTCCAGGGCGGTCCAAACGCAGGACACACACTCGAATTTAAAGGAGAGAAATACGTGCTACGCTCTATCCCATCGGGCATTTTCCAGGGAGACAAAATCAATATCATAGGCAACGGAGTGGTGCTTGCACCAGATTTGTTCATGGACGAAGCTAAAGACCTGGAGAAGTCGGGACATGAACTGAAGTCACGTCTACACATCTCAAAGAAGGCACATCTCATCATGCCTACTCACCGTCTGCTTGATGCCGCATACGAAGCAGCCAAGGGCAAAAACAAAGTGGGCACTACAGGCAAGGGCATCGGTCCGACATACACAGACAAGACAAGTCGCAACGGACTCCGTGTAGGCGACATCCTTGACAACTTTGAGGAAAAGTATGCAGCACACAAGGCACGTCATGAAAAGATGCTCAAAGCACTCAACTACACCGACTATGACATCACAGAGGTTGAAAAGAAATGGATGGAGGGCATCGAGTATCTCAGACAGTTCCCGCTTGTAGACTCTGAGCACGAAATAAACAACATACTCAAGTCGGGCAAATCCATCCTATGCGAAGGCGCACAAGGCACAATGCTTGATGTCGACTTTGGCTCATACCCATTTGTCACTTCATCAAACACAATCTGCGCAGGTGCCTGCATCGGCCTCGGCATCGGCCCCAACAAGATTGGCGATGTGTTTGGCATCATCAAGGCATACTGCACACGCGTAGGCGCAGGACCATTCCCCACAGAGCTTTTCGATGAAACAGGCGACAAGATACGCGCTATCGGCCATGAGTATGGAGCTGTGACAGGCCGCGAGCGCCGTTGTGGCTGGATCGACCTCGTAGCGCTGCGCTACGCTATCATGGTCAGCGGCGTGACAAAGCTCATCATGATGAAGAGCGACGTGCTCGATGGCTTTGAGACAATAAAGGCATGCACAGCATACAAGCTCAAGGACGGCACAGTCACACGAGACTTCCCATACGACATCAGCGATGGCCTCATCGAACCTATCTACACAGAGATTCCTGGATGGAAGACAGACCTCACACAAATCACAAGCGAGAAACAGTTCCCTAAAGCATTCTCCGACTACATAGCGTTCTTGGAGAAGGAGTTGGAAACTCCAATCACCATCGTCAGCGTAGGCCCAGACCGTGCTCAGACTATTGAAAGATAATCCGCAACGAGCGGAATAACAGTATTTTTCAATATCATTCGCTAAGCACACTCATGTATGAAATAAGCACCCACATGCTACCGAAAAGAGCATGTGGGTGCTTTTATGTACAGGACCTCACCAGACACAGACAAGGGCACAGCCTAAGAGCGGCCATCACCTCACAATCAAAACTCATATATTCGAATTCAATTTTGCTGAATATCGTGTGAGAAGTTTCACATACATGTCCACAGCCTGCTCCATCTCAGATATCCTGATAAATTCATCAGCCGTATGAGAACGAGACGATTCGCCAGGACCAAGCTTCAAAGAAGGGAAACGCATAAGAGCCTGATCTGACAACGTAGGCGAGCCAAAAGGCTTCAAGCCATTCTCAACACATATCTGAACAAAAGGATGGGAAGGATCAATGCGCGATGACGACAAACGGAAAGAGCGCGCTTTAAGCTCTGAAGAGAGGTGCGCCCTGAAATACTCAAATATGTCCTCATTGCTGTAACACTCATTAGAACGCACATCAATAGTGAAGGCACATGCATCAGGAATGACATTATGCTGGGTGCCAGCATTGACAATAGTCACGGTATTCTTCACAGGCCCGAGCAATTCAGTCTTTAGAGGAAACTGCCATTCAGACAGCCATTTGATGTCATCCATCGCATGATAGATTGCATTATCCCCCTCATCGCGGGCTGCATGCCCTGCTCTTCCATGGGCTATGGCATCAATAACCATAAGACCTTTTTCTGCAATAGCAGGCTGCATGCCTGTGGGCTCCCCCACAATAGCAAAGTCAACAGCAGGCAACAGAGGAAGAACACATTCTATGCCATTCTTTCCGCTCACCTCCTCTTCGCAACTGGCAAGATATATCATATTGAAAGCCGTGTCTTGCGAATTGAGAATCAAAAAAGTCTGAAGCAGAGTCATGAGTCCGCCGCCACAATCATTACTGCCCAGCCCATACAGCATGTCTCCCTCTTGCATCGGCGCGAAAGGATCACGCTGCCAGCCCACCACAGGCTTCACAGTATCAATATGCGCATTAAGCAGAATAACAGGCTTTGCATCATCCCACGCCTTGCTGAGACACCAAAGATTGTTACCCTTACGATTAGGACAAAGGTTCTTTGCCCGAAGATAATCTTCCAATATGTCAGCCGCATCAGTCTCGTCCCTGCTGATGCTTGGTGTAGCAATAAGTCTGCTGAGGAGTGCAACAGCCTCATTTATATGTTCTTTATTAGCCATTTTCGACGATTTGTATTTTTTTACGATGTAAAATTACCACTTTTTGACGAGAAACTCGTAACTTTGCAAATAAATTGTATATGAAACAATAAAAAAACAACAATATAATGGCACAGCAAGAAGATATTTTCAAGAAAGTGGTAAGCCACTGTAAGGAATACGGATTCGTGTTCCCTTCATCAGACATCTATGACGGACTCGGCGCAGTTTACGACTATGGTCAGAACGGTGTGGAGCTGAAAAACAACATCAAGCAATACTGGTGGCAGTATATGGTGCTGCTCCATGAGAACATCGTAGGTCTGGACTCAGCCATTTTCATGCACCCAACTATCTGGAAGGCTTCAGGCCACGTTGACGCATTCAACGATCCGCTCATTGACAACCGCGATTCAAAGAAACGATACCGCGCAGACGTCCTCATCGAGGACCAGATTGCCAAGTATGATGAAAAGATTGAGAAGGAAGTGGCAAAAGCCAAGAAGCGTTTCGGCGATGCCTTTGACGAAACACAGTACAGAGCCACATCCCCAAAAGTGCTTGAGGAGACAGCCAAGCGCGACGCGCTTCATCAGCGCTATCAAGACGTCATGAATGCTCCAGGCGGCATCGACCTCGACGGAATGAAGCAAATCATCCTCGATGAAGGCATCGTATGTCCAATCTCTGGCACAAGAAACTGGACAGACGTCCGTCAGTTCAACCTGATGTTCAAGACTGAGATGGGTGCATCAGCCGATGGCACAAGCACGATCTATCTGCGTCCTGAGACAGCACAAGGCATCTTTGTCAACTACCTCAACGTTCAGAAGACAGGCCGAATGAAAATTCCATTTGGCATCGCCCAGATAGGCAAAGCTTTCCGCAACGAGATTGTAGCCCGTCAGTTCATCTTCCGCATGCGCGAGTTTGAGCAGATGGAGATGCAGTTCTTCGTAAAGCCTGGCACAGAGCTTCAATGGTTCGCAGAATGGAAGAAACGTCGTATGGCATGGCATCAGGCACTTGGTTTCGGTGCTGAAAACTACCGTTTCCACGATCACGACAAGCTCGCTCACTATGCAAATGCGGCAACAGACATTGAATTCAAGATGCCATTTGGCTTCAAAGAGGTGGAGGGTGTGCACTCACGCACCGACTTCGACCTCTCGCAGCACGCCAAGTTCTCAGGAAAGAAGATTGAATATTTCGACCCAGAAGACAACACTTCCTACACTCCATACGTCATCGAGACATCAATCGGCGTAGACCGCATGTTCCTCTCCGTGATGTGCCACAGCTATTGCGAGGAGAAGCTTGAAGACGGTCAGACACGCATCGTGCTCCGTCTGCCTGCAGCATTAGCTCCTGTGAAGCTCGCTGTGTTCCCTCTCACAAAGAAAGACGGTCTTCCCGAGAAGGCTCATGAAATCATCAATGACCTCAAGTTCCACTTCAACTGCAAGTATGAGGAGAAAGATCAGATTGGCAAACGCTACCGTCGTCAAGATGCCATAGGCACACCATTCTGCGTGACTGTTGACAACCAAACGCTTGAAGACAACACTGTCACACTTCGCTACCGTGATTCAATGAAGCAGGAACGTGTTAACATCAGCGACCTGCGCGGCATCATTGAGGATCAGGTGTCTATCCCCAGCCTGCTCAAGAACCTGAAGTAAGCAGACGCATCCAGATGTAAATAATCACTTCACTACAATAATGAAACGAATCATATTCATATCCACCATAATCATGTCGCTTCTTTCTCTTGGCTCTTGCCAGGAGAAAGAAGAGGCTGGTGAATACGATCATTGGAGGGTGCGCAACCAGGAGTATGTGGATTCTATAGCCCGCTTGGCCGACACGGGGGCATACGGATGGACAAAAATGGTTTCCTACACATTGTCCGACTCTGTAGAATCCATCAACCCCAACAGCAATCACTACATATACATTCAGAAATTGGAACAGGGCGAAGGCACCCGCAAGCCAATGTACAATGATTCCATCAGAGTGCATTATCTTGGCCGTCTCATATCATCTGAGTCGTATCCACAGGGACGTATCTTCGGAAAAAGCTACAGCACGTATGAGCTGAACGAAGCTACAGATGTGCCTACACTGATGGCCCTCAACACAAATGTCACCGGTTTTGCCACAGCAACTCTGCACATGGTTGAAGGCGACAGATGGAAAGTGGTCATACCTTATTATCTTGGATACGGCGAGAGCGATTACACCTCAGCTGGCATACCAGGATATTCAGCGCTTACATTTGACATCAAGATGGCTCGCATCTACAGGTTCCAGATAGACAAGGACACATCATGGCACTAAGCTGAGAGCTTCATCCTGAGAACCCCTCCCGGTTGGACAACAAACCCAATTGAGATATTAAAATGAATGCGCACGCAGATACTATACAGGCGAAGAATGCAACAACATTTTTCGCCTTTTCTTTTATTCGAAATCGGTCATAAGACAGAAAAATAAAAATCAAGTCAATGAATATGGCCTTTGGCATATCTCTGCAAAACAATCCTTATAAAGTCAATGCACGCCTGCAGAATTCTTTATTTAGTTTTTCAAGCATAACACTCAAAAAAGTATTACGTGATACTTTGCAAAATATCCTCACCCTCATTTTAGTCGAATAAATTGTTTCCATGACCTCTGTTATTATACACACATGGGATGGAAAGACTTTGGCCCAAACGGTGACAAGAATTGAAAAGAATAAGCCCAATCTTCTAATGACCGAAATTAGAAAATGACAAGAAGTTTTTTCTAAGGAGCGATTGGGGTTCAACAGGCCACATACAGAACAATGGGCATTTCTTAACTTAGCAGCTTAAGAAATGCCCATTGTTTGAAAGTTCATGATATACTATATGCAATATATCTGTAACAGCCGTATACAGATTATTTCTTTATGTCGCCGACCTTCACAAGATACTCAGCAATCTGCACAGCGTTGAGAGCAGCGCCCTTCTTTATCTGGTCACCAGAAAGCCAGAAAGTAAGACCATTCTCGTTGGCGATGTCTTTGCGCACACGACCTACATACACATCATCCTTGCCAGCTGTGAAGAGAGGCATCGGATACTTTTGATTCTTTGGGTCATCAATAAGTGTGACGCCATCAGCAGCTGCGATGGCCTTCTGAGCCTCCTCAACTGTGATTGGATTCTCAGTCTCAATCCACACAGCCTCAGAGTGAGCACGGAGAGAAGATATACGCACACACATAGCAGAGCACTTGGCATCGGTGTGCATGATCTTTTTCGTTTCATTAAACATCTTCATCTCTTCCTTTGTGTATCCATTGTCCTGGAACACGTCTATCTGAGGAATGACATTGTAGGCCAACTGATAAGCAAACTTGTTGACAGTAGGTTCCTTGCCTTCCACAATGTCCTTATACTGCTGCTGAAGTTCTGCCATAGCTGCAGCACCTGCACCAGATGCGCTCTGATAGCTTGCGACATGTATGCGCTGTATGTGGCTCAGCTTCTCCAGAGGCTGGAGCACAACCACCATCATAATAGTTGTGCAGTTAGGATTGGCAATGATGCCACGTGGTCGGTTGAGAGCATCTGAGGCATTGCACTCAGGCACCACCAATGGCACATCGTCGTCCATGCGGAACGCACTCGAGTTGTCAATCATTACTGCTCCATACTTTGTAATATCCTCAGCAAATTCTTTTGATGTGCCGGCACCGGCTGAAGTGAACGCAATGTCGACACCTTTGAAATCGTCGCCATGTTTGAGAAGCTGTACCTCATATTCCTTTCCACGGAAAGTGTACTTTGTGCCAGCGCTGCGTGTTGAGCCAAAGAGCACAAGATCATCTACTGGGAAATTTCTCTCATCAAGAACACGAAGTAATTCCTGTCCTACAGCGCCACTTGCGCCTACGATTGCTACTTTCATCTTATTTACTTTAAAATTACATGTTATCAATTAAAAAAGCGATGCAAAATTACAACTTTTAATATAAAAATGAAAGAAGAATGGGCATAAATGTGTATATTTGCATAAAATTCACATCAGTGGATACAAAAAGCAACGTTTAAAGAACAACTATAGCTAACATTTTGGACGCAATCACCACTTTTCAGTATTTACCCATCACCAATCCGACATGGATATTCTTCCTTGTTCTATGCGTGATATTGTTCGCCCCTATGGTTTTCAGCAAGCTGCACATTCCACATCTCACAGGAATGATATTGGCAGGTGTGCTTATAGGCGAACATGGAATAAACCTTCTCGAGCGTGACGCCTCTTTTGAAATATTCGGCAAAGTAGGCATCTATTTCATCATGTTTCTTGCTGGCTTGGAGTTGAATCTCCAAAGTTTGAAACAAAACAGAGTGAGAGGCATCACTTTTGGAGCCATCACCACTATCATCCCATTCATCTTTGGATACGTAGCCGGCTATTATTTCCTCGGCTACAGCGTGCAGGCTTCGTTGCTCTTAGCATGCATTCTGGCCTCTCACACGTTGGTGGCATACCCCATAGCGAGCCGGTATGGACTTGGCAAGTCACCCGCTGTGACCATATCTGTGGTTGCCACAATGCTGGCTTTGCTGTTTGCCTTGATGTTTCTCGCAGGTCTGTCAGGCACTGTGAGGGGCAATGCGGGTGTTTGGTTCTGGACATTCTTTGTGGTTAAGTTTGCCGCATACATCTTTGGCCTGTTCTTCTTGTTGCCAAAACTGTTAAGATTGTTCTACCGCAGATACAGCGAGCCCATTTTGCAATTCACATTCACCCTGGCAATAGTGCTCTTCTCTGCGGCATCGGCAGAGATGTGCGGCTTTGAAGGCATACTCGGCGCCTTTCTTGCAGGACTGGTGCTTAACAGGTTTGTCCCTAAGACATCACCACTGATGAGCAGGATAGAGTTTGTGGGCAATGCTCTTTTCATTCCCTACTTCCTTATAGGCGTGGGCATGTTAGTCAACGTGTCTCCATTGTTTCATGGATACAAAGCAGTTGTAGTTGTGATTGTCATGATTTTAGCTGCCACCATCTCAAAATTTCTGGCTGCATACATCAGCAGAAAAATCTTCCGCATGTCTCATTATGAAGGCGTGATGATGTTTGGACTCACCGAGGCGCATGCAGCAGGAGCTCTTGCCATGGTGATGGTGGGCGTCAAACTTGAGATAGAAGCAGGTGTGCCACTAATGAACAACGAGGTGCTTGATGGCGTGGTCATGACCATACTACTCTCTTGCGTTATAAGTTCCATTGCCACAGATCAAGCAGCAAAGCGCTTGAAAGTTGAGTTGGAACGCACCAATGATGGAAAGAGACACGACAGCACATCGCTTGACGATGAAAAGATACTCATTCCCATTAACGACACGAGCAATATTGAAGCCATCATGAACACAGCATTCATGATGCGCAACAGACAATTGAACAGAGGGCTCATCTGTCTTAACATCATCAACGATGCTGACATGAGCGA
Organism: uncultured Bacteroidaceae bacterium; assembly: GCA_934293005.1. Taxonomy (GTDB): domain Bacteria; phylum Bacteroidota; class Bacteroidia; order Bacteroidales; family Bacteroidaceae; genus Minthosoma. Next base: position 12,388 of record CAKQYA010000003.1, read on the forward strand.
CAAGACACAAGCTCACAGCAGAGAGTGTCTCGAAGCTGCAGCCAGATACGCCACAGCAGCCGATGTGCCTATACAGACACAGACCAGACTGGCTGTAAACTTTGTGACAGCCACAGTTCACGCCTTCCATGAGAACAATGCCAGCGAAGTGCTCATAGGCTTGCATCACAAACAAAATAACGACGAGACATTCCTCGGTCTCTTTGCAAGAGGACTGGTTGACAAACTATTAAGGCAGATCATCATCATCAACATGCACATGCCAACCAACACTATCAGGCGGATTTTGGTGGCCGTTCCAGAGAAGGCTGAATATGAAAAAGGATTCTACCGATGGATAAATCGCATAGCACGCATAGCCGAAGATCTTGGATGCGTAATAGCATTCTATGCTCCAGAAGAGACAAACCATCTCATTCTTGGATATATGAAAGAACGCCACAAGACGGCTCGTGCAGAGTATGAGCTGCTTGAGTCATGGTCCGACTTCCCTGCCCTCCGCCACGAACTGAATAAAGACCACCTTCTCGTTGTGGTTACTGCACGCAAAGGCAGCATTTCGTTCCAAAACGCTTTCACTCAGATACCACAGCAAATAAAAAATCACTTCGCCAACAACAGTCTGATGATCATCTTCCCAGACCAGATGGAGGAGAACAATGACGTTCAGGTATTCTCAGACCCTCACAACTACGACAGGGCCACTTCTCCAAGTCGAATCAGCAGGTGGCTAAGCAAATGGATTGGAGAGATGGGATAAGACATTGCAGAATGCCGAAAAAAAACAAGAACGCTAAAGTGTGTGGCTTCAATCCTTACAAAAACAAAAAGGTTGTCAAAGCATGAATAACACACATTGCAATCAGAAACTATTTATTGAATTAAAAGATAATCCATCCAATCTATGATTGAAATAAAAAATATCACCAAAAACTTTGGCAAGCTGGAAGTGCTTAAAGGCATAGACCTCTCCATCAATGACGGTGAGATAGTGAGCATCGTGGGTCCTTCTGGTGCTGGAAAAACAACATTGCTGCAGATAATGGGCACACTCGACACTCCCGACACAGGCAGCGTCATCATCAATGGCACCGACACAACCACATTGAAGGACAAGGAACTGGCAAAATTCCGCAATCTGAATTTAGGTTTCGTATTCCAGTTCCACCAGCTTCTTCCTGAGTTCACTGCTTTGGAAAATGTGTGCATGCCAGCCATGATTGCTGGCAAGAATTTCCCTTATGGAGGGAAAGCAGACGCTATGAAGAGGGCAAAAGAGCTACTCGATTTTCTTGGTCTGAGCGACCGTGCAAGCCATAAGCCAGCAGAAATGTCTGGCGGAGAGAAACAAAGGGTCGCTGTGGCGCGGGCATTGATCAACAATCCATCAATAATCCTTGCAGACGAGCCATCTGGCTCATTAGATTCGAGAAACAAAGATGAGTTGCATCAGCTGTTCTTCGACTTGAGAGACAAATATGGACAAACATTCGTCATAGTTACACATGATGAAAGCCTATCAAAAATAACGGACAGAACTATTCACATTAAAGACGGACTTATAGACAATGAAAAAACTACAATTGGGAAAGAGGAATCAACTGAAGGTCTTGCGTGAAAAAGACCACGGTGTATATTTAGAGGGAGGAGAAATCGGTGACATCCTTCTGCCAAAACGCTATGTGCCTGCAGGCACACATGTTGGCGATATTCTCGACGTGTTCCTATACCTTGACCAGGAGGAACGTCTTGTGGCAACCACAGAGCATCCACTAATCGAAGTGGGCCAGTTTGCATACCTCGAATGCACATGGGTCAACGAATATGGAGCATATCTCAACTGGGGCCTCATGAAAGACCTCTTTTGCCCATTCAGAGAACAAAAAATACGCATGCAGAAAGGCAAGAGGTATCAGGTCTATTGCTATATCGACGACAAGACATACCGCATAGTTTGCTCAAGCAAAATCGATAAGTTCCAAAAGGCCATTACAGAGAACATCGATCCAAACACAAAAAACAACGACGACAGACGCTTCGCTGACAGAGGCACGCCTGTGGACAGAACTGTGCTTATAGGCGACTTCTCTACCCGATTATTCGAACAACTCAAACTGTCAGGAAATGGTTTCTTGCCATACCATGACAAATCGCCAGCAGAGGATATATATGAGACATTTGGCGTGAGCAAAAAAGTATTCAAGCAGGCCATAGGCGACCTTTATCGCCAAGAACTCATAACATTAAAACCAGACGGCATCGAGTTGACCGTGAAAGGCAAAACAACAGGAGTGGAGGAATAAAAAAATGAAGAGACACATCTTTATCACGCTCATTCTGCTCATGGCAGTCTCTATGGCAGGAGCCCAGCCGAAGTTTGCCTCAAAAGCAAGAAAGAGCATCGCAAGCGTGAACACCTACGATGCGCATGGCAATCTTCTGCGTCAAGGCACTGCATTCTTCATAGATAAAAGTGGCACAGCCATAGCCGACTATAAGACCTTTAAAGGAGCATATAAGGCCACAGTGACAGATGCTGCCGGCAAAATGCACGATGTGAGCTACATCATGGGAGCTGACGATGCCTACTCGATGGTGAAATTCGCTGCCAACATAAAAGGCGTCACACCCTTGACTATTGCAAGCGATGCCCAGACTATCGGCTCTGCCATGCACATCATAGGCAAAGAATCGACAGTGTCAGCCTCTGTAAGAGACACCTCGATGATACAAGGCAAATATGTGTATTATGGGCTCACTCAAAAAGTGGACGACACATTCATGGGCGCTCCTGTCTTCAACGACAAGGGCAATCTTGTGGGAATAGTGCATGCCAATATAGGCGAGAAAAGTTATGTGCTCGACACACGTTTCAGCGAGACGCTGAAGATTGAAGCCATTCCATCCAGCTCAGCTTCTTTAGCATTGAACAACATCCACATGCCAGCCTCTCTGCCAAACAATCAAGAGGAGGCTCTGGTGTATCTCTATTTCAAGTCAAAGTCGGCAAGCAACAGCGAGTATCTCGACATTGTCAACCGATTCACAGCCACCTATCCGCAATGTGCAGAGGGTTATCTGCGTCGCGCCACATTATACATCGACCTTGCATCATTTGACAAAGCCGACGAAGACATGAACCGGTACATGTCACTCGTCGCAGACAAGGCCGATGGACATTATAAGGTAGCTTCGCTGATATACGACAAATTGAGGCTGATGCCAGAACCTGCATACGAAAAGTGGACTTTCGACACAGCCATTGCCCATCTTGACGATGCCGTCAAGACTTTGGCCAGCAACGATGGCAGCAAAGAGAACGAATCGGCAATACGCAGAAACACTCTGCTGAAAGCACAAATCATGACGAGCAAAGGTGCTTATGATGAAGCCATCAATCTGTTTGAGCAACTGAACAAAGGCGCACATAAAAATCCGTCTATATTCTATGCCATCAGCATGGCACGCGAGAACAGGGGCGACTCAATCTCAGAAGTCATCGCACCCATCGACAGCGCCTTGGCTATGTTTGCCACGCCATTGCCAGCAGAAGCTGCCAAGTATATTCTCCGACGTGGACAGTTGAAAGCCAAAGCCAGCAACTATCGTGAGGCAGTGACCGACTATAACCAATACAGCTACCTTGTGAACCATCAGGTCAACGACTTGTTCTATTACGAGCGAGCTGTGATAGAGGAAGAAGGCAGAATGTTTCAGATGGCACTCAATGACATCAACAAAGCAATAGAGATGTCGCCAAGAGTTCCCGACTACCATTTAGAAAGAGCCATTATATGCATTAGTGTAAGCATGATTGACGAAAGCATCGAGTCGTGCGACAATGTGATTAAACTTAATCCTGACATACCCGATGCATACCGCATACTTGGATATGCAAAGTATAAGAAAGGCGACATTGAGAAAGCAAAGGCTTATCTTCAGAAAGCCATTGACATGAACGATGAAAGCGCAAAGACCATCATGAAGTCTTTGTTCAAATGACATATTTAACCCAAATCGGTCTAATGACCGATTTGGGTTAAACCATGTGCTTCATAAAAGCATGAATGCACAAAAAATGGCGGAACTGTTTGTTCCGCCATTTTTCTTTCCATTCACTTTATGCAATGGCATGCATCAGCCAATACGACACCATGCCTGCAATATAACCTATCAACGCAAGCCAAGAGACACGGCGGAGATACCACATGAAGGTCATCCGCTCAAGACCCATCACAATGACACCTGCTGCAGAACCTATCACGAGAAGACTGCCACCTGTGCCTGCGCAGTAGGCAAGGAGATTCCAGAAATCACCGTCTTGAACAAAATTTTGCAACATGCCTGTAGCCGTAGCTGGCTCTATATTGTACATTCCCATAGCACTTGCCACGAGCGGCACATTGTCAACTACAGACGACAATATTCCGATTATGGCATTCACCACATACACATCGCCATGGAATGTATTATCAAGCCAATCGCCAAAGAGACGAAGCGCTCCAGTCTGGCCCAGCGCACCTACAGCCAACAGTATGCCTAAGAAGAACAGTATGGTTGTCATGTCAATCTTGTGAAGGATGCTTGACACATTAGCCTTGGTGTTTTTCTTAGTAATCTTGTGGCTGCGGCGTAAAGCCACCTCTGTGAATATCCAAAGTACGCTGAGCAAAGCCAAGATGCCAACAAATGGCGGAAGTCCTGTCACACTGTGGAAGATGGGCACGAGCACAAGTCCTCCAACACCAAGCGCGAAGATGCAGATCCTGATGCGTCGTGAGAACACAAACAAATCCGATTGCGCTTGCGCAATGCGTTCCTCTGCACCTTTTTTTGCATCAGGAGTGACAGCCATTCCCTTTAGTCGCATTGACACAATGACGGCCGGAATCACGACACTGACAAGAGATGGCACAAGTATGCTTGTGATAATGCCTGTTGACGACACACAGCCTTTAATCCAAAGCATTATGGTGGTGACATCGCCAATAGGCGAGAATGCGCCTCCCGAATTGGCTGCTAAGACCACCATGCCTGCAAGCATAAGCCTCTGTTCGTGGTCATCGATGAGTTTACGGAGAATCATGACCATAACAATGGTTGTGGTCATGTTGTCAAGCACGGCAGATAGGATGAACGTCACCCCAACAATCTCCCATAAAAGAACCCTCAGATTCTTAGTGTGCAGATAGCGCGACACAAATTTGAAGCCGCCATTCGTGTCGACGACTTCCACTATAGCCATTGCTCCCATAAGGAAGAGAATGGTCTCGCAGGTCTCACCTACATAAGGCAAAAACACTTCTTCGGCTGATTGCCCAGGGTTGGCAAGCACATAGAGTGTCCAGCATGCCACAGACATAAACAAAGCTATGGCAGCCTTGTTGACCTTAATAACATTTTCGAGCACTATGAAAACATAGCCTACCACAAATGTTGCAATAATTGAGTGCATCATAAACTAATACTTATTTTAAAATCCTTTACTTGTGTTTTCTTTACTCCCAATCCATCATTATAACATATTGTTCATATAACCATGTGGCATATGTTTCTTGCAATCGCTGCTGCGGATTGCATATTTTGATGATTGGCATAGCTCTAACCTCCATTGTTTACTTCCTGCTTGGCAATGCAACCACAAAGCCGACAAAGACATTTATGGAGCCAAGCACTATCAGCGCATGCCGCAGCATGAAGTGCTGGTCAAGATTGATAAAAAACGGCATCTGCATCAGCAGCGTGCCAACAAGAAACAATGCCAATCCTAACACTATTTTCTGCTTGTGAGTCATCTTTTTCATAATCTTCTATTTGATTGAAAGCAAGTGTCACTCCAAACGCCATTTGTCATTTCGATATATGAAAATGACAATGAACACTTACTCATTACACAAAATTGATGCCAACAGCAACACATGCCATCAGCGCATCACATCAAGCCACACATCTCATCATGACGTATGGCACAGATAAACAAATATGAAAAAATTGACTAACGTATGATATGCCTCAACACATATATATAATATGTGCGCGATGCTATAGAATACACAGGTTTAGTCGAGCTTAGGACTAAACCTCCAAATGAAATATATCTGAAAGAATGCACAGCATCAGCTAAAGCGCATGGGATGCCGCCCAATAGAAACGGCTGATACGCTTTCTTGCTTTCTGACGAGTCAATGCTGTTGTACGAGTTGGACGATTGGCCTTCACATGTGCAAGGAGTTGGCACATCGCCATTCTGATTTTGAGCATTCAGTTCAGAGCTTTTAAAATTGCCGCAGTCATCTTCCTGCATACCACCTATCTCAGCATATTCTGTCGGCATTGCCGCAATCTTCGGCAACTTCAATAACGAATGCATATCGCCCTTGCATGACAACAACAATGTTGCTGCCATGAGCATAAAGAATATGTGAATGAGCCTTTTCATTAGTGATATGCTTATTGATTAAGATATGGTGATGTTTGATGTTGGCATGGCATAGCGACCTACATTTATATATGCAATCATGCCAATGAAACTTTGTAGTTTTGATTGACACAGCAAAACAAATGCTGTGACGCAAGAGTTTAAATATCCAGAACGACCTCTACAGGACAATGGTCGCTGCCCATGATGCCTGTATGTATCTGAGCTGAGCGCAACTGAGGCGCAAGTCGTGACGAGCACAACCAATAATCGATGCGCCACCCTGCATTCTTTTCTCTTGCCTTAAAGCGGTATGACCACCAAGAGTAAACATCAGTCTGGTCTGGATGGAAATATCTGAAAGTGTCGATAAAACCAGCCTCAAGAAGCATGGTAAACTGATTGCGCTCATCATCAGTAAAACCAGCATTCTTGCGGTTCGACTTCGGATTCTTCAAGTCAATCTCCTTATGAGCCACATTCATGTCTCCACACACAAGCACCGGCTTAATAGCATCAAGCTCTTTCAGATACTGTCGGAAAGCATCGTCCCACACCATACGCTGGTCAAGTCGCTTCAGGCCATCTTGCGAATTGGGCGTATAGACAGTCACCACGTAATAGTTGTCATACTCAAGTGTAATCACTCTGCCCTCTGCATTCATGGCAGTCCACTCACCTTCAGGCATGATGTCCATGATATTTGATGGCAGTCCGTACGAAACAGACACAGGCTCTCTCTTTGCAAAAATTGCTGTTCCAGAGTATCCTTTCTTTTCTGCGTATGACCAATAGGCATGATAACCTTCAAAAGCGAGGTCAAGCTGACCTGCCTGCATCTTTGTCTCTTGCAGACAAAAAAAGTCCGCATCGAGTGCAGCAAAGGTTTCGGAGAAGCCCTTGCCACACACAGCGCGGAGACCGTTGACATTCCATGAAACGAGTTTCATCATATGCAGTTGTTTTATTAAGCCTAAATCGGTCATCAGACCGAAACAGGTTAAAGGAACAAGCATTATTTTGTAATAATGCCTGTTCCGTTCGTTGCTTATCTTACTTAGCGAATTTTGACAGATCAACCTTGCGCATGTCACCCTCCCTGAGGAATGTCTCATGGAATGAATGGGTGGCAGCCATATTGTGCCAGCTCTGTCCCTTCTGAGAAATCTTGAGGTAATCCCATAGAAGCTGCTTGTAATCAGGATGAGCGCAGTTTTCGATGATAGCTTCTGCGCGCTGTATTGGGCTCTTGCCACGAAGGTCGGCCACTCCCTGTTCTGTCACAATGACATTGACATCATGCTCTGTATGATCCACATGGCTGCAGAATGGCACGATGGCAGAGATGCAGCCTCCCTTTGCCACAGATGAGCAAGTGAAGATTGAGAGGAATGCGTTGCGTTCGAAGTCGCCAGAGCCGCCGATGCCATTCATCATCTTTGTGCCGCAGATCTGTGTTGAGTTTGCATGTCCGTAGAGGTCAACCTCAATGGCTGTGTTGATGGCGATAAGGCCAAGGCGACGGATCACCTCTGCATTGTTGGAAATCTCAGACTGACGAATGACAAGTTTGTCCTTGAAGAAGTCCATATTGTCATATATGCTCTGAAGTTTATCATTTGTGACTGTGAGCGAACAAGTGGAAGCGCACTTCACACGTTCTTGGAACATGAGGTCTACGATAGCGTTCTGAAGCACCTCTGTGTAAATCTCCATGGCAGGCATGTCAGGGTTGCTTCCAAGAGCAAAGAGTATGGCGTTGGCTGTAGTGCCCACACCGCTTTGGAAAGGGAGGAAGCCAGGAGGTATGATGCCGCGTTTCTTCTCGTTCATGAGGAAGTTGGCCACATTCTCGCCAATCTTGTCTGTCACAGGGTCGGCGTCCTTGAATGAGCGTGCCTCATCAGGAATGTTGCACTCCACAACACCTACAATCTTCTTAGGATCGATCTGAAGGTAAGTGGTGCCAATGCGGTCTGTCACTTTCTCTATCATTATTGGCTTGCGCATTGGTGGGTCCAATGGCTCATACACATCGTGAATGCCTATAGATTTGGGTGAGTGGAAAGCATTGAGCTCAATGATGACGCCCTTCTTTGCCATGCGAGCCACAGTGGGAGCTATGCCTCCAGCAGCTGTGAGATATACCTTGCCGTCATCCTCAATGGCACACGCCTCAATGATAGCCCAGTCAACCTCTCCGAGGAAACCATAGCGGAGGTCTTGTGCCATCATGCCAAGATGTATGTCATTGTAAGCAATCTCGCCAGCATTGACATGCTTGCGGAAGGTTGCGTTGGTAGTATATGGAGCGCGGTAGCGGATAGCCTGCTCATCAGAGAGGACGCCATCGCACGATTGGCCTGTGGAAGCGCCTGTGAAGACGCCAATCTGGTAAGGGTGTCCTGCTTCATGCTCTGCATGAGCCACTTTAGCGATTTCGGCAGTGACTGCCTTTGGAGTGCCTGCTGGTGTGAATCCCGACAGGCCGATGTTGTCTCCATTCTTAATCAATGCTGCAGCTTCAGCTGCTGTGATTCTTGTGAATGCCATATTGTTGTATTTTGAATATTTTTTAAGGTCTATTTCAATAATAGTGTTTTGATGGATTTCATCAAACTGCAGGAACCCCAAAACGTCTTAAACGATACAAAATTACCATAATATATTGTAATGGCAAAAAAAGAAGCACAAAAACATCGGTTTTGTGCTTCTTTTATATGTCATGCAAGCCATTTCGCTACTTCACAGCGTCAAAATTATCCTCAAGCTCCTTCTTGTCGCTTGGCTCATAGATGACTTTGTTTGCTCCGCTGGTTATCTTGACATATTCGGGATGCTCTTTGGCAAAGTTGTCCACATAGCGCTGGCGCTTCTGGTCATACAGTTCGCTCACGGCTATGAGGATGCCTGTCTCTTCCACGTCGCCGAAGCCATAATTGATGGCTGTGCCAAACATTTTCATTGTAGGAGAAAGGCCCATATATGCATTGACAAGCGGAGGTATGTTGTAGCCAAGAGCTCTTACCTCATGGTTGAGTATCTTATAATCTTCCTTGAAAGTGTCTTCACAGAACAATTTCTCAAATTCTTTCGGATCGTGCTCAAGTTCAAGCGGTTTTGTCGGAATGACAAGGCCTTCCTTGTCGCCAAAGTGCTTGCGCAGAAAATAGAGTATCATGTCACGTCCTTTTCTGTTGTAACTTGGATACATCGTCATCTTGCCAAAGAAATACTTGCAGTCGGGCATTATCACGGCCAAGGCTCCAAGTCCGTCCCAAAGATTGTCGAGAGCAAAAATCGACTTGTTGTCAGAACGCGTCGACTGGTACTCCAATGTGACGAAAGAACGTCCAAGCTCAATGGTGTATGGCATATACTCATTTATGAACTTGTCTGAGAAATGAAACATGTGGCTTGTTGCAAGTATTGGCTGCCCTTTTTCATCGAGCTTAATGTCGGGGCCGAGGATGTATCGGTAGCCTCCGATGATTTCGTCTGCTTCGGGATTCCACACAATGAGCTGCTTGTATGGATTGTCCATGGTGTCAAATTCATCAAGATCGCAATCGAGTCCTGTTCCGCCGCCTGCAGCCCGGAAAGCAATCTCACGAAGGCGTCCGATCTCACGCACCACATTCGGAGAGTCTTGCCATGTCACCACATAAACTTCATTGTTGCTTTTGCTTGTCATGCGCAAGCGCTTGTCATCAGTCAATTCTGCTTTCAGCACCTCCTTAGGGATTGGCGCTATTATTTCTGCTTCCATTTTTTATGTTAATGAAATATCTGTATGAATTTTTGTTGTCTTGGATAATGTAATTTAGTTTAGCAATGCAGCTCAGCCTTCCAGTTCGTACACCTTGCCTCTCACCCACTGCGCCCACTCCGCTGGTGTCTTGGAACGGTCAAATGTCTGCCATGGTATAGGTTTGCCAAAGGTGACAGTGAATGTCTTCCCTTGGTTCTTGTACATCTCGTCTGGCAGGTAAAGCATGGCCACATTAAATTTCAGATGCAGACGCTTGCACCACCTCGCTATGTTGTAGAACTTGTCTGAGTTATGCCCAGAAAAATGAACCGGTATCACATCCCGATGATACTGAACCGACTTAGAGATGAAAGTTTTCTTCCACTCCAGATCCCTTATCATGCCGTCCTCACCTTTTCTCGAACAGAGGGCAGCAGGAAACATCACCACATTCTTCTCTGAACCAAACGCGGCCTCCACCATCTTCGGAAAGTCGCGGCCATTCCGGCCTGTGGTGTTGATTGGCACGCACAAAGGCGCCAGCCCCTTGAGATTCATGAGCAAGTCATTGACAAGGTACACCATCTTGCTGTCAAACTTATGGCACACCACCGAGCCAAGGGCTATGCCGTCCTGTCCTCCCAAAGGGTGATTGCACACTATCGTATAGTAACGTCCGTCATCATTGCCTGGTATTGCATCAAGCCCCTCATGCACGTCGCCGTCAATCTTTGTCCTCACCTTCACCTTGCAATTCAGATATTCCAAGCATCCATCGAGCCAGTCAACCCCTGTCTGCCCACTTCCCTCTCCACAAAGGTGCTCGTTCATCCATTCTTGATGTATGGTGCGCTTCAGCCAATTAACCAAGAATCGCGGCACCCACGAAGCCTTGTTCCCAAGCTTCGATCTAAGCACCTTGTCTATGTCAATGGCGCAATTATCATCCTTGTATGTCATGTTAGATTTATTTTTGATGCAAAATTATTGTTTTTTTTTCAAATTAAACAGAAAAAGAGAATTTTTCATTGTTCAAAGTTTAAATTGTCGTAACTTTGTACCTGATATTCGTAATTTACAGATAACGTTTTATGAAACACATATAATTACACACACGTCGACATGAAAAAAGTCTTTTATCTTTTAGCCATACTTGTATTGGCATTCTCATCATGTGCATCTGTTCATGACTTCAATTATTTTCAAGATGTATCAAACGGTGATGTCAGCGTCATCGCCAACAAGTTCAAGACCGTAAAGGTAAAGCCTTATGATAAGATTTCCATCCTTGTCACCTGTAAAGACCCACAGCTTTCAAACATGTTCAACCTCGTTGCCACCAACACACGCTTAGGACAGACCGCTATCAACAGCAGCGGCGGCGGATATGTGTCGTACTACACTGTCAACGCTGAGGGAAATGTGGACATCCCAATCATCGGCACCATCCATGTGGCAGATCTCTCCAGAGATGAAATTGCCCAAAAAGTGAAAAACAGACTCATCACAGCAGAACAAGGCGTGAAGGATGCCACTGTGGTAGTTGAGTTTGCCGATCTTCACATAGGTGTGCTCGGAGAGGTGAAGAATGCAGGTGCTATCGCAATCGACCGCGACCAGTTCACCATCCTCAACGCTTTGGAGAAAGCAGGCGACCTCACTCAATACGGAAACCGCAAAAATGTCAAAGTGTTCCGAAGGAAAGACAACACCATACGAACATACGAGGTTGACCTCACCAACTTCAACGAGCTTTGCGCATCACCAGTGTTCACACTCCAGCAGAATGACATCATATATGTGGAGCCAAACAAGGTGAGAGCCCGTCAGAGCACAGCAGCAGGCAATGCGCTCCTCACCCCTTCCTTCTGGATGTCAGTGCTCTCTGTCGGCATCTCCGTAGCAGTGCTTCTGAAATAGGCCTCACATCAATTCAACAAGTTAAACACCGCAAATATGCGAGCACACCAAGAATGACACAGGCTGCCATTTGAAGATTCATTCACCCATTGCCTTCAACAACAGGAGCAGCACCGTCCTGTATAAACTAAAGCATTCCTAACATTATGGCTGCAATCATATTTCAGGACTTCACATACGGGCTGCGCGCTTACAAGAACCCAAATTGACAATCATAAAAAACAACAAGACATGTCGGAACAAAACATCAACATACAGGAACAGAACAATTCTGAAGAGAATGGCAACATGGTCAACTTTGCTGATATGATATTCTTGTGCCTCAACAAATGGTATTGGATTCTCACATCTGTCATCGTATGCTTAATAATAGCATTCCTTTATGTGAAGAGAACACCCCCAACATACGAGCGGTCAGCTGCCGTGCTCATCAAGGAAGACAACCAACGCACATCAGGAAGAGCTGCGGAATTTGCCGAACTTAGCGGCATAGGCTTGCAGTCAAAGGTATACAACGAGATTCTCACGCTCCAGTCGCCTGCCATCATGAGCGGCGTGGTGAAGAACCTCGGGCTTGATGTCAACTACTACACGAAGGGATTCTTCTACGACAAGCCTCTATATGGTTCCAATCTTCCATATCTCCTCACTTTTGCAGACATGGAATCAGAGACACTGGAAGGCGAACTCACAGTAGACAAGAATAAATTCACTCTCACCATAAGGAGCCTCGACAACGAAGGCACAGACCGTGTCATCACCGGCAACCTGCTCGACTCTGTCAAAGTGACAAAGAAAGGCAAGATGGTGGTAAGCCGAAACCTCTCATACGATGCTTCCAATGAAAGCAATGCGTATATTCTCAACAATCCTATCATCATCAGCAAACAACGCAACTCCACTACTATAGAGTCGTGCATCAATAGGATGACAGCCGAACTGGCTGACAAGAACGCTGATGTAATCAACCTTTCCTACAAAGACGTGTCGATAGAGCGCGCCACAGATGTGGTCAACACCATCATCAAGGTATACAACGAAAATTGGCTCAGAGAGAAAAACGAAATCACCGTGAGCACATCTAAGTTTATCGATGAGCGTCTGCAAGTGATAGAGAAAGAGCTTGGCTCTGTGGACAACTCCATCTCTTCTTACAAGAGCAGCCAGCGCATTCCTGACGCCCAACTGGCAGCAGGAGCATATTTCGAGAAGTCGAGCAACACAAGCGACCAACTTCTTGACTACAACAACCGCAAATCGATGGCCAACTACGTGCGCCAGCAACTCAGCAACAACATTTCCAAGAACATGCTGCTTCCAGCCAACTCCGGCATAGAGAACCCAAGCATTGAGGATCAGATAACAGAATACAACAAAGACTTGCTGCAACGCAATAACCTTGCCGCAAACAGCAATGAACAGAATCCATTCATTGTGGAAACTGACGCTCGCCTCGCACAGATGCGAAAGATGATTATGGCATCGCTTGACAACTATATCTACACCCTCAGCAGCCAGATTCAGACACTCGAACGCAAGGAGGCCATGTCCAACTCACAGTTGTCAACCAACCCGACACAGGCCAAGTACATCCTCTCTGTGGAGCGCCAGCAGAAGGTAAAGGAGTCACTATACCTTTACCTGCTCCAGAAACGTGAGGAAAATGAAGTGAGCCAGACATTCACAGCATACAACACGCGCATCATCAACTGGGCAGCAGGCTCTGACATGCCTGTGGCGCCATCAAAAGGCAAGATTCTTGCAATAGCTTTTGTCATAGGCTTGGCCCTTCCTATCGGACTCATCTACCTCCGCGAGATGCTCAACACCACTGTCCGCGGACAGAAAGACATAGAAAACCTTTCCATACCATATATTGGAGAGATACCATACGCATTCAAGAGAAAGCAGAAAGAACACCACTTGAGCGCCACAATCAAGCTGCTTACGAAGTTCGGTTTCAAGAAGCGCCAAATAGACGACGAAGCGACACGTCCTATCGTGGTGAAAGACCGCAAGCGCGACTATGTCAATGAGGCATTCCGCGTTGTGAGAGCCAATCTCGAATTCATGCTCGGCCACAATGGTGAAAAGGTTATCATGACATCATCTTTTAATGCTGGTTCAGGCAAGACGTTCGTTGGAATGAACCTGGCTGTATCGTATGCCATCAAGGGCAAGAAGGTCATAGCCATTGACCTTGACCTACGCAAGGCCACTCTCAGCAAGTATACAGAAAAGGTGAAAACAGGTGTTGAAGCTTATCTCAACAACGACATTCAAGATTTCCACGACATAATCGTAAAAGACACCATACACAAGCATCTTGACCTCATGCCATGCGGCACACTGCCTCCTAACCCATCAGAGCTTCTCTACAGCCCGCGTCTGGAGACTATGATCAAGAAGCTGCGTGAGGAATATGACTACATCTTCCTCGACTGTCCTCCAATGGAGATGCTTGCCGATGCTGCCATCATCAACAAGTATGTAGACCTCACGGCATTCATCATTCGTGTGGAACTGTTTGAGCGCGCATCACTCGCTAAGCTTGAGGAAATATATAACGAGAAGAAATACAAAAACCTCGCAATTATCCTCAACGGCTCTATGCCTTCAGGCGGACGCTATGGCTATGGCAAATATGGCTACTACAGCAAATACGGCTATGGTTACGGCTATGGTTATGGATACGGCTACGGAAGCTATGTGTCGAACGATGAGAAAGACGACAATGAATGATATATAAACAGACACTGCACGCATGCGTCATACTATTACACGCATGCGTGCAGAGTCATATTAACATATACAACATTTTTCAACGCTTATGTTTTTATTCAACAACAAAAAAAAGCTGATAGACACAGGACTGTTCAAGGGAGCTACTGACTGGCACAGCCACATCCTTCCTGGTGTTGACGACGGCATACCTTCCATGAAGGACTCACTTGAAGTATTGAGCTACTACGAAAAAATTGGCATAAGCGAGGTATGGCTCACGCCACACATCATGGAAGACATACCTAACACCACATCAGAACTGCGTGAAAGATTCAACGAGCTGACATCTGCCTATACAGGTTCTGTCAAGCTTCATCTTGCTGCAGAAAACATGATAGACAACCTTTTCAATGAACGCTTTGAGGCTGGCGACATCCTGCCTATAGGGTCACAAGGCAACCACCTTCTCGTTGAGACATCTTACTACCAGCCACCTATCGACCTTTACGGCACGCTCACGCGCATAAAAGAAGCAGGTTTTCAGCCTATACTTGCACATCCTGAACGCTACCGCTACATGAACGACAATGACTACGACCGCTTGCTTGGCATGAATGTGAAGCTTCAGATGAACGTGGTGTCATTGGCTGGCGGATATGGTAAGCCTGCGCAAGAAAAAGCTCTCAAACTTCTCGCAAGGGGAGCCTATTCCTTCTTCGGTTCAGACCTTCACCGTCTTGCGCACTTCATGGAGGCTGTGAACATGAAATCGTTGAAGAATGATAATATCGAACAACTGAAAAGAATTAAAAACCATATTGGATAAACAAAGGCGTTTGTATAGTATATTATAACACATTTTGTCAATAATACAAAAACGATACTCATACATCTATCAATCCCCAATTGGCCACTAAACCAATTGGGGATTGATATTCATTTTCCAAGTAAAGCCAACTCCACATGCATAAAAATCTTGATTTAGTTTTTCAAGCATGTAAGACCCATAGAAAAGTATATTAGGATACTTGGCCAAGTATCCTAATATACTTTGCCAAGTATCCTAATATACTTTGCCATGTATCCTTACCCTCTTTTTTGACGAACAAATTATTGTTTCCATGACCTTTGTTATCATACGCACATAGGATTGAAAGACTTTGGGCCAGACGGTGAGAAGAATTGAAAAGAATAGCCACTATTTTCTAATGACTTATTTCGATTTATAAAATATGCAAATGCTGGATGAAAGTAAATGACATCCAACTGCTAACGCCAATTCCAGCATGATAAATAATGGCACAAACATGCTATGGAGCGACAGGCTCTTCCTTCAGAATACACATATTATATATATAGCACAGATTCCTTGCCCATATTGAATATGAGGTCTATGATGCTGAGATCAGGCAAGAACCCATGCTTCTGCTGAAAGACCTGATAATATGGTCTCTCATAGCGAAAAGCATCGAGCGAGGCACATCCTTGGAAGGATGAGGTGCGCTGCAATGGCGTATCCAGTTCCATCACATCAAGACAAGCCTTCACCAGCGCCTCATTAAGATCGATGAGATACTTCCATTCCTTCTCATATATGGCATGGAAGTCGTCTTGAAGATATTCAAAGAAAGGAGAATTGAAATAGGATGTCTCAAGGGCATACCAATGCTGTCTTCGCCAATCATTATGATTGCTTATGCGCACATCTTTCATCAAGCATTTTCCTCCTACAAAATCAGACCTGTCTACTGGCACAGAAAGATTTAAAATGCCATTAGGCGAGTCGATAGCGCAACGATTCCTGATGCTTTGCTTGACATAATGTTCATGCTGTTCTATGAAAACAGGTTCACCGCTCTTCAAAAGAGCGGTGAACCATGATATAGGTGGCAAATAAGAAGAAGGAATTATCATAATTCTTCAATATTAGTCATTAACACAGTAGAATTGCGACATAAATGAAGTGACAATGAAACAAACAGACAATCTTTAAAATTTTTCGCTGTGATTTCATGCATATGCACTTATTGTCCACTTACAGTCAGAAGCACTTATTTTATATTATCAACCATGGTGAAGAGACGATTCCATCTCACGCCATGAGCTTTGCCATGCCTGTCTGTTATGAGTGAGAGCCATATAAAGAGAGGTTTGCCAACCACATGGTCTTCAGGCACAAATCCCCAATAACGGCTGTCAGCTGAATTGTGGCGGTTGTCACCCATCATCCAGTAATAGTCCATCTTGAAGATGTAATGATCAGTCTGCTTTCCGTTGATGTATATCTTGCCATCCTTAACCTCAAGATCATTCTTTTCATACACTCTGATAGGACGCTCATAGATGGCTATATTGTCGAGAGTCAGCTTTACACTGTGGTTTTTTGCAGGAATCCAAATTGGCCCATAATTGTCGCGTGTCCAGCCATACTGGTGGTTGAGCGGATACAAGTTGCCATGGTATCCATCCTTTATTTCCACAACGCTGTCGCAGAATGCTGTGTTCTTCCTCAACATGTCGACTGCCATCTTTGTCAATGGAATTCCTTCGTTATGGTCAAGTATCTTGTCGCGGTCTTCATCACTTACATTGAGTTCATCGCACAAGTCATCTGAGAGAACTTGATTGTTGCGAGTGTATACCTTATAGTTGAATTGTGCAAATGTCGGCGTATCTTGTTTTTTCCCGTCCACATAGATAATCTTGTCCTTTATCTGCAATGTCTGCCCAGGCAGGCCCACACAGCGTTTCACATAATTTTCGCGTCGGTCGGCAGGACGAGTCATCACCTGTCCATATACGTTTGCATTTGCTGCCACTATCTGCTTGCCAACAGAATAGAAATAGTTGAACTGATCTTGCTGTTGTTCACGGTCAAGGGTATGCATCATAGGCACCTCAATGCCTTGCTCATAAGCAGCGTTGCAGCCAAGCTCATAGCAAAGGCTGTAATAGTCGCCATTGAAGTCGACGGCCACTGTATCACCCGCTGGATAGTTGAACACAACTATATCGCCATACTCCACCTTGCCAAGGCCTGGCACACGGCGATATTCCCATTGTGGCCACTCGATATACGACTTGCAGTTGAATACAGGCAACGTGTGCTGGGTGAGAGGCATCGTGAGCGGCGTCTGAGGCACACGGGAGCCATAGCTTATCTTGCTCACCAAGAGAAAGTCGCCAGTCATCAATGTCTTCTCAAGCGATGAAGATGGTATCTGATAGTTCTGGAAGAAGAAATTATTGAAGAAATACACTGCCACGAGGGCAAAGACTATAGCATCTATCCAGCTCATAACTGTGCGGGCCACATCGTTCTCCAAATCTTTCCACCATGTCCATTTGATTTTCTTTGTTATGTACACGTCATAAATGAATGGAACGACAATGAGTCCCCACCATGACTTTACCCAATAAAGGAAAGCAAGGTAGCAAACTGTCACAAAAATGAACTTGCACCATTTAAGTCCTTTCCATTCCTCCTTCGCATACCTTCGCGAACGAGTGTCTCTAAAATTATTATAATCGAAACCCATAGCCTTTCATCAGAATTTGAATAAATCATCAGTCGTCAGCAGTCCCTCATGCTTGGCTGTGAACTCAGCAGCAAGCACTGCTCCAAAGGCAAAGCCCTGACGAGAGTGCGCATTGTGAGTGATCGTTATCTGGTCGGCCTCGCTATTGTAGGTGATAGTGTGAATGCCTGGCACCTCGCCCTCACGCACAGAACTGATAGGCAGCATGTCGGAAGCCACCTCGTCAGTGCCTTCCACAGTTCCGTCAGGATTTTTCAAATAACCCATTGTCCAGTCTTTCTTGCGGTCCAGACGTTCCACGATCTGCTCAGCCAGAGTGATGCCTGTGCCTGAAGGATGGTCAAGCTTATGGATGTGGTGAGTTTCCACTTCTTTCACATCATATTGAGGAAACTGATTCATTATAGTGGCGAGATATTTGTTTACGGCACTGAAGATTGCAACGCCCACAGAATAGTTGCTTGCCCAGAAAAGAGTCTTGCCTCCTTCTTCACATGCCTTTTTCACATCATCGCCATGCTCCTTGAGCCATCCTGTGCTGCCGCTCACAACCTTCACTCCTGCTTTCCAAGCCCTAAGGTAATTGCCATATGCCGTAGAAGGAGTAGTGAACTCAATAGCAACGTCAGCACTTGCAAATGCCTCGCTCTCAAAGTCGTCTTGATTGTCAATGTCAATGATGCTCACGATCTCATGACCGCGACTGAGGGCAATACGCTCTATCATCTTGCCCATTTTCCCATATCCGATAAGTGCAATTTTCATATTCTTGATTAAGTTATATTTTACCTTAAGCCTAAATTTATCATACTTAATGATATATTTTAATTGCAAAGTTAAGCATTTAGAAATAAAAATATTAACTTTGGAGGAAAAATTATCTTAAAACAACTAATAATACCTATCACAAAGGCTACCAACCACTCTAAAAGACACAAAATGGAACATCTCATACACTACACATGGAAACATAAAATTTTTCCTCTCCAAGAGCTGCGCACCACTGAAGGACTGCTTGTGGAGGTTATCAACCCAGGCTTGGCCAACACACACGATGGGCCTGATTTCATCGGAGCGTCAATAAAGATTGACGGCACACTTTGGAGCGGAAACGTAGAGATACACATTAAGTCGAGCGATTGGTTCCGCCATCACCATGACAGAGACAGCAACTACGACAACGTCATCCTTCACGTTGCCTCCATCATCGACTGCCCCATATACTATCCCAACGGCCAAGAGATTCCGCAACTGCAACTCAGCGTGCCGCAACATGTCATCAACAACTACGACATGCTCACCCGTCGCGACTCACTTCCACGGTGCAAGGATGTGCTTTCCTCCTTGCCAACCATTACCATACACAATTGGATGACAACGCTCACACTCGAACGCTTTGCCTTGCGCACCCAGCAGATACTTGCCCGACGCGACAGCCTCAACAAAAACTGGGAAGACACTTTGTTTGTCACTATAGCGCGCAACTTCGGCTTTGGCATCAATGGCAACGCCTTCGAACAATGGGCGCAGTCCATTCCCATGGGAGCTGTTGGCAAACACCGCGACAGCATCTTTCAGATTGAAGCAATATTCTTTGGGCAGGCAGGATTGCTTGAAGGCACCATGCACGACACCTACAGCTCCAACCTTCAAAAAGAATACCTCTATTTGCAACAGAAATTCTCACTCACTCCTATAAGCCGCAAGACATGGAAGTTTCTTCACCTCCGCCCTCAAAATTTCCCTCATATACGAATAGCACAGCTCGCCAGCATCTATTACCAGCAGAAACTGACGATGTCAAGCCTGCTCAATGCCCGCAGCATCGAAGCGATAACCAGTCTTCTCTCCACGGATGTCAGCGAATACTGGCGAACGCACTACACTTTCGATGGCCCGCCATCTGCATCCGCCACACGTAAACTGTCGCCAACGTCCATTGACCTCATTGCCATCAACAGCGTGGCTCCAATGCTTTTCGCTTACGGCAAATATAAAAGCGACCAAGACCTGTGCGACCAGGCTTTCGACTTATGGCAGAACATTAAGCCTGAAAAAAACAACATCACACGCAACTGGGCTTCAGCAGGAATCATATGCGAAAACGCCGCTGACAGTCAAGCTATCATTCAACAGACACGCCAATATTGCCAGACACGCGATTGCCTGCGCTGCGCATTCGGATATGAATATATCAAATGTACCCCCGACTTGTTGCGAGAGCAGGAGGTACGCAACGAGTGAGTCTTATTGGATGGAAGACTGCAACAGGTCATTAGATTTGGGTTGAAACACCATTCAAAACATATCTTTAGAAATATCCGAAACAAAGAAGGTCAGTTCGACATGACGCCGCACTGACCTTCACTTGCACAGGGTGAGGGACTCGAACCCCCGACCCTCGGTTTTGGAGACCGATATTCTACCAACTAAACTAACCCTGTGTGGGATACAAAAAAGGAGTGTCCCTCAGTACTTATTCAGATCACCAGGTAGCTCCACCGGGAATCGAACCCGGATCTAATCTTTAGGAGAGATTTGTTCTATCCATTGAACTATGGAGCCGACTTCCCTTTTTGCGAGTGCAAAGGTAAGAAAAATATTTTGATTGCCATGCATGAAACACAAAGTTTTTTCTATTTCCATCCCTTTTTACACACTTTCGTCCAATGCACAACATAAATAAAGTTAATTAAACAGGACGAAACTGCATTTTAATCATATAGACGCTTAGAGTGTGAAATAAAAATGCTAATTTTGATGTCGAATAAAAATAATAATCACACAGAACACACTTATGCAAAAGATAGAATTTGTAGGCAACCACAGTTCGGAGCTTTTCGAAGTGAACGAGGGCTTCATGCAGATAGCCAAGCAACTGCCGACGGAGATGCAGAAAGAGATGTTAGACAAGGTCATAGAGGACCTCGCCAACAGTCTCGATTCTTCCATGCTCTTCAGCAACAGGCTGAAAACCGTATGCATGTCAATCGGTTCGATGAACCAAATTGTAGACCGTGGCAATGCATACAAGATGGTGAAGCTCGCTGAGGTGTTGCAGACACATGGCATAGAGATGTTAGGCAAACACGTGGCCGACTATTCCAACATAAAAGCAGTGCTCATCGCCGGACCTTCATCGAGCGGCAAGACCACATTCAGCAAAAAACTCAGCAAGGGCATGGACAAATGCGGCATAAAGTCGCAATGCATATCCCTCGACGACTACTATGTTGACCGAGAGCTCACCCCACTTGACGATAACGGCGAGTATGACTTTGAGAGCATCTACGCAATCAACATAGACCAGTTCAAGGAAGACTTGACATCCTTGCTCAACGGCAAGGAGGTTGAGTTGCCACGATATGAGTTTCGCACAGGCAAAAGCGTGAAGAGCGGAAAGCGCATCAGCCTGTGCGACAACACCGTGCTCATCATCGAAGGCATTCATGGCCTCAATCCACTGCTCACCCAAGGTATGCCGAGCGAACACCTCTTTCGCATCTACATATCAGGACTCACAGTAGCCAAAAACGATGATGGAACATACTACGCCACCACCGACAACCGTCTTATACGCCGTATGGTGAGAGACGCTCAATTCAGAAACACCACAGCAAGTTCCACCCTATCACGATGGGCGTCTGTGCGTCATGGAGAGGACAAATGGGTCGTTCCATTCCAGCAGAACGCAGATGCCAACTTCTGCACAGGCTTCCAGTTTGAGCTTGCCATACTGAAGAGCCAGGCTCTGCCTCTTCTTGAAGCCGTCACACAAGACGACCCATATTATCTTGAAGCGCAGCGTCTCAAGCGTGTGCTCAACCGTTTCCACGACATATCAGCCGACATGCTGCCTGTCGATTCTCTCCTCCGAGAATTTATTGGCGGCAGCGCATTCGAATATTAAGCCCAATAATGACCTACTTGGGTTAATCCAATCAAGCCGGGACATGCAATCACATCTCTTGTCCCGGCTTGAACATTTATTTCAAACAAGCCATCAATGCTGAGACTACCTGAAAACGGCAACTTCACTCACATCTGCTAAATCATCGGCAAGCTCTCGCCCTTGATCTTTCTGTACAAATCAAGGGCAAACACGTCTGTCATGCCAGACACATAGTCGAGCACAGCCATGATGCGCCCATAAGTGTCTTCGCTGTCAACCTCATATTGGCTCGACACTCTGTCGAGCAACAACTGGCTATAGGCATGTGTAGGATTCATCACGGCTTCTATAAACAGATCTATCAACGTATAGATAATCTTGTAGCCGGCCAGTTCTGTGTCAATAACAAGCCTGCTGCGGTATATCTTGTCATATGCCACAGCCACACATGCATCGTACGCATCCCTTATAAGCGGACAAGCGTTGTCAATCAATGAACCTTCAAAAGTGCCGTCAAGAATGGCATCCTCATTCTCAACAAACACATGCACACATTCATCTATGAGAGCTCCTATGGCACAAGAGCGGAAATACACCACATCCTCATTCTGGTCCTTCACCATTTTTGACCTTTCAATGATTTTCTCACGTTTGTCGGATGGCACAAAGCCAAGCATGAGGTCTCTCGTCTCATCAAACGACAAAATCTTGAGTTTATGCGAGTCCTCAATGTCCATTATCTCATAGCATATGTCATCAGCCGCCTCAACAAGGTAGGCCAGAGGATGCCTGCACCATCCAGTCCCTTTTTTCTTCAGGCCCAGCCGAGTTGCAATTCTCTCAAAGATATACCTCTCTTGCACAAAATATCCAAACTTCTGCTTTGTGGCCTCAGATGCAGGGAAAGGATACTTCACTATGCTTGCCAACGTGGAATAGGTGAGAACGAAACCGCCTGCCCTACGTCCCTTAAACTGATGAGTCAGCAACCTGAAGGCATTGGCATTGCCATCATAATGAGTGATGTCGGCCCATTGGTCATACGTCAGCTGGTTCTTGTACCTCTGTCCCTCTCCCTCAAGAAAGTAAGACGCTATGGCACGCTCGCCTGAATGGCCAAATGGAGGATTGCCCATGTCGTGTGCCAAACACGCAGCATTGACAATGGCACCAAGTTCGCCAATGACAGCCTCTTGCAGTTCGGGGTGCTTGTCCATCAACGCATGACTCACATCATCTCCCAAACTTCGGCCCACACTGGCCACTTCCAGCGAATGCGTCAGCCTGTTGTGCACAAAAACACTTCCAGGCAGCGGAAACACTTGGGTCTTATTCTGCAAACGCCTGAACGGCGCAGAAAATATAAGTCTGTCAGAATCACGTTTAAACTCGGTCCGCTCATCCTTGCGAGAGGGCCCCAAATCCTCCTGACCAAGCCGCATGTCAGATATAAGCAACGGCCATTCCATCTTATTCATAATTTTTCCATAATGTGTGCAAAACATATATACATCGTTCCACACAATATATACTTATTGTTAATTAACGACAAATTTAATACAAACTTCCCATTCAATACGCTCCATTCTTCATTTTTTAGTAACTTTGCAACAAAAATATCATTATGGAAGTACAAATCATTAACAAATCACATCATCCGCTGCCACAATATGCCACGCCACTTTCTGCAGGCATGGACCTCAGAGCCAATATCACAGAGCCTATAACACTCAAGCCTTTGGAACGCACACTCGTGCCCACCGGACTCTTCATGGCTTTGCCAGAAGGCTACGAGGCACAAGTGCGCCCACGATCAGGACTTGCACTGAAGAAAGGCATCACTGTGCTCAACACACCAGGCACCATTGATGCCGACTACCGTGGCGAGATATGCGTCATACTCATCAACCTATCCGCAGAACCTTTCATCATCAACGATGGCGAACGCATAGCCCAAATGGTGATAGCCAAACACGAACAGCCAGATTTCATCGAAGTAAAAGCACTCGACGAAACAGAACGGGGCGCTGGAGGTTTCGGACACAGCGGAGTTAAATAACACAACGTTTTCCTTTTCAACATGAAGCGTACAGCTCTAATCCTTATATGCCTGTTGACAATATGCGCTGCATTTGCGCCATCAGCGCAAGCACAGACTGAGCGCACACCGTCGACAGCTAAATTCGACTATTTCTTCCAGGAAGCAATAAGGCAAAAACAACTGTCTCACTACGATGCAGCCATTGACCTATTCAACTACTGCCACACTCTCGATCCAAAATCGGGAGCGGCGCTCTTCGAACTGTCCTCTCTCTTCCGCTACGCAAACAACGACAGCCTCGCCACAAAGGCTCTTGAACTGGCATCAAAGCTCTATCCAGACAATTTCTGGTATAAGAGCAACCTTGTCATGCGCTATCTCAGTGAGAACCGCACCGATGAAGCCTTGGAGCGTGTAGTGGAGATGTCAAAACAGTTTCCGGAGAAGAGTGAGGTGCTGATGATGCTTCTTGACCTCTATGAGAAGAAAAACGACTACGACAACATGGTCAAGGTGCTCGACAAGATAGAAGTGAAGGAAGGCAAGAGCGAACAGCTCTCAATGGAGAAATTCCGCATATTCCTGCAGAAGGGCGACGAGAAGCGAGCCTTTGACGAGATGAAAGACTTGGCTGACGAATATCCCAACGACCTCCGCTACAAAGTGGTGATAGGTGACCTATACCTTGACGCTGGCCGCAAAGACGAAGCGCTCAAGCAATATAAAAGCGTGGAAGACATCGACTCCACAAACGTCACGCTCCAGCTGTCGCTCAGCAACTACTATGAACACGAAGGCAACGACAGCCTCTATCACAAATATCTCACACGCCTGCTCACCAACCCCAATATAGATGATGCTGCACGCCTGCGCATGATGACTGTCGTAGTGAAGGAAAGCCTAAATAAAGACACCGACTCAACCTTCATACTTAACCTGTTCGACAATGTGCTGAAAGAGCCACAAACCGACACGTCACTGCTCGAGCTTCGTGTGCGTTACATGGTCACACTCGACATGCCACACAAGGACATACGCCCATACCTGTGCCAGATGCTCGACATTGACCCGGAAAACAACACCGCACGTCAGCAGCTTCTGGCTTATGCCGTTCAAGAACAAGACACACTGAGCATTCTCAACATATGCAAGCCTGCTGTCGACTACAAAAGCGATGACCCTATATTCTACTACTACCTCGGCGTCAGCTATGTCATGCTCAACGACCTCCAAAATGCTGTCACAGTGCTCGATGCTGGACTGCCTCGGGTGGAGAAGAGCAGCAGTGACAACAAACTACAGCTGACAAGCAACATCTACGGCATTCTTGGCGACGTATATCATCAGCTGGGCAACGACGACAAAGCATTCCAAGCCTACGACTCCTGCCTTGTTTACACACAGAACGACGCTTCTGTGCTCAATAACTATGCATACTACCTCTCCCTCAAGAAGAAAAACCTCGACAAGGCAGAAGAAATGAGCCGTCGTTCCAACGAACTGGAACCAAACAACTCCACATACCTCGACACGTACGCATGGGTGCTCTACCAACTCAAGCGTTACGGGGAAGCCAAAACTATCATGGACAAAGCAGTGGAGATAATGAAAAAAGAGAACGAAGAGCCATCCGACGATGTGCTCATGCACATAAAAAAAATCAACAAAAAATCAAAATAACAAACACGTTCAGACATGCACCATATTTCTTTCCACAAGCATCTGATGCGCATATGCACCGCTTGCCTCGTCATACTCGCACTTGCCTCATGCCGCTCATCTAAAAAAGCGGCAAACGAAACACCTGCAACACCTGGCATTGGCACTATCATCACACCTAACGACAATGACAACGCCACTGGAAGCCAAAAGAAAGAAAACAAGAAAGACAACATCGCCACAGGAACCAACTTCACTGCAAGAGTGAAGATTTTCATCACTCAAGACAAGAAGAATGTGAGCACCACAGGCACACTAAGAATGCGCTACAATGATGTCATACAAATAACGCTCACAGATCCCATAATCGGCATAGCCGAAGTGGGACGCATGGAAATATCTCCAGACAACATTCTCATCATTGACCGCATCAACAAACGATACGTCAACACCACCTATGAGGAATTCGGAGCCTTGAAGGACAATGACATCACCTTCGAAGCCATACAAGCACTATTCTGGGAGGAAGCACAAAAGTCAGACAAACTTTCATACACCATTCCAGCTAAGAAAACCATCAAGCTCGACCTGCGCCTGTCCAACAAGGACCATAATGCCAACTGGACAGCACACAGCTCAGTGTCGAGCCGCTACACAAAAACCGATGTCAACGAACTATTCAGAAGCATGTTACAACAGTGAAACACTTTCTGCTAATCATATTTACACTCGTATTGGCTCTTCCTCTCTCAGCGCAAACTCAGAGGAAGAGCAATGTGTCGTCCAAAAAGACTCAGACTACCACAAAACGCAAGACTACCACAAAATCTAATGCTACCAAGAAGACAACGGTTGACAAGAAGACACGATTGCGCAATGAGCGCGCCGCCACAGAAATGGCACGCAAACAATCGCAAGCACGCTTGGCCAAACTCAACAGCGATGTCAAAACAAGTCTCGACAGTGTGCTCGTTCTCGACCACGAGATAGGACGCCAGAAAAAATCAATCGACAGTCTAAACAACGACATCAATGCGCTGGAACACACCATCGACACGCTAAGCACACAAATTGGCAAACTGCAAAAGGAACTCACAGTAAAGAAGCACAGATATGCCAAAGCAATGGTGTACATGCGCAAGAACAGATCATTGCAAAACAGGCTCATGTTCATATTCTCTGCCGACAACTTCATGCAGATGATTCGCCGCATGCGCTATATGCGTGAGTATTCACGTTTCCAGAAAGCTCAAGGCGAAATGCTCAAAGAAAAGCAACTTGAAGTAAAAGCCAAACAGAATGAGCTTCTCGCTGCAAAGGCTCAAAAGGAACAGAACAGACTGACTGTGGAAAGGCATAAACAATCGCTGCAAACGATGAAAGACAACTGCCAGTCGCAAGTGGCATTCCTCAACAAGAACATTTCCACCGTACGCAGTCAGATAAAAGAATACCAGAAGAAAGAGCGATCTCTCAATGCCGAGATAGACCGAATCATACAGGCTGAGATAGAAGCACAACGACGTGCCGAGGCTGAGCGCAAACGCCGCGAGGCTGAAGCAAGAGCCAAAGCTGAAGCTGAAGCAAGAGCCAAGGCAAAACGATTGGCAGAGGCTAAAGCGGCAGCAGAGAAAGCACGCAAAGCCGCTGAAGCTGCCGAACTGGCACGCAAGAATGCCAAGACCGCAGAGGAACGCAGCAAAGCTAAAGCAGAAGCAGAAAAAGCCAAGCACAACCTGCGCAATGCCGAAGCTGACGTGAAGACAGCCACAAAAGAGGAGAAAGCAGAGAGGCGCAAGGCTGAGACATGGCGTGCTAACGACAGTGCCAACACACGCCTGTCAAGCAACTTCGCCAGCAACAAAGGCCGCCTGCCTGTGCCTATCACAGGCAGCTACAACATCGTGGGCCACTACGGACGTTACACCGTGGCGGGATTAAGCAATGTGACACTCAACAACCGTGGCGTTGACATACGCGGACAGCAAGGATGCTGCGCACGTTCAGTTTTCGAAGGCACCGTAAGTTCCGTATTCCAATACGGAGGCTCTTATACCGTCATGCTGCGTCATGGCTCATACATATCTGTATATTCAGGACTCTCATCTGTCAATGTGAGCAAGGGGCAAAGCGTGGGCATACGTGCCAATCTTGGCTCTATAGGCGCCAACAGCGACGGACGCTATGTGCTCCATTTCCAGTTGCGCAACAGCAACGGCAACCAGAGCCTCAACCCTGAGCAATGGATTAAATGAATGCTTAATATCTAATGGTTTAATATAAAAAATATAATACGTGAGATTCCTGATACTTTGCCACTCATACGCCCTTCTGCAGCCTTGTCACATGAAAGCAAAAGACGCATGAGTGGCAAAGCTATAGCCACGGCAATCACTTGCTGTTGTTAAGCAAAGCCTTCGCATTGTCTATGGCAGCCTGAGTCAATGTCTCGCCACTAAGCATGTGCGCAAGTTCTTCCACCCTTTCCTCTTCGTTAAGTTCTACTATATGGCTAAGTGTGGCATCATCGGTGTCTTCCTTATAAACCTTGTAATGATGTCTGCCACAAGCTGCTATCTGTGGAAGGTGTGTGATAGAAATCACCTGACGGTTTTGCTGGCCCATGCCCTTCATCATCAATGCCATCTTCTCAGCCACGGAACCGCTCACACCAGTGTCTATCTCATCAAAGATTATCGTTGGCAACTTGACCGCACCTGCTATAAGCGCCTTGATAGCAAGCATCACACGAGCTATCTCACCACCAGAAGCCACTTGGCTCACTGGTTTCAGCTCACCGCTCTTATTGGCATTGAAGAGAAACTGCACTTGATCATACCCATTCTCAGCGAGCGAATTCTCATCAGGAATGACTTCACATCTGAACTGAACATTAGGCATTCCCAAAGGCAGGAGTTTATCTCTCATGTCATTTTCCATCCTCACAGCAGCTTGACTACGTGCTGCCGACAGTTTTTCAGCCAGCACCAACGCCTCTGCTCTGCTCACCTCAACCTCAAGCTTCAAATGCTCGACACGCTCACCGCTGCCATCTATATCCTGCAACTTGTCCTCCAACTCTTTCTGCAATGTGAGCAACTCACCCACCGTCTCCACATCATGCTTCTTCTGCAACGTGTAGATCGTGTTCAAGCGGTTATCCACACGCTCCAGCCTCTGAGGGTTATATTCAACATCATCGGCCATGCTTTCCAATTCTCCCGACACATCCTTAAGCTCTATATAGCACGAGTCCATTCTTTCGGCAAGCTCACCTGCGGCAGGATAGACTGACGATATAGAATGCAATTCGGATATTCCTTGCCTTATCAAAGAAAGCACATCGGCACTGTCACCATCAGCCTGCAAGCATGCAGAAGCGCCATATAGCGATTTCTTTATTTCCTCGGCATGCTCAAGCTTGTCCTGTTCCTCCTCCAGTTCTTCTTGCTCGCCTTCATGCAAATCGGCTTCAGTCAGCTGGTCTAACTGGAATCGCAGGAAATCTTCTTCTTCCTTGCTCGACTTGGCATTAGCTGCCGCATCTTCCAGTTTTTTCTTCAGCAGCTTGTATTCTGTGTATTTACTGCGGTATTCAGCCAGCAATTCATCATTCTGTGCAAGTATGTCAAGCGTAGACATTTGAAAATTCTCTTTTCCGAGCAACAAGTTCTTATGTTGTGAATGCACGTCAATAAGCACCTCGCCTATTTCTTTAAGAAGGGCCAACTGCACAGGAGTGTCATTGATGAATGCGCGCGACTTGCCTGCCACGGTCAATTCGCGGCGTATGATGCAACACCCATCATCATAATCGAGGTCGTTTTCCTCAAAGAAAGATTCCATGCCATAGTTTCTCACATCAAACTCTATCTCCACGACACAACGTTTGGCACCAGTCTTTATGGCACGTGAGTCGGCACGCTGCCCCATCAACAGGCCAATAGCTCCAATGATGATTGACTTTCCCGCACCTGTCTCACCTGTGATGACAGAGAAACCATGATGCAAGTCCAAGTCGAGATGCTCTATGAGAGCATAATTCTCTATATGCAGATGACGTATCATTTGTTACTATATATTTACAAAATTCCTATAATATGCTTTACAATAGCATGCACTCCACACGCTTGTCGTTTTCTATCTCTTAATCTTATTCCATTGCTGGCTTTGGCTCGCATTGATGTTCGACACAATATCATACACCGTTTGTTTTTCCTTCTCCGTGCCATGTCCATTGTATATGTTCACTATTTCATCGCGCTTATAGTCGGTGAATATCTGAGGCAGAGCCGACTGCGGTCTGTTGCCTCTCGCTTCGCTCAGCATCTCGATGGCCTCTGTCACAGCCACACGTCCACGGTCTGCATTCTGGACCATCTCATCAAGCCCCTCACGATGATACTTATACATCATCATGCGGAATGGCTCGAACGAAGCCTCCAAATAGTCGTTGATGATGGCATACCTGTTGCGGTCATTATCGAACGCCTTCCATCCTGGAGCTGAAAGCGTCTGAGCATTGTTTGCCACATTCATTGCCATGTCCAATACCGCAGTGCCTCCCAAAGGAGAAAACGTGTCGAGGTCGAGACCTATGAAAAGATAAGCATAGTAGGCCAGCATGGCTGTGAGATTGTTGTCGACATTGTTTTCATTAAATTCCAGATTATCCTGCTGCGTATATGTGAAACTCACATTGGCATCTTTCATCGAAAACACCGTGGTGCTATAACTGGAACCATACACAGGACGACTCACCTGAAAGAGAAGCTCACCTGTGAAAGCATTCTCGCCCACCACATACTTCTTCACGGTGATGGTCAGCGCACAATCAATCTTCTCGATCTCTTTGTATTGCAAATCAGTCCAGTTGCGTTGATTCATGAAATCAGACACAGCTGTTTCCATAGCAGCAAACACTTCTTTGTCGGTGCCCTGCACTTGCGCATGATTGACCTTGACTTTGCAATTGAGTTCTTGCGCCATGAGCCTACTCATGCATGGGATGCCCAAGGATGCGAGAATGGCATGTGACAATGCGCATATGAGCATCACTATTATCTTTTTTCTCATCACCGTTGAATTATATTTTTATTATTGACATGGCAAAGATATGAATAAAAAACGACATGGCCATTCATCAACAGGAATAATAACGCCCCAAACATCAAAAATCAAGCGGAATAAACACACACAGGCCGATATGGATTGAAAAGACCATCTTCAGGCCAAAAATCCGCCCAACCTCTTGGCTGTTTGAGAAATAAGTCGTAAATTTGCATCCGATTTTAGACATGTGGACAGATTTGGGCTGCTTGCAACCACAGAAAAAAATGCTAAAACGACAAGAACACCACTCTGCAGAAACGCTCCAAGGCATGATTACGAATGCCACAACAGAGCTTGACGCAAGTTGCTTGTCTGTGCATTATTCCCAATTTCTTTCCCCATATACATTTATTACTCAAACATTTTGCACTATGGGATTTTTATTCACTTCCGAATCCGTGTCTGAAGGACACCCTGACAAAGTAGCTGACCAGATCAGCGATGCTGTACTCGATAATCTCTTGGCTTACGACCCCAATTCAAAAGTAGCCTGCGAAACGCTTGTCACAACAGGACAGGTTGTTGTTGCTGGCGAGGTTAAAAGCAACGCCTACATCGACCTCCAGGACGTGGCTCGCGACACTATCAACAAGATTGGCTACACCAAATCATCGTATAAGTTTGACGGCGAAAGCTGCGGCGTGCTCAATGCCATCCACGAACAGAGCTGCGACATCAACCGCGGCGTGGAGCGCAACGTGCCAGAGGAGCAAGGCGCAGGAGACCAAGGCATGATGTTTGGTTATGCCACCAACGAGACAGAAAACTGCATGCCACTCACCCTCGACCTCTCTCATCGCATACTGCGCGTACTTGCAGACATACGACGCGAAGGCAAAGAGATGACATACACTCGTCCTAATGGCAAAGAGGTGACATACCTTCGACCAGACGCAAAAAGCCAAGTTACTGTAGAGTATGACGACGACAGCAAGCCAAAGCGCATACACACCATAGTGGTCAGCACCCAGCATGACGAGTTCATTCAGCCTAAGAACAACAGCGCAGAAGCACAGGCAGAGGCCGACAATGAGATGCTGGCCAAAATTAAGAGCGATGTAATCAACATTCTCATGCCACGCGTCATTGCTGAGATAAGCGATGAGAAGACAAAGAAGCTCTTCGGCAACGACATCACATACCACGTGAACCCGACAGGCAAGTTTGTCATCGGCGGACCTCATGGCGACACAGGATTGACAGGACGCAAGATTATAGTCGACACCTACGGCGGACGCGGAGCGCACGGCGGCGGCGCTTTCTCAGGCAAAGACCCAAGCAAGGTGGACCGCTCTGCTGCATATGCCGCACGCCATATAGCAAAAAACATGGTAGTGGCTGGTGTGGCCGATGAAATGCTCGTGCAGCTCAGCTACGCCATCGGAGTGGCTAAGCCTGTGAGCATATACGTGAACACATACGGGACAAGCCACGTCAGCATGAGCGATGGTGAAATAGCGCAAATCATTGACCGCATCTTCGATTTGCGCCCTAAAGCAATAGAAGACCGTTTCGACCTTCGCAAGCCCATATACCTCGAGACTGCTTCTTACGGACACTTCGGCCGCAAAACTGAAAAAGTTGTGAAGCACTTCAGCAACCGCTACCAAGGCAATAAGGAGATAGAAGTGACACTCTTCCCTTGGGAGGAGACTGAGACTTATCAGACAAGCATCAAGAAAGAGTTTGGCCTGTAAAGCCATACAGCACATGGCCTATCCCGACCTCACTTGGCTGCAATACAGCTAAATAACCACTATGAGGTAAAGAGATTGAGAGGTATAGGCAAATGGATTGAGGGCTGCAATACAGCTAAAGAACCACTATGACTACAGACTACGACAGCATACTGACGGCGACCGATTCCAATGTGGTCAACCGCACAGAATATTACAAGATTGGGGCATCTATGCCAGACGACACTGTCGCCATGGCAGTGAGGCCCCAGCCTATAGGCAACGATACGCTCATCGCCGGAACCATGGTGCTGATGTTTTTCATTCTGTCGGCCATCGTGTGCAAAGGAAGGGCAACGCTTCTCTACCGCATCAAAGAGCTATTCACGTTCAGCAGAAAATCATCAATCGACGAGTGTTCCGCAGATACTTCAGGCGAATCGCTGAGCCTGTTTCTCCTACTGCTAATGACAGCAGCTTGCGCCTCTGTGATATTCTTCAACCCAATCATCGAAGAAAGCATCACAATACCATATGTCGACACGCCCTATTGGCTGTATGCTGCTGGCACTGGAGTCGCACTCGGTATGTTTTGTCTGAAAATGTGCCTATACAAAATCGTCAATTGGGTTTTCTTCAACCGTGCATCCAGACAACGATGGACAACATACTACATGTATGCCACAGCATTCACGGTAGTAACTTTATACCCTACAGCGTTGCTCAGCACATTTCACGAAACGTCAAGGCACATTGTATTCTGGACTGTCATTTTCACATTCATATTGTATGAGGTAGTGCTATTTTGCAAGCTTTTAGTCAACTTTAAGATAAGGAGTTATGGCTATTTGCTGATTTTTTTGTACTTTTGCAGCGTTGAATTGATGCCAGCCGTGGTGACATGGCAGATTGCGTCATACTACAGTAGAAATATTATAGTAAAAATCTTATTATATTGATGGCAACTAAGATACTCGTATCTCAACCTAAGCCACAGACAGAGAAGTCTCCATACTTCGATGTGGCAAAGAAATACAACCTGGAACTGGTCTTTCGCCCATTTATAAAAGTTGAGCCTATGTCCTCAAAGGATTTCAGACAGCAGAAGGTGTCGATACCCGGACATACAGCAATAGTTTTCACATCACGCCACGCAATAGATCACTTCTTCGCTCTATGCAAGGAGTTGCGCGTGACAATACCAGATGACATGAAATACTTCTGTATTTCAGAACAGGTTTCATTATACATCCAGAAGTATGTGCAGTATCGCAAACGCAAGAACTTCTTCCCAGAGAGCGGACGCATAACAGACCTCATTCCAATAATGGTGAAACACAGCAATGAGAAATATTTCGTGCCCCAATCGTCTGTTCACGACGACACCATGAAGAATATGCTCGATGAGGCAAAACTCGATCACGACGAGGCTGTCATGTACTATACCGTAACTAACGACTTCACACCAGACGAAGCGTTCGATTACAACATGCTGGTATTCTTCTCACCAGAAGGTATCAATTCATTGATAAAAAATTTCCCTAACTTCGAGCAGGGCGACATAAAAATTGCATGCTTAGGAGCTAAAACAATACAGGCAGCAGAAAGCGCAGGCATTGCGGTAGACTATCAGCCAACATCCGAACTGCGTTCCGTCCCTGCCATTATAGAGGCTTATGCAAAAACTCTCCTGTAAAGGGACGAGGCTTAGCCACCAACACCCCAGACATGGACAACACTTTCAAGAAATCAGAGAGGCTGAACAGCCAACTCATCATAGACAAACTATTCGCAGGAGGGAATGCTTCTATGGCAGCGTTCCCCCTGCGAGCTGTTTTTATGAAACTTGAAAAAACAGACGAGCACATGCCGCCTGTGTCCATTCTAATATCCGTACCTAAGAAACGATTCAAGCATGCTGTAGACCGTAACAGAATGAAAAGGCTGGTACGTGAGAACTACCGTACAAACAAGCACCAACTATGGAATGAACTTGAAGGCAAAGACTACAGAATGATTATTGCCTTCGTGTGCATCACAGACACGCTTCCTTCATTCAAATTGGTGAAAAAAAGCGTGACAAAGATTCTCAACCGTATAACTGAACAAGTCAATTAAGCTAACAATGGCAAAGGAGCCAGGCAACACATACAACATAAATACACATGCCGAATGAAAATTCTGCGCTCTATTCTTAACGCTATCCGAACCACATGCATCTTTTTGATTCTTCTGCCCATAAGATTCTATAGAAGTTGCATTTCTCCACTCACCCCTCCATCATGCCGCTACACACCCACATGTTCGGCCTATGCTATGGAGGCCATTAAGAAACACGGGCCGCTGAAGGGCCTGTATCTGGCCTGCAAGCGAATCCTGCGCTGCCATCCTCTTGGGGGTTATGGATACGACCCTGTGCCAGATGTGTTTCATTGGTGACACAAGTGCACGCTCTTCACAATAATGCACCCAATCTCATCAACATGCAATCAATCTCTTCTTTGCCGACATTGAGCAACGCAACATTCTATGCCGATTCGAATGCATAGAGAAGGAAGCAAACGGGCATTCATAACCATCTCAACTATCCACAATCAGGACTTTCACACACATATATAATAATTATGAGATACTTATTGTTTCCATAATCGCTAATCGGTCATTAGTATAATTCTTGCCAGTGCTTGTTTCAAGCAAGTAGCAACGTATGCATTTAAGGCATAGCTGACAATGAAGAAATGCGGGCGGAAACAAAATGCCGAAAGAACGCAAGCAAGTGAAGTTGTAAAAACAAGCAATGCATGACAAGTTTCCGTCATGTCATCGATTTGGAACAATAAGTGTTCACTGAATTTATTCAAACACCTTCCGCATTCTGCAAACATGTTCAACATCCACACCCACATCATCGATTCGTTACCTTGTCTGTACAGCATCGGCAACAAAGAAACGCCTGCATATTTGCCTAAGCATGCCGCATTGTCGGCAGGCATGCACCCATGGTGCGTCACAAGCAATTGGAAAGACTCATTTGAACATATAGCACACATTGCTTCAAGAGACGATGTGTGGGCCATTGGCGAATGCGGGCTCGACAAGATGCGAGGAGCGAGCATTGACGTGCAGATGGAAGCAATGAGAGCGCATATCAACTTAGCCGAACAATTAAGGAAGCCCATGGTGGTGCATTGCGTGAAAGCCTTCGACCAGTTGCTGATGCTGAGAAAAGAGCTGGAACAAGCATGCAAGCACTCAGGCAACACTCCGCAGCCATGGGTGATACATGGTTTCAGGGGCAAGCCTGAACAAGCTAAACAATTAGTGGCCAAAGGACTATACCTGTCCTTTGGCCACCAATATAACGTTGAAACAGTGCGCTGCTTATTTAATTGCGGCCACCCCTTCTACCTTGAGACGGACGACCTTCACCTTTCGGTCTGTCATATTTACGAGCAGGTCGCTCATCATCTCGACGTGGATACCTCTCATCTCGAGAGCCTCTGCGATCCCCTCCAAAAGTTCTTTCACCGTTAGGCTTTCTTTCGTTAGACGATTTGCCTGAGAAGAATTCACGGCGCGCTGCCTGACGTTCTTCACGACTGCCGAAACTGCGACGTTCTCCATCATCCTTTCGATACTGAGCACCATCAGAACGCTTGCCAAAGCCTTCTTCTCCACGAGGACGCGAATCTCCCGAACGACGTCTGTCGGGACGAACGACCTTAGCACCTCTGTCGCCCCACTTGCCAAGATGGCGGTTGATGATCTCAGCCTCTTCCTCATCAGCAGCCTCAAACATCACATTTTCACGGTTCAGACTCTTGAACGTCTTATCCTTTGAGTTTTTCTCCCAATCCTTAGAGCCGCGTTCCCAAGCTCCTTTCTCTTTGAAAGGCTTAGACTTGAAGTAATGTGACTCATCATCAGTCTTTTTCTCTCCGCCCCATTCACCGTCTTCATTCTTCTTATGAGGCTTAAACCTTAGATTATGGCGGCGGTCTTCGTCAGTCTTTATGTCAAGGCCCTCCTCGCGGCGATCCTTAAGTTTGCCATCAAATATCTGGTATTTGCGGAATTCGCATTCAAGCGAACCATTAAAAAGAGCATATTTGGTAGATGGACGGAAGCCTATACGGTCAAAAAGCTCCTCATGATGAGTGATGATCCATGCGTCGTTGCCTGCAAAATTCTGCTTGAGGTTCTTGCCAATAGTCTCATAAAGATCATATATGTCATCTGTAGTGATACGGTCACCGTATGGCGGGTTGGTTATCATGATAGCCTTGTCAAGAGGTTTCTCAAACTCATAAAAGTCGCGTTGCTCTATACTGACTATATCCTTCACCCCAGCATTCAGCACATTGTCAGCAGCAATAGCCACGGTCTTGCGATTGATGTCATAGCCGTATATCTTATGGTCAAACTCACGTTCCTGACTGTCATCATTGTAGATGCGGTCGAAGAGATCCGAGTCGAAGTCCTTCCATTTTTCAAAAGCATACTCCTTACGGAACACACCAGGATAGACGTTGAGTGCTATGAGAGCGGCCTCAATGACTATTGTGCCCGATCCGCAGAACGGATCTATAAAATCGCACTCTCCGTCCCATCCGCTCAGAATGATGAGTCCTGCAGCAAGCACCTCATTGATTGGAGCAGCCACAGTAGCTGTCTTATAGCCGCGCTGATGGAGGCTTTCGCCTGACGAGTCGAGAGAGAGTGTCACCAAGTCTTCTGCAATATGCACGTTGATTCGTATGTCAGGATTGCTAATGCCCACGTTTGGACGGTCGCCAGTCTTGTCACGCCAATAGTCGGCTATCGCATCCTTCACACGGTATGCCACAAACTTGGAATGGCGGAAGTTGTCACTAAAGATTACAGACTCTACAAGGAAAGTGTTGTTCACATCCATGTATTGTGACCAATCGATGCCTTTCACAATGTCATAAAGGTCATCAGCGTCATTAGCCTTAAACTCCTTTATTGGCTTGAGTATCTTCACAGCCGTGCGTGTGCAGAAGTTGGCCTTGTAAAGCATTTCCTTGTCGCCTGTGAATGCAACCATTCGTCTGCCTATCTCTACGTTGTTTGCGCCCAGGTTGATGAGCTCTTTTGCAAGCACTTCCTCCAATCCTTGGAAGGTCTTTGCTATTATCTTAAATTCGGTCATATTCTTGTTTATATGTCGATATGAATGTACTTATGTATGCTATATTTCTTAAAGAATGGCCACTATGCATGCTGCGCTGCTGACACATTCATCACCATCACCTTTTCTGTGTGATGCTTGCTCCTGCTGGCACATCTTGCGTAACCCATATATTTCCGCCTATGACAGCCCCTTTCCCTATGGTGATGCGTCCAAGTATTGAGGCGTTGGAATATACTATCACGTCATCTTCCAAGATTGGATGACGCGGCACGCCTTTGATGGGATTGCCGTTTTCGTCGAGCGGAAAACTCTTCGCACCAAGTGTGACACCTTGATATAGCTTGACATTGCGGCCTATGATGCATGTCTCACCTATGACGACACCTGTTCCATGATCAATGGTGAAGTATTCACCTATGGTTGCTCCAGGATGAATGTCTATGCCTGTCTCTGAATGGGCAATCTCTGTGAGCATTCTCGGTATAAGAGGAACTTCGAGCAGCCACAGTTCATGGGCCATACGGTATATCGTCAGTTCTTTGATTACAGGATAGCAACTTATTATTTCCCCGTAGTTTTTGGCTGCCGGGTCACCATTGAAAGCAGCCACCACGTCTGTGGCGAGTGTCTGGCGCAACTTAGGGAGCTTTTCTATAAAGCGCACTGCCCTATTCTCTGCCATGTGGCGCATTTCTGCATTTATGGTGTTTCGGTTATAGGCAGCAAACACTGCGCCCTTCTCATCAAAATTCGAGAAGGACAAGCCTGCTTGTATCTGTGACACAAGCAAAGAGTAAAGCTGTTCCGTATAGACCCCAAGATGGAATTTGAGCGTATTCGTGTTGATGCACGATCGGCCGTAATAACCTGGGAAAAGGATTCCCCTGACCAGTTCGATAATCTTCTGAAGCACCTCGCCTGATGGCAAAGGCACTCCATCGTTATGCTCATGATAGAGATCCTTATAGGACTCTGGACATGCAAGCTCCTCAACCGTCTGCGTCAAGGTGTCAGCGAAAGTCCGTGCATTCATCTTTTATCTTTGAGTATGTACTGTTGTTTATTATGCCTGATGGCATGATTCTCTATAATATAAAATTCGCAACAAAGTTAGTCAGTTAAATCCGAATTACAAAATTTTGAGAAAAAAATATCCGATTAACATTTAATAATAATGTGTCAGCAGTTAAATAATCCACGTGTTTATTCTTTTTCCCTTTAATTTCATCATCTTTCAATAGATAAACCAGCATCTCTGCAACAAAAAATCGACCCAATTATTTTGCATTGTCTTCTACTTGCATTAACTTTGCACAATAATTGCAAAATAATCAACATTACAATATGAAACTACTTTTGCTTGGTAGCGGCGGCAGAGAGCACGCCTTGGCTTGGAAGATTGCCCAAAGCC
Source organism: uncultured Bacteroidaceae bacterium (assembly GCA_934293005.1). Classification (GTDB taxonomy): domain Bacteria; phylum Bacteroidota; class Bacteroidia; order Bacteroidales; family Bacteroidaceae; genus Minthosoma. The sequence goes on from CAKQYA010000003.1 coordinate 51,686, forward strand.
AAAAGATTGAGAAACTATTCATTGCGCCTGGCAATGCCGGCACAGCCTCTGTTGGCGAGAACGTCAACATCAAAGCAGACGACTTTGATGGAATCAAGTCGTTTGTTCTTGAGAATGGCATCGACATGGTTGTGGTAGGCCCTGAGGATCCATTAGTGAAGGGAGTGTACGACTTCTTCAAGCAGGACGAGGCATTGGCAAGCATTCCTGTCATAGGTCCAAGCAAAGCGGGTGCAGTGCTCGAAGGCAGCAAGGACTTTGCTAAGAACTTCATGCAACGACATGGCATTCCTACAGCAGCATACCGTTCATTCAACGGCACAAACATAGAAGAAGGCATCAAGTTTTTGGAAACGCTCCAGCCTCCTTATGTACTGAAAGCCGATGGCCTTTGTGCAGGCAAGGGCGTGCTCATCATTCCAACTCTCGAAGAGGCCAAAAAGGAATTCAGAGGCATGCTCGACGGAATGTTTGGCGAAGCAAGCGCTACAGTTGTCATCGAGGAGTTCCTTTCAGGCATCGAATGCTCTGTATTCGTGTTGACAGACGGAAAGAACTACAAGATTCTCCCAGAGGCAAAAGACTACAAGCGCATTGGCGAGGGCGACACCGGATTGAACACTGGAGGCATGGGCAGCGTGTCCCCTGTTCCTTTCGCTGATGCCGAATGGATGAAGAAGGTTGAGGACAATATCGTACGTCCAACAGTGGAGGGCCTTGCTAAAGACGGCATCGACTACAAGGGCTTCATCTTCCTTGGCCTCATCAAAGTGGACCGCGACTATGCTTACGCAAAGGCTGGCGACCCTGTTGTCATTGAATATAATGTACGCATGGGTGACCCTGAGACTGAGACTGTGATGTTACGTGTCAAGAGCGACATTGTAGACCTGTTTGAGGGTGTTGCCAATGGTGATCTCGACACAAAGGCCCTTGAGTTTGATCCACGCTCAGCCGTATGCGTGATGATGGTGAGCGGCGGATACCCACAAGAATACAAGAAAGGGTTTGAAATCACAGGCATAGAAGATGTGGAAGGCTCGGTTGTCTTCCATGCAGGCACAGCCATGAAGGACGGGAAGGTTGTCACAGCTGGCGGACGTGTCATCGCTGTGAGCTCATATGGAAAGACACAGAACGAAGCTCTCGTGAAGTCATTTACCGAAGCTGGCAAAATACACTTCGACGGAAAGTATTTCCGCAGAGACATTGGCAAAGATTTGCTATAATCGCAATACATCGTTACAACACCCCTAAAAAAGTATTACGTGATACTTGGCCAAGTATCACGTATTACTTTGCAAAGTATCACGTAATACTTTGCAAAGTATCCTTACTATCTTTTTTTGCCCGATAAGAATCATCATGGACACCTACTTAAAATAAATCCGCAATGTCTGTTCGACATTGCGGATTTGATTTCTCGGAAAGTCTCAAAGTCACACTCATCACCTTGTGAGCATCTCACACACCCTGTCTTGAAAATCACGTGCGGTATTTGCGCTCAGCACTCCATTGATGATGATAGAGAAAGCCAAGGTGTGGCCATTAGACGCATTGGCATAGCCCGCAAGGGAAATGACGCCCTCCAAGGTGCCTGTCTTTGCATGTATGTTGCGGTAAGCCGTGCCTCGGCGCATGCGGGTGTCAAGAGTTCCGTCCACACCTGCTATTGGCAGGGCAGGATAAAAACTTCGGAATATGTCATCATGACGATAAGCATAACGAAGCACTGAGACCATGGCAGAAGCCGATGAATAATTGTATAGCGACACTCCGCTGCCATCAGCCACCTTGACATACGCCGTAGGAACACCTGCCTGACGAAGCATATTCTCCACTTGGCGAGCACCATCTTTCCACGAGCTGTACTTGCGCGCATTGAGATCGGCCAACTGATAAAAGACGGCTTCTGCATGCAGATTGTCAGAATTCTTCAGCATACGCTGCATCACCTGTTCTATAGTTCGTGACTTAACATAGAAACGATGACCTCCGCCAGGATACTCTTTCATGGCATACGCAATGTCAGTCTTGCTGCTGTCGGCAGGCTCCACACGAAAATCGGCCAGAGATTTGCTGAGAACAAACACAAAGTGCTCAGCTGGATGAAAATGCGGATCTTTAGAATAGTTTGTGAAGTCGGGGTACATCTTTCCCCTCTCAAGCATCAAGGCACTTAGATAAGGTTCATACTTGCTTGGCACATCATCCCAGCACCATCCATTGCCATAAAGATCTTTCTCTTTCATGCTTGCATCGGCATATAGTGTGCCATCAATGCGTTTGATGCCTTGGCCAGCAATGTCGGCTGCCAAGGAACGGAGATCGGAATAGGAATACATAGGATCGAAGTCGCCTACCACATAGATGTCGCCATGCAAAGTGCCATCGGCCGAAATAGCACCTGTATAATAGGCAGTGGTTCGAATCTCATGTCTGGCTCCGAGTTTGCTGAGGGCCGCCACAGCAGTCAACACCTTCTGTGTGGATGCTGGACGCATCACTTTCTTCCGGTTGTATTCCCATATGAGAGAGTCGGCTTCGAGGTCCCAAACACATATGGCCGTGTTGTAATATGCAGCGTCAGCTTCTTTAGCGATCTCGCCAAGAGAGAGATGCAAGCGGTCAGACCATGTCTGGGCAACGGTTCCTGCAGCAGAAGCACCACCAGTTCCCGTATTGCCGACATGCGTGGATAGACTGTCTTGTTCGTAAATGCTGTCACATCCAGCAACTCCAAGGCTGTCGCAAAACGGGGTCTCGTGCATAACCTCTTTCTGACAACCGTTATCTGTTGCGGCATGCAACGGCAGAAAAACAATCGCTGAAAGCAAGAATACTGTCAGCAGTCCTCTTGCTGGTCTTCTTGTACGTTTTCTCTTTTCCGTGTTATACATTTTATAAAGTTTTCTTCATTCTTAGGCATTATGCCATATTCCTTGCCATCACTGAGCACCACTACAAGATATGACAACAACGGACGTCCTGCTATTCTGTAGCGATTGATGCGGTCGATGCGGTCAATATCCCCTATAGAGATGACAACATCTTTTGAGAACCTGCCTTCATGAATGACCAAAGTGCCCTCGGTAGTGATTGTATAAGTGGTGTTGATGATTCTCTCAATGACAACCACCATAACGAGCAATACAGCAGCCAGCACAACTCCTATCCATTGCCTGGCAACGTGCTCTGTGGACCAGATGAAAGAAATGGCTACTGACAGCAAAGCTGCCAGTAGCACATAACTTCTCATTGATACTTTTGCATGAAATTGTCTGTTCATGTGTCTTATCATTAAATTGTTCTTTCAAGCTTACAAGAAAAGCTTCTTTCCTAAAGTTTGAATGCCCTTTTACACTTTCAGCCACCAGGCCAACAGAACCTAAAAGGTGCTTTTTCCTATCATTCCACAGGACTTGTCATACCAACCTCTATGCGGTTGCCGCTGCGGAATATCACTTTTGCAGCAGCCTTGATGTCATCCACTGTGATATTCTCCACAGTCTTCCTGAAGTCGGTCACATTATCTTCTCCATACATTGTAAGCCAAATCATCTGGCGGAGCCAATAGGCATTGTCCTTCAGGTTCTCGTCATACAGACGAAGCTTGTACTCTTTAATTTTCTTGAGGTCTTCCTCTGAAGGGCCTTTCTCTATTATGTCATCAACGCCCTTGTACACCACTTCTGTCATACGCTCGCGCTTGTCGGGAGCTGTAGGCAACTGTATCTGTACCGTAGCGCGCTGGTCTGGATAGTCTGTGATGCTTGCCTGTACAGGCACGCCGTAAGCACCACCTTCGTCCTCACGCACAGTCTCTGTGTACTTCATGTCCATGACCTGCTCAAGCATGCTTACCAAGATGGTGTTCTTTAGGTTCACCTTGAGCGGAGCATTATAGATAAAGAACACAAGAGCATTTGGAGTCTCAAGATGTTTCTCAAAGACATTCTTATGCTCACCCTGAGCCATCTTCAAGTCAATTGTCTTGAATTTCTCAGAACCCTTGAGTGTGGGAAGAGCACCGAGATACTTGGCAAGCATCGGAGCTATAGAATCTGCATCAAGGTCGCCGACAAGGAAGAAGTCAAAATCATCAGCATCAGCAAAACGCTCCTTATAGATTTCAATGACACGGTCATAATTGATTCGGTCAAGGTCTTCAGCCTTAGTGCGCACAGCACGAGGATTGTTGTTATAAACAACTTTTGCTATGGTATCCTGCAAGGCTATCATAGGATTGTTCTCCTTGTTCCTGAGATTAGCCTTTGAACGCTGTATGGCCGAATTGAACGCTTCCACATCCTTGCGAGGGGATGTAAACTTAAGATAAGTGAGTTGCATCATTGTCTCGAAATCTTTCTTTGCGCATGATCCTGACACATTCTCGCTTTGAGATGACACACTTGTGTTCACATTGGCCTGGATGCCAGCAAGCTTCTTGTTAAGCTCTGTGGCGCTGAACTCACCCCAGCCGCCTACGCCTGCAAAACTCAGACTTGCGGTCTGGTCAAGTTCATCATTGCTATAGAGAGACGTGCCTCCCTTGCTGTAAGCAGACATGCTGATGGTGTTTGGCGCAAAGTCGGTTTTCTTCACATGCACTCTCACACCATTGCTGAGGGTGATGAGCTTGAAGCCAAACTTGTCCTGCTTGATGCTCTTAACCTTGCCAGGAACTGGAAGATTGCTGATGAGCGGGCGATTATCCTCATCGTGCGCAGGAGCCTCAATGTCTTCAGCTTCCACCTCTTTCATGTAGCGCAAGATATCTTCCTTGGTTGGAAGCACATTATCTTCCTTGTCTGTGCCAAAGCCTATTATGACCATATTGTCGGAAGGCATGGCTTTGAGGAGCGCATTGACTTCATCGACAGAAAATTCCGGCATGGAAGTGATTCTCTTGGCAAACTCATAGTTCCACTCAATGCTTGGCATTGGTTCGTTCTCAAGGAAGTTGCGCACGCAATCGTTCACATAACTGCTGCTCTGCATCTTCTCGCGCTTCAGATATATTGTCTCCATCTGAGAGAGATATTCTGATTTGAAGCGGTTGAACTCAGCCTCTGTGAATCCGAATCTCTTGGCACGGAGTATCTCACGATAAAGAGCCTTGATGCCTTCCTCATATTTATTCTTCTCACATGTGACGCTTCCTGCAAATGCAGCCTTTGTCTTTGAGACGAAGAAGTCGTCCAGACCAAAGTCTGCACCAAGGAATGGAGGATTCTGTTTCTGCAGAATCTCTGCTACACGTTCGCTGAACATTGACGACATGGCATAGTTGAGTATTTCATGCACATTGTAAGCAGCCTTGTTCTTCATCTCTCGTGGGAATGCTTCTGTTTTCCAATTGAAGATGAAGACATTTGCCACTTGCTCCTTGTCTTTGTTGATAGACACGATAGGCTCTTTGTTGTCAGCCACAGGGAAATACTCAAACTTTGCAGCATCAGGGGCGGCAGGTTTGACGTCGGCAAAGACATTCTTTATTTTCTGTTCTATCTCGTCCACGTCAACATCGCCTACAATGACAATGGCTTGAAGGTCGGGACGGTACCATTTGCGGTAATAGTTGCGGAGTGTCTCATAAGGAAAGTTCATCACAACATCCATTGTGCCTATAGGCAGGCGATAGCCATACCGGCAATCGGGATAAATCACAGGAAGAGCCTTCTCATACATGCGCATCATAGCAGAACTCCTCATTCTCCATTCCTCGTTGATGACACCGCGTTCGGCGTCAATCTCTTTGTCTTGGAGCAAAAGGTCGTGGCTCCAGTCGTGGAGAATGAGCAGACACTTGTCGATGGCTCCCTCAGTCTCCACATTGACATTGTCTATATTGTAAACAGTCTCATCGAAAGCTGTGTATGCGTTGAGGTTCTCGCCAAAGCGCACTCCTATAGATTCAAGATATGTCTTTAGCTGGTTTCCTGGGAAGTTCTTTGTGCCATTGAAGCACATATGCTCAAGAAAATGCGCCAAGCCACGCTGGTCGTCGTCTTCCTGCAATGAGCCTACTTTCTGCGCTATATAAAAAAATGCGCGTTTCTCAGGCCATGCATTGTGTCGTATGTAATATGTCAGTCCGTTAGGCAAGGTGCCCTTGCGGTAAGCCTCATCCATAGGAACAGTCTCTTCCAGTATGTTCTGTGCCACTATGCCACTCACGGCTGTCGTAACCAGCAGCAGAAACATTAAGAGTTTTTTTCTCATTATAATAGATTTAGTTTATAGATGTAATTATGTTTATTACAAAGAAAATCTTGCGCACCCGCTTATTTCATGCTTTGCTTGTCTGCGTCGAGCGCATGCTTTGCGTAGTCAACCGTATAGTGAAGGCCACGGCTCTCCTTACGCTCCAAGGCTTGCCTTGTGATGAGATAGCCCACATTTATCATGTTGCGGAGCTCGCAGATGTCGCGTGTTGGCTTCACGCGCTTGAAGAGATGCTCTGTCTCTTCATAGAGAAGGTCGAGACGTTCCCATGCACGATGCAGACGAAGGTCGGAACGCACAATTCCCACATATGTCGACATTATCTGGCCAACCTCCTTCACGTCCTGGGCTATAAGCACTTTCTCTTCATTGGTCATGGTGCCCTCATCATTCCACTCTGGCACTTTGGTATTGAAGTCATAGCCATCAATGACCTCAAGAGAGTGCTTTGCTGCAGCGTCAGCATATACCACAGCCTCTATGAGCGAGTTGCTGGCCAAACGGTTGCCTCCATGCAGACCTGTGCATGAGCACTCACCCACAGCATAAAGGCGTTTGATGCTCGACTGGCCATCGAGGTCGACCTGTATGCCGCCACACATGTAATGCGCACTCGGAGCCACTGGTATGTATTGCTTGGTTATGTCTATGCCTATAGACAAACACTTGGCATAGATATTGGGGAAATGGTGCTTTGTCTCCTCCGGGTCTTTGTGAGTGACATCAAGACACACATGGTCAAGCGCATGTATCTTCATCTCGTTGTCGATGGCACGAGCCACAATGTCGCGTGGCGCAAGACTGAGACGCTCGTCATACTTTTGCATGAACTCTTCCCCATTAGGAAGACGCAGTATGCCTCCATAGCCCCTCATGGCTTCCGTGATGAGGAAAGCGGGATGAGTCTCTTTCGGATTGAAAAGCACGGTCGGGTGGAACTGCACGAACTCCATGTCCTTGACCTTGCCCTTGGCACGATAAACCATAGCTATGCCGTCGCCCGTGGCAATGTTTGGATTAGATGTGGTGGCATAGATGGCTCCTGTGCCTCCTGTAGCCATCAAGGTCACCTTGGACAGATAAGTGTCAATCTTGCCTGTCTCAGGATTGAGCACATAAGCTCCATAACATTCGATGTCTGGAGTGCGGCGTGTGACACGTATGCCCAAATGATGCTGCGTGATGATTTCCACAGCAAAGTGATGCTCAAGGATGTCTATGTTTGGATTGTTGCGCACAGCTTCCATCAGCCCACGCTGTATCTCTGCGCCTGTATCGTCTGCATGATGAAGAATGCGGAACTCAGAATGTCCGCCTTCACGGTGAAGGTCGAATGTGCCGTCTTCCTTCTTGTCAAAGTTGACACCCCACTTCACAAGGTCTTGTATGCAGCGCGGTCCATTGGTCACGACTTGTTTCACGGCCTCTGGGTCGCTGATCCAGTCGCCAGCAATCATAGTGTCTTGTATATGCTTCTCGAAATTGTCTACAAGAAGATTTGTTACCGAAGCGATGCCACCTTGCGCTTTTGCCGTATTGGCCTCTTCAAGTGTTGTCTTACATATAATGGCAATCTTGCCTTTATTTGCTTCTGCCACCTTGAGGGCATAACTCATACCAGCCACACCTGAACCGATAATGAGAAAATCATATTGCTTTGTCATCTTTTAAAATAACTTTTTGATATGCAAAGTTAGTTATTTTCAATGAATAAAACCATCTTCTTTCAAAAATAGTTCGTACCTTTGTAGCTAAATCTATAACAATATGAAAACAAACAGACTATTTATATCATGGCTGTTGGCAGGCGCGTGCATTTGCGCTCATGCGCAGCAAACAGCCATCAAAGCCTTTGCCGACGGACATTATCACGGCGCAAGGCAACAACTTGTGGAGTGCCTTGAAAAAACAACAGTCAATGAAGAAAACAAACGTGACGCTGAAGCTCTGATACTTATATGCGACTATGTGACCAATGCTGCTGGCACTGCCGACAGCATGGAGGAATGGCTCAAAAACGCACGCACATCACAATATGCCGAGGCCATCAGCATGCTTAGACGCAACCTTCTGATCAAGGAACAGAGATTTGACGAGGCACTACAGCTGTTCTTCGCCAACGAAGGCAAATCACCCATATCCACACCACTCGCCTATCCTCTCACCCGCTTGAGCGAAGAGATGAGCAGCTTCAATGAAGCAATGTACCGCCTTGCAGGCGAGCACCTGTACGACAAGGCGCAATGGCAAAAGGCAGCAACTTATCTCGAGGCCGGAGAAAAAACCAGAACAGCCTTATACAAACTGGGCATGTGCTACTACAACCAAGGAGCATTCGACAAGGCACGAGCCAATCTCATCAAGGCTGCAGAAAACGCCAATGACGAAATGGCACAAAACGCATGGCTGCACACAGGCATCGCTTCGCTCCGACTCATCAAGAAAACTGACGCACAGACAGCCTTCATGAATGCTGCGCAGATGAACGCAAGCAAGTCGCTGAAAGAAATGGCAATGTACAACTATGCTCTCACCCTGCACGAACAGAACTCGCCTCAAACTGTAAAGGTTATGGAAGACTTCCTCAACGAGTTTCCAACATCACAATATGCCACCCCCGTGTCGCAATGCCTCACAGCAGCTTATATGTCGAAGAAGGACTACAACAAAGCTCTGCAGGCCATCAGCAAGGTGCAGGCGCAGAACACAGACGCACAGAATGACAAGCAGACTGTATTGTACAACTTGGCATTCCAAGAACTTAACTCTGGCCGCATCGAACAAGCCCTTGCCTACGCAGGAAAAGCTGTGGCTTTAGGCAACAAGAATGCAGAAGCTTATGCTGAGGCTTACTACATCAAGGGCGACTGCAACTACCGTCAGGGTAATTACAGCCAAGCAGCCAACGACCTCAACACAGCTATCAATCTTGGAGGGCAGACAGCTAACGGCAAACTGAAGAACAACACATATGCCATATATAGCCTGGGGTATGCTCTGTACAAACAACAGAAATACAACGCAGCAATCAGCCAATTCAGCAAGGTCACAACCGCCAGCGACGCATCCGCATCGATGAAAGCAGACGCTTTCAACAGACAGGGCGACAGTTATCTGAACATGCGCAATTATGACGAGGCCGACAAAGCTTATGCACAGGCTAAAGCCACCGACCACAACTTGGGCGACTACTCCATGCTGCAGCAAGCATACATCGAAGGCCTCAGAGGCAACTATGGCCGCAAGGTCGAGATTCTTGACAAGATGAGGGGCGAATACACACAGTCGTCGCTTACTGCCAAAGCTCTCTTCGAACAAGGACGCGCTTATGTGCTCTCCGGCAAGACAGATGAGGCCACAACCATCTTCCAGTCAATTGTTGTCCGATTCCCAGGAAACGAATATGCACAAAAAGCGCAGGACGAACTGTCGAACATGGCCACCAACATCGCCATACAAGACTCGATAGCCGCAGCCCAAGACTCAATTGAGAATGCTGCCGCCATGGCGCCTGTCATGGCGGCACAAGCTCTCTTCGAGGCCAATAATTACCAAGCAGCCGAACAACAGCTGAACGCAGCCATCGACAAGGGCATAGGCCGTCCTTACTGGCTTGCGCGCGCTTTTGTGCTTCTGAGCGACATATACAAAGCCGAAGGCAGAGCGATAGAAGCCAAACAGACTCTCGAATCGCTCAAGGCCAACTACAAGGAGGACGACGACATCAAGAAGATGATTGAAGAACGAATGAAATGATAGCAGGAGACAGCATATTCTCTGCTGCCACAGCATTAATGCAGCAGACTGCATTCACACAGCTTCGACAGAATCCTTTTTCAGAAGTTTCTTTTCAAAGTACATCTTTCATGTTTCATGCATAACAGCAACTATAAAAAAATGACAAACAAGAAATACACTACCATACTCGCCATATTGACAGCAATGCCTGCCATGGCCCAACTGGACAACACCGTTGAGGTAACCAACGAAGTAAAGCCTGTGGTGAACGATGTGAAGAAGGTAGAGATAAAAACTCAGCCTATCAAGACAGAGATTAAACACTATACCATGCCCTATTCCACCCAAGGCGAGACACTAACCCATTTTGCCGCAGAACCTCTTGGCAATTACCACAGCGATGAGAAAAACAAAGGTGACAAGAGCAATTATATCCACCTCGGCGGAGGCAGTCATGGCAATGCCAACGGACGCATATCCTGCCAGTTCGACTTATCAGACAAGGATGCTCTCAATATTGACCTCGGCCTGAAAGGATTCAACGGCAGCACAGGAGAGGACGAACGACAGGCAGACAGGAAGTGGAAAAGCCGTTTCTACCACAGCCAAACGGCCTTGAAATACGTACACTCTTTCAGCAACGGAATGAACATCTACGTAAAAGGCGCATTCGACAACGATGTGTTCAACTACCGCATGATGCCATCACTTTCTATTATCAACGACCCAAGCGGCACGCTTCCAAACATTTACAACGTAAATACCGACAAGCAGCACAACATGAACGGCAATGCCTGCATAGGCATCGATTCTTGGCAGACAGGCAACTTGACCTTCGCTGCTCAAGGACAATGGCTGATGTTCAAACAAGATCGCGCCACATGCTTCAATAAAGGTCTCGGGCAAAACCAAGTGTCGGTTAACCTTGACGCAGACTATGCCTTCTCAGGAAACAGCTCCCTCGGAATAGAGATAATCGGCGATCATGTGACATACCGCAACAACGAACTGAAAAACCACTCATGCATAACATTCCTTCCACATTACCACTTCAAGGCAGATGACCTTCGCCTCAAGTTAGGCGTCTTTGCCACAAGCGAAGGCAGTGTGGCTCCAGACATCAACATCAGCTACAATCTCAGCGAAAATGATGAATTATACGCAGAGGTCAAAGGCTATGAGATCGGCAACGACCTTAGCTACCTCGCTTCTATCAATCCATACTTCTCATTAAGCAAGCCAGCCTACATCAATGGCAAGATGGAGATTGAAGACGAATTTCACCAGATAGACGCAAAGATTGGCTACCGCTTCAAGAGAGACTGCTTCGGAGCAAACATCTATGGCGGCTACGATATGTCAGACGACCATGTCGACATCATCAAGATGAACCTGAAGCAAGGCGAGAGAATATTACCACTGATGGACTTCAAGAAAAACAAGCGCATCTATTTCGGGGCAGACCTCAATTATGCTTATAAAGACATTGTGAAGGTGTCAGGAAACTGCCTGCTCAACATTGAGAGCTTCAGACAGGAACACGACTGGGAAGAAGGCTCTTTCAATTCTCCTGCATTCGCAATGGACTGCAGAGCCGACATAAAGCTGATGAAAGACCTCTACCTCGGCATCGACTGGAACCTCTACTGCTTCAGCCTGCCAGACACCCCAGACTGGACAAACGAGCAATTGGACAGGAAAAACACACTCAACATTGGCGCTGACCTGCGCTATACACTGCCAATAATAAAGACACCGATGACTCTGTTCGTAAAAGGCGACAACCTGCTCTTCCAAGAGTATGACAGATTCTATGGCTACCAAAACATCGGAGCAAACATCCTCGGCGGATTAGCCATCAGCTTCTAACAGGCCATGGCATGAAAGTGGCCCAGTGGCTTCCATTGGGCTTTTCATCTGTTCTGAAAAAATTGTTTAACAAAAAGTTGCAAGGTAAAATAAAAAGCTGTACCTTTGCATAAAATAATATGTCGAAAGGGTTCCGACTCTATGTGAGTCGGAATTCTTTTGTATATTATATGAGAATATATTTTTATCATAAAACCTAACAAGTAAATCAAAAAATCAAATAACTATGGCATACATGTCACAGGAGGGTTACGATAAACTTCGTGCCCAGATAAAGCATTTGGAAGAAGTCGAACGACCTGAGGTCATACGACAGATTGCAGAGGCTCGCGAAAAAGGCGACCTCTCTGAGAACGCAGAATATGATGCAGCCAAAGAGGCTCAAGGCAAATTGGAAAGCAAAATCGCACAGCTGAAGTCCACTCTCGCTGAAGCGAAAATTCTTGACCCATCCAAGCTCACAAAAACTGACGAGGTTCAGATTCTCTCAAAAGTGGAGATGAAAAACGTTGACAACGGAATGAAAGTCACATACACCATCGTCAGCGAAGGCGAGGCAAACCTCAAAGAAGGCAAGATTTCCATAAAGACACCTATCGCTCAGGGTCTTCTCGGCAAGAAAGTGGGCGACATAGCTGAAGTCACAGTGCCACGCGGCGTGATGAAGTTTGAGATAATGAGCATCAGCTTCGGATAAGCAACAAAAAAAAGATTTATTATGAGTCTGTTCACAAAAATAGCAGAAGGCGAGATACCTTCATACAAATGCGCTGAAAACAGTGAGTTCTACGCATTTCTCGACATCAACCCGCTGGTGAAAGGCCACACTTTGGTCATTCCACGCAGAGAAGTAGACTATATCTTCGACATGGAAGACGACGAACTCGCACGCTTTCAGGTCTTCGCCAAAAAGGTCGCAATAGCCATCAAGAACGCCTTCCCTTGCGTGAAGGTAGGACAGGCAGTGCTCGGTCTTGAAGTGCCTCACGCACATATTCACCTTGTGCCAATGCATAGCGAAGGTGACCTCAATTTCAGCAACAAGAAACTGTCGCTCTCTGAAGAAGAGATGCAAGACATAGCCGACAAAATATTCAAAGAGTTTTCTAAAAACTGCTAAAGAAACCGGGACAAGCCACAGCTTGTTTTTTCTATCACCATATTTCAAGAACCATACAAGGCATATGACCTATCAGGATCCTGATTTTGGTACGGTAACACTGACCGTCAACCCGAGGGCGCACAGCATCATCATGCGCCCTCAGGTTGACGGTCTTCGTGTCACAGTATTCAATGGCGCGAGCTTATCTTTCGTCAAAGACACCATCAACCGATTTCGCAAGCGTCTCATAGCAAAGCAAGCCAAGCTGAAGAGCCAGGCATCTGTCAATGCAACTGCCAACATCGAAGCCATGCGCTCAGAAGCTAAAGCCACTTTGCCGCAGCGAGTGGCCCTATTGGCACAAGCACACGGATTCTCTTACACTTCAGTCACTATCAGACCTTCAAAGACAAGATGGGGCTCATGTTCGGGACACAACAGCATCAGCCTGTCTCTTTACTTGATGAGAGTGCCACAGCACCTGCGCGACTACGTAATCCTTCACGAACTATGCCATACTGTTCACCACAACCATTCTGACCAATTCTGGCAACTTATGGACAAAGTGACACAAGGCAAAGCAAAAGCCCTTAGAAAAGAACTGAGACAATACAATACATTATAAAAACATTTATTCCTCACGTATATGCTCACACAAGAAGAATGCGATTTTCTCCACTCACGCATGAAAGGAACTCTCATCGAAGCTCTCGGCATGCGCTTCCTTCCTTCCGATGATGAATATGCCATGGCAGAAATGCCAATCAGTCCATCCACACGCCAATACCTTGGCGTTCTGCATGGAGGAGCATCTCTTTCATTGGCTGAAACCATAGCAGGAGTAGGCTCGCTGCACCTCACACACTATGACACAGACTACGCAATTTGCGGCACCGAAATAAGCGCCAGCCATGTTGCCATGTCGGCCACAGAAGGTGTTGTGTATGGCAAAGCAAAACTTGTGCATGCAGGCAAGAGCACGCATGTATGGAATGTCGACATTGTAGGCGAAGACGGCAAGGTCATATCTGCAGAAAGAGTAACCAATAGAATCATAAAAATTAAGAAGTAAGTGGGTTCCACAATTTCTCTTAACCACCAATCGGTCATCAAAAAATTGCGGGTATTCTTTTCAATTCTTGTCACCGTTTGTGCCAAAGCCTTTCCATCCTATGTGCGTATAATAACAAGGGGCATGGAAAGTCAATAATTTATTCGTCAAAAAAGAGGGTAAGGATACATGGCAAAGTATCTTAGGATACTTCGCAAAGTATCTTAGGATACTTGGCCAAGTATCCTAAGATACTTTTTTATGGGTGTTGCATGCTTGAAAAACTAAATCAAGAATCCAGCAGGTGCGCTTTGAGTTTAACTGGATTATTTTGCTGAGCTATGCCAAAGGCAATATCCATTGAGTTAATCATTTTTTCTGCCTAATGACCGATTTGAGTCAAAGGATATGAATTATCTTTGTATTCTGAAATTATTGATTCAAGTAACCGTGAAAAAAGGTGCACATTTTACAGGACAGCAATATATATTGGAAGCAACCACACATACATGACATGAAAAATAAAAAAGCCCAACAGTAAACTGTCGGGCTTTTTCGTGTTTACAAGAAACACGAGAAGTTGGTTTAAGAGAATTGGGCCTTGCCAATTGCGCGCCTCGGTTTTCACCTTAGCAACAGGACTGTTGAGCTTCACAGCTTCAGTCCCTAATAGGTTTTAGGTTTAGTTAAGCATTGATATGTTTTAGTCTTAAAGTAAATTCTCCTTTGCATGAAGCTTATTGCACTCCTTCATTAGCCTTGACTGTGATGATCGAGTCGTTGACAGACTTCATCTCAGCTTGATTGACATCCTTAACGCGAATAATCTGCTGCACGTCATCTGTTCTGATATACGTGCCTGTAGCTATCGCGTTCTTATCCTCTGCCTCATGCTCTCCTATGGCATGTTCTGCAGCTCGCCCTATAGTGAGAGCTATTGCCACAACTGCAGCAGCTTTAAAGAATGGTGCGAAGCGTCGTGGGTTGATGCTGATGATGCGAGCCTTCTTCACATTGGCATCCTGCTGCTCTATCATCTTCATCATATGTTTATCAAAATTCTCATCAAGCCCATCCGCTTTAGCTTCAGATTCATAACGGAACAGATCTGCATATTGGCTCAAGTGCCCTGGCACGTCTTCCTGCGAGAAGAATGCCTTCAATATCTGTTCCTCCTGCAGCGTTGCGGTGCAGTCGAAATAGCTTTCGAGCAGTTGTTCAATGTACTTATAATCCATTTTCGTTATTTTGTTATTGCTTTCTTTTGCCATTATGGCATCCGTCTGCATGTTTCATCGCCATCTTTTGTGGCGCTTCTAATATAATAGACGGATAAGATATGGAAAAGTTACAGGAATAATGATTTTTTTTGAAGAATTTTTTCTTTAAGTGTAGCTCTGGCTCTGAATAGCGTAACCTTCACGTCTGATTCTGTGATATTTAAGATCTGTGCTATTTCCTTATAAGTTTTTTCTTCTATGTCACGAAGTTGTATGACCATGCGTTGCTTCTCCGGCAACGAGTTGATGGTGTCAACAACGAAGGTGTGTGTCTCACTTTTCATCATGCCAGCATCAGGAGCCGATACAGAGCCAGCTGTGCAATCATGAGTGGCAGTGTCAATAGACACGGTATTATTGTCCATCTTCTCCTTGCGGTCAAGAGCCAAATTGCGGGCGGAAGCCACAGCGAAGGCCTGAAGGTTTGCTACTTCAGCCAGTTCGCTGCGCTTCTGCCATAATTTCAGCAAAGTGTCCTGCACGATATCCTGCGCCTCGTCACGATTGAGGACGACGCGTAATGCAGTGCGAAAGATAACATCTTTCAACGGAAGGATATCATGCTCGAAATCCATAATCGATTATGCTGTTTTATGCATTGAACTGCTGCTTATGATATTATAGTGCCGTGTTTGCCATCGATAGCGTCAGCACGTGTGATGACCACTTGCTTCACGCCATTGGCTATGGCCTCAAGTGCATTCTCTATCTTTGGTATCATGCCACCGCTGACAATCCCGTCATCCTTGAGACGGGCAAAACTCTCTTTGGTGATATGCGGAATGAGCGAAGCCTCATCTTCAGGGTCGGCAAGCACACCTGCATGTTCAAAACTATATATGAGAGTGACGTCAAAGTATGGCGCAAGCGCTTTAGCCGTCTCTCCTGCAATGGTGTCGGCATTGGTATTAAGCAGATGTCCCTCACCATCGTGTGTGAGAGGCGCCATCACAGGCACTACACCCTCGCTTATGAGAGTAGACAGCATCTTGCCGTCACACTTGTCGACATCGCCCACAAAGCCGAAGTCCACAATCTGCTTCGTGCCATCTTCCATAGCCACCATCTTAGGCGCGCGCTTATGGGAGAGCATCACATTGATGTCGGCGCCAGTCAGTCCAAGGGCATTGATGCCGCAAGCCTGAAGGCGCGCCACTATAGTTTTGTTGACAAGGCCACCATACACCATTGTCACCACGTTGAGCATCTTGTCGTCTGTGACGCGTCGGCCGCCAATCATCACGCTCTCTATGCCAAGAGAGGCTGCAATCTTTGTTGCGGAACGTCCTCCGCCATGAACAAGCACCTTCGGTCCTTCAATAGCGGAGAAGTCCTTCAGGAGTTGCTGGAGAGTAGATTCGTCCTCGACAATCTTGCCTCCCACTTTTACCACTGTCAATTTCATATCTGTGTATTATTTCAAGTAACTGTTCATCACCCACACGCCGAGTTCGCACAAAACAAAAGGCTTGGTATGCTACAGGCGTCACGATGACATCATTATCTCCAACAGGTTGTCGTATTCCATTATTGTCTATATTGCTTCAACAAGATTGCAGCCGATGCATTACACCCACCAACAGGTCACCGGCAGGAAACGGGCTGCGCTTTGTTTGTCCGTTTCACCCATTCACGGCTTGCTGACCGATGAAGGTTTAAGATGGTCTTCAAAATATCTTGTTATCACATTATGGAGATGCACTCTGTCTGTACCCATCATGTTGTGCTCATCACCTGGATAAGTGAACAGGTCGGGATAGGTATCGGCGTCAATACAGGCCCTGACAAATGAGAGCGTGTGCTGTGGCACGCATACAGGGTCATTGCCTCCATAGATAATCATCAGCCGTCCCTTCAGGTTCTTTGCCTTGCCAAGGAGTGACGCTGAGTCGTAACCATCAGGATTAGACTGCGGAGTGTCCATATAACGTTCTCCGTACATGACCTCATAGAAACGCCAATCGATGACAGGGCCACCTGCCACGCCCACTTTGAAGACGTCGGGATAAGTGGTCATAAGACTGGCAGTCATGAATCCGCCAAAACTCCAGCCATGCACTCCAAGGCGGTCAGCGTCGACATATGGCAAACTCTTCAAAAACTCCACTCCTTGCATCTGGTCTTTCATTTCCTCCACACCAAGATGCCGGAATGTGGCCTGCTCAAAGTCGAGGCCTCGATGCTCGCTGCCGCGGTTGTCAAGACAGAACATCACATAGCCTTTCTGAGCCATCCACACATCCCATCCTCTAACGCCCCAATGACGCGAGGCATCGACATTATGCGCATGTGGTCCGCCATACACATAGACCACGGCCGGGTATTTCTTTGTCTCGTCAAAATCAGGCGGAAGCACAAGACGATAGTACAAGTCGGTCACACCGTCTGCGGCCTTGATGCTGCCAGTCTTTATTGCCGGCACATTAAATTCGTCCCATGGTTCCTTGGCCGTCAGCACATTTGCCGGCTTGCCGTCTTTCACCCGCACAATATCAATCTTGCGGGCTATCTGCGGCGATGAATATCTGTCGGCAATATATGTTCCCGACACAGAGAGACTTGCCTCATGCCATCCTGTGGCATCGCCCAACAACCTGCGCTTGCCTTGCATGCTGACGCTGAACATATTTTTTTGCAATGGATTCAGTTCGTTCGAACTATACACCACCTCACGCCCCTTCTCGTTGAAGCCGAGCACACCCAACACCTCATACTTGCCTTTTGTCAACTGTTTCAGCATCTTGCCGCTCACATCATAGAGATACAGATGGTTATACCCATCACGGCGTGTCTGGTATATAAACTTGCTGCTGTCCCAAGGCAAGAACTGTATCGTGCTGTTAGGCTCAAAATACTTGTCATTGTGTTCAGTGAAAAGAGTGCGCAGCTTATCGCCTGTGGATGCGTCATATTCATCAAGCGAACCGTCAGTCTGGTCGCGGTTCAATTCTATAAGATATATTTTCTTTGCGTCGGGCGACCATGACACATTAGTGAAATAGCGGTCAGCCGGATTGCCTGCATTGAGATAAACAGTCTTGCCCGTTGCAATGTCAAACACGCCTATTGTGACCTTATGCATCGCCTCGCCTGCCATTGGATATGGATCGGGAGCGCATACTGCACATACAGTCTTGTCGTGTCCTTCTCCTGGATCAGAAGCTACAGGCTTGCCATGTATTATCGGCGCAAGAGCCACCTGAGGATATTTTGTCACCATGCTCTGGTCCATGCGGTAGAATGCGAGTTTTTTACCATCAGGACTCCAGAACGTGCCTTTGTCTATGCCAAACTCATTGCGGTGCACAGCCTCACCATACACAATGTCAACAGAGCCATCTTGGCTCACCTGCATGCGTTTGCCTTCTTCTGTGAGCACATACAAGTTGTGCCCAAGCGTGTAGGCAGTGCAGCGTGTCTTAGCATCCCAGTCTTCGTTGGCCGCCCCATGCTCCAATGTCACATGCCAAGCTACCTTATGGCTTGTCCAATCGAACAAAATGCGCTCATCTGCCAGAGGCACAAGAGCCAAAGTCTTGTCAGCATAAGGGAAGGTGGCATAATACAAATGCGGCAATGGCTTCAGCCCAGCTTCACGCATTGCCTCATTAGCTTGCGCCAATGTGAACATATCAGACTTCTTGCCTGTGTCGGAATATTTCACGCAGGCATCTTCAGCCTGTTCCACACATTTGTCGCCCCACCATGTAAAGTATCTGTTGTCAGGCACTGAGTGGGCATAGTACGTAGAGCCTCCAGGCATGAGGTCATCTATAGTGAAAGGTCTTTTCTGAGCCATGATTGGTAATGACATTAAGGCTATCAAGGAAAGTGTTGTCTTTTTCATTTCATTATTTCTTTTAATGGTTTAAGCACGAAGTCACGCTCATTCATGCGCGGATGCGGGATAGTCAATTCGGGCGTCTCTATATGAATGTCATCATACACGAGGATGTCTATGTCTATGATGCGGTCATGATACACACCTCCTACCGACTTGCTTAGCCGGCCCATATCGCGTTCTATGGCCTGTGTCCCGTGCAATAGGTCAAAGGGAGAGAGAGCTGTCTCACAGCACACTGCAGCATTGAGGAAGTCATTATCGCTGCTGAATCCCCATGGTTTGGTTGTCAGGAAGGCGGACTGGACCCTAACAGTGCCAATCCGCCTTCCTATCTCTTTTATGGCGACACTAAGGTTTCGTTCCTTGTCACCGAGATTAGTCCCGAGAGATAGGTAAACCTTATGCATCAGTCTATTATAAGCATTGCGTCACCATAGGTGCCAAACATGTAATCTCCCTTGAGGGCTTCCTTGTATGCCTGCATCACTATGTCATACTCTCCAAAAGCTGTCACGAGCATGAGCATCGTAGTGAGCGGCAGCTGGAAGTTGACGACAAAGGCATCTGCCACAGAGAACTCATAAGGAGGAAATATGAATTTGTTTGTCCATCCTTCAAATTCCTTCAGTATGCCTCCGGGACCTGCTGCTGTCTCCAGCGTTCTCAGTACAGTGGAGCCTACTGCGCACACTTTATGTTCTGTCTCCTTTGCCTTGTTGACCATGTCGCAAGCCTCCTTGTTGACAAATATCTGCTCAGAGTCGTTCTTATGCTTTGTGAGGTCTTCCACATCTATGCTGCGGAAGTTGCCCAAACCTGCATGCAAAGTGATGAAAGCCTGATTGATGCCCTTTATCTCCATGCGCTTCATAAGCTCGCGAGAGAAATGCAGGCCTGTGGTAGGAGCTGTGACAGCGCCCTCATGACGTGCATATATGGTTTGGAAACGCTCATGGTCCTCTTCTTCCACAGGACGCAAAGAGCGCAGGTCATCTGGTATAGGAGCCTCGCCCAGATTGTAGAGGTTCTTCTTAAACTCATCATGCGGCCCATCCACAAGGAAACGCAGCGTTCGGCCACGGGAAGTTGTGTTGTCGATAACCTCAGCCACAATGGACTGGTCTGGACCAAAGAAAAGTTTGTTGCCTATGCGGATTTTTCTTGCCGGGTCCACAAGCACGTCCCACAGGCGCAAGGTCTCATTCAGCTCGCGCAGAAGAAACACTTCTATGCGCGCATTTGTCTTTTCCTTCTGTCCATAAAGACGCGCAGGAAAGACCTTGGTGTCATTGAACACAAACACATCGCCATCATCAAAATAGTCAATGATGTCTCTGAAGACACGATGCTCTATCTCGCCAGTCTTCTTATGCACAACCATAAGCTTAGCCTCATCCCTGTTATAGAGCTTGGTCTCCGGATTATACGAACGAGGATAAAGGGCTATCTTCTCACTTGGCAGTCTGAACTTAAATTGTGAAAGTTTCATGTCTTTGTTATCCTTTCTTTTATATTTGTCTGCGCACATTTGTTTCCATCATGCTGCAGGGTCATTTATTGTATGTTATCTGTCTTTTCTATTGTCTGCTGGTCAAGCCATTCGGGAAACTGCTCTATAGCCATGCAGTCTTGAATCTTGTAATCGCCGATGCGCGTGCGCACAAGCCCGGTGAGGTATGCGCCTGAGCCAAGAGCAAGGCCAATGTCACGAGCCAATGCCCTTATATAGGTGCCTTTGCTGCACACCACCCTTATGGTGAGCGAGAGATGACTCTCAGCAAGGTTGCCGCTTTGGTATTTGATGCGTTCGCGCTCATCTGCATCTGCATCAACAGCAGCATTCTCAACCTCGCCAAAATGCAGAATTTCCAGTTCGTCTATCACAAGAACCTTAGCCTTCAGCTGAACATCTTCACCTTGACGAGCATACTTGAATGCTCTTTTGCCATCTACCTTCACGGCTGAGAATGCAGGAGGCACCTGTTCAATCCTGCCTATAAAGCCTTTAAGCTTTTCCTCCACCAACTCACGTGTGATATGCCTTGTGGGGTATGTGGCATCTTCCGCCGTCTCCATATCGTATGAAGGAGTGGTGGCTCCGAGTTTTAGCGTGGCCACATATTCTTTTGTGTGCGCCTGAAGCTCATCAATGCGTTTTGTGCTCTTGCCGGTGCACACTATGAGCACGCCTGTGGCAAGCGGGTCAAGCGTGCCTGCATGCCCCACCTTCAGTTTTTTCACGCCTAAACGGTGAGACAATTCACCTCTGACTTTGGCTACTACATTAAAAGATGTCCATCTGTATGGTTTGTTGAACAAAAGTATTTCTCCTGCTTGTGGATTCATGCCTATATCTTACAGGGCGAGCTGCCATATGAGCACTGCCACGCCAGCTACAGCGCAATAGACAGCGAACCATATCATCTTGCCCTTTTTTACAAGGTTTATCATAAGTTTGCAAGCCAAGCAACCAGTGACGAAGGCGGCGACGAAGCCAACTGCAAGCGCCAAAGGCGATATATCTGCCATAGCTTCCGACATGCCCATCTTTATCATGTCTTTCAGATCAAGCAAAGCCATGCCAAGTATAGGCGGTATGGCCATAAGGAAAGAGAACTGAGCCAATGATTCCTTCTTATTGCCAATAATGAGGCCAGTGCCGATGGTTGAGCCTGAGCGTGACAAACCAGGCAATACAGCAATGGCCTGTGCCACACCAATGATAATGGCATCCTTCACTGTGATGTGCTCACGTGTGCGCGGCTTGGCAAAATAGCTGAAGCCAAGCAATAAAGATGTGACAAGAAGGCAGCATCCCACAAGAACGAGTCCGCTGAACGCCTGCTCCACATAGTCTTTGAAAAACAATCCGACGATGCCTATAGGAATCATCGACACAATGATATTGAGGCAATATTTCTGTTCATCATTCATCTTGCCGCCATTGTCACTCAATGGTCGGAATAGTCCCTTGAAAATCCACACTATCTCTTTCCACAATATAACGATGGTAGACAGCACTGTAGCCACGTGCACCGCCACCGTGAATGTCATAACTTTCTCTGGGTCTTCTACACCAAGAAGTTCACCAGCAATAGCCAAATGGCCAGAACTGCTGACAGGAAGATATTCAGTCAGTCCTTGGAATATGCCCATGATGAGGGCTTGTAACCAATCCATAAATTTACTGTTGCATTATTTGGTTTGATAATTTTAATCTACCACATTAGCCATTAGACCGATGCAGGTTGTGCATTGTTTATTTAACTGGGTCATCTGTAGCAACGTCTGTCATCTTTTCATAAAGGCTCCGTCAGACGCCGGACAGTGAATGGTTTTCACATCCTATATATTATATAATGTGATAAATCATATAATAAATGGAACGTCATTCCATTCAGGCCTCACTTCCAGTCGTTTCATCCACCTTGCAGGCAGATTTCTTAGACGCTGGCCATAGAATAGCCAAAATCTCAAAGAGGAAGCCAGCCAAGCATACCATTGGGGCAATCTTGATGTGTCTATCGCTAAATATTTCAGGATTGAATGTATCTTCAGTGGTAGCATCGCCCGACATAAGTATAAACCCAAGCACTATGATGGCAAGTCCTGCTATAAGGAGGATGTAGTTGATTTTTGTAAATGCAAAATTTCTCATCTTAATCTTATATGTTATAATCTAATTCTATTTCAAAAAAATCAGAGCATCTTGTTTCCACAGCGAATACATGCTACAGATAATAAAGTTCATTGCTTCTCATCTTGAGATATTTGTTGACTGAAACAAGAGTGCACACAGCCGTTATTACGATGCCGAAGACCATTACTGCGCCAAACACCATTACCACAGCCCTTAAATCTATAATGTTGGCTATCTGAGGCTCAAACTCATACAGCCAGCACAGGCTTCCAAACAGGATGCTGTCGGCAAGCAGTGCCGAAACCACACCAAGCACAAAGCTCTGTGCCATGAAAGGCCTGCGGATGAAATTCCAACTTGCCCCCACCAGTTTCATTGTGTTGATCAGGAACCGCTTGGAGAATATCGTCAAACGCACAGTGTTGTTGATGAGCGCAAAAGAGATGTAGGTGAACAGAGCTGCAATGATGAGCAATATGATGCTTATCTTCTTGATGTTCTTGTTGACCGACTGCACCAGATCTTTCGAATATATCACATCCACCACATCGCTGTTGCCTTTCAGTTCCTTGACAGTTTTGGCTATGCTGTCGGGGTCGGCATAGTCTGCATTGATTTTAACCTCAAACGACGCTGTGTAAGGATTCATCCCTATAAATTCTGTCGGGTCGATTCCTTGAGCCGCTATTTCCTCACGAAGCGCTTCTTCCTTGGATATGTATGTGACATTCTTGGAATAAGGCGCTTCCATAAGTTGCTTGCCGAATGAGCTTATCTGCAAGCTGTCAAGGTCATCGCTTATAAGCACACTCACGTTAATGTTCTCTTTCACGAATGTGGAAAGGCTGTGCGCTGTGATGACAAACATGGAGATGATGCCAAGCAGCACAAGCACAAGAGTGGTGCTTATTGTAGGTGTGATGAACTGCGTGCTGATGAATGTGTATCTTTTCTTACTCATCTGTCTCTATGCCTTTAAGTGTTGCCGAACTTGACTCGGTGATCCGCACCTTGACGAAATCTCCTATATGATGATTGCCCCGATCAAAGACGACCACCTTGTTTTGCGAAGTGCGGCCAAAAAGCTGGCTCTTGCTGCGCTTCGACACTCCCTCCACAAGCACTTCGTATGTCTTGCCTATGTCCTTTCTGTAACTTTCAGCAGAGAGTTCGTTCTGCAAAGCTATCATCTCGTTGAGACGGCGTATCTTTGTTTCTTCCGGCACATTGTCTGGCAGATGCTTGGAAGCATATGTGCCAGGGCGTTCTGAATACTTGAACATGAACGCAGAGTCGAAGCCACATTCACGCATGAGAGAGAGCGAAAGCTGATGGTCTTCCTCTGTCTCGGAATGATAACCCACAAATATGTCTGTTGTGAGTCCACAATCTGGCACTATGCGCTTGATGGCAGCCACACGGTCGAGATACCATTCTCTGGTATATTTGCGGTTCATAAGCTTCAATATGCGGTTTGAGCCGCTCTGCACAGGCAGATGTATGTGACGGCATACATTAGGATGTGAAGCTATGACTTCCAGCGTCTCATCACTCATATCCTTAGGATGCGAGGTTGTGAATCGTATGCGCATGCTTGGCACAGTCTCGGCCACCTTGGCCAAAAGCTGGGGAAAGCTCACATCACCGCAGCAATAGCTGTTGACGTTCTGTCCAAGCAGAGTGACTTCCTTGAAGCCCTTATCGCAAAGGTCTACCACTTCCTTGAGAATGCTCTCAACCTCTCGGCTTCTTTCTCTGCCTCGTGTATATGGCACAATGCAGTAATGGCAGAAATTATTGCATCCGCGCATGATGCTGACAAATCCGCCCACATGCGCTCCACATATACGCTCTGGCAACACGTCACGATAAGTCTCTGTGGTGCTTAGCTCCACATTGATGGCCTTCTCGCCCATCTCTGCCGAAGCAAACAATTCTGGAAGCGACAGATACGAATCGGGACCTGCCACCACATCCACATCATAGCTTTTTATAAGGTCTTGTTTCACGCGCTCTGCCATGCAGCCGACCACGCCTACAATAAGGTTTCGGCCCTTCTTCCGCAAAGCGTTAAGGGTATCAAGACGATTGTATATCTTATTCTCAGCATTCTCTCTCACCGAGCATGTGTTGAGGAGAATGGCATCTGCATCATCGAGATTG
Source organism: uncultured Bacteroidaceae bacterium (assembly GCA_934293005.1). Taxonomy (GTDB): domain Bacteria; phylum Bacteroidota; class Bacteroidia; order Bacteroidales; family Bacteroidaceae; genus Minthosoma. The sequence continues at coordinate 76,601 of CAKQYA010000003.1, forward strand.
TCACAGGTCTCATACCCTGCCATCTTCATGATTGAGGCAATAACCTCACTGTCTGCCACATTCATCTGGCAGCCATAAGTCTCAATAAAAAGTTTTCTCATCAAGAAAAAAATGATTTGTACAAAGTCGATGCAAAGGTAGCACTTTTAATTCACAAAACCTAACTGATATTTTCATATTTAGCCATCTACTATGTTTTTTTCCAAATATGTTTTATTATTTAAGATTTATTTGCCTAACTTTGTCTTTAATTTGAATCATAACGACATCACATATTTCTCAGACCGTGAAATTTAACTTTCAGAAAGACGTAGCATGCAGTCAGATGACGTTGCCTGTCATTGGAGCGTTTTCACTGCTTCTTTGGTATGCGTTGCCCGTCGGCAATGTTCAAGACGCATATTCCAGCACAGATTATGGCATATGGAAATATTTGCCCTCTTCCATCACACATAATGGATGGACGCGTGAGATAAGTCTAATTCTATGTGCTTTGTCTGTATATCTCATGGCAGAACTGAACAATGCCAACATGCTGCTGAGGGTGAGTTCTCGAATGCTGAGCAGCATGCTGGCTCTCATTCTGGGCATTTCGCTCAATTGCCATCACCTGCAGCCTGGACATGTGCTCATGCTTTTGTCGATGATGTCATTCTTCCCTCTCTTTGCTTGCTATCGGCAACCTTCCCCAAAACATGTATGCATGTCATTCATTCTCATTTCACTGTCATCTTTCGTATTTCCGCACATGATATGGGCAACTGTCATCTACTGGATATTGCTTGGCGTGATGAGAGCCTTCACATTCCGCTGCTTCGTGGCATCAATCCTTGCCATCCTGCTTCCTTACTGGATTGCGGCAGGCGTTGCCGTACCTTTGGACTATTATGAGCCACTGTTGTTGCATCTGCGTCAGATGACAACATTCACCTCCATCGGCAACTGCTCAGGCATCGACATTAGCACCGCATCCATAGCCATACTGACCGTATTGATGTTCTTCTCCGGTTCAATCGATTTCAATATCAACCGTCTGCTTGACAGAACACGCACGCGCTCAACGCTCAATGCAGTGTTCATCCACGGATGCACCATTATCATCGCAATGGCTCTGCAACCACAGCATATCACCGTGCTGCAACCCGTGCTGCTGATAGACACAGCCATCCTGTTCGGCCATTTCTTCACGCTCACACACACACGCTTTTCACATATATTCATGATTGCAGTGCTGGCTCTTGCCATCATATCTGTCATGCTGCAATGCAGCACCATCTGCCAAGACGTATTGCACTTAACAAGACAATTATTCAGCAACATCACAGAAGCTTGGTTCGACTGAACCAACAAATACAAATTTCATGGACTCTTTAAACCAATTTTTCATAGAATATGGCTATTGGGGAATGGCAATGGCATCATTCCTTGCCGGCACATTTGTTCCATTCAGCTCAGAAGCCGTTATGGGCGCACTGCTCGCCACCACTGGCATGGATCCATGCCTCACAGTAATCAGCGGCACCATTGGCAATGTGCTTGGATCAATGTTCAACTATTACATAGGCCGCATAGGAAGCGTGGAGCAGATTTCTCATTGGATGCACGTCAAGGAGCGCCGCCTAATAAAAACACGTGACTATGTGGAACGAAAAGGCTCATGGATAGCCACCTTCTCCTTCCTGCCAATCTTTGGCACTGCCATTTCCATATCACTCGGCATTCTCCGCGCCAACGTATGGGGCGTTCTCTTTTGGTCTTCAATCGGCAAATTCATACGCTACATCATTGTTGCAGGTTCAGTAGTGGCTCTTGTCGGCGGACATTAGTGTCAAATAAGGTCTCGCAGACATTAGCGCATATAAGTCATTAAGGAGTATATGGTATTCGCCAAACCATATCTTTCAATTTGGCACGAGGCATTCCCCAAAAAAGTATTATATGATACTTGGCAAAGTATCCTTACCCTCTTTTTGCCAAAATATGGGATGGACGACTTCACATGAGAAATGCTCCGCCAACAACACAACTCCTAAAGGATTATCATAATCAAACACTTTCATACAAAGAAAGCTGCCACCGCAATTCTGCGTGGCAGCTTTTCTGTTTTATAATTATAAGATTTGGAATCATCATGTTGTTTTTCCGACAAACCCAGATGAAGTGTGTCAGACAATGATGTCAGCAAGCCAATATTCCATAAGGCGAATCACAGGAAAAACCTGTGCACCTCAATTTAGAATGGGACGTTCATACCAATGTTAACATTGGCTCTGCCTGAGAGAGGAAGGCCCTGCTTGGCAATTTTGCCAAGAGTGTGATCCATGCCCAAGTAGAAGTTGAAGCCTGTAGGATGGAAGTCGAGAAGCCATCCGAAACTTGCGCCATATGTGCCAAGACCCATGTTTGTTGATGCTGAGAATATCTTGCAAGGAGCCACACTGGCAGACAGACGGAAGTCTGTGTAACTGTAAGAACCTGCCATACGTGTGCTGTTCATGAATCCGAACTTCATTTTGTCGTAGAAGTCTGGCGTATATTCTACGCCAAGGTTCATCGTAGCCGCAAGAGCCTTTGTGCGAGAGCCTTTGTCACCATTGTCCTGAAGCTCATAAAGGGATGCAAGTCCTTCGGTGAGGCGGTCCATTTCATTGTCGAATGAGTTGGAAGCGTCATCATCCACGCTGAAATTGTAATTATCAGTGTTGATGGAACGGTCGCCATTGGTTGAAGCTGTGTAATTAGTGTTCCATCCAATAAAACCGAGGTCGAGCAATGAAGCAGAGAATGTCCAGTTGTTGTCATACTTGTAAACAGCACCAAGGTCTGCTGCCAAGCCAAAGCCATTGACACCCCAATCGCTGTCGTCAACACCGCTCACATAACGGTGCGTGGTCTTTTCGCCTTCTGGTCCACGGTCTTTCTGTTCGATTTTATAAGTCATGTTCTTTATGCTCGCGTTGATTTCAGCGTTAGTCACACCTGTCCAAGAGTCTTGTGCAAGCGTGAGCTGCGCCTTATTGACCTTTGCGTCGATATTTGCTATGCCAAAGAGGAACTTAACTTTAGCTCCAACAGTCAACTTGTCGTCAATCTTATGACTGTGGCCAAGAGCCAGCTCTGCATATCCCACAGCATTAGCCTTGAGTCCGCCCATGTCGTATGTCTTATTCTCCACACCCTCCTTTGCAAGGCGGAAGATGTCGCCAGGAACAATCATGTCCAACGACTGGCGAGCATTGATTTCGATGGTGTTGTATCCGCCAAAAGCTTTGAAGCCTGCGCCAAGAATCTGAAGACGAAGATTTTCCGATAGCTTATTCTTGTTTTTGATGTTTGAGAGAACCTCATTTGTGCTCACATTAGGATTAAGGAACAGTGCCGTTCTGCCATTCACATTGTAAAGGATGGCATCTGTGCGCAGATTGCCTGTCATGCCAACGTTCACATTACCCAAGCCTGGCATTGATACATAGTTCTTTTCGTTTCCGATGGCAGGGTTAAGGTCGTGACGATAGAGGTAACCCTCTGTGAAATAACCTGACTGAAGATTCTGGGCTATTGCAGTTGAAGCCAACCCAAAGGTTGCTGCTGCAAGGACGTATCTTATATTTTTCATAATATGCTCTTTATTATTTGTGCGTTTGAGGGGCTGCGGTCTGGAGCCTCCTTTTTGATAAAACCTGTTTGTTTCTTTGTAGCCATGGCCATAGTGCGGCCACAGCCATCACTCATAATCTGTCATTTAGAGTTCATCCTCATAATAACCAGATGCCTTTGCTCTGAAGTTTTTGACATCGAGCTTCATTTCAGGAGTGAGCACAGTGTTGCTGCCCTTATTAGTGACTTTCGCCCTTATCAGCATGCCGTCTATCTTATTTATCACAGCATTGACGGTAAGGTCTATGTTTTTGCCATTTGACTTAGCAGGAACCATGGCCTCATTAGATTTGGCCCCAGGTATCACATTGCCGCTCTTGTCGATAGCCTCAACGCTGAGCACAATGTCGAATGGCACTTCAGTGCTGCAGTCGAAATTGACATTGACCTTTGTGAGTGTCATCTTGTCAAGGTCATCATCGCTCCATCCATCAAGAGTGTCCGTATAAGCTATAAGCGAGTTGTCGCCAAGCTGGAGAGGCGCAAAGAAGGTATAGTCGCCCTCAACCTCTGGCAAAGTGGAGCCAAGCTGGAGTTTGACCACTTCTGTCTCAGGAATGCGTGGGTCTGAGACATCCACACTTATTTTAGTAGGAATGCCTTCACCAGCGGCATCAAGCACATTGCTCAACTTAGTGAATGCCACATGCTGCGGATTGACAAAGCCATCGACAGCACTGACTGGCTTCGTCGGTGAGAACACGAAAGTGTTGTTTGTATTCACGTCTGCGTCAGTTGTGAATCGCTCGTTGTCAAGAGAGTTTACAACTTTCTTGCCATCTTTCTCCGATGTCAGCACAAGGCCTGATGATATTTTCATCGGTGCGTTGTCCTTGATGAAGCCGTCAAGAGGATTGTTCATCTTAAGATAGAGTTGCGGATTGACTACTGTCACCTTTGTGCCCTTCTGACTGAGGAAATCTGGAATGTTGTTTATATCTATTGGCGCAATATTGAACTCTTCCACTTCATACTCAATCTTTCCTGTGAAATCCTTCACCTTGATTGGGTCGATAGAAGGAGTCACCTTGAAAGTGATCTGATTAGGCAGAGTGTTGCTTCTCATATAGAGGTTCACCTTACCAGCAGTGACATTGATGTTGTCGCTGAACGAGAAGTGGTGCTTTGAAGCATCAAAAACTATGTTTGCCACTTCAGGATCTATGCCTTTTACAGTCATCTCCAGAGTGATTATACCCTTTGCGTTTGGCACAAGAGCCTCACTAAACGCAAGCTTACCTGTCTGCTTATCATATTTGCCTTTGTTGGTAGTGGCATCAAGACCCTTAGGATACTGCACGACGAGACCTTCAATCTTTATATTCTTCATCTCATCAGCGCTGAAGCCCACAACTTTTATCTCATTGGTAATTTTTGTCTCCACGCCTAAGTAGCCTATTGACTTTATAGACTTGTCCACATTGTCGGCATCCGATCTGAAACTTGTCGGGCTGCATGAGATGTCATAGTAGCCTGTCACCTCTACCTCCGGAAGCACTGTGCCTTCAGGAATGGTGACTGATGGAAGCCCGGGCAAATGGACGAGGTCAAGGGTGCTTGTGATAGGATTGATAGTTGGTTTGGTTGTAGTGAAGGCCGACACCTTTATAGGGTCAGACTTGAATGTTCCATCTTTCTGCACAGCATAAATCTTCTTTCCATTCTGCACAATGGTTTTCACTTCACTGTCATCGTCAAGGTCAAGAACTTGGTCAAGTGTGATTTGGTCAATGTTCATTGGAATTACAAGATCCTTTGCGTTGAATCGCGAAGTAGTGTCGATGTCACTAAGGTCATACGCATTGTCAACACATGAGGATGCGGCTGTGAGGAGGACTGCTGCAGAGAGCCCCATCAGCCAATGGCTTCGATTAATATTCATATCACAAATTTTTAAAGTTATTAGTTAATAATCGGCAAATATAGCCATTTTATGTTTGTTCCCAAATGTTTTTATAAAAAATTTTATTTATAAGTCTTTTTTTTTCGTCAAAAACATTCTTTTACACTGTTTTGTATCCTAAGTATCTTTTAATGTAACATTTTCGCATATAAAAATATCCATAAACGCATAATTAGGTGTCCACAAGAAACAGAAAACGGCTGCACCATTGGTACAACCGTTTTTCCATGCTGTATTTATCCAGCGTCGTGCCATTATGGCACGACAGGTATTCATCCCAAACTTTGAAAAGCCATCACTGGTTGATAGCTGAATCAAGCTCAGAGCCAGCCTTGAATTTTGCCACCTTTTTAGCAGCAATAGTGATAGGCTGTCCTGTAGCAGGATTTATGCCCTCACGTCCAGCTCTGTCTGTAACTGAGAATGTGCCAAAACCAACGAGTGACACTTTTTCACCTGCTTTCAATGCCTCTACTACAGCCTCTATGGCCGCTTCGATAACCTGTTTTGAGGTTACTTTATTCACCTCTGTTTTTGCAGAAACTGCATTTACCAAGTCTGTCTTGTTCATGAGTAAAAAATTGTAAAATGTTATTTGACTAAAGTTTTGGCTGTGATATTTCCAAACTTCGTTGCAAATATATGGTATTATTCTGCTATGACAAACAAAAAGGGCGAAAATTAGTTGAAAATAGTGAAAATTATAAGTATTTTATAGAAAAATGACCTGTAATAGGAAGAAAAAGTCTAATTTTGCACGTCGTAAGACAAAATAAATCATCAGACATCATTGATATACACTGATTTTAATTCAAAACAACAAATAGGACTAAACATTATGAGACAGACTCCAGCCGTAAAGGTTATACTGATAATAAACATCGTTTTCTATGCTCTGACATATTGGATCACACCTATGGTATCGCTTGACGGCCATGCCGACTGGTTTGAGAACTTCAATGCGCTTCATCCTGTAGGCTCTCCTGGTTTCAACATATTTCAATATGTCACATACATGTTCATGCATGGAGGTTGGTGGCATTTGTTCTTCAACATGTGGTCACTCTGGCTTTTCGGCCCAGCCGTAGAGATGCAGGTGGGGACAAAACGATTCACATACTATTACCTGCTGTGCGGCATAGGCGCTGCTCTTGCAAACCAAGCCATGTCGTTTTTCGGCGTAATACCTCCATCACTGCTTGTCGGTGCGTCGGGAGCCATATACGGCCTAATGGCTGCAGCAGCGTATTATTTTCCACACACAAAACTTTTCATCATCCCTATACCTGTGCCCATCAAGCTGAAATACCTGGTGGCATTCTACACAGTGTTTGAAATGTATCAAGGCATAACCACCATTGATGGCGTAGCTCACTTTGCCCATTTCGGAGGCATTGTGGCTGGTTCCATCATATTAGTGATATGGAAATTGCAAGAACGCAAACAACAGCGCAATTACAATTCATGGGACGGCAGTGCTTGGGGTGGAAACAATTACACATCAAGCAGTTCCAACTATGACAAGGGAGCAGACAACAGTTCAGTCTTCAGCCGGCTCTTCAACAAAAAACGTGAACCCAAAATGACTGTCCATTCCGTAAGGGAGGTCAACTATGCAGACCACTTGTACAACCAACGCAAGGTGGCTGAAAGAGCTGAGATAGACCGCATACTCGACAAGGTCCGCCAAAGCGGTTACCAAAGTCTCACCGAAAAAGAGAAAGCATTATTGTTTGACGCAAGCAAAAGCATGCAGGAGAAAAAATGAAACTGCTGAAAAACATACCATTATACATACTCATTGCCACAAATCTCATAACGATTATGGCAATGATTTTTTGTGCATACTCATCGATGCTTCCACCTCAGAAGTATGTGGGGCTGTCGTATTGGGGATTAGCGTTTCCCGTTTTCCTAACGGCAAACATATGCTTCATCATCTTCTGGCTGATATTCAAATGGAAACTCACAGTGATGCCATTAGCCGGACTACTATTATGCATCACATTCGTGAGAGATTATTGCCCACTGAACATTCCGCGAAAGCCCACAGATGGATGCCTGAAGGTGCTTTCATACAACATCATGTCGTTTGGTTCAGACAATAATGCCCCGCTTGAGGACAATGAAATATTCATTTACATCAAGACAAGCGGAGCTGATATCGTATGCCTCCAAGAGGCCATGAAGAACAAGAGCGACAGAATGGCGGACCTTCTCAAAGAGACTTACCCTTACAACTCATGCAACCTCGTCAATGACAACTATAACGCATGCTTCTCAAAGCATCCAATCATCAACGTTGAAAAAGTAGACTACCCTACTACGACCAATGCCTCATATTGTTATTCCATACTTGTTGGCAAAGACACATTGTTCGTCATTAACAACCACTTGGAGAGCTACCGCCTCAATGCTGACGACAAAAACAAATACAAATCCATCATACGCAACTACAGTCATCCAAGGCAGAACGACTCAGAAGAAAAATATGAGTCGCTCACAAGCAAACTGGCACCGATAGACTCCATCAGAGGCATTCAAGCCGACTCGCTTGAAGCCTATGTGAACAGAAAAGAAGGACAATACATCATAGCATGCGGCGACTTCAACGCATCGCCTGTGTCATATCCACATTGGCGACTCACCCGTTCGCTTAACGATGCATACACAAGAAGCGGAAATGGGCCAGGCATCAGCTACAACAGAAGCGGCATGTATTTCCGTCTCGACAACATCATGGTGAGCAACAACATCACTGCTTATAAGACCAAAGTGGACAACTCCATAAAGGCAAGTGACCACTATCCCATATATTCATACATCAAATTGGACGGAAAATAGTCACCAAGCACAACTTTATGAATAATTTCGCAGATATTTTCTTTTCCATTGTAAAAATTTGTATAACTTTGCACCTTGAAGTGATTGTAGCCTACGACAATGACACTTTTGCCGTGTGCCTATGATAAAAATAACGAAACAATAACAATCAAATAATTAAAATTTTCAACAAAATGCAAAACAAAGGATTTGTAAAGTTTTTAGCAGTGGCGTTGACACTCATCTGCCTCTTCTACCTGTCCTTCTCTGTAGTGACAAGCCACTACGAGAGCAAGGCCGAAGGTATGGACGAAGAAGCAGCTGAACTGTACTTGGACTCGTTGAACACGAATCCAATCTACCTTGGCAACTACACTCTCAAGGACTGCCGCGAAACTGCCATCGGTCTCGGACTTGACCTGAAGGGCGGTATGAACGTCATCCTCGAAGTGAGCGTGCCTGAGGTGGTAAAGACATTGTCAGACCACAAAACTGACGCAGCATTCCTTAAGTCTGTAGACGAAGCAGCTAAGGGTGCGCAAGAAAGTCAGAGCGATTTCATCACACTTTTTGTCAGTGCCTATAAAAAGAATGCTCCGGGTAAGCCTCTCGCGGCTATCTTCGCCACCCAGCAGCTCAAGGGCAGAGTCAACACAAACAGTTCTGATGCTGAAGTGGAGAAAGTGCTCCGCCAAAGCGTCACTGAAGCTGTTGACAACTCATTCAAGGTGCTCCGCACACGTATCGACCGCTTCGGCGTAGTGCAGCCTAACATCCAAAAGATTGAAGGTCAGAACGGACGCATCATGGTAGAACTTCCAGGCATCAAAGAGCCTGAGCGTGTGCGCAAGCTGCTTCAAGGAAGTGCAAACCTTGAGTTTTGGGAGACTTATGACGCTCCACTTGTAGCGCCTTACCTATCACAGCTCAACGCTGCTCTCCGCAACAACGCTGCAGCTGAAGACACAAAGGCCGAGACCGCCGATTCGACAGCAACAGACACTGTTGCCATGGAAAAAGACGAGACAGCCAAGATTGACTCAAGCAAGGCTGCGGTCAACATGCTGACACAGGTGAAGAAAGCTGGAGCAAGCAAGGCTGCAGCCACTGATGCCCAAGCAATAGCCGCTGCAAAGAAAGACAATCCTCTCTTCGCCATCCTGCAGCCTACAGGCGCGCAGCGCGGCTGCATGGTCGGCATAGCTCAAGCTCGCGACACCGCTGAGATCAGCGCTCTCCTCGCTTCCGAGACAGCTAAACAGATATTCCCTGCTGACCTCTCGCTTAAATGGGGTGTGAAGTCGATGGACAAGGCTGGCAAAGTGTTCGAACTCTATGCCATCCGCACTACAGGCGCCAATGGCCGCGCTCCACTGGAAGGCGATGTGGTGACAGAAGCAAAAGACGACTTCGACCAGTATGGCAATCCTGTAGTGAGCATGAAGATGAACACAGAGGGTGCACGCAAATGGGCCGCTCTCACAGAAGCTAACGTGAACCACTGCGTGGCTATAGTGCTCGACAACCTCGTATACAGCGCACCAAACGTCATGAATAAGATTGATGGCGGCAGCACTCAAATCAGCGGTAACTTCACAACAACTGAGACAAAAGACTTGGCCAATGTGCTTCAGTCGGGTAAGATGCCTGCACCTGCATCAATCATACAGGAAGACATTGTAGGACCTACACTCGGCGCACAGTCAATCCAGGCTGGCTTCATTTCTTGCATCGTGGCATTCATAGTGTTGATGCTATACATGGTTCTCATGTACGGCGTGCGTGAGGGTATGGTAGCCAACTGCGCCCTGATGCTCAACTTCTTCTTCTCATTCGGAATCCTCACTTCGCTTGGAGCCGCACTGACCATGTCGGGCATAGCCGGTATGGTGCTCACCCTTGGTATGGCCGTCGACGCCAACGTGCTCATATATGAACGTACAAAAGAAGAAATGCGCTCTGGCAAGAATCTGAGCGCTGCAGTGGCTGCTGGTTACAGCAATGCATTCTCTGCGATTTTTGACTCTAACGTGACTACAATCATCACTGGCGTTATCCTCTACAACTTCGGCACAGGCCCTATCAAGGGATTCGCCACTACCTTGATGATTGGTATCGTATGCTCATTCTTCACTGCTGTTTGGCTCACTCGTATCGTCTACGAGCACTACTTGGAGAAAGGAAAGTGGCAGAACCTCAAGTTCACCACATCTATCTCTAAGAACATGATGAAGGATACAAAGTTCAACTTCATGGGCAAATACAAGAAGTCGTTCATCGCTTTCGGAACTCTGCTCATAATCATGATCGCAAGCTTCGCTGTGCGCGGCTTGAGCCAGTCAATCGACTTCACTGGCGGACGCAACTACAAGGTTGAGTTTATCAACCCTGTGAACACAGAAGATGTGAAGGCTTCCATCGTGAAGACATTCGAGGAGAACAATCCAACTGACGAGGCTATCAACGTGACTGTCATAGCCATCGGCACAGAAGGCAACAACATACGCGTGTCTACAAACTTCAACATTAACGACAACAGCAATGAAGCTGACGCCCACATCGAGTCGCTGCTTTACAAGGCATTCGTTGACGGAGGAATGGTAGACAAGAACGTGTCGGAGGAAGCATTCCTTGACAGAGACAACCGCGAAGGCGGCTCAATCATTTCTTCACAGAAGGTTGGACCTTCTATAGCAGAAGATATCACTTATGGAGCTATCCTCTCTGTTGCATTTGCTATCATAGCAATCTTCATCTACATCCTTGTCAGATTCCGCAACGTGGCCTACTCTGTTGGTTCTATCGTGGCACTTACAGTGGACACTGTAGTGGTAATCGGCATGTTCTCTCTATGCTACGGATGGATTGGATTCTCACTTGAAGTTGACCAGACATTCATCGGTGCCATCTTGACGGTAATCGGTTACTCAATCAACGACAAGGTGGTCATCTTCGACCGTATACGCGAGACATTCAGTCTTTATCCAAAACGTGACCGCCAGCGCATCTTCAACGACTCACTCAACAGCACTCTTGCTCGTACAATCAACACTTCCGTGTCTACGTTCATCGTGCTTCTCGTGATATTCGTTCTCGGTGGCGACAGCATACGTGCATTTGCCTTCGCCATGATGCTCGGTGTCATCATCGGCACATGCTCATCCCTCTTCATCGCTGCACCTACAGCATACCTTGTGATGGGCGCACGCATCAAGGAAGAAGAAACAATTGAGCCTGCTAAGGCTTAATTGTTCACGCATACAGCTAAAGGCGGCGGCAAAGAGCCGCTGCCTTTATTTTTTATAATCCATACAAGCAGGTCATTCCACCTGCATCATATATAAAACAACCAAACAACACAAAATTATTATGACAAAAATTCGTGCAGCCATCGTTGGATATGGCAATATCGGCAAGTATGCACTCGAAGCCATAGAGGCTTCAGAGGACATGGAGTGCGTTGGAATCGTTCGCCGCAACGGTGAAGAGAATAAGCCAGCAGAACTTGCAAACTACAAGGTTGTGAAAAACATCACAGAACTTGATGATGTACAAGTGGCCATCCTTGCAACTCCAACACGCAAAGTAGAAGAATATGCCAAACAATGTCTTGCGCTTGGCATCAATACCGTCGACTCTTTTGACATACACACAAAGATTGTTGACCTTCGCCGTACGCTCAACGAAGTGGCTAAGGCGCACAACGCTGTATCTATAATATCTGCAGGATGGGATCCAGGCTCCGACTCCATCGTGCGTTCGCTCATGGAAAGCCTTGCTCCCAAAGGCATAAGCTACACAAACTTCGGTCCAGGCCGCTCTATGGGTCATTCTGTGGCTGTGCGCGCTATCAAGGGAGTCAAGGACGCCCTTTCAATGACCATACCTGTAGGCACAGGCATCCATCGCCGCATGGTGTACGTGGAACTTGAGGAAGGCGCAGACTTCAAGACTGTGGAAGCTGAAATCAAGGCAGACCCATACTTCATGAACGACGAGACTCACGTGCAACAGGTTCCATGCGTAGACGCTCTTAATGATGTGGGCCATGGAGTGAATCTCGTACGCAAAGGCGTATCAGGCAAGACACATAACCAGATGTTTGAATTTGACATGAAAATCAACAACCCTGCTCTCACGGCTCAGGTTCTTGTCAATGTGGCACGAGCTTCCCTCAAACAACAACCAGGTGCATACACCATGATTGAGATTCCTGTCATTGACATGCTCTGCGGAGACAAGGAAGAACTCATACGTCATCTCGTGTAAAAACACTGTAGGATATGCTCTACAGCAAACAACTTGCTGCATATAGACATCAGAATTGCTTTGAGTGAATATCTGTAACAACTTTCACACAAAGCAAACATCATGACCACCTGCATCTTTAGGCGGATGGTTGCTATAGAGCTGACAACAGGTGAGAGCATGTTCCATTAAATGGCAGACACATGTTCTCAACGATATGCAGGATGAAAGAGAACTGAAACAGCTTACACTATTACTTATTATTACCGAAGGGTTCGCAAGTAATTTTCTTGCGAACCTTTTTCATAGCAAATGAATCATCTGATTTTGGTTTATGCTCAGTTAGAATGATTACCGCACTATTACCAATTAGAAAAGGTTCGATAAAAACAATAATAGTGTTGTTAATTTCAGAAAAAACATCTAACTTTGTGCCATGACTATTATAGTCTGACAGAATTAACAAAACGGCAATTATGTACTCACCTTATATGAGACCATAATATTTTCTCATCTCAATTATGTGCGATTATAAACTTTAGTACAAAAAAAACGAGAAAAAAACCGAAGAGCCTTCAAATTCCTCTTCGACAGACATCATACGAACTTATAAACAAAAGGACAATGAAAAGATACAGCACTTTTGTCATTTTAGCAGCAAGCATCTTCATATGCGCATGCGATGGCAACAAGAAAAAAACTGATGATGCACCATCTGTCATAGTCAAGACTATAGACGAGATCCCTGGAATATTCGAGGCATATGGCACTATAGGCAGCGGCACAAGCATGAACATGATAGAATTCATCAATGAAGATGGCGACACCATCTACTTGCAAGCCAACAGCCAGTCGGTAGCTGGCGGCGTTAAGGTTGGCGACAAGCTTGATGTGGTATACAATGTTACAGACGATGCCAACATTGTGTCGCTTGCGGTCAACATTACATCTCTCCAGCATGTATGGAACCAAAAGGGAAACGATGGCCATGAACAAAGTCTGGAACTGGACGAGGGAGGCAGAGCCACCACATACAACATGAATGTAGACTACGACTCATGGTCTGTGGAGAACGGGCAATTGCTCCTGCGCTCCCCTAAAAGCAAGATGGAGGAAAAGGCTGCTCGTGCCGACACTTTTGACATAATGCTTCTCAACACTGACAGCTTAGTGCTGATGCATGGTGACCTCATGACAGAGTTTGAGAGATACAACTGAGAAACAGGCCAACAAGAAGCATGCACATAAAAAAGCGGGCTTTGCTGAATAGCAAAACCCGCTTTTCCCTTTTGAACATATTATAATCAGAAAGGAAGGTCACTTGAATCGTCTGCAGCTTGAGTGAAGCTGCTGGCAGCAGGAGCAGACTGCGCTACAGGGGCAGATGGCTGTGCGGCTGCAGCTATCGGCTGAGCCACTGCCTGTGCAGCAGGTGCCACGTTCCATACACGTATGTCATTATACCAACGTCCGTTATACTCACGAGCATTGATGTCGAATGACACTGTAAGTTCCTGTCCGACCTGAATGTTGAAACGACTGATATTTTCTTCTCCAAACACGTTAAATGCCATTCGCTTAGGAAATTGTCCCATTGTCTCCTCAATCACATAATCTTGAGTTTTCCATGGGTTGCCTGTACGGCTTGACACTCCTCCGCGTGCTTCGAGCACTGCTATAATCTTTCCTGTAAATTCCATTTTTCTTAATGTTGTTTATGTTGCTTTTTGCTATTAAGCGACAAAATTACAGTTTTTTTTTGTATTGTCAAAACTTATACATAACTTTGTGTTCAAAATATCCATTTACACTATTCGTGCGAACACATTATGCTTATTATGCTGGTCGTCGCCAATGGTGTCAAACATAATAGCATTTATATACAATGAGATTTAGCGTTTCAAGTTCAGATTTGAACAGCCGCCTGCAGAACATCAGCAAGGTGCAAACAACAAAAAACTCACTGCAGATTCTCGACAACATCCTTTTCGAACTGAAGGGAGGCAAATTGAAACTCACGGCTTCTGACAGCGAGATAACTGTGACCACACAAGTGGATGTGACTGACACGGAAGGCTCGGGCATATTTGCAGTCAACTCAAAGACATTGTTAGGTTCTGTGAAGGAAATCCCAGAGCAGCCCATCACCTTCAATGTTGATCCAAATACCTATAGCGTAAGGATCTACTATCAGAATGGAGAATATAACTTCACAGGCTTGAGCGGTAAAGATTTTCCGCTTCCCACATCTAATGCCAACAGAAAACATAGCGTGTGCATCAATTCCAAACAGATGTTCAACGGAATCACACGATGCCTCTTTGCCACATCCGACGATGAAATACGTCCACAGATGTGCGGTGTCTATTTTGACATGAACAACGGACTCATGACATTTGCAGCAAGCGATGGACACAAACTGGTGCGCAATCGCATCTTCTCTGTTCACCCAGACGAGCCATGCGCATTCATTTTGCCCAAAAAGCCAGCATTGCTGCTCAAGTCCATTCTGCCACGCTTCGATGAAGATGCCACAATAAGCTTCGATGAACAAAACGCCGTTTTCTCTGTGGAAAACTACACCATTAGTTGCAGGCTCATAGAAGGACGTTATCCAAACTACAATGCTGTCATCCCACAAGACAACCCATTCAGGGTTTCTGTTGACCGCGTGTCATTCATAAGCGCCTTGCGTCGTGTGCTGGTGTTTGCCAGTTCTGGGTGTGCCGTTGTGAAGATTGATGTGGACCATGGCACAATGACTGTGTCTGCACAAGACCTCGACTTTTCCACTTCAGCCGAAGAACGCCTGATTTGCGAATATGACGGCAATGCCATGAGCGTCGGTTTCAACGGGCCATTCCTTCTTGATGTGCTCAACTGCATCACAAGTGAGAATGTCATCCTTGAATTAGCAGACCCAAGCAGAGCAGGTGTCATCATGCCTGCCGAAATGGAAGGAGAGGAGGACCTCGTGATGCTTCTCATGCCTTTGATGCTTAAATGACACACACATAAGCAGGCGCTCTGTATCATTTCATGACAAGCACATTCTGTCGTGAAATGATACAGAGCATCTGCTTTTCATTATACATGTTGGCTCTATGCCACTGCAGCCATGCCAATGAAAGCTGCGCACAGAGGCAGCAATAAGTAGGTGCTCATAATTTTTTATATTTGACGCACTCAAGAGAGAGTGCTACAAATATGTGAGCGACTTACTTTGATGTTATAATAAATTTGAATACCTACTTATCACTTCGCCAGTCTCTATCGTCACAACTGGCATCATAGAGACTCGACTAAACATTGCAACTATGAAACTCCATCTACAAAGACCAATCATATTCTTTGACCTTGAGACAACGGGCATAGACACCGTGCATGACCGAATAGTGGAAATATGCTATATCAAGGTGTGGCCCAATGGCAATGAAGAATCAAAGTCTATGCGCATCAACCCCACTGTGCCTATACCCAAACAAGCTTCTGACATTCACGGCATATACGATGATGACGTGAAAGACTGCCCCACATTCAAGGATATAGCCTCTGAACTTCTACATGCATTTGAAGGATGCGACTTGGCCGGATTCAATTCCAACAAGTTTGACATACCGCTCCTCTGCGAGGAATTTCTGCGCTCAGGACATAACTTTGACATCCACAACTGCCAATGTGTGGACGTGCAGAACATCTACCATAAATTGGAGCGCCGCACACTAATAGCCGCATATAAATACTATTGCGGCAAGAATCTGGAGAACGCACACTCCGCTCTTGCCGACACAAGAGCGACCCTTGAAGTGCTGGAAGCCCAATTAGACAAATATCCAGACGACCTGAAGAACGACATACCCTTCCTCGCCGAATACAGCCGCATGAACAACAATGTTGACTTTGCAGGCCGCATCATACGCAATGAAGCAGGCGTTGAGGTGTTCAACTTCGGCAAGCATAAAGGAAAGCCTGTAGTGGAAGTGCTGCTCCGCTTAGACCCCAACTATTATCCATGGATGATGCAAGGCGACTTTCCACAAAACACCAAACAAGTGCTCACAAGAATCTATCTCGAATCAAAAAACAAGAAATGACACAACATCTGAAAGGCAAGAAGGTGGTGCTTGGCATCACTGGAAGCATTGCAGCATACAAGGCATGCCTCATCATTCGCCTCCTCATCAAGAGCGGAGCTGAGGTACAGGTAGTGATAACGCCTTCTGGCAAGGAGTTCATCACACCCATCACCTTATCTGCTCTGACCAGCAAACCAGTCATCAGCGAATTCTTCTCTCAGCGCGATGGCACATGGCACTCACATGTAGACCTCGGATTATGGGCCGACGTGATGCTCATAGCACCTGCCACAGCATCCACAATAGGCAAAATGGCTCATGGAATCGCTGACAACATGCTTATCACCACTTATCTTTCCATGAAAGCACCCGTGTTCATAGCACCTGCCATGGACCTCGACATGTATGCACATCCTTCAACGCAAGAAAACATGAAGACTCTTTTGTCATATGGCAACCACATCATAGAGCCTGGCACGGGCTTCCTTGCGTCAAAGCTCGAAGGCAAGGGGCGCATGGAGGAGCCAGAGAACATAGTGGCTCGTCTCAATGATTTCTTTGCGGCGGCTGAAGAAAAAACAAAAAATGGACAAGACGAAAGCGTCACCTCTGAAAAGACAATCTCCTGTGCCACAGTTTCAACAGGAAAAGAACTCGCAGGCAAGTCTATACTTATCACGGCAGGCCCAACATACGAGAAGATAGACCCTGTACGCTTTATTGGCAACTATTCATCTGGCAAGATGGGGTTTGCCCTGGCTGAAGCATGCGCACAACGTGGCGCACTTGTCAAACTAATCTGCGGACCTGTGTCAGCATCAATGAAAACATGTTCACCCAATATAAGCAGAATAGACATAGAAAGCGCAAGAGAGATGCACGATGAGTGCATGAAGGTATTTCCATTGATGGATTCTGCCATACTATGTGCAGCCGTGGCTGATTTTGCCCCTGAAACCGTAGCAAGCAAGAAAATCAAGCGAACAGGCGATGACATGGTGATACGACTCAAGCCAAATCCCGACATCGCCGCAGCTTTGGGCAAGCAAAAGAAAGCCAATCAGACTTTAATAGGCTTTGCTCTTGAGACAAATGACGAGGTGAACAATGCGCAAGCCAAATTAAAGAAGAAGAATTTCGATTTCATCGTACTAAATAGCCTAAGAGACCAAGGGGCAGGATTCCGTACAGACACTAATAAGATATCCATCATCAGCAGTGAAGGCAGGATGGATTATCCACTCAAGACAAAAACTGAGGTAGCAAAAGACATCGTCGATAATCTCGCCAAAGCTATGAAGGGAAAAAGCCAAACAGATTAAACACACACAAATGCGGATGAGAAATATCTCTATGATGTCAGACATGACATATACTTGTATTAAATCCGAGCCAATCATTAGGCCAAAAACATATTCAAAGCAGCTATATTGGAGCAAACATCCCTTATAGCTGCTTTTCCTTTCATACCATATCCTTCTTATCACATTACAAATTTCCCAAATAAAGAAACAAACAGCCTTTAACCACATAACACTAAACTTTTTATGCAAAAATTGTCCCTCAGTCATTTTTCTTGAAACAAATGATATAAAATATAAAACATGTATCTACTAATATTTCTACATTTGCATTCGATAATTACACAACAGATGACATCAATGCACATTATATAATAATTGCATCCATTGAAAAAGCTTCCAGCGATATATAAATCGGCCATACGGCCAGGTGTGTTCAATAAAACAAGAAGGATATAAAAACTAACACATTAAGCTGGGCGCATAAAAAAGACACTTCCAAATACAACCGTAAATACACCTAATTTTATTAACATCTAAATCCATTGTGTGACATGAAGAAACTATTACTCTCCAGCATGGCGTTCTTATCGACGATAAGTTTCGTTAATGCACAAGCTCCTGCCGAATGGCAAGTGGGGCAAGACGTGGCCGCAGAAATTGGTCTCGGTGACTGTTCTGGAGCTTTTGAGTTCTCAGGCTCATCCAAAGAAAACGATTTTGGCGCAAGCGATGTTTCAGACTTCGGCCAATATTGGAAGGGTGATGTTCACCCTAACGAATATGGCGGCATCGACGAAGTGCATTTGTTGGGCTATTACAACCAGCCTGCATTCAACATCTACCAAGTGGTGAGAGTTCCTGCTGGACAATACACTGTCAGAGTGCAGTCTCATTACCGTGAAGGCACGCCTGCCAACAGTTTCCAAACTTATTTCGCAGGCACGCCCAAGAAGTACGCCTTCGTATACGCCACCATTCTCCCTGACGAGAATCCTGAATCAGCACCTGTTCGCAATTTTGAAAAGAATGTTGTTTCGATTGCTGCATCAGGCGTAACGCAATTATTATATGAGAATCCTAACGTAAGTTGGCAGAACGACGTATCTGGCATCAAGACAGAGGAAGACGGCACAAAGACCACTTACTACTGCCCATCATGCGTGAAAGGTGTTGCAACCTATTTTGCTGCAGACGCATACTGGAACGAGATGAACATCGTAGTAATGGAAGACTCATACGTGCGCATCGGATTCAAGAAAATCAAAGCCATAGACCAAGACTCATTCCCATTCGGCAACCTTCAGGTCGTTTACAATGGCCCAGTCAGCGCAGAAGCCGAACTTGAAAGCGCAAAGGAAGACTGCCGCAACGCTCTGAGCGAGCTTGAAACGTTCAAGACAGATGTGGAAAAAGCAGAATTCACTGGATTCGCAGGAGCAATCGATGACCTTCAGATGGAATTCAACGATAAAATCGATGGGGCTGAAACCACAGAAGAAACAGATAAGATTCTTGCCGACATCAAGGCTACTACTGCTAAATACACAAAGAGCTATTCTATCGTTAAGCAACTGAGCGATCTGTTTGATGTGACAGAATACATGACAACATCTACAGATTACGCAGGGTTCGACGCTTTCAAAACAGCATACGAAACAGCTCAGAAAGAAGCCATGACAGATGATGTCGAAGCAATAGGCGATGACCCAACAGCATATTTCACAGAAATATTCAAAAAGCTGTCGGAAGCAAGAGCTACTTATCTGAACACACAGATTCCTGATGAAAAGGGAGCCATCGACTTCTCATCTCTCATCAGCTACCCATGGTTTGTAAACCCAGCATACACTCCTACCCATAATGACGATGGCACATGGACGATGAGCGAAACAACATGGCAGTGGGGCAGCGTAGGCAACCCTGACACCTATCTGAACAAACTGAACGAAGCGGGCAAGAACCGTGTAGACATTTCTTCCAAGGTTGTTCTTTACTCAGATAATGAAGTGACCAACCAGTGGTTCAAGAACAAGAAAGCTGTGTCTGGATGGTCAGCAGGCGTAGGACTTTACTACCAAGGCGGTCTCATCGGTGTTTCACAGGGATGGGCTGACGGTTTCGATGGATATGAAGGAATAGCTCAGCAGCTTGTAGGTCTTCCTAACGGATACTACAGCCTCAAAGGTCTTGTGCGCGGCAATGGCACAAACGCACACATTACTTATAATGATGACAACCTGCCTCCATACCACAACATCTTCGCAGAAAACACAGAAGGCGAATGTGTCAGATCTGCAGTTGGCCATACCGATGGATATTATTCACAGAATGGATGGTATGAATGGAATCCTAACACATGGAAGGAGCACCAGACAGGCACTATCATGATCAACGACGGCAAACTTCTCATAGGCGGCCAGAGTAGTATGGTTTCCAACTTCACAGGCTTCCGTCTCATGTACTACGGCATGAATCCTCCTTTCAACGATATGATCAACGAACAGATTGACAATGTGAAGAAGGACGCTGAAGCACTCAAGTTCCCTGGCGACATAAAGGCTGTAAACAATATTTTATCTAACATTACATTGCCTCTTCCTGATGCCGACGCATACACCAAGGCACTCGATGCCATTGCACAGGCAAAGGATTACATTTCAAAGGCCACTTCGGCTATGAAAAAGTACAACGCTGAGAACACATTTAATGACCTCAACACTAAATTCGATGGAGATGCCGATGCCTGCGACATAATTGCCACCGCACTGGCACACATCTTGACCACAACAGATGCAGAGGATGCCACATACGAAATAGTAGAGGTGCTCAATGCAGATGCGGCTCAATACTCGAAGTATTTCGAACTCTACTCAAAGATTAAGAAATTCAACAACGAAAGGACGAACGAAGCACTTACTCCACAGGTCGCTGAACTGAAAAACAATTACAGAGACGCAAAGACCTTGAAGAAGTACATGGGCGATTTGAACATTGCTTACAACATTGCTTATATGAAGAGCATAGGCGCTGGCGATGCTTCTGAGGCAAATCCTGTAAACATCACAGACCTCATCGTGAACCCAACATTCACAAACAGCCCATCTAACGGATGGTCGGGAGAAACTCCAACCATCAACGAATATGGACGCGGCAACGCTGAACTTTGGAACAAGAACCCATTCACGCTCTCTCAGAAGATTTCAAGCCTTCCAGCAGGCACATACGAACTTCGTGTCAAGGCAATCTACCGTGACGGCGGTGCTGTGAACGCTGACCTTGTGAAGGCTTATGATGAAGCTGGCAGTGAAGAAGCATGGGCAAACCATAATGCACTTCTCTTTGCCAAGACTTCTGACGATAACGACCAGACTTCATACATCAAGGCAATAGAATCGCTCAAGGGCACTAAAAACTCATTCACTTATGTAGCAACAGCATTCGATGAGGAGGAAACAGGCGATGGCAATGTAAACAAGTTCGTCACTAAGTTCCAGAAGATTAAGGACACAGAGATTCCTGCTGATGAAATCAGCGGCGAGCCTACTATTGAAGAAAAGAATGATGGCGAATACCCATTCGACACACATGTCGACATAGACGGCACAACCTACTACTTCCCATCTTCAATGCAAGGCTTCTATCAGTGGTGTCTGACTAATCCTGAAGCTGTCAGCAACAAGGTGCGCATCACCATCGAGAAGGGCGAGACTCTTGAGATTGGTATCCGCAAAACTGCTTCCCTCGGCAGCGACTGGGTTATCTTCGATGACTTCGAGCTTTACTACCTCACAGGTGACAAGTTTAAAGAGACTGAAACTGGTGTTGAAAGCATCAAGATTGCTACAGACGACAATGCACCAGCTTACAACGTGGCTGGCCAGCCTGTCAACAACTCTTACAAAGGCATCGTGATAAAGAAGGGCGTTAAGGTTCTCAAGTAAGTAAAGTTCCTCAAGTAAGAATGTAAGATTCTCAAGTAAAGTAATAATTAAAAACTAATGAATTTTGTTGAGGTGCACTTCACATGTGGAGTGCACCTCTTTTTTAGGTTCATCTGACAAATGCGTAGTTTTATTGTCAGATGAACCAATCATATTCTCGTATATGGATATGGAAAATCCATATTCTGATGTTATGAAATAACCATTCTCAGTACCGCTTTCAGTACCATCTAACTGGTACTAGAGTTTCACATAGGTGGTACTGGAGTAACACTTAGGTGGTACTGGACAGGCACTTAAAATGATGCATTCCTCATATTTATCGCAATACATTGTGGGGGCAGCCACAGCCTTTTCAAGCATCAGTTTTATCACTTCTTTTTCCTCGGAAGGAAACGAGATGACACCACGTCTACGCATTTGTCGGATGAACCCTATTTTACATTTGTACTATTATTGCAACAATGTTACAATAACAACAACAAAAGTATCACTTAAAACACCCACAAGAAAAATATAATAGTAACTTTGCATCAACATCATCAAACCTTGATCATCCGAAAACAATCTAAAAATAAAAACATGAGAAAGATACTTGCTATTCTAATTATCATCTTGGGCACTGCACATGCCACAGCGGCTGAACAATTCATAACGTTCAGAGCAGAAAACAATGCCGAATGCCTGTCAGACAAAAAAGGTGAAATCATCTTTGACTCCAATGACTGGAAAGGTGTCATCATCGCCATCAACAATCTGAAAGAAGACCTCAAAAAAGTAAGCGGCAGATGCGACTATCCCATCTGCATAGGAACATTGGGAAAAAGCAAAGCCATAGACAAGATGGCAAAGAAAAAAATCATCGATGCCTCTTTGTTGAAAGGCAAAACAGAAAAATTCATCATCACCATGGTGAACGGCCAACTTGTCATCGCAGGTTCAGACAAACGAGGCACCATATATGGCATATACGAACTGAGTCAGCAGATTGGTGTGAGCCCGTGGTACGACTGGGCCGATGTGCCAGTGGAAAAACACAAGGAACTTTTTGTGAAGAAAGGCGTGTACAGCGATGGAGAACCTGCCGTTAAGTACCGAGGCATCTTCCTCAATGACGAGGCTCCTTGCCTGTCGGGATGGATAAATGACAACTACGGCGGCGTGTACAACAGCAAGTTCTATGCGCGCGTGTTTGAGTTGGTGCTTCGTCTAAAAGGCAACTACATGTGGCCAGCCATGTGGAATTCCGCATTCTACGCAGATGACTCGCTCAATATGCAGACTGCCGACGACATGGGCGTGATGATGGGCACAAGCCATCATGAGCCTATGGCGAGAGCGCACAAAGAGTGGACGCGCGACAGGAGTCATGGCGCATGGAACTATGATACCAACAAGGAAGTGCTCGACAGATTCTGGAAGAGCGGAGTTGAACGCATGAGAAACACAGAAGACGTGGTGACTATAGGCATGCGAGGCAATGGCGACGAACCCATGGGAGAGCATGCTGACGTGGCTCTGCTCGAGAAAATAGTGATGAACCAACGACGACTGATAGAGGAAGCCACAGGCAAGCCTGCAGGCAAGACTCCACAGGTATGGGCATTATACAAGGAAGTGCAGGAATATTATGAAAAAGGCATGCAGGTGCCAGATGACGTCATTCTGCTTTTATGCGATGACAACTGGGGCAATGTGCGCATCCTTCCAGAACTCGAAGGCAACAACAGCGATGGCGCATTCTCAAAACGTCATCCTGGTGGTTACGGCATATATTACCATGTGGACTATGTGGGAGGCCCACGCAACACAAAGTTCTTGAACGTGTCACAAGTGCAAAGAATGTGGGAACAATTGCAACTCACCTACAACTATGGTGTTGACAAACTGTGGATACTCAACGTTGGAGACCTCAAGCCAATGGAGTTTCCTATCGACTTCTGGTTCAAGATGGCATGGAATCCATCACAATTCACAGCATCCAATCTTATGGAATATACCGAAGCCTTCTGCACCCAGCAATTAGGCAATGAATGCGGTAAAAAAGCAGCAGAACTGCTAAACTTGCAATGCAAGTATGCGCACCGTCGCACACCTGAATTGCTCGACGCAAAAACCTTCAGTCTCATGTCGGGCGAATGGAAGGAACGTGTCGACGAGTATGACCGCTTGGAAAGAGAGGCCACCATACTTAGAGAATCCATCCCTGTGGAACGCCGCGACACATACAACCAACTGATTTACTTCCCAGTGAGGGCAATGGCCAATCTTTACAACATGTACTACGCTCAAGCTCTCAACCAATATTACGCAAGCAAGAACAGCATGCATGCCAATGAATGGGCCGACAAAGTGGAACAATGCTTCCGCCGCGACAAAGAACTCTGTGACGAATACAACCACAAGATGTCTAAAGGAAAGTGGAACCACATGATGGACGAGATACACATTGGATACCGTTCATGGAACAACCCACCTCAAAACATCTGTCCTAAGGTCACAAGAGTGGAAAATGGAGAATACGGAGAGAAAATCACATTCACTCCCAATAAAGCCACCATCATTGAAGCTTCTGAATACACAGCAAAGGTTAATGCACAGAACGCAACATGGGAGACAATTCCACACTTTGGAGCATGCAAAGACGGCATTGCCCTATTCCCCTATACAGCAAAGACTAACGGAGCCTCATTGACATATCAGTTCGACACCGATGCAGACAGGGAGAATGTGACAATTGCCATAGTGCTCGCCCCCACCTTTCCTTTCAACAGCGGAAAAGGACAACGTTTAGCCATAACGATAGATGGCAATGCGTTGCAGACACTCAATGTCAACGAAGCAAGCAAATATGTGATCAATGGCTATCATGACCAAAACTATGAATGGGAGACGACACGCATGAATATACAAAAGATCAAGATGCAATCCCTCTGCAAGGGCAAGCACATACTGAAACTCATGCCGCTCGATCCTGGCATGGTAATAGAAAGAATCATCATTGAATAAACAACAGCCTCATCTTGGCATCCACGAGAGCACAAATCTCGCAGGATACAAGGTGAGGCTTCTCATTGACATTTGTGCTCTAAAATCTTCTCTTAACAACCGCTTGGCACAAAAAGGAGGAATGAAAGGATGAACATGTACGTTTTTATTTGTATATTTGCACATTGATTTATATAAATATGTATAATCTGCGCATATGTCTGCCCTTACATCATGGCACACATGTGGCTCCATAAAAAACGGAAACCAAAATAATATGACTACTACAATGATGGCAGGAACTCCTGCTGCAGCCATGCCTTGTCAAGCGATATGGAATGAATCGCTTTCACTAATCACGCTGATGATATTGCTTATAGGCGCTTGCGTGCTCATTGCGCTGTATCTGAACACACGTCTCATGCGCACCAAGATGGACGAACAGAAAGCAAGACTGGAGAAGCAGCATTCAAACGACATCGAAGACCTAAAACGCACCGTGCTTTCTACCGTGAGCCAAGAGCTGCTAACCCCTATGACACTTATTGTAGGACCACTACAGCAGATGGTGACAGAACCTATGCCAGAAGACAAAAGGCTGAGAGTGCAACAGCTTCTCAGAACAGCGCAGATGCTGCTGCATCAGATAAACATGCTGCCTTCAGGCATGAAGCCATCCGAATCGACGATGATGGCTATACAATCGCTGAGCGCACCTAAAATAAAGCCTTACTCAACCACAAAACAAGATGAGAGCAATGACAAATGCGTGGACGACAACAACGCGGCAACTGTGATAAACAAGAGTTTAAGTTCGGACGACTCTGACACAAAGATAACAGAGAACCATAAGTTCACCATGCTCATTGTCGATGACAGTGAAGACATGTGCCGTTTTGTGCGTGACTATTTCCGTGGAGAGTATAATGTCATTACAGCACACGATGGCGAAGAAGGCCTGAAGTGCCTGCAAGAGAACGACAATATAGACCTCGTGGTAAGTGACGTGACCATGCCAAACATGAATGGCCTTGAACTATGCAAGGAGGTGAAGACCGATCTCAGATGGTCACACATCCCTGTAATCCTGCTCACTGGCATCACAGGCAACGAGACTGAGGTCGAAGGCCTCAAGCTTGGCGCCGATGACTACATCACCAAACCCTTCAATGTGGAAATGCTGCGCCTGAGAGTGAAGAAGCTTATAGAGAAAAAAGAAAACCGGCAGAAGCAATTCAGAGAGAATATTGATGTCATTCCAAGTGAAATAACTATCAC
Source organism: uncultured Bacteroidaceae bacterium (assembly GCA_934293005.1). GTDB lineage: Bacteria > Bacteroidota > Bacteroidia > Bacteroidales > Bacteroidaceae > Minthosoma. The sequence continues at coordinate 102,819 of CAKQYA010000003.1, forward strand.
GTCCGTAGACGAGAGGTTCATCCAACTGGCTCTGAAGATTTGCGAAGACCATATCTCCGACACAGAATTCTCGGTAGAGATGCTCGGGCAGGAACTGTCACTCAGCCGCACGTACCTATACAAGAAACTTATCAACATCACAGGCAAGGGTCCAGCTGAGTTCATACGAACCATACGCATGAAAAGGGCAAAGCAGTATCTTGAGCGCAGCCAGATGCAAATAACGGAGATAGCATCTGCTCTCGGATACAACAGCCCAAAGCGATTCACAGAGAACTTCAAGGCTGAATATGGCATGGCCCCATCTGAATACCAACGCCGCATGCGCCTTGACAAGACCTCCAAGGACACAAGCAACGAGAACGCATAACGGATCCATTTGCAAAGGTCTGAATGACATAATCATATGCATAATCAATCTAAATAATACCAACAAAGAAAAACACTTTGTGATAAACCAAATATAAAGACGACTAACATGAAAGACTTTAAAGATATCAATATAGCCGTGGCAGGCACAGGATATGTCGGACTGAGCATAGCCACCCTCCTGTCCCAACACCATAAGGTAGTTGCTGTAGACGTAGTGCCTGAAAAGGTCGACATGATTAACAAGAGACAGTCGCCCATTCAAGATGAGTATATAGAGAAGTTTCTTGCTGAAAAGAACCTGGATTTAAAGGCCACTCTGAATGGGAAGGAAGCATATGCCAATGCAGACTTTGTGGTGATAGCAGCACCAACCAACTACGACCCCTCGAAAAATTATTTCGACACTTCGCATGTAGAAGAAGTGATAGACCTGGTCCTTGAAGTGAACCCTAATGCTGTGATGGTAATCAAGTCAACCATCCCTGTTGGCTACACGGAGAGTCTATACAACAAATATGGCCATGCCATACGTCTGCTTTTCTCTCCTGAATTTCTTAGAGAAAGCAAAGCATTATATGACAACCTCTACCCTTCCCGTATCATAGTGGGATCGCCTAAACGCATTGAGGTGAAAGATCCCGAACAACTGCAAGAAGCAGCCCGAACATTTGCCTCCCTGCTGCAAGAAGGTGCTATAAAGGAAAACATAGACGTGCTCTTTATGGGGCTTACAGAAGCAGAAGCAGTGAAACTCTTCGCCAACACATACTTGGCTCTTCGTGTATCATACTTCAACGAACTTGACACATACGCCGAAGTGAAAGGACTCGACTCACAAGCTATCATACAAGGCGTGGGGCTCGACCCGCGCATCGGCACACACTACAACAACCCATCATTCGGCTATGGCGGCTACTGCCTGCCAAAAGACACGAAGCAGTTGCTTGCCAACTACCAAGATGTGCCTCAGCAGATGATGACTGCGATTGTTGAAAGCAACCGCACACGAAAAGACTTCATTGCCGACAGAGTATTGCAGATGGCTGGCTACTATAGCTACACCAACCGCATTAAATGGAACGAAGAGACAGAGAAGGAAGTTGTGATTGGCGTGTTCCGACTTACAATGAAGAGCAATTCCGACAATTTCCGCCAATCGTCCATCCAAGGCATAATGAAACGAATAAAGGCAAAGGGCGCTACTGTAGTCATTTATGAACCAACATTGCCGGATGGCACTACCTTCTTTGGCTCAAAGGTTGTGAACGATCTGGAAAAGTTCAAAAAGGTGTCGCAAGCAATCATCGCCAACAGATACGACAGCTGTCTCGATGACGTGAAAGACAAAGTATACACACGCGACATATTCAGAAGAGACTAACAATAATGGCAAATGCAGCGGGTAAGCCGACATTCAAAAATCATTCAATATTTATTACAGCACAACTAAGGACGCAACAAAATGCGTTACGGCAAAATGAATTTGAATGCCAGCTTCCCCCGCTTTCATTCCACTCTCTCATACAACGCTGTGGCACAACAAAAGTGAAATTATCTATCAGCAAGAGCTGAAGCCTAACCATCAAAAATAATTTTTCGCGCACAATCAATAATCGCACACACATCATTGAGTCCATCACGCATCACCAATTTATCAACCGAACACTAATAATCATTCCAATACAATCATCATGAAAAGAATCTTATACATCATGGCAATGATGCTGCTATGCCAGACCTCATTGGCAGATAAGCTTGACCTCAGGCTCCTCAACCATTGGGACAATCCTGATGGCACAGTAGAGAGAGGTTATGCAGGCAGATCAATATGGAAATGGGAAGATATTCCTACAGGAAAGAAAGGCATTCCAGACAGTCTGAAAGCAAGATATGAAGACTATGCCAAAATAAACCAAGCATATGGCATCAACGGCACAGTGCTCAATAATGTCAATGCAAAACCCATGATGCTATCGCGCAGCATGCTGCTTAAAACTGCAAAAATAGCTGACATACTGCGTCCCTATGGCATCAAGGTATATCTTTCCATCAACTTTGCCTCACCCAAAGCTTTGGGCGAACTGAAAACAGCAGATCCTCTTGACCAAAAAGTGAGGGCATGGTGGAAAAAGAAGGCTGATGAGATTTACAAACTCATACCCGACTTTGGAGGCTTTCTTGTGAAAGCAAACAGCGAAGGCGAACCAGGCCCGATGGACTATGGACGAACCCATGTTGACGGAGCAAACATGCTGGCAGCAGCCCTTGCGCCACATGGTGGCATCGTCATGTGGCGAGCATTCGTCTATTCAGCAAAGGGAGGAGACCGCGCAAACCAGGCCTACGAAGAGTTTATAGGCTTCGACGGACAGTTTAGCGACAACGTCATCATCCAAATAAAGAATGGCCCTATTGACTTCCAGCCGCGCGAACCAGTATCACCATTATTCTTTGCGCTCAAGAAAACAAAAATGATGGTCGAATTCCAAATCACTCAGGAATATACAGGCGGGAGCATCCAAACTTGTTTTCTCGCTCCGATGTGGAGAGAATTCTTCGACACACTCGACATGATAAAAGACCGCCAGCCACTTGTCGGCGTGGCAGGTGTAGCCAATATAGGCGATGCCAACAACTGGACTGCCAATGACCTTGCCATGGCCAACTGGTATGCCTTCGGCCGAATAGCCAATGACACAAAAGCTTCATCAGCAGACATCGCAAGCGACTTTCTCCGTTCCAACTACAGCAAGGATGAACGTTTTGTGCGTCCTATGACGCAACTTATGCTCAAGACACGAGAGACCATGGTAGACTACATGATGCCATTTGGCCTACACCACATATTCGCAGGCGGACATCACTATGGTCCTGAACCATGGTGCAATCCCAAAGGATGGCGCGAAGACTGGTTACCAAAGTTTTACCATCGCGCCGACAGCATCGGCATCGGATTTAACCGAACCGACCATGAAGAGCCATGCATAGCAGGAGCTATGGGGTCAGGCAACGTAAACCAATATCCAGAACCACTGCGCACATTATATAATGACATACATACATGTCCAGAAAACCTCCTGTTGTGGTTTCATCATGTCAATTGGAATCACACCATGAGCAACGGACTTAACCTATGGGACAATCTCTGCTACACCTACGACAGAGGCGTAAAACAAGCGGCAGAGTTTGTAAACACATGGAAAGCTGCAAGACAATATGTTGACAGCGACATATACGAGCGCCAACTGAAACGATTTGAGCGTCAGGCAAAAGACGCACAATGGTGGAGAGATGCATGCCTTCTTTATTTTCAGCAATACTCTGGCAAGATGCTGCCTCCAGACAGTCCGCCGTTCAAACATTCTTTAGACGAGCTGATGAAGTTCAATCTCAATATAGACAACTACACAGCTGCCCCAATTGACAGGCTTCCATAATAAGGAGACATATGCATCCCACACAGTCTGAAGATAAAAAGCTCAGCCAATAACAGTTGACAAATATAAACAAAGCATTTCTACCAATACTGATTGGAAAACAGAGAATGCTATATGGTTTTATGATCATGTCTATATAGTATAGAGTGGAGAAATGAGTTGAATATAACATATAAGGTAATATAAGGTCGTTTGAACGGTTTCAAGCGACCTTTTTTCAAAACCAAACAGAGGCATAAGTAGGTGTTCATAATTATTTTTATATTTGACGCACCCTATCTTGAGGCAGATTTTTCTTCTGTTTGATGGAGCTATGCGGGCATAGTGACTGATAAACAGAAGGAAAAGATGGCCAAGAGAGAGCGTGACAAATGTGAGAGTGGCTTACTTTGATATAATAAAATAATTTTGAACACCTACTTATTCACAAAATATAAAAAAATGTGGCTTCTGGCGTAGCGTTTCAGGGTGGTTCGGTGTAATATAAGTATGGAACGACAAAAGTACATATCATTGGTTGCGGAGCTACGGCAAATTGCCGTAGCGAAAGCTTTGGCTTTGCTCAAGGATCATGATGCGGCAGAGGATGTGGCAGGAGAGGTATTGCTGAAATTGTGGGAAAGGCATGAAGATTTGCATGACGACACAGACAAAGTGAAGCACTTGGCTAATGTGATGGCAAAGAACCTTTCACTGAATGTATTACGTCAGCAGCATCGACATCCCATTATAAGAATCTTCCGCCATAAGGAGAAAGACGATGATGAGTCGTTCGACATTCCAGAACCATTTACCCCTCACAAGTATGTGGAAGACAAAGAAACGGGCGACATCGTTCATCGAGCCATAAGCCAGCTACCTTACAACTGGCGAAAGATAGTGGAGATGCGAGAATACGAAAAGATGAGTTTTGCAGAGATTGCCATAGTGCTCGGAACCACAGAGTCGTCCTGCCGAGGTCTAATGTTTAAAGCTCGTTCAAGATTACTTCAAATAATAAATAGAATATCATGAATATGGAGAAAGAATACATACAGAAGTTGCTCGACAGCTATATGGCTGCAGAGACAACACAAGACGAGGAAGCCCTGCTTGCAGATTATTTCTGCACGCATAGGGATGTCCCTGCAGAATGGCGAAACTTCTCCATCCTGTTCAGAGGTCTCAGACAAGGCAAACCAAAGCCTGTGCCACTTCACCAAAACAATATGCTAAGATGGAGCGCTGCTGCAGCTGTGGTCATCATGACTATGGGAGCAGGCTTGCTGTTCATGAATAAGGAAGAGAGCAGTGTTGAACCCGCCATTCCTGTTGCAGTTGCTGAAAATCCAGCCCCTCAAACAATCGAAACGCAACCTGAGCCTCAAGCAGAAACTTGCGTTCAAATAGCACAAGTGTCTCACTCCAACAATAATGTACGGCGTATAAGAAAGGCCAACAGACCTGTAGCATCAAAAAAGGCTGAAGAATATCAAATAACATCTGAAGCCAAAGAATTGCAGAAAGACATATGCATCGACAGCGAATTGCACAAAGATATCTGTATAGATAGCGAATTGCAGAATATGGAGGATGAAATGATTGCTATGATAAATGAATTTGAAAACATGTAAAAACAACAGTGGATATGAAACGACAACTTATTCTTATTCTTTGCATCGTCATTCCATTTTGCATGGCGGCACAAAGCAGAACAGACAAGACAGTAAAAAACATTGCTGCATATCTAAATAAGCATTGTGCTTGGGGATATGTGACTGATGCTGTATGCGGTCGCAACCGCTCAATGTGGAGCAGTTATGGCATAGACAACAAGTATATGGGTGCCACCGCATCACTCTTAGACAGCATTCAACCCATGTTGAAACAACTGCCTCACAAACGCATGATGACCGACGAGCAGGCTGATGAACTGTTCAAGGGACGCATTGCCATGCGCCTGCATCCAGAACAAGGCGACACTTCTTCCTTTTTCCTTATGGACTATGATCGCACCATCATGAGTTTCAAGTATGGCGTGAACAGTCCGCAGAGCATAAATATTGCCACAGACAACTCGCGCAATCAAAACATCCACTTCGACTACGAAGATTTGCCTGCCCAGAGCGTGGCGCCAATCTTCGAAAAGCTTCGTAAGATGGAACAACACAGTAATGTTTCAATAATAGATACTGTGTTCCAATACCAAGAGGGCGGAAAACCCGATTGGTGGATGGGTAAAAAAGGAGCGGATAGCCGTACACCAGCCCATATCGTGCTACTACCAAACGTAGAAAAGACAGAGTTCATTGCTTGGTCAAGGGTGTTTTATGCTCTAATGGGCAATCGCAATTTCACTCTTTACAACACGCAAAACTATGAGAATGGAATGGCGTGGTCGAACTATATAACAGCCACTTTCCGCACAGGAGGTTCTTTCTGCTTCTTTCATGTAGTCTATTACCAGAATTGTCTTTGTGTAATACGTGTAAAAGTACCAAAGTGGGAGCAATGCGCCGTGATTCCAAATACGAAAGAACTCATAGAACATCTGCAGGGGAAACAGCCTACTCGCCAAGGAATCCCTTTCGCCTCTGAAGAATTCGAAAAGAAGGTTGACTCCTTAATGACTGCAATTCAGAAAAGAAAAGACACAGAAGTTATTGACACTACATTTTATAGCAACGACAAAGAAGGTCATGTCTGGTGGGATGGAATGAACGGCAGTTGCCCAACTCACGCCACAGTATTACGTACCCACTATTCTAAAAAAGACCATGCAGCTTTGCGCCAGCAGTTGTTGGAGACTTACAAAGATAATGAACAATCCATAACGACAGATGATAAAGACTGTAAGTTCCTCCTATTGACGTGGCGCGATATGTTATTACGATTTCATGGTCTAATCGTCTATTATTATCCCGATGGTCAGCTTGTCGTGGTTCGTGCCAATGGTTTAAATCCTTACCAGATTTGCATTCCACACTATAGCCACGATTGGTTTAAGTCGAAAAAGTAATCTACTCCTAACATCTAATGAAACAGAAACTATTTCTACTGGCCATAATGGTCAGTACAGCCCTCACTATGTCTGCTCAGAAACGAGAGATAAGCCTCTGGGGACATGTGTATGACCACGTCACCCACCACGCCATTAGTGGTGCAAAAGCCACTCTGATGCT
>CAKQYA010000004.1 GCA_934293005.1 uncultured Bacteroidaceae bacterium
TATATTATATTACTTTGCCAAGTATATTATATTACTTTGCCAAGTATATTATATTACCTTGCCAAGTATATTATATTTCATTGTCTTGTGTACCTTCACAGTCACTATGCCCGCATAGCTCCATCAAACAGAAGAAAAATCTGCCTCAAGATAGAGTGCGTCAAATATAAAAATAATAAAGAGCACCTACTTATCACGTATATCTTACAACATAAGAAAACAGCACAAACAATGCAGGAGGATGTGGCATATTCCACATCCTCCTGCTATGACAATCATCATTTCACATTCTCATTAGAATCTGAAATGAATCGTTCAACCCAAATCGGTCATTAGATTTGGGCTCAAACTCATTTCCAATATTTCTTCAGCCTTTCAGCCTCCTTCTTTGTTATGTAGGTCACTGCGCCATGCTTTTGTTCTGAGAAATTGGTGCGTTTCATAGGGCAATCCTTGCCATCGAAATATCCTAAAGGTTTGTATTTGACAAAATCTTTAGTCTCCACAAAACCGAAATTCATCGGCCTGATGCTATAATTGTCATACATCACCACATAAGTGTCTGAGCCAAGGCGTTTCCAGCAACTTGGAGCCTCATGTCCAGATTTCACGCCATCGTAGTAATTGTCATCAAAAACATACGGTCCTGTGATGCTTTGCGAAGTAGCATGCTTAGGAGCGGCAGTGTGTTCATGGCTCACATAAAAAAGATGATATGTGTTGCCCACTTTGACGATGTCTGAATCTATAATATTATACTTTCCTTCAGGAGCCTCAACCAACAGCCTTGGCGCAGCCAGCAGTTTGTTGTAGTCATTGTTCACATACGCATAATAGATGGCATTTTTTCCATTGCCTTGACGAGATGTGAAATGAATCATCAGTTGCTTCTTTACATCGTCATACACAGTTTCAGGAGCCCATGCACATCCCATCTCCGACCATTTCATTGTGTCGTCGTCAGGAAGGTCAGTCAGGATGATGTTAGTTCGTGTCCAATGAATAAGGTCCTTGCTTTTCATCAGCACCAATCCGCGGTTGTTGCCCCATGCATACTTTTTGCCATCGCGTTCCCACTCTGTGCTGCGCTTGCCATCGCGCACACCAAACACATGAAGATCGGTCATTGACATATAGAAAGCCCCATCTGGTCCACGGAAGATGTGTGGGTCGCGAATGCCATGCTGCATGGCAATGGTATCTCCGCTGATGACAGGTTTGTCATCGTTAAGGGCCGTCCATGTGTAGCCATCCTCACTGATTGCCATATGCAACCCATGATCTTGGTCCTTGTGGTACACCATGAGGTAATGTGTGAGTTTCTTCGCTGGCAACAACATGGAAAAAGCCAGCGCCATAAATGTCAGAAATATTTTTTTCATCATTGTTATTCAGAATACATGCACGTTAAATTTTCAATAATCACAAACACCTGCTTGATAAACCCCAATCGGTCATTAGACCGAAACAGGGAAATTATCAGTACATTATTGCTTCTTTTCAAATCTAATGACCGATTTGGGATAAAAAAATACTTCATTTCCCATTCTGCCAAAAACAGGTCATATATCCTACTTGAAGAAATCAGACATGCCCTTCGCGGTAGGTGGAATAGGAAGTATGGCGCCATTGCTGTCGTAACGCATAGGTTCAGCTATGACAGAACGGCTGTAGCTTGTGCCATCAGGCAGTCCGCCATTGTGCGAGAAGAATATCCACTGGTTTCTGAACTCCACTATGGCAGGGTGAGTGGTATTGGAATTGCCTGCAATCTCACTTATAACTCCCATATAAGTGTAAGGCCCGCCAATATTGTCGCTCATGGCATAAGCAATCTTCTCTGGCCATTGAGACGCATAGGTGAGGTAATACGTGCCATTATGCTTATGCACCCAAGGAGCCTCGGTAAACTCAGGCACGTCAATCTGCTTGACTTCGCCATCAATCTCAGTCATATTGTCCTTCAGTTTGGCGTAGTAGCAATGTCTGTTGCCCCAGAAGATATAAGGCGTGCCATCATCATCGACAAAGATGGCAGGATCGATGCAAGCCCAAGCATGTGATGAAGCGAAGCATTCGTTGTTGGTCAAGAGAGGCTTACCGATGGCATCGACATAAGGCCCTGTGATTTTGTCAGCCACAGCAACGCCAATGCCGCACCAGTTGGTCGACACATACCAATAGTATCTGCCGTCTTTTCCTTTTACCACATGTCCGGCATAAGCCTGCTTGCTGGTTGCCCACTTGAATGCGTCGATATGCAATGGTGAAGGATGCTCAGTCCAGTGTCTCATGTCGGTAGTGGAATACAGCAGCCAGTCCTTCATTATGTAGCCACTCTGGTTTCCGTTCATGTCATGTCCTGCAAAGAGCCACAGCGTGTCATTCTCCACAAGCACAGCAGGGTCGGCAGTATGCTTGTCTCTGATGACAGGGTTGCCTTCGCTCACGAAGTCGTGCTTCAGCACATATCCCCATTTCTGCTGCAGGCGATCCAGCTCATCGGCTGTGACCGAACACACAGTGCCATGACGAGGAAAGAAATCCTTGCGGAACGACTCAGGCTTTGAAGTGAAGTTGACAAGGTCCTTCGAACGCTGGAACTCATAACGTCCGCTGCCATAGAGGTCGTACATGAGAATGTATTCATCCTTGTCGTTCAACTTAAACACTCCGCTGCCTTCCACACCTGTGCGTGTGTCGGCATAGGCATCTATATATTTAAAGTCTTCTTTCCATGGGCCGCGTACATTCTTTGACGTTGCTTGCTGTATGCCATTCTTTATTTCCTTGCCATCAGCATCTTTGGTGTTTCCCTTGTAAAAGAGATGGTACACGCCATTTCTTTCGATGATGTCATTGTCAATAGAGCCATACTTTGCCGAGAACAAAGGCTTTGGCTCGCTCTCGAAAGCAGTGAAGTCTTTGTTGGCGTATGCATAATAAGTGATGAGGCTCTTTCGGCCGTCGCCTGTGCGCTGCAGAGTGAAATAAATCATATACTTCTTGGCCTTGCGGTCGTAGATGGTTTGTGGAGCCCACACCCAGTATGCATCACTGAAAGCTGGCCAGTCTTTGCCAAGGACAATCTTTGAATGTGTCCAATTAACCAAGTCTGTTGATTTGAGAAGCACGATGCCTGGATTATCCTTCCATCCGTTCTTGGCAACAAACATGTCTGTGGCAACGATGTAATAGCAACCGTCATCGCCACGCAAGATATGCGGATCACGAATGCCTCCGCTCTCACTTATGCTGTCGCTTGCAATGACAGGACGATTGCCGTTCAAAGCGTACCAGTTGCGAGCATCCTCGCTTATGGCGAAGCGCAACTGTTCTTGAAGCTTGCCATCGCCTCCGCCTTCAAAATAAGCGAAGAGATAGCCAGCAAACTTAGGATTCACTTTTGCCGATGCAGCCATAGCTGCCACACACAGCATGAAACACAATAGGATCTTTCTCATTGTTGTAGTTAGTAGTTTTAATTAAGTAGTTAGATTTGCTATAACCAGAACTGCAGGCTTGAAGGCCAAGCCTGCAGTTCTGTATCAGTTGCAAAGTTATGAAAAAATATTGATTATCCGCTATTTCTTCTATCATTTTCTAAAAATCAGCCCCTTCACATGGTCGTTGACATACATATTAGCCTTGTCGGCCGTCTTGTACCATTTGGGTTTGTCTGGCATCTCATCATATATGAGTTTGCCGTTAATCTTCAGTCCTTCGAAAGTGATGTTGCGCACGGTGCGCACAGAATCGTAACCAAGTATAAGCGACATGCCTGGCTCATGCTTCGCCAGTCCATCCTGTCCGCCATGGCCATAATATCTGACATTGCGGAAAAGCACATTCTCCACACCTCGTCCTGGAGCTGTGCAATACTTCTGGTTGTAGCCCACCTTAATCTGCGTGATGCATCCCTGCATGATATTCTCGATGCGTATGTTGTCAAAAACCACATCTTTGATCAGGTTGTTGTCGCCTGCATTGATAGCAAGGCAACCTTGATAGTCAATCTGCGGCTCCGCTTGGCAAAGAATGTCGATATTATCATACCTCAAGCCCACAATGCTGTCCATCTTGTCTGAATTGCCATGAATGCCTATAAAAATAGGATGAGCCACATCGGCCCACAGAGTGGAATTGGTCATGCGCACATTATGCACACTGCCCTCAAAGCCCTTGCGTGTGGCGTATGCAGTGGTGCAATCGTCACTGTTGCGGCAGAACACACGGTCATACAACACATTGCTCGAAGCAAAGACGTTAAGTCCGTCGCCCCACGACGGATGCGAGATGCTGTGCACATCATGGAGAGTGACGCCATCGCTGCCGCCAACAGGGCAGGTGCATAGTGTGACACCGTCAATGAGCACATTGCGGCTCCGGTGCACATGCACGCCTTCATATCCATTTGAAGGACGGCACACACCCCTTCCTATGATGCTCACGTCTTTGACGTCCTCTATTGCGAGCGTGCCATCTATATATGAGCCAGGAGCGAGATACACCGTTGTTGATGATGGAATCTTTCCAATGGGCATATTGTCTTTGTCGTAAAAACCTGGAGCCACATACACGAAGCTGCGCCCCGCCTTTTTAGCCTCTCTTGCAGCAACGTCTTTATCAACAACAGGCTTGGATGTGAAGAGCAGAAGATTGTCGGTGATGTCACCGTCAAATTCCACACTCACATTCTCAGGCTGAAAGAGAAGAAACTGCACCGTAGAGTCGTTCTGCACATTGGCAATCACGCCTTTGTAATCAGGACGCACCTTCACCTTGGCATACTTCTTGTTCTTGCGCACCACTTTGACAAAGACATCGCCTGTGAAATCAAAGAATGCATACGATATCTCGCTTACTTTATGCTTTCCGCCGGCTATAGGGGCATTGACCTTAGCCATGTAGGTGTCAATCCTGGTCCATTCCTTACTGCCGCGAGGCTGTATGAACACATCATAGTCGTGTTTGAGGGGCGCGCCCTCAGGAGCTGGATAATGGCATATTTTGTGCAACTTGGCATATTCCTTCGTTTTGTTCCTGCGTTTGCCGGCCAACACTTCAAGAGCCATCTTGGTGTAAGGCATGCTCAACCCTTTGCGGCCCACATAATGGTCGTAGGGCAACTGGTATATGTTCCATAGCTTGCCGCGCGACATTTGTCCTGGCTCTGTCCAGTCGTTATAGAGACCTGTGCAATCTGTCCATGTGGTGAAAGGCACATCATACCCAAGGTTATATCGTGCTGCATATTCAAATCCCTTCATCACCCTATTGTCCAAAGCTCCCCAGAGGTCATCGCCTTGTTCCCATGCCATCTCGCAGATGTGCGACATGGTCTCTATGCCAAGCTGTGCATGTGCTTGGTCACGTCCACTTTCCTGACATTGGCCAGTCTCGCTGATATAGTTTGGCAATGAGCCGTTGTCGTTGGCATGGAAAAAATAATCAATGCTGGCCTGATAAAGAGCCTTGTCCTGAAGATATATGCCACAAGCCATGCGCAGACGATTGACGATGGCTCCCCAGTTGCCATTGGCATAAGGGCTGTCAGCCTCAAACTTATCCATCATCGGAAACATCACACGCCTTATCATGTCATCCCATCCATTCGACTTGAAATTGCGCAAGATGGTCATGGCACGCACCAAATCATAACACTGAATGGCACATAGCGGGGCATCGTGTCCATCAAGCCTCTGCATCTTCACACTATAGGCATTGATGATAGCAAGAGCCTTGTCTTTGGCCTTCTCACTGTCAGCGCCACCTTCCGCATACAGTTTTGCCAAATCGCGAGCAGCTTTCATGTCACGCTCGCTGCCTGCCTTTGAAGCTCTAAACTCTCCATCACGAGCCACAACTGCGTAAGGGCCTGCCATCTTATAGTCCAACTGGGCATAAGTTTCCAAACATGCCACACACATGAATGCCGCCAGCATAATGCGGCCAAGAAGGTAATTGAATATCCTCATATCTTTTCTGTTATTCCCAATTATAAATATTCATCAATTCACATATAAGCCAGGGAATAATAATCCTGCCCTGACATCTTAATAATTCAAGTCAATCCATCCCCTGCCACTTCCCTGCTTGGCAATGCTGAACACGCCAAATTTTGCGCCTATCCATTTTCCCTCGCGAGCTTGGAAAGCATTTGCAACACTCATAAAAGGACCGCCATCCACACTATAAGAAAGCGAACATACAGCTCCCTTGGCGCATGAGATGCGGAAATCGACATTGCAGGCATAACAGTCTTTTGCACCCGCATTATACTTTCGAGCCTTTACCTTGGCAAGCGTTTCTGTCCTTTCAACCTTGCCCTTGTCTGCATCATTGCATGTGACGTATTTAATCACAAACTCTCCATCAGAAAGTTCGAAGGCTAATCTGGCATAATCACGTCCCATGATGATGAAGCCCGACTGCTGCCCGTCAGCAACAGCCGTCACTGTGGCTGACAATGTGTCGGTGAATGTCTCCATCTCAAATTTCTTCATATACAGATTGGGCACACTCCAGAAATTCACAAAGGAAGAATCAACATAATGCCCGTACACACGACATCCATCATGAGAAGCGAAGCCATAAAGCTGGTCATAATTGGAATGCCATTGATAAGCAAGAGCAGGGACATCGTATGCCAAATGGCATGGTTTGTCGGCTTTGCTGACGCGCATCATAGGCCAACCATCTTTCATGCCGACATCAAGCAGATGAAGCACTCGCCCATATGCCCCTCGCTCTTGGAAACAGACAAACCGTCCATCCACCCATCCTCCTTGATGAATACCTTCTCTGTCGAAGACCTTCTTGCTTTCATAAGGGCCATACACACTTTTGCTGCGCAACGCAAGCTGATGGCCTTTCTCCACACCGCCAGCAGGAGCAAGAATATAATAATAGCCATCACGATGATAAAACTTGGGGCCTTCTATAGTGTGATTGCCTTCTGAAAGACCATCATACACCAGCACAGGATTGGACAAGGCTACTGTGCCATCAGCCGACAGTTCGCGAACAGTGAGCACGCTGTTGAATCCGCATCGGCTGTTGGCCCATCCATTCACAAGATACATGCGACCATCGTCATCCCACAGCGGACTGGGGTCTATCAGCCCTTTGCCTTCCACTACGAGCACGGGAGCATCCCAAGCCCCAGCAGGATTCTTTGTCTTCACCATGAAGATGCCATAGTCGGGGTCGCCCCAATATATATAATATGTGTCTCCATGCCTGCGTATGCATGGCGCCCACACGCCACAGCCATGCTGCACGTCTGCATATCGGTCAGCTGGCACCAAAGCTTGCAGCGCATAGTTGACGAGCTTCCAATGTGCCAAATCATCAGAATGGAGAATAGGCAGGCCCGGAGCGCACTGAAAACTGCTGGCTGTGAGCCAGTAGCCGCCATTGCCATCCTCACACACATCGGGATCGCTATAGTCGGCATAGACAATCTGAGCTTTCACATTCATGCACAACAGGGCCACACTTATGGCAAGTATCATTTTTTTCATATTCACTTTCATGAGGTTTATACAACTACTTTTTTGGTTTGCCATGCAAAGTTGTGTTTTTTTATTCAATCCACAAAACATTCATTGCTAAAAGGGTCGCACGACAACGTCATTTATCTTCAATATTTGACACTATGTTTTCAGGATGCGCAAAATCATGGCCGCTTTATAGGCAAACTATAGTTTTTCAAGTCGCAACAATGCCTCGACATAATAATAATCAGCATAGTTTATGCTGTAATCCACTTCAGTGCCTGCAGGCATGTTGCCCACAGAATGCATCAAGAACGCAGGATTCTTCTTTCGGCTCTGATACTCATCACCACTAAGCGTGGAAAGAATAGTCTTTGCCGTAGAAAGATAACTTGCGGCTTTCTGAGTATCTTTGCCATCACGTCCTGTATATGACGACAGTTCCACCAAACCCGATGCCATGATTGCAGCTGCGCTTGCATCACGGAACGACTGCGGTATCATAGGATCACACATATCCCACCATGGTATGCCGTCAGCAGGCAACTGCTTTATCATCACATCTGCCACCTTTTGGGCAAAATCGAGATAACGCTGAGCACGAGTGTATCTATACATCATAGTGTAGCCATAGATGGCCCACGCTTGCCCACGCGCCCAAAGCGTGTTGTCGCCGAAGCCCTGATGGGTGCAGTTGCGAAGGTGCTTGCCTGTGACAGGATCATATACGGCCACATGATATACAGTGCCATCGGGACGAAACTGATGTTTCATAGTGGTGTCAGCATGATGAATGGCTATGTCCACATTCTCTTTCTTTCCAGAGAAAAGCAAGAGCTCAAGGTTGATCATATTATCTATGATTGTGTTGTGCCCGCCAAAGATTTTCACATTGCGAGGCCATGATAGCAATGTGCCCACACGTGGGTTGTAAAGAGTGGCAAGCGTATCGGCAGCAGCAAGGAGCACATCACGGTAATGCTCGTCGGCTGTGATTTCGCATCCTTTAAGAAAGGAGCCTATCATGATGAATCCAAGGTCGTGATCATATACAGGTGAATAAGCCAGATACTCCAGTTCTTTAGTATACTTGGCAGCCTCCTCACGCTGTCCGCACATCCATAGCACACCTGGGTAAAACCCTGCGCACCACTCTTCTGGTGTCTTCACGCTGCGAAGATTCCAATGCTTCTGCTCCAGTCCGATGTTGCGAGGTGTCATCGTATAGTCAATGGGCGCAAGTTCACGAAGTGACCTGGCCACTTGTTTCCGACAGTAGTCAAGCTGTCTTTCTACATCCAGTTGCTGGGCATTGGCACCCATGCAGCACATCCCTGTAATAAGTCCTAAAAACAATCTTCTCACCATTACTAACAAATAACTAACTTTTATCGTTTCCATATTTGCCATCACCTTTTCATGACCTTTTTAAACTTTCCATCAGCACCCTTGCTAACAGTCATGCCCGAAACAGGAAGCTCAGTCTGAATGCCATTAAGCATAAATGAAGTCAGGATCTGCTTTCCTGCCTCTGCCGAGATCCCATCCACAGCTGTGTCTAATGCAAAAGGCACAAGTTCAAAAGGGAAATCATACAAAAGAGTCCATTCTCCCCATACAAGTTTACCCTCATCATCCACATACCAATAAGCATTGTTTCTATTGCTGAAAATGCAGCGGTCAGAATTCTCCGCAAAAGTAATGAGGTGAGGACGCGTCTTCAATTTCCACATCACGCCATCAGCTTTCAAAGCTTTAGAATCGGCAAGAGACACGAGGTCATACTTCTTGGCTGAGCATGTAAGTATCCACGCCTGTGACAGATCTTTCTCTGCATCAAGAGGTTCGAGCACAGCTGAGTCGCCGCGATTGGTAAGATATGTATCTGTTGGAATATGATGAATGCGGTAATTGCCGTTCTCAGCCAATCTGTTGGCATCAGCATCATAGTCGTTGACAAATATGCGGAATGTCTTCCATGTCTTGCGTCCTCCCTGATTTTGGAAGCATCCTCTCACTATTTTGTTTTCCCGAATATTGCTTACTGTAATAGAATTTGTAGTCTTGCCATTTTCCCATATATAATTGCCAAAGCCATCCACGCCATTGAGAGTCAGTGTGACTGACGCCCCCGACTTCACTGCCATGACGCTATCAGCGGCAGCATCACCCGACTTCATTGATTGAATGACGTTGGTGTCGTGAGTGTCTCCCAGCACAGCTATAGGAAAACATATACTGCTTACCGCTCCATTAGCATTGGTATATGACACACGATATATAAACGAACGGTTTGCAGTCACAGTAATCTCCTTGCTTGTTTCACCTGTATTCCACTGCCACATGCCTGTATCTTCCATACCATCAGGCAGACATGGACGCAACGTCAATAGCGTGCCTGCAGCAACTGCTCGGCTGCTTACTGGCGTAATGGCAAATGTGTTGACAAGGCCACCAAGTTCATTTTGTTTCACAGTCTTTCCTTTATAAACAATCTCCGGCTTCAGTTCTGCAGGAGGGTTGGGATTGAGCCAAAAAGGATCCGAGCCATCGCTAAAAGTATTGGTAAGAACAGAATAGCCCAAATGATCATAGCCACCGCTTACGTTTCCTTGGCCTCCTGCATCTATACCCATCTTGGTATATGCCCATTCAGCAAATGGCATCTTCACTCCTTTTACACCCTCGTAATGTCCAATGACTGTTGCCCAATAAGGACGCATCTGCACCCCTAAGGCAGGTGCCGTCATAAGCCATGCACGCGAGTCGGTATAATATATTCCATTAGTGCCATAATGGTAATTAGTCCAAGGAAGCCCACTCACACCCTGACACTGAGCTGCTACATATTCTATGCCTGCAGCAAGGCGATGGTCCATATATGAGAACAGGTCATCCCCCTGATTCCATCCCACACGCGCTATATCGACAGCCAGACCGAGAGCCATGGCAGCATGGCCTGTGTCACGCCCGCTTTCGTTCATCTGACCCACTTTCCCATATGCGCCTGTTTCTTTGTCCCATTGTGATGTCGTGACAATAAGGTTGCCCCAAAACTCCGTAAGGCCATCATTGTGTATAGGATTGTCTGTGCGCGGATCCTTGAATGTGCCAACTTGGTCATACTTGATGAACGACATGCCTTGGTTGTAAATGAACACATCATCACACAATATGCCGATACTTATGACAGCCATGGCATTGCACAGTCCCCAGTTGGACCAATAATGCCCTGGTGCTTGCCACCATTTGCCAGAGTTTTCCCATGTGCCATTGCGCCAACGAAGGAAATTGATGCAACCAGGATACCACACATCAAGCATCCAACGCTGAAACTTGGCAAAGTCCTCACGGTTCCACCCTTCATAATCACGCATGAGTTCTGCAGCCTGGGCAAACTGATAGCCATAGAGCCCTTTGGCCAGACACTGGTCGCTATTGCCAGATATATTCTTGGTGGTATTGCACCACGCCATAAGCACATCCACGGCATGCTTCGCGCAAGCCTTGTTGCCTTCAATCTTCCATCTCAAAGCATTTTGGTAAGCTATTGTTGCTCCTCGAGCTGCATTGATATAGTTTTCACCTTGTCCACCGCCCCGCACAATGGTTTCCACAGGATAAGTAGCTGCGCCACTCTGTGCATAAGCAGCATTCTTCAGAATCTGGTAAGCCTCGGTAACCTTCTTGTTGCCTTCTGCCAACTGTTTCTTTATACGGTCAAAGTCACTTTGTGTGTGCAGACCTCCTGGATGGACAAATCCACGATTTGCCTCTTGTTGTCCTGACGCCATGCCAAACGACAGAGCCATTGATAATGCAATTATAAGTTTCTTCATAAAACACATTGTTTATATTTATAAGGATTTAGTTCGTGAAAGTAGATATTTTCGACATGCAAAGTTACGTCATACCCCATACATCAGCAAATGTTTTCAGTTTCTTTCATTCCATAATCTTTTCATTAGAATTATTTTAATCTTACATACTATATTTCAATCATTTAGATTCACAACTCATGAATCCATAAGAATTCACACAGACTTTCTTGCCTGTTTAAAAGATAATCATTAACTTTGCAACAATGTAACACACATGTCATAACATGAAAAGAATACACATACTGACTATCCTCTTTTGCTTTTGCATGAGTGCATGCTGCCAAAACATCTTGCAGAATGCACTCGAAAGGGAAAGCGTGACAAAAATAGCTAAGACACCAAGTGGCACCATGCTGCTTGGAACAGACAATGGATTGATGACATACAACGGCATAACAGCAAGACAATTCATCACCGACGACTGCATACGCCCCTACAACTTTGTCAATGACATTTTGCAATTAGATGCCAACACCATTCTCGTTGGCATGAGAAACGGACTATATGTGGCCAATGCCAGCGACATGGCATGCAAGCACATCTACTCAATGCTGACGGATGTAACATCCGTGATATCCAATAACACGGACAGCGTATACGTATCCTGCAAAAACGGCCTCGCCATCATACCTGCCAACCTGAAAGGGAAGACAAGGATTGTGCCTGTGGACAAAACTAACATTTCATCGCCAAGCAACCAAATACTATGCGCTGCCATAGATGAACAAACCATATGGATGGGCAATGGGGAAAACACACTCATATCTTATAATATAAATGATCATAAGATAAAGGAACATGCCATTGACGCATACATGCTGTCGAGCGGCATAACAAGCATAGCCGTAATAAAGCCATTCATATACATAGCCACGCTCAACAATGGCCTGCTGCGATACAATCCCGAATCGCAACACACAGAGGCCATTGCCGGTGTATGGCCATCGGTAAAAGAAATTAAGAACTACGGCAGCACGCTTTACATCTGCACCGATGGCGATGGAGCATACACACTACATGAAGGACAACTGCAACGACTGAACACCACAAACAACTCTGTATACTCATGCCACCATGACCCTGTGCTTAACTTAAACTGGTTTGGCTACTACCAAAATGGCATGAGCAGCGCAAGCACCGCAAAACCTCTTTTCAAGACATATAAGTATAAGTCGTTTGACAGCGCTGGCATCTCTGTCCGAAGTTTTTGCAAGCGAGGCAAGGAAATGCTCATAGGTTCTCTCGATGGCCTGTATTATATAAATGAAGCCAAAGGCATGGTAAGGCATTTCAACAGGCAAGAGATGGGATGCGCCATCATCACAGATATAAAGCACTTTGCTGACAAGTTCATCGTGGCAAGCTATGAGCACGGACTGCTATCATTCGACACCAGAACTATGGAGATGAAGCCTCTACTGCCACACAGCAAATATATGGAAACAAGCTGCAGCCGCTTAGTCGTCACGCCCGACTCTTCATGCCTATATGTGGGCAGCAGCGCTGGCATCCTCTGCCTTGACAGGCACCTTGCTGTCAAAGAGCATTATGACAACAGGCATTCCGACTTGCTCGGCAACTTCATTTACGACATGATTCTCGACAAGAGCGGCAAACTTTGGGTGAGCACAGCCAAAGGCATGCGCATACTCAACACTAAGACAAAGCGTTTTCAAAACACGGGATACCCCAAAGGTTTCTGCAATGAGGTGCCAAACCTGACATTCAATTTCTCATACGACGGTGACATCCTGTCTGCTTCCGAAACGTCTCTTTTGTGCAGCAAAACAGACCTTTCGTCAACAGTGGAGCATCATATCATGCAGCGATGCGGACTGAGGCAAATAGACTTCATCCTCCCATGCGGCAACCAATACATCACAGGCACAGACAGGGGACTATTCATTTTTGACAGGCATTTCCGCACTTTCAGCCAATACAGCGAAGCTGACGGACTGCCATCATCACGTTTCACACGATTTGCCGCCTTCACAGATGATGATGGCAATATATGGATGGCGAATAAGGCTGGACTTGTCTGCATCAGCAAGCACAATCTGATGTTGCTCAGCAATAGCCTGAAAGCAAAAGTGTTTGTAGATCAATATGCCATTGAGCGCAGTGGTCATGCCATGGAGATTGTCCAGACTGCTGACAGCAGCATCTGCGCATGGTGGAATTTCGGCTCAGACCACATCATTATCACGCCTCATCTTCTCGACTACAGCCCCTATCCTTCCAAACGCTATTACATATGGAATCTCGATGGTCAATCCGATTCAATAGCATTCGAACAGCAAGACATACGCCTCAGTAAATTGTCATTGGGTTCTCACAAACTCACAATACACCTGGCCGGGCATCCAGAAACAGCTACAACGCTTACCATCCATGTGAAGCCATCTGCCATATTCTACATAGAGATGCTCATCATCCTGCTTCTCATAATCATAGCACTCATGCTCATGAGAATGAACAAGCGGAAACGCGAACGAGCCAAACTCATTCGACAGAAACATGCTATAGAACTCCAACTGGCTTCCGCCAACGCTGTAAACCTGCATAAACAACAAGAGAAAGACCGTAAAGCAAAGGAGGAACTGCAAAAACAACAAGATAAAGAGATTCAACTGAAAAACCGCGCAAACGACTATAAGCAGATGTATGCCATAATAGAAAATCATATGCAAAAAGACAGGCCATATCTGCGTGACAACCTGCGCCTCAGTCAATTGGCCACTGTAGCTGGCACCAATGCCACCACCCTCTCACAGATGTTCAACGACTATCTGCACACCAGTTTCTTCGACTACATCAACCGCTACCGCGTGGAAGAGTTTAAAAAGAGAGCCACAATGCCACAGAACAGCCAACTTACCCTCCTTGCCATATCCGAACAATGTGGATTCAAACGTTCAAGCTTCTTCAGCGTATTTAAGAAAATGGAAGGATGCACACCAAGCGAATGGGTTAAGAAACAGGAGAACGTTCAATAAGATTCGACGAGTGATTTGAGTCGTTAAGTGACACATAAGATTATTAGTCTTCATTAGAATGCCATAGGCTCCGCATTACTTAAATTTCACAGCCAAGCCATTGGCAAACAAGTGGCTAACAATATTTTACAGAAAATATCACTTAATCATTATTCAAATCCTTCCATCATATCTGTTCTAACCCTACCTGTACACAAGACATGATTAGGCATTCCTCCATATACAGCTATGGGGGTGTCACAACTTTTGCTTATTATTGAGCCATATGGCACTATGCAATGATGTGCCAAGCAGACGCCCTTCAACAATGTGGAATGGGATCCAAGCCAACAATGGTCACCAATAATTATAGGCTTTGGAGCGTTAACAACCGACTTACTTGCAATATCAACAATGTCGTGGCCATCCCAGTCTATAACGGTGATGTTCCATCCCGTACTAACACCATCACCAAATCTAACCATTCCATTGCTACTAATAATTGAATTTGAATTAACAAACACTCCCTTACCAATATGCAATACTCCTGAATGCGATACATCTATCTTTATTCCATTAGATATAAGGCAATGGCCATGAAATACAATCCTTGCGTCGCCAGACATGCGTATGTATGATGGCATGGATGAGCCCATTTCAAACGAACCATCATTGATGCCTAACGACACCATGCCACGATACACTTCTGGAGCATCTATAACAATGCTATTCCTATGGAATGAGCCGCGAATCTTCACATTTTTACCAATAAGTATTGGAATCTTTATAGCCTGGGCGAATGGCAGACATTTAAAATTGTAGTATATGGAGCGTGGTAAACTCATTAATACTTTTAAATTCATATTTTGAAGAAGTTTGTTATGATGAACAACGTGGGCAACACCCATCTGTGCAAGAACGTCAAAGTGTGATTTTTTGCCCATGAATTGAATTAGATATTCTCGTAACCGTCAAGTTTGCTGAACCATGAATATGAGTCAGACACAGTGTTGTATCCATTTACGGACAATTTAGCACGAAGTGAAGCATCAGACATAATCTTCATGCATAGATGCGCAAAATCTACATCATCATCGCTTATCATGCAGTTCTCGCCATGGCGGAGTTCTGGTATAGCAGACGATATGAGCGAACTCATCACTACAGGCACGCCACATCCCATAGCCACAAGCACTTTGTTTTGGATACCTGCAGCTACGCGCACAGGCGCAACAACAACACTTGAGTCGGCAACTACAGCTTCAAGGTCATCAACAAATCCCGTGACAACGACATTATGAGAAGCCAATGACCTTATCGACTGCGGTGGTTGTGCTCCAACTATATAGAAACGTGCGTCTGGCACAGACTTTAGTATGAGAGGGAAAATATCATTGACAAAATGAAACACAGCATCTTGATTCTGTAGAGTGCGCATATTGCCAATAAAGGAAATCTTCTTGGAATTGCACGTAGCAGGCAGAGTCTTCATACAATCAACGCCATTAGTGTGCATAGCCAACGATGTGGCATGCCCGTCCATGACATCACGGAGATAGTCGACATCATTTTGAGATACCAGCACCACCTTAGGAAATGCGCCAACTACTTTTTTCTCATAGCGAGCTATCAACTTCTCCTCACAGAAGTAAGCAATCTTATGCAACATGCTTCCCTTAGCTCCCGATGAGAGTCTGTAGGTTTTCGAAAGAGCATCGGTCATCTCTACTATTGACTTAGACTGCACCCCCATCTTCTCAAGATACGGCACCATCCGCAACAAGTGCGACAAAAAGAGGTCTGGCTGCTCTTTAGCCACCACTTGCCGAAGCAAAGAATAGTATGTTCCAGAACTATAATAGCCACATTGCAGCGGATGACCGCAAAGCATGCTCTTTATTCCATTGACAAGCGACAACACTCTATTACGCTTGATTATATATACGCTATCATATAAAGCCTTGGCTAACTGCAAATCACTTTGTTCATAATCTGTAAAAGACACAAGCACAAGTTCATGACCTCGATTTTTCAAGTATCTTGCTATATTATTTATTCTCAGCACGTCACCACCATTCTCGGGAAAAGGAAATCGGGGAGTAAGGATGCATATTTTCATACGTAAAGATTTTAATCGGAAAATATTTTCAAAAAAAGGTCAAGAGAGGCTTTATCTGAATAATTTTCCTTATACACATTTCTTGAATATATATTATATCTTTCCACTGGGTGCTCTATATATCTATTCAGCAATGATATATATTCATCAGCAGTGTTACAACAACCTCCAACTTTGTTAAAATCTAAAGAATATCCCTCAAATGTCTCTGTTGACCCTAATATATTCTTGCCATACATTAGTGACTCACATGTCTTGACCTTCATTCCACTTCCTGAAAAAATTGGCAGTATCATAAAATCTGCCTCTAAAAAATAAGGCGCAAGGTCAGGAGCATCACTCACCACATCAATGTCTTTCATACATTCATACTCTTCCTTCAAGCGAGACATACCTTTGCCTACAACTTTAAAGCGCACGTCTACATGAGGCAACACATTATTGACAAACCACAGCACTCCTTCGTTATTTGCATTGAAACAACTACCAATGAACAAACAGAGAGGACGCTTGGAAGTCATCACAGACCTATCCACAACAGATTCATCAAATTTGTCTGCGAAAGTGATTGGAACAATAGCTGTTGCGCTTTTGCCATACAACTGTTGCAACATACAGCTATCACGCTGGTTAAGAGTGAGGATTTCATCTCCATACTTACAACAATAACCATCATTCTTAAAAGCACAATTGATGATAATGCTGCGCAATGGAAGATTCTTGGAAAGATAACTCTCATAATACGCACTCTCCACATTATGGAAATGAGTTATAACCTTGCCTTTGTAACCTGATTCTTTTAGTTTTTTTGCTATAATACCGAATAAACTTGTATTTATGAACACATAATCATAGCCACTTGCCTTCTTTACGATATCTCTCACTTTAGAAGGCGTGAGTCCGTTAAAATAGCCAAATGGAAACAAAAAAGCAGATATCACATAATCCATAACATTGCGCTTCTTATTTTCATCATGAACATAATAAACGTCAACATTATCTTTTCCTAAAACATTCACAGCAGCATTCACATTTCTTTGGTTTGCAATACCACCACCTTCTAATATTGTGTTGTATTTCTTAAATGAAATAAAGAGTACTTTTCCCATGATTTCATTTTAAAGCATTTTTGATTGCATCCAGCCATCCATGGCCAAACTGCACATCTGGTTCAACATAATTGCCTTCCCCCCACTCATTCCAAGATTTAAGCACTATGATTTGATGCTCTTCATCCTTATGCTTTACTATTTCTACAGCATCACGAACATGTTCCTCAAAAGCAGCAGGAGTAGCGTTTCTGTATATACCATCAAACGACCCTGCTCTTGGACTACGATCCCATTGTGGCATGATGGTAGGATAGACATTCTCCCATCTGTCTTCGGGCGCAAAAAATCCTCTGACAGTCTTTTTATAATCGAAATATTGGCCGATTGGGACACCAACTTTTCTAAACACAGTTTTGAACAAGTTCAGCCACTTGCCTTCTGCAAGCATTTCACCTCGACGACGTCCAATGGAATTGACTGCATCAAAACCCATATCTAATACTTGGTTGAACAAATCTGCACTACTGTCAAGATTAGGAAGCACACGGCTGCGTGTGCCATCTGAATTGATCTTAAAAGTGAGCGTGGAATCACACATGCACACAATATGCATACCAGGAAGACCATGCTCAGCAGCTAAACGTCTCCATGTGGCAATCCATTCCTTCACATAAGGATGGCTCCACCCATCATAAAGGATAAATAAAGGTTTACTATCAACCGTAATGTATCTCTCATCCTTAAAAGCTGGCAATAAAGACATAAAATGTGCAACATCATCTTCCAATCCTGGATATGTCTGTTCTATAAGCATTGAGCCATCTCTCAAGCTCGACTTGTTTTTCCAAGTCTTATTGCTCCAAGAATGGTTGGCCCAACAAAGGCAGAATGGAAAATCAGGCTTACCACTTGCAACGACCTCATTAAACGGACGTTCAAGCAACTGCTTACCTCCAAACCAATAATGATAGTAGCAAAAGCCCTCGACTCCTGCTTCCTTTGCAAGTTGGGCCTGCTGCTCTCTCGTCTCAGGAAGACGCAAATCATAAAAGCCCAAATCAGCTGGAAGTTTTGGTTGAACATGGCCTTTATATAACGGTCTCGCTTTGGCCACATTTATCCATTCAGTAAAGCCAGGCCCCCACCACTTATCATTTTCAGCTATTGGATGAAACTGCGGCAAATACAAAGCTATTATTCTTGGTTTCATTTATAAATCAATTACAAGTTAAACAGATGTCCCTATTCCTTATTTTTTCACTTTCTTTGTAACTGAAGACAAAGTTAAGAAAAAAAAGAGAGTTGCCCAAATATCATACTCCCAAAATATCAACATAGACGCCATTCACTATATAATGTAGATTACACTCTATCCACATCAACAACTTTTAGAGAATTTTCAATCATTTAATTGTTTTATCAATCTTGCAGGCACTCCAGCTGCAACACTATATGCTGGCAGATCTCTTGTAACCACACTATTGGCGCCAATAATAACACCATCACCTATTGTCACTCCTGAAAGCACGCATACATTCTGACCGATCCATACATTGTTTCCTATAACAACACTTCCTTTAGAAGAAAGATTTCTTCTAATAGGTGGCACTGCCATTTGTTCCTTTGTTATCTCGCCATGAGAGTTGTCAGAAATAAGCACATTTGAACCTGTCAAGAGATTATCCCCGATAACAACCTCAACTGAAGATGATATAAAATTACCATCACCAAAATGACAATCGGAACCAATCTTTATGATGCCATTGCCCCACGTGGAAAGACGAGCAGAATGGCCAAAAGCCGTATTGCTACCAATTGCAATGTTTTTTCCTCCTTCAATTGCCCTAATAGGCTCAAACAACACATTTCGGCCTACATGTCCGATGTTTAGACGCACCACACTACTGTACATATGCACAAAGACACGTTTAACATAATAGCATAAATCCATCATTTGTTCAAAATTTTATTATAAAACTTTATAATAGAAGCAACATTTGACTCAAGTGAATAATAACAATTCACGGTGTCAAAAGCTCGCTGGCGCATATTGTCATCGACATTCGGCAGGCAACGTATGCACTCAGCAAGCTCATGTGTAGTAGAATACCTAAGTCCTATTTCATGACCTGTGTACAAAAGTCCATTTTCAAACTGTTCATGTGTGCCTCCAACATCTCGTCCAATCACAAGACATCCTTGAAACATGGCTTCCGGCATAACTCGGCCAAAGGCTTCAAACTCAGA
This sequence comes from uncultured Bacteroidaceae bacterium, assembly GCA_934293005.1. Classification (GTDB taxonomy): domain Bacteria; phylum Bacteroidota; class Bacteroidia; order Bacteroidales; family Bacteroidaceae; genus Minthosoma. Next base: position 19,774 of record CAKQYA010000004.1, read on the forward strand.
AGCAACAATTACAGCATTAGCATTACGCATCAGATTGTCTATGTCTGCCACAGGTCCAAGAAAGAGCACCCTATCCGATATTTCCAACTTCTCTGCCATTTTTTTTATTTTTTTGAGATAACTGCTCTTTAGTGCTCCACCAGCAACCTTCAATGGAATAGATGAACCGCTTATCGAATAAGCTTCCAGAACCTGTTCTATACCCTTAGTCTTCTCCAATCTTCCAGCAAATAAAAGATAATCATCTGTGTCGTCACGTTGTGGCAAAACATTTACTCTATTGTGTATTCCATTATAAACCACTATTGAGTTGCAGCGTTTGTCTAAGGAATGGTAACGCTGTATGTCTTTTGTAATACAAATGGCATAATCTATTGTTTTATAGAATCTATTTCTTGATGGGTAATATCTAAATCCGAAATCAGGCATGCCATATTCTCTAAAATGATAGACATGCGGAATGCCACATATATTAGCCGCTCTGCACCCTATATCAATCACACTCACATTAGTGTGCACAATGTCAACACCATCAAGCAGGCCTGATAATTTTTTCACAGCTTTATTATTAAGCATTCTTCTTGCCAACAATCGGGGTAACCAAAGAATGTAATCTATAATATTACTCTCATATGGATACAGATTGGGACGATAGTTGAGGATATGGACTTTCACCCCCAACGATTCAATCTTGTTCTTAAGCATTCCTTCATCAGGCAAGACAACCATAGCCTTATGCCCAGCTTTAACTACTCCTTCTAACAAAAGAAGGAAAGACTTTGATGCTCCGCCAAAAGGATCTGAAGAATTTAACACAAATGCAATTTTCATAGCCAACTATCAGTCTTTTGAACTTCTTGTTTCAATGATTGAACAATTTTAGGATATAAATGAAGAGCCTTGAGCAGTCCTTTTATTGTAAGCAGAGGTCTGTTGGCAAAAAGAAGTGCAAATTTCTTAACTTTAGCAACAATTGAAAGATTTGGATTACATGCAGTAATTAGAACATTCAGAAAAATCTCTTTTTGTGTAAAGAGGGCTTCATTGCCATGCACCTTTCGGTCGTGCCAAACCCTTGCCATTGACGCAAGAATAATCCCACGTCCATGAAAAACCATACGAGTGTAGTAATTATTGTCTTCCCCATATTGAAAAAAGAGCGGATTGAAGCCCCCGACTTCCTTAATAAGGGATGACGGCATAAACCAACAAGCAGCACACACTTCTCCTATGCTGTATGAAGGTTCAGGTTGTCCTTTTATCAGAAGGTCATCAAAGAGTTCGTTGTCTGCACGCCTCAATGACAATCTGAACATACTGTCTATTCTATTTCCGTCACCACAAAGATGAACAGGAGTGACAATATTCTTACCATCAGCCACTTTTAGCATCATTTCTATTGCTTCTGGTTGCAAATACGCATCTTGGTTAAGTAGAAGCACATGATTTGCCCCTTGCTCCATAGCATATAGCATGCCTATGTTATTGGCCTGTCCAAATCCAAGATTTTTGTTTTGTGGCATCAACACCACCTCTGGAAAATTAGTCAAGATAAAGTCGCAAGTCCCATCATTAGATCCATTGTCAACCACCACTATTGTGGTAGAAACAGTGCTGAGCCTAAGCGTAGACAAACATTTATTTATCCATTTCATTCCATTATATGTCACAATCACTGTGTAGACGATTTCTTTTTGCTCCATTTGAATTCAAATTTTGATAATACATAAATGATGCCTGCAAAGACATACTGCAATGCAATATAAAAGCCATGAAAACGGTAATAAAATATTCCAAATATTGGAACTGTGGCAAAGATGAATATCATCAGCACATCAGCTATGTCATATACTGTTCGCTCTCGGTATTTCACAACACACAAACATGCAAGGCAAAATAAAAGAGACAGAACTACAGCACCTACTACACCTACATCCAATAACCAAGCTCCAACATGTGTAGCAAATACGCCTATAAAAAAACCTTCTCTTGCCGAACGCTCTTCTTTCACTTCTCCATAACTCGTGTTTAGAAACACATGTGATATAACAGGAATCTCTCTTTGTGTATAAATCAAGTTAGGATCAGCATTATCATAAAAATAACAGAAGTTGAGATACGACTGTCCTGCATACTGAAGCACACTACCCGATGCGCCCTCATCAGTTTTGTCGAAACGAGCCATGGAGACTGCCGTCAAATACACAATGCCAAGAGCTACAAATGGAACTCCAGCATATACAAATAGTTTCTTCAAACCTGATGTCAAATGTTTTTTGAATAAAATAACACAGAAGAGAAACATCTCTGCATACAATATGAGTTCAGCTCTATCAACAGCTTGTATCGCCTTCAACGGACCGCTTAAAGATGCTAACAATAAACATGATGTAAGCCAGATGGAACGTTTTTCCATACACGTGTAATAGAAAAACAGAGGAAGTGCTAAGATCGTAGTGTAATTCAGATAATTAAACAAACGCAATATATACGGCATTGAGGCCGCCTTAACATCCGCCAATGACATTTCATCATTATAATGCGCTTCACGCACATCATTCAAATCACCATTAAGCACACTGATTGTAGAGTCTGCTACAAGGTAAGTATTCAATAGAAATTGGGCAACAAGAATCGCACTAAACAAGAACAAGAGTTTGGGATGGCTATTATCAATCTTTTCCAGTATTTCCGCCTTAACGAAATAGAAGGGTATAATAGTCATTGTCAGCAAACCACAATATAAAATAGTAGGGAGCAATCCCAACTCTGGTTCAAAACCATTATAAAGCACTCCAGAACCTTCCAGCATATCACCTAACACCATTATCACACAGCAAGCAGATGTCAGAGTGTACAATAACGACATATACACTGCAACATCAAAATTTTTAGATTTGTACCACAAATATATGGTTAAAGCGGCGAAATATACGAAAGGGATAAAATACATTACTATTTCACATTCATTATCGTATCAAGCATCTTATAAAAACATTTATCTGCTATGTTTGACGCAAGAGCACGAGAAGGTTTAACATTATAGAATTGATTAAGAACCCGGTCAAAGTTTTCAACGACCCTTTTACAAGAGTATGAATCCTTAAAAGCGCCTGTTATATCAACTACACGATCTGCCAACGACAAATCTTCCAACAGTCCAGGTATCTTATGTTCATAGCCTAAGGCTACAAATGGGACTTCATTGTTAATAGCAAAGACAACAGAATGATACCTTGCTCCCACCACAAATGCTGCCCCCCTTATTATTACTTGCTGCAAATCTGAACCAGTTGTATCAGGCATCACCACTATATTGTCATCTTTTATCATCTTTGCCAACTTTTGGAAATAGGTGTAGTCGTCCTTTCCTTTCCATGTACACAACTGAGGCAACATCAAAATGGTATGTTCTTTCGCAACACGTCTAATACTCTTAAACAAACTTACATACATGCTATCAACGTCCAGCTGTGATGCATCCTTAAATGCATAATGCCATGTAAGTTCGTTGGGGACAAACACAACATATGGAGATTTCAAAACCATCTTGACATCATCTGGAACTGCCACCTTGGGGAAATCCAAGAAAGCACTATCAATGGATGGCACATAATTAATGCCTAAGGAATCAGCCAAGCGCTTCGATTTACTGTCACGCAAAGACAAAAACAGAAATGAACGAAGCATGTCAAGAGATATACGTTTAAATATTTTGTTCTCACCCGTTGCCTCAGGGAATGGACCTATGGAGCGGGAATAATATACTATAGGCTTTTGCAAGTCACGTGCCACTTGCAACATGTACAAATGCTTCCAGTTTTGAAAGCCCCCCATACAGATTCCGCCAGGAGCACATATCACGATGTCTGCATTTTTGTAGTATTTACGTAATTTCCTTAATATAGGGTGACACATCGTTCCCAATTTCGTAAGACGATGTTTAATCAAATACAATGCAACAGGCTCTGTACAAAGATTATGTTTAAATATAAAATTCAAATATCTGTTATTTGAGTTTTGAACAACAAACTCATCAATAGCATTAAGATTATCTTGAAAAGCCAACACTGTAATTTTCACATCAGGCAATGCTTTGTTGATAGAACGAACAAGTGCTTTGTGGGCAGACTCATCCCCTCTATTACCTACAGGTTGATTTATTATGAGAATATTTTTAATTGACATTGTATTACCTAACTTAATGTGTTAATTAATGATATGTGTTAGTCGTTTCTACAGTTTTACGAGTAGACTCTGCTATTTTCACGTCATTTGGCAAGATTCCAACTCCTATCACTAAAATCATAACCTCATTTTCAGGAATATCGAAAGCCTTTCGTATGCCAGAAAGTTTGCTGTCATAAAAACCGAATGACAGGGGTATAGTTCCCATTCCCATAAAATGCAGAGCATTGATAAGATTCTGAGCATATAAACCGCCATCAACATAACATTGAAATGGTTCATAATGCAAGAATCCTTTCATGTCGGCAGTAACGACAATGCAGCAATGTATATCATTATAGAATCCCATACAGCCGCCTTGCATTAACAAAAGTTTATGACAGTCATCTCCAGTGAACACATGAGTGTGCCATGCCTGCCTATTACATGCCGACGGAGTACGTTGGGCCAAGTTCAAGGCTTTATTCAAGACATCTCGGGTAGGTATATCTTTCAAGAAATAACGGATTGAATGCCTACTATTCAACAACGATTCAAAATTCCCTTCTGCTTGACGTTTTAAGACATCACCTTTAACTACCGATATGCCTGCTGGCGTAACCAGCTCTGAATCGTCAATGCCAGCTTTATTACATAACGAACTGAAAAGTATTTCTATTTGAGCAACATCAACTTTTTCTTTTTTCTGATAATTAATATAGGCACGAATCGTTGATAATGGATACAACAAAAATGAACGATCTTGTTCACCATACAATGATGCATACTTGAATAAACGCTCTATCAAATTAAGCACTTTCTGTTGTCCGAACCCTTTTTTAGGGAATCTCATTGACAGTCCTTTCTCTATAACATGGTTCTCACGAAGCAGAGTATACTGCATCTTACGTATATCATTATCTGTTCCAAAAGAAGCATTATACCGGCACAACTTGCACCAATACACAAGCATTTCCGATAATAGACACAACTGTTTTGGCAGCAGTTCTATTATTTTTTTTTTGGTTCCTTCTATCGTCATGATAAATAAGATTTAATATTAAACACATTTCTCCATCCCAACACAAGCGAAGCCACTTGTTTAACAAAAACATCTCTATATAATGGAATAAACAGATTTGCTAAAAAACCAGAAGAGAAAATAGTTACTATTGACACAACAGCCGCGCCATTCACACCATACGGCCTTATGACTAAATAATTAAGCACTATACAAACGACGCATCCAAAGACATTTCTTAATGACACATACTTTTGTTTTCCTTCAATAATTATCAACTGTCCAGAAGTCTGTGATAAAGCATCACCTATCACCTTAAATGACATAATAGACAACACGACAGCTGCACTAATGTATTCAGGCCCGAATGTCAGCAACACTATAGGATAAGACAAAACACTTACCAGCACGGAAGCAATCACACAGAACCACACAGTAACACTCATGAATACAGTTGCCAACCTATCATACTTCTCCAAATTTTCCTTTCGTGCTTTGACCAACAATGGACTAACAGTCTGAGCTATAATAGTTGGAACAAACACTAAAACCTCAACAAATCTGACAGCCACAGAATAAACTCCAACACTGGCTTTATCCAACAGAGTACCTATCATCACTTGATCAATCTTATTGTAAATAACTATAGCTGCTCCAGAAAGCAGAAGCGGAAAAGATTGTTCCAGAATATATTTTGCACATTTTATATCGAAAGACCATTTGGATATTTTATCTATTTTACTTCTATATGACAAAGCGTAACCAATGGCAAGCAATATGGAATCAAACACTAATGCAGCTACAAACCATTCTAAAGGAGCATGAAGATATAGCAAAGCTAACTTCACCAACAGTCCTACGACAGTTCTGCTAATTTCAGTCTTTACTACATATTCATTCCAAACTATCGCTGAAAAATGATTGCGAATAACCCACGATGTATTAAACACAACCGTGATGGAATACAACAAAATCAACAATCGTGTTTGACTATCATTTTGAAATAAAAATGTATAAACACATATGGAAGCCAATACAATAGCCGCCATAACAAGTTTTAAAACGAACGATGTACCAATAAGCACATCCTTATTCTCTATATGCCTTGCTTCTTCTCTTATTTGAATGTTATCGATTCCAAAATGTGCAAACACTTGAAATATAGCAACTATACTCATCACATAATTCATCAATCCATATTGTTCCTTGCCTAAGTAGCGTGCTACAATAATGCCGACAATAAGACTACTAAGCAATGTCACACATTTACCAAGCACTGCCCAATAAATATTAGCATATACTTTTTGTTTTGACGCACTAACTTGTGTATGAAAAATGTGATTGATTAAAGACATTATAATATTGATTCTTGAGTTAGTTATTCTTTCTTGACACCTATGAATTCACTTCTGCATATCCATAGGCAAGTACCCATGAAAGTAAGAAACATCATTCCTGCCACAAAAAGCATGCGTTTCGGACCTGCAGGCTTGATTGGAACAGAAGCACTCTTGAGTGTGGTAAAGGCCGGAGTGCATTCCTGCACTTTTGCCTTTGCTGTCTCATGTTGAGATCTCATCGCATTATATGCATTAAGTTTCAATGACATATTTGTCTCTAAGGCATCTCTCTCTGATATAAAACTTTGAAGGATAATTCCTTGATGAGAATCACAATAATCACTATATTCTTTTACAGCTCTGTCATATTCATATTTTGCAGTTACACAAAGCTCTTCATAATACAACATGTCTTGTCGCGCCTTACTTGTCCTATAGTCTGTGATAAACTGTTGGAGTCTTTCCTTGACAGAATTGGCCATGTTGGCACATACAAGCGGGTCTTGGTCTTTCACCATTATCGTTGTCACATCAGTCTTCTTGTCAACAGCACAAGTAATATTGGCTTTGACCAATTCTACAATCATTGCGTCATCCTCTGACATATAAAAAGGATTTATCCTACCTTTACCTTCACCTGAGGAAGAAGGCGCTGTTTTTTTTTCTTTGAACAGACTGATAATATACTTCTGCGCTTTTTTAAATGGGAATGTAAGCCAATTGCGCTTCTGGTGTTTTTTGAGATATGTGTAATAATCACACTCCACGCTACCATCTTCTGTCTTGACAGGAATATCAAACAAACTGACAATAAATTCATTTGAATCAAAGAGTTCTGGATAAAGCAATGGATATATTGCATCATTCTGTGCTCCTCCCAAATTCATTCCGAATGTTGCGGCTATTGCCGACAAACCACCAGAAGCATTGTCGGACACTGTCTCTGGAGCCAGCGACACATTAGACGTGTAATATCGTGGCTCTGGAAAAATCCAAATGCATGAAAGCACAAATGCTATGGGCAAAGTAATCCTGAAAAGTTTCTTTTTCTCCCACATGAGTCGGGACAACTTGCCCATATCTATTATTCTTTTATTATTTTCGTTTTTCATAAGTCATACACTGTTATTACATGATTTACTATCAAAAATGTTAAGTCATACAGCAATCATCTCCATTGCGCTTGCAATGACCTTGTCCATATCATAATACTTATACTCTGCAAGCCTGCCGCCGAAGACGACTTTGTCTTGAGCATCGGCCAATGCTTTGTATCGGGCATAAAGCATGGAGTTTCTCTCATCATTGACAGGATAGTAGGGCTCGTCACCAGGCTGCCATTCCTTGCTGTACTCACGCGAAATGACCGTGTCGGGCTGATTGCCAAACTCAAAGTGCTTGTGCTCAATGATGCGGGTGTATGGCACCTCTGCCTCTGTATAATTCACCACAGCAATGCCCTGGTAATTATCCACACCCTCAAGCAGTTCGGTTTCAAACGACACTGTCCTGTATTGAAGATGGCCATACTGGTAGCCAAAGAATCGGTCTATCTCACCTGTGTATATAACCTTGCCACACATTGAGTCATACATATCTCTGTTGTCGAGATAGTCAACACCAAGCTCGACCTCGCACCCTTCTATCATCTTCTCGACAAGAGCTGTATAGCCCCCTTCAGGTATTCCCTGATATTTGTCATTGAAGTAATTGTTGTCGAACGTGAAGCGCACCGGCAGGCGCTTGATGATGAAAGCAGGAAGCTCAGTGCAAGCCCTGCCCCACTGCTTCTGCGTGTATCCCTTGATCAATGCTTCGTATATGTCTTTCCCTATCAAGCTGATGGCCTGTTCCTCCAGATTCTTTGGATCATCGATATGATACAGAGCCTTCTGTTCCTCAATCTTAGCCTTAGCCTCAGCAGGCGTCTTGACTCCCCACATCTGATAGAAAGTGTTCATATTGAACGGCAGGTTGAAAAGCTCGCCCTTGTAATTGGCCACTGGAGAATTGGTGTAGCGGTTAAACTCCACAAAACTGTTGACATAGTCCCACACATGCTTATTGCTGGTATGGAAGATATGCGCTCCATACTTATGCACATTGATACCATGCACATTTTCTGTGTAGACATTGCCACCTATATGGTTGCGCTTGTCTATCAGCAACACGGTGCGTCCTTTCTTTTTCAAAAGGTTGGCGCATACGGCCCCAAAAAGTCCTGCGCCTACTATGAGATAATCATATTTCTGTTTCATGTTAACCTTCTTTACAGACACATCACTTCAATATGTTAGCAATAGTAACCATCATCGTGGCGATAGAAGCCGCCGATGTGCCCATTGCCGCATATTCAGCCGTAGTCATCTTGTTCTTCTTGTTCTTCGACGGCACCACGATAGTGCATCCCGGCTGCACAGCCTTGCTGCTTGAATGGCTGATCAGCTCGACTGCTCCATTCATGTAAATGGCATACACCCTGCTTTTGCGCGCATTATCGCCATAGCCACCAGCATGCCTGATATAATATTTGAGCGACTCGCCCTTCTTATAGTTCATTGATATAGGATGCATCACGTCGCCAGAAATCTTCACAGTGGAAGAATACTGAGGCACAACAAGACAGTCACCTTCGCGCAGCTGCAGGTCATCTATCGATCCAGGATTCTTTAGAGCTGCCTCAAGATTGATGGCCACAGGGAAGGTTGTGCCAACATCAAGCTTCATCTGAAGCAAAGAGTCGGCACGCTGCAAGTCATAGTTCTTGCCCTCGTTCTGCATGGCCTCCTCATACAAGGATATCTGCGCAGCACGTAGAGATGCTTCCTGCTGCTTTCTCTCATCCTCTGTCATGCGTCGCTCGAGACGGGCACCCTTGCCATAAGCCAGCGAACTGAGTCCGCCTGCAGCCTTGACCAAGTCGGTGAGACGGTAGTTTTTGTTGGTCATGGCATAATAGCCAGAGAAGTTGACAGCACCTGTCACTGACACATTCTTCTGTTCGGTATATGTAGGAGACCTTCGCACGACAACCTGATCGAAAGGTTGCAATATGAATCCAGGTTCTCCATCTATGACAAAGCCATCTTTCAAAGCGAAGGTGTAAGTCTCCGTCAGTTCGTTATTGTCTTCTAAGGCATCTGCATCATTGATGCGGCGATACACATCCACCTTGACTGTAGAAGCTGCTTCTGTGAGTCCACCTGCCTGAAGCACAAGGTCTTCAAGACTTGTGTTGTCTGCATACACATAAAGGCCAGGGTAGTTGACCTCTCCTGATATGTTCAAGGTGCGGTCGCCATCCATATCTGTCTTGCTTGGTATGAACAGCACATCATTCTTGCGCAAAGGAATGTCGGCGACAGTTCCATCCATCACCCCCTTGATGTCGACAGGAAGAACCTCAAGAGAGAGGTCATCCTTCTGGCGATGCATCACAGCGCGGGCAGTGAAGGCATCTTCGCGCAAGCCTTCAGCAGCCCTGACAAGTTCGCGCACAGTGTTGATGCTGCCATCCATCTGGAACATACCTGCATGGAACACGGCACCTCGTATCTCCACCATATTGGAATAGCGGGCTACGACACTGTCCACATACACAGAGTCGCCATCATCCATAGTGAAGCTGTTCCAATCAAACTCTCCAACAGTGTGAATTGAATATTCTGAGCCGTTCTTGCGTGTGACACGCATGTTTTTCTTGTAAGCGTCGCCTGTGAATCCGCCTGAATAACCAAGGAGAGTGGACAGGCTCTCATTCTTCTTCATCTCGTAAAACATAGGGCGCTTCACCTTGCCCCTTATCTCCACAAGAGCGTCATAAGGCCCCACCACAATGATGTCGTTGTCGGCAAGTATGACATTACCCTTCGACTTGCCATTGAGAAGCAGGTCATACACGTCTATCGAAGCCAACTGACGTCCGTCACGATACACCTTTATGTCGCGAAGCGTACCTATATCACTCACGCCGCCAGCCGCATACAAAGCATTGAATGCTGACGAGAGCGAACTGAGCGTGTATGTGCCAGGCACATTGACCTCGCCCATCACCTGCACCTGTATGCTGCGTGTGCTGCCTAAAGAGAGCTGGATATTGCAATCTGAATAGAATTTGCCCAATCGGGAGCGGAGGTAAGCTGTGGCCTCATTTACACTCATGCCACCTATCTGGCATGGGCCAACACCCTCGATCACTATCACGCCATCTGGCGAAATGGTCTCTGTGAATGTTTGCTGAGATGCTCCCCACACATCGATGACAACCTCATCACCTGCTCCGAGCGAATAGTTGGAAGGAGTGGCCATATTCATATTAGGCTGGAAGGTAAGCATCTGATTGTTGAAGATGTTGCGTCCAAAGACCTCGTTCTCATTCTTGAAATAATTCTGATAATATATGAGAGAGTCGATATCCATGAAGCCAATCTCATCATTCAGTTCTTGCATGCGCTCACTTTTGGTGCCATAATTGCGGTTGAGGACACGATACTGGGGCTGCACCATATATTGATTCTGCTTCTGGTAACGCTCGCCATCTTCCTGGCGCTGCTGCCTTAATCTCTCATTGCTCTTTCCCGCATTCTTGCCAGAGAGGTCTGATGCGCCAAGGGCATTCTTTTCAGCATCATACTTCTTGCGGATGCGGCGCAGCTGATCTGTCGTGACGCCTTTCTGAAATAGTTTTGACACAATCTGCTGCTGCGATTGTCCTTTGGCTTGTTCTTTTTTCACATACTCAACAACCTGGTCATCCGACATCGACTGCGCAGAAACCATGCCTGCGCACATTGCCAAGCCTATGGCCAAGAGCATTTTTTTCATGAATGAGGATTTCATATTGGGATATGTATAATTCAATTATATAAAAACATCAATTATTATCTCAAATACCGATGACTTATTCAATCATCATCGTCTGCACTTTTCTTAAAGGCATCTGGTTTCACGAGCTGCTTGTATCTTAAAAGACACTCTCTATACAAACACGCCTGCCAAAGTTTTCACTATTATCTCTGCGTCCAAAAGCAGATTCCTGTTTCGCACATAGTCTAAATCCATATCAAGACGCTTCAGCATCTTCTCCATCGTGTCGGTATATCCATTTTCGATGGTTGCCATCGATGTGACGCCAGGATATGTCTGGTAAAGCAACTCATAATCAGGATTCTGTTCCATTATCTTGTCAATGAAATATTGTCTTTCAGGGCGATAACCGACAAACGACATGTCTCCCTTAAGGACATTCCATATCTGAGGCAACTCATCAAGATGACGCTTGCGCAAATATTTGCCAAACGGGGTCAAACGCGGATCGTCCGACTGTTCCAGCATCGGCTTGCCATCTTTCTCCGCATCAACTACCATCGTCCTGAATTTATATATTCTGAACGGCTTGCCTCCTTTTCCTATACGTTCTTGGCTATATATCACAGGTCCAGACGAACTTAATTTCTGCTTCACATAAATCCAAAAAAACAATGGAGACAGAATGATCATAAGCAACACTGCTCCCACAACATCTCCAATACGTTTCACGCCCCTTTCCAAACCATTCATTCCGTCAATGCAGTTTGTATTTGTAGATTTCATTATTATTAGTTTTATCCTTTCACGCCATTATTTTATGGTACAGGTTAGCATACCATCAAGGCCATGGCTTTTTAGCCAAATATGGTTATACGCACAATGGTATTTCCTATACAAAATAACGACAATCTCACAATTTTATTACGTTGTCTTCTTAATTTTTGACAAAGTTAGCAAGAAAAAATGAATTCAAGGCAGTTTTCTTTTATTTTTTGATTAAATTCGCAAGTTGAACGGGCCACAGCGCATGGCTAACATTATAATACGCCGCAGCACACTCTGAATTGGCGCAAAAAGCAAGCATGCACACGCATGCCACATACATCACAAAAGATGAAAAAAATAATAAAACGAACATATCCAACACAATGAAAAAAGACTTACTCACTCTATCACTAATCAGTGTCTCCGCCATGGCATCAGCGCAAGGAATCAGCAATGAGATGATCGAACGCTTTGCCGAACAAAACAAGATTTCAGGCTGCGAGAAAGTAGTCAGAAACGCTCTTGCGGCAGGACCTGTGTCGGCCATCGCGCTCAATCAGGACAACCAAGCAGAGACAAACACATATTTCTCAAACAGCGTGCCTTCCAAAGGAATAACAGACCAGAAGTCATCTGGACGCTGCTGGCTATTCAGCGGATTGAATGTGATGCGCGCCAAGATGATGAACGAACAAAAACTCAGCACACCTTTAACATTCTCGCAAAACTATCTCTTCTTCTACGACCAGCTGGAAAAGGCAAATCTTTTCCTGCAAGCAATCATAGACACTCGCAAGAAAGACACCGACGACAGAACTGTCGATTGGTTGCTGAACAATCCCCTGTCGGACGGAGGCACCTTCACAGGCGTGGCAGACCTTGTGATGAAATACGGCATTGTGCCAAGCGGAGTGATGCCCGAAACATACGCATCTGACAACACAAACCAGTTCACGACATTCCTCAAGCGCAAACTTCGCGAGGACGCTCTCGCACTGCGCGCCAACAGCAAGATGAACGACAAGCAACTGCTGGCCATGAAGGAAAAGCAACTGTCTGAAATATACAGGATGCTTTCGCTCGCCTTCGGCACACCTGTCAAAGAATTCGTTTGGGCTCCAAAAGATTCGGAAGGCAAGACTGTCTGCGAACCTAAGAAATACACTCCAATGTCGTTCTATAAGGAATATATCAACCTCGACCTCCACGACGACTTCATCATGCTTATGAACGACCCGTCAAGAGAATACTGGAAAACATACGAGATCGAATATGACCGCCACACATACGACGGCCACAACTGGAAATACGTGAATGTGCCTATGGACGACATAAAAGCGGCGGCCATAGCTTCCATCAAGGACAGCACGAGCATGTATTTCTCATGCGACGTGAGCAAGTGCCTCGACAAAAGAGGCATTGCCGATCTCAACAACTTCAACTATGATGAAATCTTCGGCGTGAAGTTTGGCATGGACAAGGCACAGCGCATCAAGTCGCACGACTCTGGCTCCACACACGCAATGACCCTTATGGCCGTAGACATCAATGCTGACGGCAAACCCACAAAATGGAAGGTTGAAAACTCATGGGGCGCAGCAAGCGGACACAATGGACACATCATCATGACCGACGAATGGTTTGACAATTACATGTTCCGCCTTGTTGTTGACAAGAAGTATGTTTCAGACAAAATAATCAAAGCCAACGAACAGAAGCCCGTCATGCTGCCATGCTGGGACCCTATGTTCAGCGCAGAAAACTAAACTCAAATCGGTCATCAGGCCGTTTGAAACAAAAAAAAACAAGATAAAAAATGAATCTATTAGACAGATTTCTCAAATATGTGTCATACGACACCCAGTCTTCTGAAGAAACAGGCACAACACCATCAACACAAAAACAGATGGCATTTGCCAAAATCTTGAGAGAAGAACTCATCGCAGAAGGACTTGAAGATGTAGAACTGGACGAAATGGGCTATCTTTACGCAACACTGCCAGCCAACACCAACAAGACATTGCCAACAATAGGCTTCATAGCACACATGGACACAAGCCCGGATGCTTCTGGCAAGGATGTGCATCCGCACATCATCAAGAACTATGACGGCACTGACATCACTCTGGCAAACGGCCTTGTCACATCACCCTCTGTATTTCCCGAACTGCTCGACCACAAAGGCGAAGACCTCATTGTCACTGACGGCAACACGCTTCTTGGCGCAGACGACAAAGCAGGCATTGCTGAAATAGTGCAAGCCATGGTCTATCTGAAAGAGCATCTGGAGATTAAGCATGGTAAAATACGCATCGGATTCAATCCTGACGAGGAGATTGGACTTGGAGCCCACCATTTTGATGTGAAGAAGTTTGGCTGCGACTTCGCATACACCATGGACGGAAGCGAGGTTGGAGAAATCGAATATGAAAATTTCAATGCCGCCTCAGCCAAAATCACCATAACAGGATGCTCTGTACACCCTGGATATGCCAAAGGCAAGATGATTAACGCCGCAAGAGTGGCCACTGAGATTATCGACAAACTGCCTGCTGACGAAACACCAGAGACAACAGAAGGCTATGAGGGATTCTTCCACCTGACAAGCATCAGCGGCAACTGTGAAAAAGCACAGCTCTCATTCATAATACGCGACCATGACCGCGAATATTTCGAAAGCAGGAAGACTGAGATGGAAGACATCGTGGCTGTAATCAATGAAAACTATGGTGACATTGCCACATTGGAACTCAAAGACCAATATTACAACATGAGGGAGAAGGTTGAGCCTGTGATGTACATCATCGACATTGCCAAGCAAGCTATCAGCGAAGCTGGCATGACACCCAAAGTGCGTGCTATAAGAGGAGGCACTGACGGCGCGCAACTGTCGTTCATGGGACTGCCTTGCCCAAACATCTTTGCAGGTGGAATAAACTTCCATGGCCCTCACGAATTCTGTCCTGTGCAGAGCATGGAGAAGGCCATGATGACAGTGGTGAACATTTGCAAAATAGCAGCTGAAACATTATAGTGACAAGAGCATAATTCTTTGCCACAAAAAAGAGGGTAAGGATACTTGACGAAGTATCCTAAGATACTTTTTTCAGTGTGTCGTACTGTGTTTTTTTGCGAGTTGCAAGTTATGCCTTCAACACATGCATGGCAAACTGCCAGAAACAAACACCAACAGCAATCAGGATTTACCCACAATTGGATAACAGGCACGAAAACACTGAAACAAAAGGAGAGGGAGCATAGCCGCAATGCGGTTATTCTCCCTCTTCTTCATCATCTTCTTCGTCATCAAAGTCGAAATCGAAATCGCCAAAGAATGCTGGCTGAATGAAATCATCCAGTTCACGACGTTCCTTCTTTGTTGGACGTCCTGTGCCTCGCGCCCTGTCCACAAAGCCGCTTATGCGATTCATCTCAAGCAACTCAAGCTGTTCCTTTGTCGTGACATTCTCCAGAACCTCTGGCACCAGCTTGGCGCCCACTCTGTTCTGGATGGCCTTCAGCACCTTGAAGGAATATGTCACAGGTGGCTTGCGGACATCCACGACATCTCCCTCCTTTATCATCTTAGAAGCCTTCTGCTTCACACCTCCCATGGTCACTCGCCCATTTTTGCATGCATCGGCAGCAATGCTCCTTGTCTTGAAGATGCGTGCAGCCCACAGCCATTTATCAAGCCTCGCCTCCATACACTTATTTCTTATTATATTGATTCATGGTGCGATCCAGCCCCTGCAAGCAGAAACTTTTTATCATCTCACCTACATAATCCACCTTTTCGTCTATGACCTTGTTGTCATCGTCAGAAAAGAAGCCAAGGACGAAATCAGCTTGACATCCGCACGGATAGTCGTTGCCAATGCCAAACTTCACACGCGCATAGGCCGACGTCATAAGACACGACTCAATGTTCTTCAATCCATTATGTCCACCCGCACTGCCAGAGCCGCGAAGACGTATCTTTCCAACAGGCAGGCTCAAGTCGTCAACCAACACAAGTATATTCTCCACAGGTATCTTTTCATGCTGGGTCCAATAGCGCACAGCCTGCCCCGACAGATTCATGAACGTTGAGGGCTTCAGCAGAAGCATCTCCGCATTCTTCACACGAGTGGCAGCCACTGCGCCGTAACGTTTGTCCTGCCACTGCGCATTCTGCTTTTCCGCAAAAGCATCAATGAGTCTGAAGCCTATGTTGTGGCGAGTGCCCACATATTCATTGCCTATATTCCCTAATCCTACTATAAGATATTTCATTGTGTTGTCATCTCCTGCAAGCAGACGTTTACGACGAAACAAATCCACCAACCACATATTATTATATATACAACTTATAAATGCGGATGCGCAAGCGCGCATGCCACATAAAAAAATGAGGGAACACCAAGAGCCTTGCGACTATAGATGTCCCTCATACTTGTTTTATGCTCTAAGGCTAAAATCACTTAGCAGCCTCAGCCTGTGCAGCACGAGCAGCACGAGTCATACGAACGGCGCATACAACAACCTCCTTAGAAGTGATGATTTCAAGACCTTCATAAGAGAGGGCTGCAACCTTCATTGACTTGCCGAGACCAAGGTTTGTAACGTCAATGTCGAGCACATCTGGGAACTTTGTGTAGCAAGCCTTGACAGCCAACTTGCGAACGTTGAGCGCAAGCTTACCACCGGCACGAACACCTTCTGCAAGTCCGTTGAGCTTAACAGGTATTTCGAACACGACAGGCTTGTCCTCTGTGATCTGATAGAAGTCAACATGCACTGGACGGTCTGTCACGAAGTCGCACTGGAGATCCTTAAGGATAGCCTTCACTGGTGTGCCATCTACAACGAGATTCACGATGTAAACGTTTGGAGTGTAAAGAAGCTTTGCAAGCTCTTTCTCTGAAATCTTGATAGACTTTGATACTGGAAGACCATTTTCATCCTTCTCTACTCCGTAGAATACTGCAGGAACAAGACCTGCACGGCGAAGCTCACGGCTTGCCTTCTTGCCGAACTCAGAACGAGACTCAGCGTTAAGTGTAATTTCCTTCATTTTTTTGTGTTACTATAAATTAAGTGTCATGCTTAATTCGCCATCACACGTTAATCCGCATATAAGCATGCGAACTTATGTGCTGCATAAAAAGCGGCGCAAAGTTACGACTTTTTTCACACACCACAAAATATAAGCACGAATTTCTTCTCTTCAAAACGACTTGTTCATTAAAGCCATCTGCATTTTCATCAAAAAGGGCGCATAAAATAACACTGCGATGAATCTGCTGATTTCATTCGCCACAGGCCTTTTGTCAAAAAATGCCCTTCATCTTGTCGAGAAAACTTTTCTTCTCAGCCTTTGGCTCCTCTGCCTGTTGCTGGTCTGCTACCACGGCATCCTGTGCCGCTGCATCTTCTTTGGCAGCATCCTGTGCCACTGCATCTTCTTTGGCAGCATCAGCCTGCAGCTGCTCAGGCACTTCACCATCAGCGGCAGGCGCATTCTGCTGAGCGACAGATATCACCTTGTTCAATGCCCCAACAAACTTCTCGTAATCTTCCTTATAGAGAAACAGCTTGTGTTTCTCAAACACCACACGTGGATTATCTGGCGTGCCCTCATTGGTTTTCTTGCTCTCCGTAATGGTGATGTAATTGTCTCCATTCCTGCTCTGCTTCACGTCGAAATAATAGACGCGCTTCCCCGCCTTGATGCTTTCAGAGAAGATTAACTCTTTGCTTGTCTCACTCATATTCGTCATTTTTAAATATTAAAACATTGAATTCGTCTACAAAATTGTTGAAAATAATTCAAACAAGCAAGAAATTGGTCTCTTTTTTGTGTTTTTATCGATTCATTCATCAAAAAAGATTCTATTTTCAAAGAAAATCACTACATTTGCAAACAATTTAAAGAATACACAGGATGCTGCAGGCATCAAACGGGTGTTTTTATCCATACTTATTAACGACAAAACAAAAAAAGAGTTTTTTGAATATATGATCAACAGGACACTAATACGCATCAAGGCCATTCAGGTCTTGTACGCATACTATCAGAACAGCGGTAAAAACATCGACACTGCAGAGAAAGAATTCCTCTTCAGCCTCTCCAAATCTTACGAACTATACAATTACATGCTATGGCTCATGGTCAGCGTGACACGCTATGCCGTTGACGATGTCGCACACAAGGAGAAGATGAACATGGTAGGACACCTCGAGCAGGAAATAAGCCACCGATTCATCGAAAACCAATTCGCCGCCCAGCTCGAAATCAACAACACGCTCAAGGAATATGTTGAGACAAACAACGTGTCGTGGAGCAATGAGATAGCATACATCAAGCGACTCTACAACGATATAACACAAAGCACCTACTACCAAGACTACATGAACAAGGAGACGGTCACATACGATGACGACCGTGAACTTTGGAGGGGCATATACAAAAACATCATCATGAAAGATGAGCGCATAGACGACATCCTTGAGGAAAAAAGCCTCTATTGGAATGATGACCGTTCTATCATTGACACTTTCGTGCTGAAGACAATCAAGAAGTTTGAACAAAAGAAGGGTGCAAACCAAGAGCTCATACCAGAATACAAAGATTCAGAAGACATCTCGTTTGCCACCAAACTCTACAGAAGCACCATATTCAATGCAGACGAATACCGTTCACTCATCAGCAAATATCTCAGAAACTGGGATCTCGGACGTCTCGCATACATGGATGTGATCATCATGCAGGCGGCCATAGCCGAGTTCCTCACATTCCCCAACATTCCCACAAGCGTCACCATCAATGAATATGTCGAGATAGCAAAATGGTACAGCACTCCAAAGAGTTCATCATACATCAACGGCATTCTCGACACTGTGGCAAAGAAACTGAGGGAAGAGAAACGCATAATAAAACCATGAGCATTCCGCTCAAACCATACAACATCGCAGAATAATAACCAAAAACATTTAAGACTATGTTACAACTCATGCAGGCAGCTAACGCTGCAAAAGGCGGATTCGACTGGAGCATGATCATCATGATCGTCGCAATGTTCGCCATCGTTTACTTTTTCATGATTCGTCCACAGCGCAAGCGCCAAAAGGAAATAGAGAACTTCCGCAAGAGCCTTGCCATCGGCAGCAGAGTGATCACAGCCAGCGGCGTGTACGGCACGGTTAAGTCGCTCAACGAAGGCGAGCCTTACCTCACCATCGAAATTGCCAAAGGCGTTACAGTGCAAATAGACCGCAACTACGTCTACGCTGAAGGCAGCCAGCAACAGCAGCAGCAATAAGCTCACGGCCAAGCAACAATCATCAAGTTTTGTGACATGGGCACGGGCGACGAACTTCATCAAACATGAAGCGCACCGCACCAGTACCCTCATAACGGAAACATCATGATTACAGACTTTTCAAGAGTAATAATCAGAAGATTGCGATTGGTAAAAATCAATCGCAATCTTCTTGTATTCCTTATATTCCTTGCCGTCTCAATCGTCTTTTGGTTCATGCAAACCATAAAGGCAACCACTGAAGTGACCTTGGCATATAAGCTGAGCGTGGCCAACATGCCCAAGAACGCAATATTCACCACAGACCTGCCAGAAGATGTGAGCATCACATACAGCAGCAAAGGATGGAACGCATTCTACTACAAATTCATCAAAAGCCACGATCTGACTCTTACACTCAACTTCAAGGACATCGACGACGGTTCCGGAAAAGTAATCATAGATGCTGCACACATACGGCGCGCTGCCAACAAGCAAACGCCAGAAGGCATGTCGTTCAAGAGCGCATTGCCAAACAAGATTGAAGCATTCTACTCCAACGGGCAACATAAGCGAGTGCCTGTAATATTCAATGGGCATGTGTCGACCAATTCGGGAAGATATCTCTGCGGAATAGGCCTAACCCCTGATTCTGTAGACATATATGCGCCCGACCACCTTCTCAACAGCATCAACGACATCAAGACGGACGACGTGCGCTACACCAATGTCGAAGACACCATCAATTCAGACATTCCTCTGATTGTGCCCAAAGGAGCCAAAGTGTTTCCTGCAGAAGTCAACGCAACAATATGCGTGGACATCTTCACAGACAAGACCATAGAAGTGCCTATATACAGTGAGAATGTGCCGCGCAACACAGTGTTGCGTACATTTCCGCTTAAAGCCAAAGTGACATTCCTTGTCAGTTCGACACTCTACAACGACATCACTGCCGACAATTTTCTCGTCGTCGTCGACTATAATGACACAAGAAACGGCGAGCGGCGCTGCAAGATATATGTGCGGCAGCAGCCAGACAACATACGTCATCTGCGCATCTCACCCGAAAGCGTTGAATACGTGATTGAGCAAGAGACAGATTGAATGTCGCAGAATAAGGTCTCTAAAAAACTTCAAGGAAGCAAAATCAATACCACACCATGATAAAGGTAGGAATAACAGGAGGCATAGGCAGCGGCAAATCTTATGTGTGCAAAAAATTGCACGACAGAGGACTGCCTGTATACAGTTGTGATGACGAAGCTAAACGTCTGATGACAGAAAGCGACGAAATAGTCACAGCTCTCACAGGTTTAATAGGTGATGACGCCTACATAAACGGCCAACTGAACAAACCGCGCGTTGCGGCATTCCTTTTCAGCGACACTAAAAATGCAGAGAAAATCAACGCCATCGTGCACCCTGTGGTGAAGCAAGACTTCCTCAAATGGACTGAACAGCAAACATCAGACATGGTGATACAAGAATGCGCCATATTGTTTGAGTCGGGTTTTAGCGACACTGTCGACTGCACCATAGAGGTATATGCCCCCCAAGCACTAAGGCTGCAACGAGCCATGGCAAGAGATGCAGCGACAAAAGAGCAGATCACAGCCCGCATGTCACAGCAGATGAATGAGGAAGAAAAGAAAAGAAGAGCAGATTTCTGCATCATGAATGACGAGTTGCACAATCTTGATTCAGAGATTGAGCGCACGCTCTCACTAATCAGACAGGACAAAGCGATTCAGGAAACAGATTGAAAACTCATTCAAACATTATAAAGACAAAACATCATAAAAAACAAATAAAAGAAAACAAATATGATCAGACAAATTTTGGCCATATCAGGCAAACCAGGACTTTACAAGCTTATCTCAAGAGGCAACAGAAACCTTATCATTGAAACTGTAGACGAGAAGAAAAAACGCATGCCAGCTTTCGGCACAGACCAAGTGGTTTCGCTCGCCGACATATCTATCTACACTGATGACGACAAAGAAGTGAGCCTCCTTTCCGTCTTCGAATCTATCAAAAACAATTATGACGGCAAAGCAGTGGACCTCTCACCTAAGAAGGCTGACCAAGAAGACATTGTCGCATTCTTTGCAAAGGTTCTTCCTAACTACGACACTGACCGCGTACGCGTGACAGACATGCGCAAGGTGCTCTCATGGTACAACATTCTCATCAATAATGGCATAAGCGAATTCTTGCCAAAAGCAGAGGAAGAGAACAACAAAGAAGAAGAAAGCACAGAGGCTTCTGCTGAATAAGCATAGCTATATTTTCAACAGATAATCCAAAACCACTTTACAAAATAGTCTTGGACTTAACCGCAAAATAATGAAAGAGGACATGCCAATCGGCATGCCCTCTTTCATTAACCCCAATCGGTCATTAGACCGATTGGGGTTAAACAAGTAAGCATCTGCTTACACTATTTTTCTTTTACAAGTATCATGACAATCTTGCCGCTCTTGTCAAAAACTTGTGCCTTCTCGCCGTCAATCTTAATGGTCAATGACTTGTCAAGAGCTTCAGACACAGCATTCTCAACATCCATGCTGGCACCCAGCTTGCGTGTCATGCCCACATTGCCAAGCTTGAGATTCTTTCCATCAAACTTATAATCGCCAAAGAACAGATTAACTGATGCACATCCATTCATTTTGCCATCTTTTTCAAAACTGATGTAAGGTCTCTCCTCTGCGTCAGCTGTGCTTGAGTTCATAGCCTCTTCAATAAACCACTTTCCATAGAGGTTCTTAACATCGCCTACCACTTTCTTGTCTGAGCCACAGCTGCAGATCAACGCACATAAAAGTGCAAGAACAAAAAATTTTCTCATATTCTAACTGTTGTTTTAATGATTCGATTACAAAGGTACAAAATACCATTGACTCCTGCGATGAGGAAATCCCTATATAATAAAGGGGAAACACTCATTGGATTATTGCGAATGTTTCACCTCGCACTTCATACGATGATCTTCAACCAAATGGCACAAAACTCTGGCATAAGCAAGCATTCAACATTAACACAAATTGGTCATCAGATGGGGGATAATCTCACATTAGGGCATCTGCTTGCAAAAAGCAATCGTCCCAATCGGTCTGATGACTGATTGGGGCTATATAAGTAGGTGCTCAAAATTATTTTATAACATCAAAGTAATCCGCTCTCATATTTATGAGCACCTACTTATAATATACCACCGTCATTACAAATCAAGCCACATTTTCCACAGGAATAGTAAACACGAAACGGGCTCCATCTGTATAATCAGTGTCTACCCATATTCTTCCTCCGAGCGAATTCACAATAGAACGGGCGACAGCAAGACCAAGACCTGTGCCTTGCTTGAATTCATCGACCTTTGCAAAACGCTCAAAGATAACATCCACCTTGTCCAATGGCACTCCACAGCCAGTGTCGCTAACACTGACATCCACCATATTTTTCCCTGCAGACAAATCATGATGCACAGAACCTACAGAAACAGTAATCTTGCCATGCTCAGTGAATTTCTTCGCATTGTTAAGAAGGTTGAATAGCACTTGAAGCAGTTTATCCTTATCAGACTTGACAATCAGCTTTTCACTATTGAACTCTGTGACAAGAGACACTTCGGGCGGAAGGTTGGCTCGAGTTTGTTCAGCAGCCATCTTGCACAATTCAACAATGTCGATTGGCAAACACTTGAACTGCACATGGCCTGCATCAATACGCGACAATTCAAGAGAGTCGTTGACAAGATTAAGCAACAAATCTGTATTCATCCTAATGATGGAACCAAATTCTATCTTTTCCTCACTTGACACTTCCATATTAGGATCTGCCAACAACTGAGCAAATCCCACTATGGCATTGAGCGGTGTGCGTATTTCATGGCTCATGTTGCCTATAAAGTTTGATTTCATCACGCTTGCCTCTTCTGCTTTACGGCGAGCCACATCAAGTTGCCTGTTATAATGTTGCAGCTGTTTGCCAAGGACATGGCTCTTTCTAAGAAAATGCAGAGAAATGCCAAGGCAGGTAGACAAGAAGACTACAATCAGCACCACCCATATTATAATCTCTCCATATTCTTCCCATGGATCAACAGGACCGTTCAGCAGTTCATATTTATAGGGGAAGCCTTCTGCAGAAAGTTTCAGCTCACACAGTTTATTATAATCTATCGTGTAGACATTGTCCATCAGCACAGGCTTAGTCTTCACATTCTTTCTCAAATACTGCACAAGCTGATTTCCTACAATGCTGCCTGAGTTGACATAAGTTGGTCCATACCCAGCCAAGCTCCAATAGCCAAATCCTATACTCGATATAGAAAACATTGGCAGGCCAGGTGTGCTTTGGGCAAATTCATGCGTTGTGTTCTTCACCACAAAACGGTTCGACTTGTCAATGCGCCATGATCCCACAACAAGCACATCAGTCAATGGCATTTTCTTCAAACTGTCATTCACATCTGTGAACGTCAGCTTTCGTCCATCGAGAAACCTCAAGCTGTAGTCGGGGAATTTGTTCATCTCATTCTCAAACATAGTTCTCATTGTCAGTCCTCCCCACGAATTGTCAGACAGAAAAACAAGAGAACGTCGTTTTGGATAGAAGAACCTTATTAGCTTTATGTTTTCTTCCACATTGTAGTCAAACAACGTTCCACCTATAATATTATAATCGCTAAAGTCGCTCATGAGGTCATATATGCGTGGCGACCACGACGACAAATCAATGCTGTCGTTTTCCGGCAACTTGAGGATTTGCCTGCCTCTCATGCTCATAAGCACTGGCGTCTTCTTCAATCTTGCATCATCTATAGAAACATAAGCCGACCCTGCCTCCATGCCCAACAGCAAGATGGCATCAGGCGATTTGCCATTTTCGTAATACTTGCTCAGTAGCCCCCATAATTTGTCTTTCCATTCGAAACACTCTGGCAGATTCTTGCACGCCATGTCTTCCACAACGATTTCGACGTCAAGACCGCTTTTCATGAGTGCGGCAGAGAAATCATAGATGGTTTCACTGACTCTAACAACATCTGGATTATAAGATGACACTATCACAATCTGATATGTGCCATCTTTTTTCTCTGCTGACGAGGGCAATGTTCCCAAAACGAGCATCACCAATATAACAAGTCTTCTTATCACAATCATTCGTATTGAAATGCTATTTTTATCAATGTCCAACATATTAGTGTCTGAGCCATGCTGCACACACATCTTTTATATCAATAACACACCTTTAAACAGGCTTAACGTATCACAGCACAACAATCCATGCTGTTTTCATGCGCATAACCTCAAATTCACAAAGGCTTCATAGAGCCTTCCACATATTGGAAAGCAGCTTTGTCCACAACCTTATATTTGATGGTGTAACGCACATCGGCATCCATGCGCGCTGTGAAAATGACAGTGTAAAGCACATCCAGTCCTTCCACTGGCAATGCTTCAGGATAGACAACAGACAATGACCTGCCAAGCACCTCTATGAAATTGGCCTGCATGAAAGCCACAACCTCTTCGTCACTCATATCCTTATATGCTTCAGCACACTGCTTTCTCGCATTCGACACATTCCAGTCGACAACACAACTGTAAGCGTTTGCTCCTGTGTAGAAATCGGTATCGCCATATTTAGCCACATAGCCCTTGCCCTTATCCACGCCAGCAGCCTGATCCACATTTGCCCAGACCCAATCGACCATAGCCTGGTAATATTTCATGCTCACAGCATTTTTCTTAGCGGCAGGCAGTTCTACAGTCACACTCGGGTCATAACGCCATATGCCATCTGCGAGCACGAAAGGAGCTTGGTTCTGAACTCTCGTCACCTTAAACGATTCGCCAATCTTAATCCATCCTCCATCGTCAAACTTATACTTCAGCGCACCTATGTCCTTATACTTATTATAATAATATGCCACCGTATGAATGTCATTCTTCTTAGCATACGGATACAGTTTATTAAGATACATCGGCACCACTTCATCTCCATTCTCTATGAAATCCACATCCATTGATTGGTAAACCGTAGGCATAATAGCCGCCACATTGTCGGCAGAAGACAGATTGCGCCATGAAGCCCCGTCAAATTCATATAGCAGCGATGAAGAGAATCCTATAATATTATTGTCTGACGCATATCCTTTGCCTGTGAGCAAAGCATTGTCCTCAAAGTTGACCATCACAATGTCGCCTTCAGCCGCTCCTGCCATCTTCTCCAAAAGAAGCATCCTAAGCCTTTCCTCCACACTTGAAGGCATTTTTCTATCGGCATATTCATAAATGAAACTGTAATCTTCATCAACAAGGGTGTAACTCTTAGCCTTCCGCAAACGTGTGAGACACGACATAGCATCGTCGACAACGAAATACCCCACACGTACCACAGAACCATTGTCGGCAACAGCATACACATCACTAAGCAAATAAGGAATGCATTCATGCGCCTGGCCATCATTGTCGAAAGCCTTATTGGCCGAGATGCTTGCAATGCCCGAATGTGCGGATATTTTCGCATAATCAGTGGACGTAGCAATATATGTTTCATTCTTCACATCCTTTGGTTTGCCCACGCTGCTGTCAAAACCATCGAGCTGTTCATTATAATCATCACAAGTAGCCAGCATGAATATGGCTGCCAACGCATATATACAGTATCTTAGTTTCATCATATCTTCAATATTTCGCGCACATGTCATTGTAGACAATAGCTATTTGATTTTCGTATGTCACATATCTTTGCATAGGATAACGTCCTCGCATGTCAGAACTCCAGCCTCATCTTCACACTGTATGTGCGCCCAAAAGCATAGAACACCCTGTAAGCATCGCGCCAATCAGCATTGGTGCCGTCATAGAAAGCATCCACGATATATTCATAGTCGAACAAGTTGTTCACATTGCCTATGAGCACTGCATTGCAAGCGCCTACTTTAAATCTATATCGTGCATTCAGATCCAATTGGCCTCCCCCTGGTATCTTCCAAGGCTCTTGAAGTGTGAACACACCGTCTGACGTATTGCTTGGCAAAGTGAAGTCGGCATAATTGCGAGCATTATAAGTGAAGTCGGCTCCAAGCGACAGGGCCTTTGAAGGACGCGCATTGAAACCAAGCGACAAAGTGGTCTGAGGAGAGCCGCCTACATGCACCCCTTTCTGGTTTAGAGTGAACTTCACATGGTCAGGAGCACCGACACCGCTTGCCACAGCACCTGTGGCCAAATCAGCCAACGGCTGACTGGCAGAATTATAAAAATATGCAGTGGCATTGCTGCTCCATTTCCAGTTGCCAAGAGATAGCATTCCATTGATGTCAAGCCAAGGAACAGGTTTTGCCACCAAATCGATCTCCACTCCTTCATGCTTGGCATCCACGCCTGCCATGTTCATTATATACCGTTCATCGCTCTGGTCCATGCTGCCCCATTTGGTCGTGGTCTTGTCAAGCCAAAGAGTGTAATAAGCATTGATGCTTGCGCGCACCCAATTGTTCTTGAAGACATAACCAAGTTCGGCAGAAAACGTTTTCTCATTCACAGCTCCAGGATTCACCTCATTACTTGTGTTTGCCATGAGGAAAACTCCACCTGAGAAGAATGGCGCACGGCTTATATAACCGATATTGGCATATACATTTTGATAATCATCAATATTGTAATTAAATCCGCCCTTGATGGTATAACCCAAGAAATCAAGAGATTTGGATTTCGCATGAGCTTTGTCATAGTAAAAGCGGTCATATCGCCAATAGTGGGAATTTGACACGGAGCCTGCCAGGAAGGCCGACATCTGGTTCTCTTTGTTATATTCCACCTGCCCAAACACACCCTGCTGTGATATATGGCTGTCATAGTCTCGGTACACCACATCTCCCACACCCAACTTTTCATATTTCCACATAGGATCAGCTGCTTTATAGTTGTTGGCAGGATCAACACTTGCTCTATATCTTAGGTCTGTGAAATAAGCGCCGTTATACAGATCTGATATATTATTTTTATGTGTGCCTTTATAGTTGCGCAAGTCAACGCCAATGTACGCATTCACTTGTGGCAACAACTGTGTTGTCAAAGTGGATATCAAGCCATACCACAGATGGTCATTACGATTTTTTGTCATGACCATCTTTGAGCCGCTTGTGCTTTGTTCATTAAGTTCCTGCACCTTGTCATAGGCATATGTCCCGTCTGCATTTCTAAAGTGCATGTTCAGATCTCCATTGCTGGCTCCATACCAATAATTGCCATAGGTGGAATTCACTCCAACGCCAGAATTTCCATATCCATCGCCTATAGACATATACAAAACAGAACTGAGTGTCGATTTTGTGTTCACCTCCCATGTGTGGTTGAGAGATATTTGCGGCTTATGGTAAAAGTTGTAACTTGATGTCTTGCGCTCTCCATTCTTTCCATAACCGAATGTGGCGTTGTATCTATAAGGGCTCTTACCTTTCATGTAGTTGCGCACCTTCTGCCATCCCTCCACAGTGAGGCCATCATATTGGTTTCTCTGATTGTGCGATTGCGGAGCTCCAAAAGCAGTGAGAGCCAGCATATGCTTATAATTAAGTCTCTTGTACAAAGAAATGAAATAATTGTATGCTTCATATTCTGTGCCTTGCACATAACCATCTCCCCAACTTTTTCCACCCATGGCGGTGAATCCCCAGCCTTTGTCAGACAGGCCAGAAGACAGTGTCAAGAACATTGTGTTCATGCCGTTGTCGCCAAGTCCGTATGTGAAGCTGCCGCCCTTCTCCTGTTCCACAGTGCGTGTGACAATGTTAACAGAACCTCCCACAGAAGGAGCAGAAACCTTGCTGGCCCCCAATCCTCTCTGGGTCTGCACGCTGCGCACCACCTCACTAAGTCCAGACCAATTGCTCCAATACAATCCGCCCCACTCCATATCATTCATAGGCACGCCATTGATCATCAGGGCAACATTGGGGCTTTGAAAACCACGCATGTTCAGTTTTGAATCTCCAAAACCTCCGCCATTTCTTGTGACAGACACACCTGGCGTATATTTCAGGACCTCAGGAAACTCACGTCCTCCAAGTTTTTCATCCACCTGCACACTGTTCACATTGCTAAGAGCAACTGGTGTCTTACGCGCGATGCCAAGCGATGAAGTGATGATGATGTCTTTCATCACCACCACGTCCATTTCCATTTCCACAACACCCACATACACTTTATCACCTTTACCAAGATTGGCATATCCATTCTTTGATGGTGTGATGCGCTGCTCTACAGGCTTATATCCAAGACATTCAAGCCTTAGCACATTGTGTGTCGCGTCAGATTGCACAGAAAACTTTCCGTTGTCGTCAGTGACAGTCGAAAAGCCAGTGCCAGGCACTGATACCTGAGCACCAATGATAGGGGTTTTAGTTTCCACATCCACAGCAAAGCCTGTGACAGTCTGCGCAAAGACCGAAGCATAAACTAAAAAAAACAAAATGAAAACTATATACCTTCTATATGTTCCAAAACAATCAAAATTCATACTTAGAGTCTGTTGATTTATTATGCAAATGTACACATTTTTATCAAGAAGCATGCAATCACACAATAAAAATGTGACATCACATGTAAAAATAGGCTAAAAATGAAACACATCATATCATAATAACACAAACGCCCACATAAGTAATGATTTACATGAGACAGCAAACAAAAAGAGGGCGCACCAAGCATTGGTGCGCCCTCTTAACACAAATCTATCTTAAGATTCGGATGTAATCATTATTGTTCAAATTTCAGATCATCACCATCAGCCACTACATTAACAGGCTTGTCGTGGGAAATGTCGCCACTGATGATGCTCTTGCTAAGTTCGTTGAGAAGCTTGTCTTGAATAGCCCTCTTGACTGGACGAGCACCAAACTGTGGATCATACCCTGCCTTGGCGATGACGTCAAGCGCATCATCTGTGACATTAAGCGTGATGCCATTGCTGGCAACCATCTTAACGACCTTGTCCACCTGAAGCTTCACAATCTGCTTGATTTCTTTCTCGCTGAGCGGCGTGAAGGTGATAATGTCGTCCACACGGTTCAAGAACTCAGGGCGGAAGATGCTGTGAAGCTGTTCACGCTTAGCGTTGCTTGTCATGATGATGATGGTGTTCTTGAAATTGACCACACGTCCCTTATTGTCTGTGAGACGGCCGTCATCAAGCACTTGCAGCAATGTGTTGAACACATCAGGGTGCGCCTTCTCTATTTCATCAAACAAGACAACAGAATATGGTTTTCTTCGCACAGCCTCTGTCAACTGTCCACCCTCATCATAACCTACATAGCCAGGAGGCGCTCCAATAAGACGAGTCACACTAAACTTCTCTTGATATTCACTCATATCAATACGAGTCATCATAGTCTCATCATCAAAGAGATAGTCGGCAAGAGCCTTAGCCAATTCTGTCTTTCCAACACCTGTGGTGCCAAGGAAGATGAAACTGCCTATAGGACGCTTAGGATCTTGCAATCCAGCACGGCTGCGTCGCACAGCATCGCTCACTGCCTTGATGGCCTCATCCTGTCCAATGACACGCTTATGCAATTCTTCTTCAAGATGAACGAGTTTGGTGCGCTCAGATGTCTGCATCTTGCTTACAGGTATGCCGGTCCAGCGGCTCACCACATCTGCAATATCTTCACTGCCCACTTCCTCTTTCACCATAGCAGAGCCATTCTGCGTCTCAGCCAACTTGCCCTGCACAGCCTTGATGTCAGCCTCAATCTGCTGCAACTTGCCATAACGTATCTCGGCCACACGCCCATAGTTGCCTTCACGCTCAGCCTTGTCGGCCTCAAACTTCAACTGTTCAATCTGCTGCTTGTCACTCTGTATCTGGTTCAGGAGAGCCTTCTCGCCTTGCCACTTCTCTGTCTGACGCTTCTCATCAGCACGAAGTGTTTCAATGATTTTGTTCAATTCGGCCAGCTTATCCTTGTCGCCCTCACGCTTAATGGCCTCACGCTCTATCTCAAGCTGTTTCAAGCGACGAGACAATTCATCAAGTTCTTCTGGCACAGAATCACGTTCCATTCGCAGTTTAGCTGCAGCTTCATCCATCAGGTCAATGGCTTTATCCGGAAGGAAACGGTCTGTGATGTAACGGTTGCTGAGCTCAACTGCTGCTACAATCGCTTCGTCCTTGATACGCACCTTGTGGTGATTCTCATACTTCTCTTTCAGACCTCGCAAAATAGATATAGATGACTGCACATCAGGTTCATCCACCATCACTGTCTGGAATCGACGTTCCAAAGCCTTGTCTTTCTCAAAGTATTTCTGATACTCATCCAATGTGGTAGCACCAATAGAACGAAGTTCGCCACGGGCCAGAGCAGGCTTCAATATGTTTGCGGCATCCATGGCTCCGCTTGTTTGTCCTGCACCGACAAGAGTGTGTATCTCATCAATGAACAGTATGATTTGGCCCTCACTCTCCACTACCGCCTTCACCACAGCCTTAAGACGTTCCTCAAACTCTCCTTGATATTTAGCACCTGCTATGAGTGCGCCCATATCAAGAGAGTAAAGCTGCTTGTTCTTCAGATTCTCAGGCACATCGCCACGCACAATGCGTTCGGCCAGACCTTCCACAATGGCAGTCTTACCTGTGCCTGGTTCACCTATAAGTATAGGATTATTCTTTGTGCGCCTGCTAAGAATCTGAAGGATACGGCGTATCTCCTCGTCTCGACCGATCACAGGGTCAAGCTTACCGTTCTTAGCTCGCTCAACGAGGTTCGTTGCATATTTTTCAAGAACCTCTTTACCAGTTTCTTGCTGGACATTAGGGTTTTGATTGTTCATATTCATAATTCGTATTTATTTTTTCGTGTTCACAAATACGATGATACAACAATCATTCCAAAAGAGAAAAATATGACAAAATGACACCCACAGCCTTACTCCTGGCTGTCATCTTGTCCTCGGCCATGCATCAATTCTACAGAAGCATTAAAAAGCACCTCATCCATTGAACCATATTCACCAAGTTCGACATACTCTTGCTCTTCCATCTTCATATCAGGCACGATGCTGCCATAATCATGGTTGCCATCGGCATCGCACACATAAGCCACAGCCGGACATAGATGGAGATGATAATCATGTCCCACCTCAGCCGTCATCACGTTCTGCCCTGCGGTAGGAGTGCCTACTACAATGACATTTTCTTTGCCCATATCATGGACGAGAGCATGTATGAGCCACTCAGCAGCTCCCTTGGTATATGCGCTCGTTATTACAGCAACCTTGTCTATGCCCAGGCTCGCCACCGATGCATCGTAGGGCACGGTGCGGTTATTTGCTGCATTCTTGCTGTTCCATTCAACCTTAAGCATAGCTGTGCCTGAAGCAGACTGACTGTAAAGATAACTGCCAAGACGCTGAACCATGTCAAGGTCGCCATAGTTGCACAATCGCAAATCGATGACCATCTCATCCACAGCATTTCGTTTCATATACGACATGGCGTCATCCAAAGCTGTTTTGTACGTGTCAGCATCACCTTGTTCCACTGGACCTGACACAAGGCGAGTGCACATTAGATAGCCAATCTTATGCCCATCTGCTCCTATGATGCTGCGTACAGGAAAAGCTATGTCCTCCACATAGCGTGAAGCTCCAAGCCTTACCGTGTCAGCATCAGACCAGTATATCGTGCCTTCTTGAGCTTCTTTTGCTATATGCCTAACCTCGAGCACACGCCCTATGCCTTTCTTAAGCCTTGAGATGTTTTTTGTCGACAACTTGTAAGTGTCGACAGAATAGATGAAGTCGTTTCTTCTAAGCCCAGCCTCATCAGCAGGACTGCCTGGATACACTGTAAGCACACGAGCCACGCTCCTTGTTGACTGTCCTGTTGGATCTGTCACCAGAACGAAGTCAATGCCATAAGAATCGTTATGGTTGAAATATCCACGTTCGTGCACATCTGTCGTCACTGTGTCAACGACCACATACGACCACAAGTCGTTTGAGCCATACTTGGCCAAAGCTGACACGAAGGAGGCTGGAGTGGCAAAAAATTCCTTCCATGCAGGTTCATAATCCTTGATGGCATCAGCCCACAAGTATTTGTCTTGCATCACCTCCAGCACCCAACGATTGTGCTGCGTTTTCTCTTCATATTCATAAGTGCGGTCTTCTCCACATGCGGCCATCAGAACGATGAAGGCTGTCATGCAGATGTATGTCAAAGTCTTTTTCATCTCCCCAATAATATTTTTCGGCAAAGTTACTAAAAAAAACTGACACCTTTGCATCCTATACCCAAGAATGGCAAAATCAGCGGCTGCGTCAAGATAAAAAACTGGTGCCATGCTTGTAGGCATCATGATTTCACCATAAGCAGGCATTCAACCCAAATAGCTCATTGACGTTTTCACTTTAAAATGGCAGCATCATCACTATACGCTCCGGTCTTCATCAATTTTCACAATAGCTGTGACAGCAAACGTGACAAGACAGAAAAGCATGATGAGCAAGAAAAACTTCTGATACCCAATATTCTCAGATATGAGTCCCGACACCATGCCAGGCAACATCACGCCGCCAAGATACTGTCCGGCAGTGCATATGGAAAAAACTGCCGTGCTTCGCTCTCCTCTCGAGAATGTGACAAGATATAGCGTGTAGGCAGCAAAACCAAGACCGTAGCCAATTTG
Source organism: uncultured Bacteroidaceae bacterium (assembly GCA_934293005.1). Classification (GTDB taxonomy): domain Bacteria; phylum Bacteroidota; class Bacteroidia; order Bacteroidales; family Bacteroidaceae; genus Minthosoma. The sequence goes on from CAKQYA010000004.1 coordinate 52,876, forward strand.
TTCCACACATACGCATGAGCCCACCAGCCACATATTGTCTGTGGGACAATAACTCAGATACACATACACCACGTCTGGCAGAGTGATGCACATCACAAGTGGCCACAGGCATCGTTTCAATCCCCACCTCGACACAGCCCATCCGCCCACAAGTCCACCGGCAAGAAGCCCAATGACACCAAGCGTGCCATAAATAAGTCCGAAGTCGGTGTCACTCATGGCAAGTCCACCTTCATCCGCACTTCGCATGAGGAAGAGTGGTACTATTTTAGTGAGCAGTCCCTCTGGCAAGCGGAACAACAGTATGAAACATAAAGCAGACACTATATGCGGTTTGCCTACAAACACGCGCAATGTCTTAACAAACTCACGCACTTGTTCTCCGATGTCGAACCGCTCATGCACAGAGCGTTCCACCTTAGGCAGCACACATGCATGATATACTCCAAGCACGACCATCAGCGCGGCCATGATGATGAACACAGCCATCCACGATGAAAGCATAGGCTGAAGCCATGCTCCGAAAGTGCCTTCCTGCATGTAGCCTACAAGCAGCACAAGACCACCTTGGCCTATCACCAGGCCAACTCTGTAGAAAGTGTTTCTCACACCAACATAAAGTTCTTGATCTTTGTCGCTGAGAGCAATGATATAAAAGCCATCGGCCGATATATCATGTGTTGCGCTGGCAAAAGCAATAACCATAAGAACAGCCAGCGACGCCTTAAGCCAGAAGGCTGTAGGCAAGGTGAGCGCCACCATGGCGAGAGCCACTCCCATGAGAAACTGCATGGACACAATCCACCATCGTTTTGTTTTCAAGTTGTCTACAATAGGGCTCCAAACAGGCTTGATGACCCATGGGGTGCCAAGCCACCCCGTATATAGAGTTATCTGGCTGTCTGTCATGCCCATTTCTTTAAACATAACCAGCGACAGGAGCATAACCGCTGAAAATGGCAGGGCTTCGCCCATATATAGGCTTGGTACCCATGCATAAGGTTTCACTTCATAATTGTTCATCACTCACATCAGTTTTTTATTCATTACTCACATTAGTATCATTGCATTGTTCACTATGTATAATTATCATGTCATTCACCATATATTTCAGTCAGCCATACACTATATAATATATATAATGTGTAAATGTATGGCTTGTCGTGCAGAAAAAGCCTACAATGAAGGAAGCAAATTATGCTAATCTGAAACGACTTTGCTTGCAACCGTATCAGCCCATTCCGTTGTCATGCTCTGCAGAATTATTGATTTCATGATTTTGCGTTTTATATTTTTCAAGACGGATATGTCCATCAACAGCAAACAGAATTTTGTTCACGCCAGACATGCTCATCACCATCCATGCAGCAGGAGCCATAGCCACGCACATAATAAAATATGTCTTATAGCCCATCATGCTGCACAGCCATCCCGACAAGGCCATCGGCACTATCATCAATACAGACACTACTGGAATATACAGGAAATTAGTGGTGTTGCGGTAGCGTCGTCCTGAAAAATAAGTGACGAAAGCATTGCATGCATTCAATCCGAAGCCAAGACAAAACTGTGCGAAGAATGTCATGCAGCATATCAGAGCCAAACAGCCAGGCTGTCGCCATTGCGACATCAGAAGATATGCGACAGGAGACAATGTGAGCACAACCGAGGCCACATCAAAACGCTTTTTCACCAATCCCTTCTTCATAAACCATCGCCCCCAACCCATGCCCACAGCAAAAGCCACCACGCCTATAGTGCCTTGAGCATATCCTACGTCCTGCACCGAACATCCAAGTCCACCTGCCTCATCTGTGGAAAACAAGAAAAACACCCTCGTGTTGAACAGCAATGCTTGAGGAAGAAGCAAGAAGAACAAACTACAAAGCAGACGGCAAGCATGCGGCATAACCTTAAGCCGTTCTGCCGTCTGCAGGAGATGCGGCCCGTCATGCGGTTCTATTCCACGTATCATCCTGACCTTCTTGGGAGACGACTTAAGCACAATCACGTTTATCACAGCCACAATGAAAAACACCCCAGCCACAATAGCGCTCTCCATGGCCCATGCCTTCCGATAACTGCGGAAGAACACCTCAAAAAAGCCTGCCACAATGATGAGCAGTCCGTATGTCATCACGAGCGAGATAAATGAAGCCACAGTCTTTGTTGTCTTAAACAGTTTTTGCTGACGAGGCATGAGCATCCTGCCATAATACAGACGTGACAGCAATTCATGCCAAGCACACAGCACCGACAGGACCATCATCATCACGAACAGCGGCATATGCCCCACCCTGCACTTCTCCAGGAATAGAGCAATGAGCATGAGGCTCATCAGCATCAGCATCTCAACTGCGTATATTCTTCTTGTCACAGATTTCACCATCACAGCCCTTGTGTACAATACAGACTTCAGAGTCCAAGGCACAAATAGCAATGCCGCATACACCGACGACAGCGATTCTGAAGCTCCAAACTGAAGGAACATAATCAAAGCCACATACGTCACCATTGCAGAAGGTATCTCCTCTGCTGCGCAAAGAGCTGGTATCCACAGCCAAGGATTATGCCGACGGTCATTTACCTGATTCATATTATCTATATTAAAAGTTCATTTCTCAAGAAAGCATTCAAAATCATATTAAGTAGGTGTTCAAAATCATTTTACAACATCTAAGTTTGACGCTTTCTTAATTGTGAATGCCTGCTTAGCTCACCACATCTTCGTCAGTTCTGTTCCTGGATAATAGAATTGCAGTATATCCTCATAAGGCACACCTTTGTCGCCCATGACAGCAGCACCAATCTGACACAGACCTACGCCATGCCCCCAACCTTTTCCATGAAGCACAAATCCATCTTCAATGTTCTCCACTTCAAAAGCTGATGAATAGAGGTGCGATTCACTCAACCATTTTCTTATTTCCAGTTCCTTGCCTACAGTCACAGTGCGTTTCTCGCCCACAATCTTCAAAAGGACGACATGCCCCGCCTCACTGCGCTCCACAGGCACCAAATCCCTTATCTCGCCAAAATCGATGCCCGACTTACGGCATATCAATTCCGTGGCCCTTTCACGTGGCAAACGCACAGTCCACCGATAGAAGTCGTTTGTCTCTTTATCATAACTGTTGAGCACATGCCCGAGAATCCTCACATCATCTGTGTTGCAATAAGGGTCTGGCTTAGACACAAGGTAAGGATGGCGCACATTCTCCCAGCACGACTCAAAAACCTCAGTCATACCTCCGCAGCATTTAGAGAATCGAGCATCGCAAATAGCTCCGTCATATGTAAGAACCAATCCGCGAGTGTCATCTATGGCATGCGCCACATTGCCATTAGTTTGCCTCGTAAGCCCTTGATAACGCTGACAATGGTCATCGGCACACACGTCAAACAATCTATGCGCCTCGCTGTCATACCAACGGATGATGCTATCCTTGCCCAACTGTTCGTGCTTGGCAAATGTCTTTTCATGCGCTCTCGATTTGCGCATCATCGCCACAAGCCAGCTGCGAGATATCACAGCATGTGCCCTCAACAAGTTTAATGATGCATCTGCGCTCATCTCACTGCTTATCACGCTGGTCAGGTAAGTCTCCACTTGCACACAGTTAACCGCTCTCACCATACCGTCTTCTTCTATCAACTCGAGTTCTCCTGCAAATGTTTGGTTTTCCTTGCGCTGCCAATGAAAGCCAATGCCTATCACCACATCTTTGAGCATGAAAGAAGCTTCATGCATATCAGGCCCTTCATCTATATGCGAAGCCAATGCAAACAACATTCTGCCACCAGCATGTCTCACATCGTTCAGTGTAAAACGATGTTCACCAATAAAAGGCTTTCCATCCAACAAAAATGTTGAATGGAAAACCACATTTATCTCATTGGATCGGAGTATGCCGACCCTCACTGTTTGTTCAACAGCCACATTCATAGTATAGATTTTTTTCAAACAGGCAACCACGCTTGTCGATTTATATTTTAAGGCCTATACCCCCCCCCCGATTCAGCTTTGAATCTCATTATAATGTCAAGCTCTTCATCACGGGATATGCCACACTCGCTGATTATGTCCTTCACCTTTTCAGCATTCATCTTGCAATAGTCTTCAACACGAGGCACAATAAGCATGCCCGCCATGTCAATGGCTCCAGGACTGACAAGAATCTGTTCCTCATCCTGTTCATAATAACAGTCGGGACGATGTTTGGAACGTGGGATGATCACACTCACAATACGCTGTGAGCCATCCAACGAACTTGGCTGAATCCACGCAAGGATATTCATCATAGGTTCCGTGTCACCATCCTTCACATGCATTGCATTGTAAAGTTTGTCAAACAGCACCTTATTGGCATGCGGGGTGCGTGTGATGATGACAAATCCAGGACACACGTAGCCGCGCAAACTGAACACACCTGTGCTGTCAGCCAATTCCTCAAGCTTCAAGGCCACCAGACTCTCCACCTCTGTTATCGGCCAAAGACGCGAGCGCTGGTCTTTATACAGTTCGACCCAATCTCTCTGCAATGGCACCACGCCACACGAACCAGCCTGGAAATGCATGTGATCTGGCGCACTGGCTCCACACTTCGGTCCATTATAGAAAATGAAGTATTTATTCATCTGCACAGCCATCTCCATCATGTCCTCATAGTAGTTCTTTATTGCCTGATCGCAATGATGGCGCAGAGGCATAGTGAAATGCATTGGCAATATCGGATTCGGATTGACCAAGAGATAATACCTCTTCAGCAGCGGATATGACAGTTGCTCCTTGGGCCTGTTCACCTCACACAGAAAACAAGGGCGATGCTTTATCGACTCCGCATCGACTTTTGCTCCTGTAGACACCATCCTCGCCTGATTATGCTGAACAGACAGGCGGCATCCCTCAATGTCATAATCACTTGTCACAACACGCGACAGACCTTCATAATTATTCCTTGCCAAGTCCCACATGGGCAACTGCTTGTGCAGCAGCTGCTCCGCCTTCTCCGACGACACGCAGCTCTGCCAGAAATCGTTCAAACGGCGGCGCTCGATGATTTCAATGGTGCGCAGACCATCTTTATACATGTTGTTCTTATTGACCTGCGCTGGGGTGAGAGCCGCATCGCTATTACCTTCCCAACGGCGGCAAAGATAAAGCTGGTCAAATATGCGGCCAATCTTATACTTGCGGCTGAAGGCAAGACCCACGGCATAATCTTCGCCATAAGACGTGTTCGGCATGCCTATGGAGCGAAGCAGAGGCGTGTAGAAAGCGCGCGGCGCACCAAGGCCATTGACACGCAAAGCATTATTATGGCCATTTTCAGGTGTCCATTCTTTATGGTCTATCAATCCTGGCGGCAATGTGTCTAATTTGAAGTCGCACATGCGATAAGAGCCTATCACCATACCGCAGTGCTCTTCATAGAATTTATCCACAATGCGCTGAAGAGTGTCATCTCCACTATAAAGGTCGTCGCTGTCAAGCTGAACCGCAAAACGTCCGCACCTGTTGTCGTCAAAAGCAAGATTCCAGCATCCTCCAATGCCCAAGTCATCTCGTTCAGGAATAATGTGAAGCACACGTGAATCCTCCTGCGAGAGACGCCTCAGCACCTCCGACGTGCCGTCTGTGGAGTGGTTGTCGACAACCATCACATTAAAATCAAAATTTGTTCTCTGCGACAATGCGCTATTCACAGCATCTTCGATAGTCCTGACCCTGTTGCGCACAGGTATGATCACCGAAGCTTCTTTTTCAAAGTAATGATTCTCCACAGCCACTTCGGCTATGCTCTCTGGCTCTATGTACGCTCCTATATTCTTAAGATAGCTTGTGAAAACAATCTCCCGTTCTTTCTGTATGTCACTGTTGCGACGGTCGACATAGTCAAACTGCTTTTCTCCGCTGCTTCGTCTGTCAGTCATGTCTTCCGTATAGAGATACTCATGTATATGGTATAGCGAGGCATTTCTCTTTCTGGAAAGACAATAGAGATGCAGGGCATACCACGAAGAAGCCATGTAGTCGCATTCTTCAGACACAGCAAGAAACTGTTTCACAGAAGCCGAAGACAATATGCACACATTGCCAAAGTCAAAATCATCACGCACACTGCCATAATAACAGTCCATGGTTGGGGATGCCACTATCTCATCATCTTTCTTAAGGTATCTGTCGGAATAGACCACTGAAGCGTCAACGCTCTCGGCTATAGACAGCATGCGCCCCACTGCGTGGTAGCCCAATGTCACATTCGCCGGACTGGTGCACATCAACGCATATTTAGATGTCATCAGCGACCCTATGAGCCGCATTGTCTCCATGTTACCAAACGATTTGAAATAATGCACGTCGCATCCTGCGAAAGGACATGCCACCCCTTCTGGCATCATCAGATGTATGTCGCCCACCAATGGTTCTCCCTTCAGTTGCTTCAACAAAGAGAAGGCAGCCTCTTCGCTTGAATAAAAGACGAAACAATCTATCTTTTTCACACACTCACCCATGTCAGAAATCATTGTGTATTCACTCATATCACTTTAAAAAAAGTAATTAATTCAAATTTCATAATCATAAGCGGCCGAATTGGATGATGCAGAAAACATTGCTCAATTCTACCGTTTGAGTGCAAAGTTAATAAAAATGTTCAAAAGTCAAGCATGTCACTGCTCTTTTTTCATTATTTTTTTGTATCTTTGCACCCGATTTCAGAATCTGTCCATTGTGAGGTACGTCAAGAATGTCAACTGGCATATATTTGACCAAATGCACATTCAAAGACATCCATCATTCCACATTCTGAATCCGAGTGCTTGCTTACCTCGTAAAAACAAGCGTGTCCTTGAATTAACCACGTAAAAAACAAGAATAAATGAAAAAGAGACAACAAATCAGCGTTTCCCTGATGGTGATGGGAATCGTGTTCTGCATCAGCCTTGTTGCAGCAAATCTTCTTGAAACCAAGCTTTTCACACTATGGGGTCCAATATCCCTCACATGCGGTTTCATCGTTTTCCCAATCTCATACATTCTCAACGACGTCATAGCTGAGGTCTGGGGCTTTCGAAAAGCCAGGCTCATCATATGGCTGGGCTTCGCGATGAACTTTCTCGTCGCAGCCTTGGGGGGCATTGCATGCGCATTGCCTGCAACCGTGCCAGGCAGCGACGAAGCATTCAAACACGTGTTCGCCTTCATGCCGCAGGTTGTGATAGCCAGCCTGCTCGCATTCATAGTGGGTTCATTCCTCAACGCATGGGTTATGAGCCGCATGAAACTGGCCGACCGTTCCAAAGGACATTTCAACTACTATTTCTCGCTGCGCGCCATAGCATCCACCCTTGTGGGCGAAGGAGCTGACAGCATCATCTTCTTCCCATTGGCGTTTTATCTATTCCCGCTCATAGTGGAAGGTGAGCCCAAGGTGACATTCGACATCATGATAGGTCTAATGCTGACGCAAGTGGTGGCCAAGACACTCTACGAGATAGTAGTGCTCCCAATCACCATAAAAGTGGTGAAACTTGTCAAGAGATACGAGGAAACCGATGTCTACGACGAGAACATCAGCTACAACGCTTTCAACATAAAGCAGCTGTAACTACCTTCAAACACACTATATTTCCGAAAGCTGCATGGGCGACACCGTCCATACAGCAAACATCAACACCAAGAACAAACAATGAACGACAACAGAACCGACGAAGGTCTAAATGCCCTTGGCAAAAAGACCGAATACCGTCAAGATTATGCTCCGGAGGTGCTTGAAGCATTCACGAACAAACACCCTGACAATGACTATTGGGTGCAGTTCAACTGCCCTGAGTTCACTTCACTCTGTCCTATAACAGGCCAGCCCGACTTTGCTGAGATACGCATCTCATACTTGCCCGACAAGCGCATGGTGGAGAGCAAGTCGCTCAAGCTATACCTCTTCTCATTCCGCAACCATGGCGACTTCCACGAAGACTGCGTCAACAAGATAATGAAAGACCTCATCAACCTCATGGACCCCAAATATATTGAGGTGACAGGCATCTTCACGCCACGTGGCGGCATAAGCATATACCCATACGCCAACTATGGCCGCCAAGGCACAAAATATGAAGAGATGGCACAGTACCGCATGATGAACCACGGACTGAGATAACCATGGAAATCATAAACCCAAATCGGTCATTAGACCGAAACAGGGAAATTATCAGGACATTATTGCTTCTTTTCAAATCTAATGACCGATTTGGGTTAAACAAGACAGCCGAAAGATTCACCGCATCCCACGTGTGAATCTTTCGGCTTTATATTTATGCCTATGCCACTCGAAAGACAATAATGCCCACTGCCGCATACATTATAATATAACAATTCCAAAATTCTCAACACAACTGACGGATATATCAGTTTTTTCACGTAACTTTGTAGCATGATAGAAAAGCATATAGTACTTGAACATATAGACCTGGTCACATTTTACGGTGTGAACAATGTGCACCTGCAGATGATAAAAGCGCTCTATCCTAAGCTGCGCATCGTGGCAAGAGGCAACATCATCAAAGTGATGGGCGATGAGGAAGAGATGTGTGCCTTCGAGGAAAACATCTCCAAGATGCAGAGCCACTGCATACAATACAATTCGCTAACTGAAGAAGATATCCTTCAAATTGTCAAAGGCGAGAATCCGGCTTGCCGCCTTGCCGATGGCAGCGCCATCTGCTACAGCGTGACTGGCAAACCCATATCGCCACGTTCAGAAAACCAGATGTTGCTTGTCGAAGCTTACAACGCCAACGACATGGTGTTCGCCATAGGTCCGGCAGGCTCAGGAAAAACTTACATCTCCATAGCATTGGCGGTGCGCGCCCTCAAAAACAAGGAAATAAGAAAGATCATACTTTCAAGGCCCGCAGTGGAAGCAGGCGAGAAACTCGGTTTTCTGCCAGGCGACATGAAAGAAAAGATTGACCCGTACCTGCAACCTCTATACGATGCCCTGCAAGACATGATACCAGCACAGAAGCTCACTGAATACATGGAACAGAACGTCATACAGATTGCACCGCTTGCCTTTATGCGCGGACGCACACTCAATGACGCTGTTGTCATACTCGATGAAGCGCAGAACACCACTTCGCAGCAAATAAAGATGTTCCTCACGCGCATGGGACAAAACACAAAAATGATCATCACAGGCGACATGACACAGATAGACCTGCCGCGCAACGTGAAGAGCGGTCTCAAAGAAGCTCGAGAAGTGCTTGAAAGCGTGAACGGCATCAGTTTCATCGAAATGAACGAAAAGGACATAGTGCGCCACAAGCTCGTCACACGCATAGTCAACGCATACAACAAATATGACAATGAGAGAAAGCGTCTGGCCATGCACAAGGAGAGCGACGAAGCACAATACTGACTACAAATTCATAAAACTCAAATAATTTCACTATCATGAAGGCTTTAACAAGAACCGACTTCAACTTCCCAGGACAAAAGGAAGTGTATCACGGCAAAGTTCGTGACGTGTACAACATCAACGATGATCTCATGGTAATGGTTGCCACAGACCGCATTTCGGCATTCGATGTGGTGCTGCCTAAGGGCATTCCATTCAAAGGACAGGTGCTCAACCAAATAGCATCCAAGTTTCTTGACGCCAGCGCAGACATCGTGCCAAACTGGAAACTCGCCACTCCAGACCCAATGGTCACAGTGGGACTGAAGTGTGAAGGATTCCGCGTGGAGATGATCATCCGCGGTTACCTCACAGGTTCTGCATGGCGCGAGTATAAGGCTGGCAACCGCACACTCTGCGGCATCACGCTTCCAGAGGGCATGCGCGAAAACGAGAAGTTTGCTGAGCCAATCATCACACCAACAACAAAGGCTGACGAAGGCCACGATGAGAACATCTCCAAGGAAGAGATAATAGCTCAGGGCTTAGTGTCGAAGGAAGACTACGAGACCATGGAACGCTACACAAGAGCTCTGTTTGACCTCGGCACCAAGATGGCAGCAGAGAAGGGACTCATACTTGTGGACACCAAGTATGAATTCGGCAAGCGAGACGGAAAAGTTTACCTTATCGATGAGGTGCACACCCCCGACTCATCTCGTTACTTCTATGCTGATGGCTACCAAGAGAAATTTGAGAAAGGCGAGCCACAGAAGCAGCTCTCAAAGGAGTTTGTACGCCAATGGCTTATAGACCACAACTTCATGAACCAGCCAGGACAAGTCATGCCAGAAATCACAGACGCTTATGCAGAGTCGGTGTCAGAACGATACATAGAGCTCTATGAGCACATCACAGGCGAGAAGTTCGAAAAAGCGCAGAGCGACGAAGACATAGCAAGCCGTATCGAGAAGAATGTCAACGCATACCTCGAAAGCGCAAAGAAATAACACACCCACATGACAAGAATCAGAGAGCCGCACAGCTCTCTGATTCTTCTTGACAAACACACAGCATCAATAATGTACACACAAGAGCAGATCAAGCCATACGGCGACAACGGAAGCAAACGCGAACAGGTGGAGCGCATGTTCAACAACATAGCCCACTCATACGACATGCTGAACCACACTCTCAGCTTCGGCATTGACAGGTGCTGGCGCAATGAAGCCATACGCTTTCTGCTCAAAAACAGGACAAGCACAGAAAATGTCCTCGACATTGCCACAGGCACAGGCGACTTTGCCATCATCGCTCACCGTAAGCTGCATCCCAAGCGCATCGTTGGCTGCGACATAAGTGAGGGCATGATGGACATTGCAAGAGAAAAGGTGAAGAAGCTTGGCTTGGACCACTCCATAACATTCCAGAACGAAGACTGTTCAAACATGTCATTCAACGATTCTTCGTTTGACGCTGTCATTTCAGCTTTCGCTCTGCGCAACTTCCAGAATCTCGACAGATGCCTGCAAGAGATGCACCGAGTGCTCAGTCCTGGGGGACACTTGTCTGTTGTTGACTTGTGTGCACCGACTGCCTTTCCCATGAAACAACTTTTCTATGTTTACAAAAGATGCATAATGCCTGCAGTGGGGCAATTATTCTCGCGCGACATGTCAGCCTATTCTTATCTGCCTGACACGATGGACGCCGTGCCGCAAGGCGAACGCATGCAGCAAATCATCCAGCAAGCAGGTTTCAGAAATGTGAGCTACAAACGACTTGTCTTCGGCATGTGCATGCTATACACTGCACAGAAATGACACTTGCCATCACATAACCACATTAACATACACACAAAACACAACAAAACACTCACATGAACATATATGGACTCATAGGCCACCCTCTCAGCCATTCATTCTCCAGACGCTTCTTCACTGAAAAATTCTCTGCAGAAAACATCGATGCGCAATATGTCAATTTCGACATACCATCCATCGAGATGTTTCCTGACATAATAAAAGAACATCCCAACCTGCTTGGACTCAACGTCACCATACCATACAAGCAACAGGTGATGCAGTATATGGACAGCCTCAGCCAAGAGGCAGAAGCTATCGGAGCCGTCAATGTAGTCAAAATCACTCGACAAGAAGATGGCAAAGTGACAGCAACTGGACACAACAGCGATGTGACAGGCTTCACAAACAGCATCCGCCCACTCATTAAGCCACACCACAGAAAAGCTCTCATTCTCGGCACAGGCGGAGCATCACGAGCCATACACTACGGACTGCAGCACAAACTGGGCATTGAATGCGTCTTCGTCAGCCGAACACAAAAACCTGGCATGATAACATACGAAGACATAAATGCCGACATTCTTGCTGAACATGAGGTCATCGTCAACTGCACACCATGCGGCATGCACCCTCACACAAACGAAGCACCTGCTATACCTTATAACCTTCTGACCCCACAACATCTTCTATATGACCTTGTATACAATCCTGAGGAGACCCTCTTCATGAAACAAGGAGCATCTTATGGAGCAACAGTGAAAAATGGCTACGAGATGCTCATCCTTCAAGCCATCGCATCATGGGATATATGGAATGGACAAAACGCAATCCAGTCATTAGACAGAAAAAATGATTAAGTCAATGAATATCGCCTTTGGCATAGCTTTGCAAAAGAATCCAGTCAAAGCACGCCTGCAGAATTCTTGATTTAGTTTTTCAAGCCATGTGGCACCCATAAAAAAGTATATTAGGATACTTGGCCAAGTATCCTAATATACTTTGCGAAGTATCCTAAGATACTTTGCCATGTATCCTTACCCTCATTTTTTGACGAATAAGAATCATTGCATATCTGTGCTGAACGACATATGCCATTTACCATGGTCTCGTCATTCATGAAACAGCCAAACTAACGTATTGTATCGACAGACACTTCTGAAGAACCTGCTTCATCATCATCGACATCTGTAGAATCGTTGGCGGTCTCCCGAGGTATATACACCCCGCTTCCCTCGTATGTGTCGCGTGGTATATCCTCCTTTGCCTTTGGATACTTGGCGTGATAGTGTTTGAAAGCAGGATCGGCCAGAACCTTATCTATGAAATATCCAAACACCGGCAATGCTGTACGTGTGGCTTGACCAAGAGCTCCTGTGCGGAAATGAATACAACGGTACTCACCTCCTACCCACGCTCCGCCAACAAGGTATGGCGAGCAGCCAACGAACCACGCATCTGAATGGTTGCTCGACGTGCCTGTCTTGCCACCCATTTCTGTGTCATAATGATGTATATATTCCCAAAGTGCCTGAGTGGTGCCTCCTCTGTCGTGCATGCCGGCATAAAGCATGCGCTGCATGTAGAAAGCGGTCTTGTATTTGATAGTCTGCTCTGCTTGCGGCACATCACGCTCGCAGTCGTAGATGACATCTCCATTGCGGTCAACAACCTTGGTGACAAGTATTGGCTGGCGGTATTTGCCATCGTTCATCACGGTGCAATATGAATTGACCATCTCCAACAGATTGACATCGGACGAACCTAATGCAAGGGCTGGCGTAGGATCAAGTTTGCTGCGTATGCCCATTGCATGAGCCACATTGACCACATTGTCTATGCCTGTATCCTGTCCCACCTTGACTGCTATGGTGTTGACAGACTGCGCAAAAGCCGACTTCAATGGCAGACTTGCGCCTGTGCAATAGCCATTGGCATTGTGCGGAGTCCATGTTTTCATCTGTCCAGGATTCTTTGCGTCAGGAACTTTTATGGAGATTAGCTCGTCACGATAGCGTGTGAGCGGGTTCATCTCATCATTATTCTCAAAGGCTGAAGCGTAGACAAAGAGTTTGAAGGTGGAGCCTGGCTGGCGCATGGATGTCACCTTGTCATACTTCCAGCTGTTGAAGTCGATGTCGCCCACCCAAGCTCGCACATAACTTGTCTGCGGCTCCATAGCCACAAAACCACAATGCATAAACTTGACCATATAGCGAATGGAGTCCATTGTGCTCATCTCTGCCTCTGCCACATGCGAGGGACTATTGTAATCAAAGACCTTCACACGATGAGGCAGATTCATGTAATAATCTATCGAGTCGGCATTGCTGCCGTATTTTTCGGCAAGAATCTTATAATAGGAACTTCGCTTGGCTATATCTTCTATGAAGTGCGCTATCTCATTGCCATGCTCATCGCGCCATGGTGTTTGACTTCCCCAATGCTGGTTAAATCTCTTTTGGATAGTCTTCATCTGTTTCATGACAGCCTGCTCTGCATAATTCTGCATGCGCGTATCAATGGTAGTGTATATCTTCAATCCGTCAGAATAGAGGTCTATATTGTTTTCTTCACACCATGGTTCAAGATAGTCGCGTATGGCCTCGCGGAAGTATTGTGCCTCCCCATCATAGGTCTTCTCGACATTGTAGTTGAGGTTGATGGGCAGTTGCGAGAGAGAATCACACTCTGAAAGCGTGAGTTTTCCATGTGTGTACATATTATGCAGCACCACATTGCGTCTGGCAAGACTATTGTCAGGATGAACTTTTGGATTGTATGTAGTGGTGGCTTTAAGAAGTCCGACAAGCACTGCCGCCTGCTCTGCTGTAAGATTCTGCGGGCGTGTCTTGAAGTAGGTCTTGGCCGCTGTCTTGATGCCAAAAGCATTGCTGCCAAAATCTACAGTATTCAGGTATAGGGTGAGAATGTCCTGTTTGCTGTACATGTCCTCTATCTTAATGGCTGTAATCCATTCCTTAGATTTCATGATTAGTATGCGCACACCAGGAATCTTGCCAAGAAGGCCAGTAGAATACTGCGAACGAATCTTGAAGAGATTCTTCACAAGCTGCTGCGTGATGGTGCTTGCTCCGCGCGGATTGCCGCTTGCAATATCATGAGCAGCAGCAAAAAGGCCTTTATAATCAATGCCGTGATGCTGATAGAAACGCTCGTCTTCAGTGGAGATAAGGGCATCTATCACATATGGAGATATTTCATCGAAATGTACAGGCGAACGGTTCTCATTGAAGAATTTGCCCATGAGAACACTATCAGCACTATAAATATATGAAGCCTCATTTGTGATAGGGTTGCGCAACAGCTCCATCGTAGGCATGACACCGAAAAGTCCTAAAAAGTTGACTGCCACAGCGCCGAGATAGAGAAAGCATGCCACGAAAAACGTCATTATGGATGTGACAACCCTTTGATACCATGTGCCTTTATATTGACTGGCATACCAAAGCCAAGCCAACTTTGAATACTTTCGTGTCCTTTTGCAGAACTTAGTTACGTTTGCTTTCATAACATATTACTGATTCGTTTGGTTTCATGATAAATCATCCTCAAAATATTGATGTGGAGAATCACTCTTATGAGCCATTCTTTATATAATCATACCCAAGCATGATATAATGATAAAATCACACTCGAGCATGAATTTCACGGCAAATCGCACCCGAGTCTGATTTCATGACATATTTTTTCAATCATATCCTCAACACTCATCGTATCGGCATCGAGCCAATGAATGTCTTGGTCATGCTTATGCCAAGTCATTTGCTTTTTAGCATAAACACGTGTGTTCTTCTTTATGCGCTCAACAGCCATTGGCAGTTGCCATGTGCCATCAAGCACATTGAAAAGCTCTTTATAACCTACAGTGTTAAGTGAGTTGAGATGCCTCATGGAATAAACACGACGTGCCTCTTCCAGGAAACCGTCATCCATCATTTGATCAACACGCGCATTGATACGCGCAAAAAGGCATTCCCTTGAGCGCATGAGTCCAAACTTGACGATGCGGAACGGACGCTGCTTTACGCTACTGACTCTGAAGGATGTATAGGTTTTACCCGTCATGTAGCATATTTCAAGCGCATGAACCACACGTTTATGGTTGCGCTTGTCAACGGCTTCATAATATTGCGGGTCAAGCACTTTCAGTTCGGCAAGCAGAGCATCCAAGCCTTCTTTCTCAAAACGCTGAGCCACATATTCCCTTGTCTCATCATCCACTGTAGGAATATCGTCTATGCCCTTTGTCACTGCATCGACATACATCATGCTTCCTCCTGAGAGCAGCAATGTGTCGTGAGTGAGAAAAAGTTCATCGAGCAGCGCCATGACGTCTTTTTCATACTCAGCAGCACTGTAATAACTGTCAAGGGGCAGTGTGTGGACAAAATAATGCTTCACACGTGACATTTCCTCTTCAGTCGGAGCTGCTGTGCCAATTTCTATTCCCTTATATATCTGACGAGAATCGGCATTGATGACAGGAGAACACAGATGTTGTGCCAAAGAGAGGCTGAGCTCAGTCTTCCCCACCCCTGTGGGGCCGACCAACACCACAAGCACTTTTCTATCCAGACAACTCATTTCACCACTCATAATACTGTTGATATTTCTCTTGATAGAGCGTTTATGAACAATGTCATCAACTAAAAATCAAAAGTTCATTCATCAAACATCAGAACTGATATCAAAGCCCTCAAGGTCAATCTCTTCAGCATCAACCTCATTGCCAAAGAAATCATCATCCGCTTCCTCTGTGCTTGCAGCCACAGCAACTGGCTGCGCATCAAAGATGGCATCAACATCGATTGTCTGTTTGGGCGGATTGCCCAGAGAACGCAATATGACGCCATGTTTTAGATTTTTGCCAACGGTGATTTCAGCCAATTCGATGAAGAACATACGTTCCGCCACTGGATCAAACGTATAGAGCATATGTTGTTTTTCGTCTTCAAGAAATTCACATAGCTCTGTGTAGGCCATTACATGGCTTCCACGTCCATGGGTGTTTTCCACCTCCTCAAGAGTGATTTCAGAGCCTTTCTGCCATCCTTTTTCACAGATGGTGAATGATGCAGGCTGATTATCTTCGTATCCGCATGCCTGAAGTATCAACTGGTGCAGTTCAAGAAACTTGGCATCGGCATCTATCTGAATCTCACGCATGAAGTTGTCAACTTCATTGGAGATGATGAGAAAACGGTATATCATACAGTTTGCATTTTAGTATTCGTTTATCAGACAATAATGCGAATCACTCTGCTGTATCAACGAATAATAATGATAGGAGCAGGCACTTTATCGCACTATGCCTCGCTGTGAATTGCTTACAAAGTCAATGATATATTCTATCTCCTTGCTCATTGGCACCTCTTCGCGTATGGCCGCAACAGCTTGCTCTACAGTAAAGTTGCACTGATATATAAGGCGATAGGCATGATGGATGTTATCAATGACCTCCCGGCTGAAACCACGACGGCGCAAGCCTACAATGTTAAGTCCTGCATACGCCACAGGCTCGCGTCCTGCCATGATGAATGGTGGTATATCCTTGCTTGTGCGTGTGCCGCCCTGAACCATCACATATCCACCAATGCGGCAGAACTGGTGTACAAGCACTACAGCCGAAATGATGGCATCATCGTCAATGACTACTTCACCAGCCAATTTGCTGGAGTTGCCCATTATGATTCGGCTGCCGAACGTACAGTCGTGTGCTATATGAGCGTTCTCCATAATCAGGTTGTTGCTGCCTACAGTGGTCTTGCCCTTGCTGGCAGTGCCTCTGTGTATGGTCACATTCTCACGTATCTTGTTGTTGTCGCCTATCTCAACGAATGTTTCTTCACCCTTGAACTTGAGGTCCTGTGGCACGGCGCCGATGACAGCTCCAGGGAAGATGGTGTTTCCATTGCCCACACGTGTGCCTGAAAGGAGAGTGACGCTGTTCATGAGCACATTGTTGTCTCCTATGACGACATTCTTGTCGATGAAGCAGAATGGTCCTATTTCACAGTTCTCACCTATTTTGGCTTCCGGATCTACGAATGCCATTGGACTGATTTTTGACATATTAAATCATTTTATTAGTTAATAATTAGAGCTTTCTCTTTTAATCAGTCATTCCTTCCCGCAGAATGCTGCGAGAAGGAAATGAACGCTCTTATTTGTTTTTCACGATCTGAGCCGTAAATTCAGCTTCTGCCGCTACAGTCTCTCCCACAAAAACGAGGCCTGACATTGTGGCTATTCCACGACGCAACGGTTCCATCATCTTCACTTTGAAGATGAGCGTGTCGCCAGGCACCACCTTGCGGCGGAACTTCACATTATCTATCTTCATGAAATATGTAGACCAGCGCTCTGGCTCTTCAACATTGCTAAGCACGAGAAGTCCGCCAGCCTGAGCCATAGCCTCAACAATGAGGACGCCTGGCATTACAGGTTCCTGCGGGAAATGTCCTGTGAAGAACGGCTCGTTGCTTGTGACATTCTTCACTGCTGTGATTTCCGTATCGTCAACATCAATGACCTTGTCGACAAGCTGCATCGGATAACGGTGCGGCAAAAGAGCACGTATCTTATTCACATCCATGAGTGGTTCCTTGTCTGGATTGTAGACAGGGCACTGCACCTCATGCTTCTTGATGTCACGCTTTATTACGCGCGCGAACTTATTATTTATAGTGTGTCCTGGCTTTGTGGCAATGACACGTCCGAGGATTGGGCGGCCCACAAGCGCAAGGTCTCCGATGATGTCAAGGAGCTTATGGCGCGCTGTCTCGTTATTCCATGTAAGAGGTTTGTGGTTGATGTAGCCAAGACGTGTGGCATCCATGTGAGGTATGCCAAGTGTGTCTGCAAGCTTGTCATAACGCTCTTGAGGCAGCTCTTTCTCATAGATGACAATAGCATTGTCAAGGTCGCCGCCCTTAATGAGTCCGAGATGGAGCAATGGCTCTATCTCACGCACAAATACAAAAGTGCGTGCCGAGGCTATTTCTGCAGGGAAATCTGCAAGGCTGTCGAGGTTGGCGAACTGATTGTCGAGAATCTGCGAATCGAAAGTGATCTGCGCATTAACACAGAAGTGGTCATCCGGCAAAAGAATGAGATGTTCGCCATTCTCCCCTTTTATTTCCATCTTCTGCTTCACCACATAATAATCTTTCTTTGCGTCCTGCTCCTGCAGTCCGACTTTCTGTATCTCTTCAATGAAAGGCAATGCGCTGCCATCAAGAATAGGCATTTCAGGACCATCGAGCTGAATGAGGCAGTTGTCTATGCCGCTGGCGTAGAGTGCAGCCATAGCGTGCTCGATAGTGCTTATCTTTATGTCGCCTTTAACCAAGACAGTGCCGCGCTGGGTGTCACCTACAAGTTCTGCATTGCAGTCCACAATAGGCTGTCCCTCAATGTCTGTGCGCTGAATTTTGTATCCATGGTTTTCTGGTGCAGGATTAAAAACAGCAGTTATGTGCTGTCCGGTGTGAAGTCCTTTGCCCTGAAGGGTAAAGGTTCCATTTAGAGTCTGTTGTTTTTGCATACTCATGTGTAAAAATATATGTGTTTTCAAAGTCATGGAACTGTCCAAAAGAACGAATCAGTGTTTTCTAAGACTTTTCCAGATACGTTTCCTGATGACTTTGCGATGCCGCAAGCGCACTTTTCACATGCTCATGACTTGGCATAGATATGATATTAGTTTATTTTCCTTTGAGCTCTTCAAGTTCTCGCTTCATTGCCGCCACCTCCTTGAGGAGATCAGGCAAAGAATTGAGAGCGGCCATGTTTTTGGCAAACTTCTTATGGTCTATAGCAGGATAGCCCATCATTGTAGCACCACCTTTGCGAGCGAGGTTTCCGCCAGCCAGTCCCGACTGCGCTCCAAGATGTGTGCGGTCACCCACCTTGAGATGTCCGGCTATGCCAACCTGACCGCCAAACATGCACCACTCGCCCACCTTGGCACTGCCAGCAACACCAACCTGAGCCGACATCACGGTATTGGCTCCAACTTCAACATTGTGCGCTATCTGCACGAGATTGTCGAGCTTAACGCCTTTGCGCACAATGGTGCTTCCCATTGTGGAACGGTCTATGCATGTGTTTGCTCCAATCTCAACATTGTCTTCTATGGTGACAATGCCTATCTGAGGAATCTTATCATAGCCTTCAGAAGTTGGCGCGAAGCCAAAGCCATCTGCCCCAATGACAGAGCCTGCATGAAGGATGCAGTTGCTTCCCACTTTGCAGTCATGATAAATGACAGCATTGCTATAGATTTCTGTGCAAGAACCCACCTTGGCATTTTTTCCGATTGTGACATGAGGATGGAGCACCACTCCATCACCTATCTCAACGCCTTCTGCTATTGCCACAAACGGTCCGATGTAGCAGTCTTTGCCAATTTTGGCAGAGGGATCAATAAATGCCAACGAACTGATGCCGACACGCTTTTCCTGCATGCTCTGATAAAGTTGAAGGAGTTTAGCCACAGCTTCGTACGCATTGTCAACGCGGACAAGTGTGGCTTTTATTTCTTTTGATGGGTTGAAATCAGCATTGACGAGCACAATTGTTGACTTTGTCTCGTAAATGTATGACTCATATTGTGGGTTGGCAAGGAAAGAAAGCGAGCCTTCTGTACCTTCCTCTATCTTAGCGAATGAGCTCACAGCAGCGTTTGGGTCACCATCGACCGTACCGCCTGTGAATCCTGCTATTTGTTGTGCTGTAAATACCATTTATATGAAATTTATTGTGTATAGATTGCAAATTTAAGAAAGAATTTTGACATAGCGACTATTTCTGACATTTTTTCATTACCTTTGCACTATAAATTGAAACAAATAACAAAAAATACAAGTTAGAAATGGCTACAGACAACAATCAGAGGTACATGTTGCGTGGTGTGAGCGCAGCAAAGGAAGATGTGCATAACGCTATCAAGAATATCGACAAGGGCATTTTCCCTCAGGCTTTCTGCAAAATCATCCCCGACATCCTCGGAGGAGACCCTGAATACTGCAACATCATGCATGCCGATGGAGCTGGCACGAAGTCGAGCTTGGCATACATGTACTGGAAGGAGACAGGCGACCTGTCGGTATGGAAAGGCATTGCGCAAGATGCTCTCATCATGAACACTGATGACTTGCTCTGCGTGGGCGCTGTGGACAACATCCTTGTGTCGTCCACCATAGGCCGCAACAAGATGCTCATACCTGGAGAAGTCATATCAGCTATCATCAACGGCACAGACGAGTTGCTTGCCGAGATGCGCAAGATGGGCATAGGCATATACGCCACAGGAGGCGAGACTGCCGATGTGGGCGACTTGGTTCGCACTATCATTGTAGACTCCACCGTGACTTGCCGCATGAAGCGCAGCGATGTGATTGACAATGCCAACATACGTTCTGGAGATGTGATTGTGGGACTTTCTTCTTGCGGCCAGGCCACATACGAGAAGGAATACAATGGAGGCATGGGCAGCAATGGATTGACATCTGCTCGCCACGACGTGTTCGCCAAGTATCTGGCCGAGAAATATCCTGAATCTTACGACAAGGCTGTGCCTGATGAACTTGTGTACTCTGGCTCATACAAACTGACTGACAGCGTGGAAGGCGCGCCAGTGAATGCGGGCAAACTCGTGCTCTCCCCTACTCGCACATACGCTCCAGTGGTCAAGAAGATGCTTGACGATATGCGTGCAGACATACATGGCATGGTGCACTGCACAGGCGGAGCGCAGACAAAAGTGCTGCATTTCGTGAACGACAACTGCCGTGTCATAAAGGACAACATGTTCCCTGTGCCACCTCTTTTCAAAGCTATTGCAAAGGAATCGGGCACCGATTGGTCTGAAATGTATAAGGTATTCAATATGGGCCACCGCCTGGAAGTATATGTCGCTCCTGAGAACGCTCAGAAGGTCATAGATATCAGCAAGTCGTTCAACATCGATGCACAAATCATCGGACGCGTGGAAGAGGGCAAGAAATCACTCACCATAAAGTCGGAATTCGGCGAGTTCAACTACTAATGATGTGAGACAATTGCCTCATAGGCAAGAGCTAATGAGAAGCGAGCTACGCTTCTCATTTCTCTAACCTCCCCATTAGAGACTTTTATATTGCCATCATTTAATAAGCATCTGACAATCAACACATGGAAATACTTGAAAAACTTGAGGGACTTGTTCCACGTTTTGAGGAAGTTTCCACCCTCATCACCGACCCCAACGTCATTGCAGACCAAAAACGGTATGTGCAGTTGACAAAGGAATATAAAAACCTCGAAGACATCATGAAGGCCAGACAAGAATACATCAATGCCGTTGAAGGCATTGAAGAGGCCAAGGATATCATAGCAAACGAGGAAGACCCTGAGATGAAGGACATGGCCAGGGAGGAACTCTCTGAGAATGAGAAAAAAATCCCTGAGCTGGAAGAAAGAATAAAACTGTTGCTCATCCCCGCAGATCCGGAGGATGGAAAAAACGTCACACTTGAGATACGCGGTGGCACAGGCGGTGATGAAGCCGCGCTCTTTGCTGGCGACCTGTTCAGAATGTACTCAAAATATTGCGAGATGAAAGGCTGGCACCTCACAGTGTCGTCAACATCGGAAGGAGCTGTTGGCGGATTCAAAGAGATAATCGCAAATATAACAGGCGAAAACGTATATGGCACTATGAAATATGAATCGGGAGTGCACCGTGTGCAACGTG
Organism: uncultured Bacteroidaceae bacterium; assembly: GCA_934293005.1. Taxonomy (GTDB): domain Bacteria; phylum Bacteroidota; class Bacteroidia; order Bacteroidales; family Bacteroidaceae; genus Minthosoma. The sequence goes on from CAKQYA010000004.1 coordinate 74,838, forward strand.
TGCCTGCCACAGAGACGCAAGGACGCGTTCACACATCTGCCGCCACTGTAGCTGTTCTTCCTGAAGCAGAGCCTTTCGATGTGCAAATTAACGAAGGAGAAATCAAATGGGACACATTCAGAAGCTCTGGTGCCGGCGGACAGAATGTGAACAAAGTGGAATCAGGTGTACGCGCACGCTACATGTGGAAAAACCCAAACACTGGTGAAACGGAAGAAATTCTCGTAGAATGTACCGAGACACGCGACCAGCCCAAAAATAAGGAACGTGCATTGGCCAGATTGCGCACATACATTTATGACAAAGAGCACCAGAAATATATTGACGACATTGCTTCAAGACGCAAGACTTTGGTGTCGACAGGCGACCGTTCTGCAAAGATACGTACCTACAACTATCCCCAAGGGCGCATCACGGACCACCGCATCAACTACACCATCTACAACCTTGCAGCATTCATGGACGGAAACATCCAAGACTGCATCGACCACCTCATCGTAGCCGAGAACGCTGAGCGTCTTAAGGAAGCCGAACTGTAGAAGCATGCTGCCGCTATCTGAGAATCGTAAACATACAAGAGCTTTGAGCGAGCCACGCGGGTCATTTGGTCCGAATGCAGCCAATTTAGGAATTTCCGACGAAATAACGCAGCGTATACTATATAAGTCACCATACTCTGTACGCATAATACAGATTCTCCATTTAAATAATTAAACATAAAAAATAAAATCATACAAATCATGACACGCCAAGAACTCATAAACCAGATTTTCGCTAAGAAGACATTCCTTTGCGTAGGTCTCGATACTGACATAAAGAAGATTCCTGAGCACCTTCTCAAGGAAGAGGATCCTATCTATGCCTTCAACAAGGCTATCATAGATGCCACAGCGCCATACTGCGTGGCTTACAAGCCCAATCTCGCATTTTACGAGAGCATGGGCGTAAAAGGATGGATCTCTTTCGACAAGACCATAGCTTATCTCAATGAAAACTACCCGAATCATTTCATCATCGCTGACGCCAAGCGAGGCGACATTGGCAACACCAGCGCAATGTATGCACGCACTTTCTTTGAAGAGATGAATCTTGATGCCCTCACCGTGGCTCCATACATGGGCGAGGACAGCGTCACTCCATTCCTGCAATATAAAGGCAAATGGGTCATTCTCCTTGCTCTGACATCCAACAAGGGCAGCCACGACTTCCAACTCACAACTGACGCAGAGGGCGAACGCCTGTTTGAGAAAGTGCTACGTAAAAGCCAGGAATGGGGCAATGCTGACAACATGATGTATGTAGTGGGCGCAACACAAGGACAGATGTTTGAAGACATACGCAAAGTTGCTCCTGATCATTTCCTTCTCGTGCCTGGCATCGGAGCTCAGGGCGGAAGCCTTGAAGAAGTGTGCAAATACGGCATGACTAAGGACTGCGGACTCATCGTCAACTCATCTCGAGCAATCATCTACGCTGACAAGACAGAACGATTCGCTGAAGTGGCTGCACTGGAATCTCAAAAGGTGGCAGAACAGATGGCAGCTGTGCTGAGCAGCATAAATAAATAATGAGATAACAACTACTACAGAAAGTGGCGTTGCCATGGAACTGCATTGACAAGGGGCTTGCACAATCAACACCTTGTCATTGCCTTCCATGGCACCGCCCACTTTTTTAAGCAGGTACTCACAATTATGAAAGTGGCATAAACAACCACACTCATATCACCCATCCACACACTTGATTATTCTTTTTTCATTTTAAGAAAGCACAAAGCCGTGAAGCAAGCATCAGAAACCTCTAACTTCAAAGACTGTATCTATATAAAAGGAGCAAGGGTCAATAATCTCAAGAATATAGACGTGCGCATACCGCAAGGCAAACTCGTGGTCATCACAGGAGTGAGCGGCAGCGGCAAATCTTCGCTGGCCTTTGACACGCTCTACGCTGAAGGACAGCGCCGTTATGTGGAAAGCCTCTCAACATATGCGCGGCAGTTTCTCGGGCGCATGGCTAAACCTGACTGCGACTTCATCGAAGGCATATCGCCTGCAATAGCCATTGAACAAAAAGTGTCGAGCCGCAATCCGCGCTCAACCGTGGGAACAAGCACAGAGATATACGATTACCTGCGAATGCTCTTCGCACGCATTGGACGCACATATTCTCCCATCAGCGGCAAGGAAGTGAAGAAGCACACCGTGGACGACATCGTGAACTATATGCGGCTACACGAGGAAGGAACGCGCTTCATAGTCACGACTCCACTGATAATGCGCAATGGACGCACTGTGAGAGAACAATTAGACATAGACTACAAAACAGGATTCCAACGCGTGGAGGTTAACGGCGAAATAATTAAAATCAGCGAACTTCTCAACAAAGATGACAATGAATTGTCAGCAATAGCCTTTAACCGGGAAAGCAAGATGCACACTACTGCCATTAACCTTGTCATTGACCGTATGAAAGCGAGCGATGACAAGGCTACGGTGAATCGTTTGGCCGACTCTGCCAACACCGCCCTTTACGAAGGCGATGGCGTATGCATGGTGAAGTTCAGCGAAGAAGACTCGTCTGAGTTTTCTCTTAAATTCGAAGCCGACGGCATGACTTTTGAAGAGCCTACAGACCAAATGTTCTCATTCAACTCCCCTGTTGGAGCATGCCCCAAATGCGAAGGCTACGGGCGTGTGGTGGACATATCAGAAAGTCTCGTCATACCTGATGCCTCTTTGTCGGTGTATGACGGTGCGGTCGTGTGCTGGAAAGGCGACAAGATGTCTGAATGGAAAAAGGAATTTGTGCGCACTGCTGCACGATATGACTTTCCTGTATTCACGCCATACTGCGAATTGACAACTCAACAAAAGGATTTTCTATGGCACGGAGTGCCGGAAAAAAATGAATGGGGCAACGTGTCAATCTGCATAGATGAGTTTTTCCGCATGCTTAAAGAGAACCAATACAAGATACAATACCGCGTGATGCTCGCGCGCTATCGCGGCAAGACAACATGTCCCGAATGCCATGGACATCGCTTGAGGAAAGAAGCGGAATACGTGAAGGTTGGCAAGAAAAGCATTTCTGACCTATGTGAGATGTCCATTGAGGACCTATGCTATTTTTTCAACCATCTGCGTCTTAATGAAAGAGAACACAAGATAGCGCAGCGATTGCTCACAGAAATAAAGAACAGACTGAAGTTCTTGCTTGATGTGGGATTAAGCTACCTGACACTCGCACGTGCCAGCAACACACTCTCTGGCGGCGAGAGCCAACGCATAAACCTTGCCACAAGCCTTGGCTCATCACTCGTGGGAAGCATGTATGTGCTTGACGAGCCAAGCATAGGCCTCCATTCACGCGACACGCACAGACTCATCAAGGTGCTTCGCCAATTGCAATCCATGGGCAATACCGTTATAGTCGTGGAGCATGACGAGGAAATAATGCGCGCTGCCGACTACATCATTGACATAGGTCCAGATGCAGGCCGACTTGGTGGCGAGATAGTGTATGCTGGTCCCCCGCCAAAGCTCAACAGCAATCATGAAGCAGATTCAGCCAACAATGTCTCAGAAAAGCATTCACACACTCTCGACTACCTCTCAGGCAAAGAACGCATAACCACACCTGAAAGCCGCCGTCCATGGAACAACTATATCCTTATTCGTGGCGCTAAAGCCAACAACTTGAAAAACATTGACGTGAAGTTTCCGCTAAACGTGATGACTTGCGTGACTGGAGTGTCAGGTTCTGGCAAATCTTCTCTTGTGCGTGACATTCTCTATCTGTCGATGAAACAACGTCTCGATGAAGCAGCCGACAAACCTGGTGCACACACCTGCATTGAAGGCGATGTGGACATGATCAAGCATGTGGATTTCATCAACCAGAACCCTATAGGCACATCATCACGCTCTAATCCCGTCACATATATTGGAGCATGGGATGAAATACGCAAACTCTTAGCCTGTCAGCAACTTGCAAAGCAGATGGGCTACACTCCGGCATATTTCTCATTCAACACAGAGGGCGGCAGATGCGAGGAATGCAAAGGCGAAGGCACTGTCAAGGTTGAAATGCAATTCATGAATGACATTGTGCTTGAATGTGAACATTGTCATGGCAAACGTTTCAAGAAAGAGATCCTTGACGTTGAGTATGAAGGCATGAACGCATATGACATGCTCAACATGACAGTAAACCAGGCTGTAGAGTTCTTCACAGAACATGCACAAAAGAAAATAGTAAAAAAACTATTGCCTCTTCAAGAGGTTGGCTTAGGCTACATCAAATTGGGACAAACCTCATCCACTCTTTCTGGCGGCGAAAACCAACGCATCAAACTTGCCTATTACTTGAGCCAAGAACGGGCCACACCAACTATGTTCATTTTTGACGAACCTACCACAGGACTGCATTTTCACGACATACACAAACTGATCGATGCATTCAACGCACTCATATCGAGAGGACATACCGTCATAATCATTGAGCACAATATGGATGTGATCAAATGCGCTGACCATGTGATAGACATCGGACCAGAAGGCGGTGAAGCTGGCGGCACCGTGGTTGCAGCAGGCACGCCTGAGGACATCGCCAAGTGTGAATACAGCTACACTGGGATGTTTCTAAAGGAAAAGTTGGGTGATAACGCCTAAAGGATAAGCAGGTCGAATTGCCCGCACGTATGCCATGTTGACTGCAATGATTTTTCAACTACGGCATACGCAATTTCATGCAGCGTCATTTGCAATGAATAAAAAACCATCCACCACAAAGTCGTACAAATTCGAAGATTTCGTATTGTAAGTTATTTTATTTCGAGATTTTTTTTTAATTTTGCACCGACAGACTAAACTTTAACTTATTATTCCTACACTATAACTTGTAATGAAAAGAACCATAACTTCGACATTGGCTGCACTTGCGATATGTATAGGAGCCAACGCACAGGATTTCAACAAATATTTTGAAGATGCCACCCTTCGTGTTGACTATGTCTTCGCTGGCAACGCTAACGAACAGCGCATTTACCTTGACGAGATGAAAAAGCAGGACAAATGGGCTGGCCGCCGCGATCGGCTGAGCGAGACCCTGCTCAGAGGCAACGGCCACATCACAGTAAAAGACCATGAGACACAAGAGACTATATACACATGGTCATTCTCCACTCTATTCCAAGAATGGCTTCAGTATGACGAGGCCAAAAAAGTGTCTAAAGCCTTTGACACATCTTATAATATACCATTCCCCAAGAAGCCTGTGGACATCACCATTGCCCTGACAGACAACCATAACAGAGTTTCTGCGGAAATGACTCACACCGTTGACCCTGCAGATATACTAATACGTCCTATTGGCGACAACGGCATACCTTTCCATTATGTGTGGAAGGGCAACCCTAAACAGGAAGACACATCAATTGACCCTAATAAAAACAGCAAGGGAAACAAGAGAGAGACCAAGGTGCTGAAGGAAGAGCCACGCAAGGGGTCTGGACGCAACTACATGCCTTCATCATATAATCCCTTCGATAACGTTAATATACAAGACTGCATCGACTTAGCAATAATTGCTGAAGGATACACTGAAAAGGAAATGGGCAAATTCTACACCGACTGCCAGAGAGCTGTTGATGCGCTCTTCGCACGCGAGCCATTCAAATCACTTAAGGAACGCTTCAATGTTGTTGCTGTTGCAGCTCCATCAGCAGAGTCGGGTCCAAGCGTGCCACACAACAATATTTGGCATAACACTCCGACGAGCAGCCATTATGACACGTTCTACTCAGACCGTTACCTGATGTCGCAAGACATGCACAAGATATATGACATCCTGTCGGGAGTGCCATTTGAGCACATCATCGTTTTGGTAAATTCCGACACCTACGGAGGTGGAGGCATATACAATCAGGTGACATACTCAACCAGCGACCACCCTACATTCAATGAAGTGCTGGTGCATGAGTTTGGACATGCTTACGGGGGCCTCGCCGATGAATACGCTTACGACGACATGGACACAGAATGGTATCCAGCCGACACTGAGCCATGGGAGCCCAACATCACGACTTTGAAAGACTTCAATTCGAAATGGGCCGACCTCATGCCGAAGAAGCAGCCTATCCCCACTCCCCTCAACAGCAAAGTGCCAGACTTCCGCAAAATAAACAAAAATGATGTCAAGGCCATGGAGGCTCTCAACAAATGCACACAAGTGGTGGGTGTGTTTGAAGGAGCTGGCTACCAAAGCAAAGGATGCTACCGACCTGCTCAAGAATGTCGCATGAAGATAAATGAAGTGGAAGATTTCTGCCCAGTATGTTCAAGAGCCATCAGACGCATCACAGACTTCTACACAAGCCACTAAACATATCAAGACAGCACATGTTTATCAAATACATCTATTCGTGAAACGGCTTCATCGATAGGCAACGATATATATAGCACAACAAATTAACTATAATAACCTTTATGAAAATAAGAACATTCATCATGGCACTTTTGGCCACAATTGCCATGTGTGCCAAAGCATCCAACGAAATGAAGTCTGTGAAGCAAGTGACTGACCTCGTCAGCCTCACAGATGATGTGGACTTCATTATCACAGATGCCACTCCTTTCGCAACAGCTGGCAGTGTTAACTTCATTAACACGGAACACGCTGTGCTCATCATCGAAAAGGTGAAGCCAAGCAAAGTGATAAGCAACTGGCTGCCTCACGTGTTCATCAATGGCGAGAAAGCTGTAAACGGTGACAACTGCCAGGTGCGCATGTACAACAATGGAGCTATCGTATACCCTTATGCACAAAGCGATGCGCCGCTGACTTGCTATACAGAAGCCAACTTCGAAGGCGAATCATACAGCGACTATACAGAAGGGCATGCTGGAGGTTTCATGAAAACACTCACAGACAAGAGCCTCAACAACAAGATTTCTTCGTTCAAGCTCAAGCGTGGCTACATGGTCACTTTCGCCATCGGCACATCAGGATGGGGTTACAGCCGCTGCTTCATTGCTGACGATGAAGATCTGGAGATGGCCACGCTGCCTGCAATATTGAACAACAAGATTTCATCGTACAGAATATTCAAATGGAACAGTGTCAACAAGAGAGGCGTGGCTGACTGCCTTAATGCCACAGTTCTTAATGCTTGCGGAGCCTACAGCAGCTACACTTGGGGAAATGGGTTTGACATGTCTCCTGACTACGAATGCATAGTGCACCACATTTATGAGAATTATCCATCGCCAGCATCATTAGGCAGCCAAGACTATGCATGCCACATGAAGACAAACAACGAGCCAATGAACACTGCTGACGACCCTAAGGGAAAAACAGAAAGCATCGAGCAAGTGCTTGCCAACTGGCAGGATCTGATGCGAACAGGCCTTCGACTATGCTCTCCATCATCATGGGACGGCAGCGATTATTGGAACGGAACAGGATACATAAAGAATTTCCTCGATGAGATAGATGCACGCGGATGGCGTTGCGACATAGTCGATGCCCACTGCTATTGGCCTTCTGGCAACTTCGCCCACCTTGAAGGCCAATGGTGGCCAAACATGCATCGTCCCATCTGGATATCTGAATGGGTATGGGGTGCTTCATGGAACAACAACGGAGCTTTTGCCAACGGAGTGACTGAAGCCCAGAATGCAGAAGCTCTGAAAGGAATACTCAACACTCTGAAAAGCTCTCCACATGTGGAGCGTTACTTCTATTGGAATGGGGAACGCGACCCTTCCAAAATATACAAGAACGGCTCTCTCACTGCAGCAGGAAAAGTATATGCCGAAATTGACCCGGGCATTGGATACAACAAGGCATACCAATTCATTCCAAAAGACACTCGCATAGAAGACATCACAGGCTTCGCATGCGATTACAACCGTATCAATGGTGATGTACAAGTGACATGGACTGACCCAAACTGCGAACTCTCAGAGGTCATAAATGTGCAGCGCAAACTGCAGGGCGAATTTCTCTACACCACCATTGCCACAATAAATGCAAAGGACAAGACAAGCAATGCTGGTGCATTCTACAAATATACTGACAATCTTCAAGAGCCAGGCACTTACATATACAGAGTGCAGGTGAAGACTTACAACAACAAAACATTGAACACTGACGAGGCTATTGTCAGCGTTGCGCCTGCTCAAGGCACAGATAAAGTTCAGTATGGCAATCTGACTATAGGCGACACCAAGTCTACAACTACTTACTTCTCAAATACGTTTGAGACAAGACCTTGTGTATTCATGGGTTCTGTCACAAATGTCAACAGCAAGTTCAATGCAGCCAACATCACAGCCAAGACAAGTTCTGCAGCAAGCTTCACATATCAGTTCCTACCATGGCAAACAAGCACAGACAAGGAGCCTGCGAAAGCAGAGGAGATACCATTTGTAGCGATGATGGAAGGCAATTACAACTTCGGCAAGATGGACTGCGAGGTCGGACTCATAAAGTCTGAAAAAGCCACAGGCACTGACACATGGACAGATGTGACTGAAGTGACTTTCAAAAAACCATTTCCTGAAGGTGTCACACCTGTTGTGATGACCGAACTGCGCAACCCTTCTTACTCATCTACAGCCCCTGCCACATCACTTTCTGTGCGCATCTTTGACGTGACCAACACAGGCTTCAAATTCATCATCTACTCAGAGGACGCATCAGGACGCAAGATAGCTCTTCCGCAAAACGTGTGCTATATGGCAGTCACACCTGGCTTTGAGATGATGGATGCTGACAATGGCATCATGATTGCTGCTGGATTTGGCACTGACAGCCAGATATTTGGTTCAATAAGCTACGAAAACTCATTCCGCACTGCAACAGACGAAGGTGAAAATGCTGAAAGCAGTCAATTGAAATTTCATTCTCCGACAATCCTCACGTCACTCCAAACCAATAATTATCCTGTAGCTGCTATACTACGACGCACAAATGTTACAACAACAGATGACGAAGGCAAGAAATGGGTGACAGGTGTCAAGATAAAGAGAAACCTTGATCATGCCATAAAAATTGACGGACAAGAAATTTCCACAACATCATCTTCAAACGCTTATGCTGCATACCGCGACAACCTCGGATGGATTGTCATAGCTCACAATACTGAAGGTTCATCTGTACCTACTGACATTCATCATGTTAACTATACAAATAACTCTGACCAACTAAACGTGCGCATAGCCGATGGTCATATCATAGTAGAGGGAGTTGAAAACTATCGCATATACAATGCCGCAGGCGTGCAGATTCCAACTTCAGCCTCTCTGCCAGCAGGCATCTACATGGTTGTGTCAGATGGACAACAGGTGAAGGTTCAGATTAAATGATGCAATAGCACTTATAAACGAGCAATGAAAGTGACGTGAGAAAACATCACTAAATCAAAAACACATATTATTCAATCATATAAAAAGGAGCTGCACCTATTACAGGTGCAGCTCCTTTTTATATATACATACTCGCAATCTGATTAATTAAAACAAGAGCTATTAACACTATAAATATGTTAAATAATTATAATATTAAAAAGTGTTACTAATGAAAAAATAATAGTATCAGAACTAATAAGTATATTTGCAATATTAAAATATGATTAAGGCTTTTATGCCGTTAGAAAAAAAGAAACTATAATTACTTTACTAAACTTTATGAATAAACGCTATTGTAAATTGGGGAAGTATGCCGCACAAGCATTCTTCCTAATTGCCTTAAGCGGTTCATTCCAAGCATGCAAAGATGACTACTCACTTGATGACACAAATCCATCATGGCTCGGGTCCAGCATTTACGAATACTTGAACGAAGAAGGCAACTACACCAATTTTGTCAAATTGATTGACGATCTAAATTACAAGGAGGTGCTTGCACGCACTGGCTCGAAGACATTATTCGTCGCTGATGACGCTGCCTTCGACGAGTTTTACAAAAACAACGCATGGGGTGTGCACAGCTATTCGGAACTGAGCAATTCTCAGAAGAAACTGCTGATGAACTCTGCCATGATCAACAATGCCTACCTATTGGAAATGATGTCGAGCACACCTGCTGGCAGCGGAGACAATGACCTTCCTGTAAAAGGTGAAGCTCTGCGCCGAGAGACTGCATCAGATGTGACAGACTCTGTTCCACACCTTTTCAGCAAAGACATTCCTCACAGCTACAACAAGGACGACATTGACTATTGGGCACGTTTCCGCAACGATGATAAAGGCATATACATAGCCAACGATGCTTCAACGCCAATGATGACTCATTTCCTTGCGGCACAGATGGCAGCACAAAAGATTACAGACAAAGACTTTGAACTGCTCACAGGACGCACGCGCAGCAAGAACGACGCTTTTGTCTATGACAGCAAAGTGACAAAAGCAGACATCACATGTCAGAACGGTTATGTCAATTTGCTCGACAAAGTGCTGCTTTTTCCACAAAATATGGCAGAGGTGTTGCGCACAAACGAGCAAACACAGATATTCAGTCATATGATTGACCGTTTCTCTGCCCCATTCTACAACAGCGACCTCACAGAACGATACCGCCTCATCTACGGCAACAAGGTTGACTCAGTATTCCAGAAACGCTATTTTGCAGAGCGGTCACAAGGCGGCACATCTCTTTTCAGCGATGCTGGCACAGATCCTGTTGGCAATCCTACAGGCAACACTATATTCGATTCCAATTCCAACAAGCCTCTTCCGTTCGACCCAGGATGGAACACATATTTCGTAACCAAAACTGACAAGGCTCAGGACATGGCTGCTATTTTCTGCCCTACTGACGAGAAACTCATGGAATACTTCTTCGGAGAGAATGGCGGCGGACGTTTCCTGGTGAAAGCATACGCTCCCGATTTGCTCAGCCAAATCACACCAAGCACATCTGACAAGGAACTTGTTTACCAAGCTATCGACCAGATACCAAGAGCCACAATCAGAGCTTTGCTCAACAACCTCATGAAAGAATCGTTCAATAGCACTGTGCCAAGCAAGTTTGAAGCTATAAAGAACTCTGCCCAAGATGCCATGTTTGACGAGAAAGACGACTACCACCGCAACAAACTCATCAAAACGCTGCTTGCAAACAACGGTGTGATATACCTGATGGACGAAGTGACCACTCCTGCTGAATATGCAGCTGTGTCGGCCCCCGCATACGTGGAGACAGACAAACACATATTCAACTGGGCTGTACAAAGCGCGAAGCTGGGAGGCATCCCTTCCAACTACTATGCTTATCTGCTCGCCATGAGCTCACGTTTTTCTTTCCTCGTTCCAAGCGATGACAATTTCTGGTACGTTGATCCATTGTCTTTCTATGCTCCAGCCAAAGAAACCGACAATGGAAGCACCGTGCTGGTGGGACGTGCATACAACTACACTTGGGATGCGAAGAAAAACACTCCTAAAGTTGCATCTTATAAATATGAATACGACTGCACGACAAAGGAAGGCGTCATCGGGGAACTCCTGTCTACAGAAACCATCTCTGAGACATGTTTCGGAAACCGTCTCAAAGACATGCTCGAGACTCACACCATCATACATGAGGACAACAGCGAAATCACTGGCATCGATGAGACTGCCACAGGAGTGGAATGCGCACAGCACTACTTTGTCACCAAAAACGGCGCAGTCATCAAGGTTGATGACGCTTCCAAGCGCACTAACGGCATGACAGTACAGGGCGGTTGGCAGATTGCTAATGGCGAAAAGATGAGAGTGACAGGCTTTGATGACAAATCAGCTCAAACCAACGGCTACGGTAACGGTTTCGCCTATATGATTGACAAGCCGCTCACTCCTACCATTGAATCGGTATACTCTGTCATGTACAACAACCCTAATTTCTCAAAGTTCTTCGAACTATGCCAAACAGATGATGAGGTGCTGAAGGAACTTGGCATAACATCTACAACGGAGAAAAACAAATATCAGGTGTTTGTGAACAACAAGGGTCTGCCATGCTACGACAACACAACTGGCAACATTGTCAACTCTGCTACCAATGTGCGTTTCTTCAACAACTACAGATACACTGTCTATATTCCTACCAACGAAGCCATGAAACAGGCAGAGAAAGCAGGACTGCCAACATGGCAACACTTGAGAGACATTCTTGAACTTGACGTTGACCCAGAAGACAGAAAAGACCTCTCAGACGAGCAAGTGAAGGAGAGAAACGAAAAACTGAAAGCAGCTGTCACCGAAATCATCAACTTCGTGAAGAACCACTTTCAGGACAACAGCGTGTTTGCAGACGAGCCAGCTCGTCACAGAACCGTGTATGAAACAGCTACCATCGTGACTTCAGAAGAAAATAATGACGAAGAGTCGACTGGCGGTGGCACAGGCGTGTACAGTAAAATATATGTGTCAAGCACGGGCAACGGCACTCTCGACGTTACTGATGCCACAGGAGCCACACATCACGTCACAAACGACAAGAATATCATTGCGCGCGACTATGTGACAGATGGCAAAAACAACGCCAAAGACAACAGAATTGTGTCAAGCTCATCAGCTGTGATACATGGAATCGACGGTGTGCTCAACTACCGTAAACTTGAAAACGGCAGATACGACACAGCATGGTCCACTGTGGCTAAAGCAAAAAAGTATCTCAAGAAATACAAACTCACTAAGTAAAGCAACTTGCATAGAACAAACATTATGAATAAGATCAAATTCATCATCACATCCTTCGTGCTGTTCTTCTGTGTAAGTTCAGCTATGGCACAGTCACACCGCATCACAGGCCAAGTATATGACGACATGGGCGGAATCATGATGGCTAACGTTGTGGAGCGTGACAAAGACAACCGTATCATCGAAGCATGCGTGACCGACATCAACGGTAATTTCTCGATGGTCATCAAGAATCCTAAAAACAAATTGGTGGTCAGCTACATCGGCTATAAGACATGGAGCCAAGTGATAGGCACGAATACAAAATTCAATATCAGGCTTCAAGACAACACCCAACTTAAAGAAGTGGTAGTGAAGGCTAAGAAGGTGCAGCAGAACAATGGAATGACTATTCCGCTCAAAGAGATCTCTGTAGCCACCCAAACCATGAACATGGACGATGTGGAAGGACTCTCATTCACCTCTGCCGATGAGGCACTTCAGGGTAAGATAGCAGGTCTCGACATAATATCCAACTCTGGCAACCTCGGTGCCGGCACATCTATGCGCATGCGTGGCGTAAGCACCATCAATGGTTCGGCTGAACCACTTATCGTAGTGGACGGAAACATATTCGATCTTCCAGATGACGTGTCGAGTGTCGACTTCAATGACCTCGACAACGAAGAGCAATTTGCCACACTTCTGTCTGTAAACCCTGAGGACATCAAGGAAATAAAAGTATTGAAAGATGCAGCTGCTACAGCAATATGGGGAAGCCGTGGCGCTAACGGTGTGCTGGAAATCACCACTCGACGTGGTGTAAAAGGCAAGACCAGAATCAACTTCAGCTACCGATTCACAGGCTCATGGATGCCTTCTGGATTGAACATGCTTGATGGCGATGGATACACTATGATGCTCAAGGAGGCTTACTTCAATCCTAAGCAAAACACCGCCACATCCAACATGGTTGAGCTCAACTACGACAAGTCGTATCCTGTGCAGTATTACAATTTCAACAAGAACACTGATTGGGTTGACAAAGTCTCACAGTTTGGACAAACCCACAACTACTACGTCACCATAAACGGTGGTGGAGAAAAAGCACGATTCCGAGTTTCTGGAGGTTACGACCATCAGACAGGCACTATCATCAAGCAGACACTTAACCGCTTCTCAACTCGTCTGGCACTCGACTACGATGTGTCTGACCGCATTCTCTTCTCAACAAACTTCGCATTGACCTACACCGACAATCACCGCAACTGGGATGGAAGCTCGACAAAATCCATCCTTGGCAAGGCATACAACTCTATGCCTAACATGTCTGTGTATGAATATGACCAAAACGGAAACCTCACAGGCGACTTCTATAAGATGCTGCCGTCCAACCCAACCAAGGGTGCAGGAGGCAACAACAACTATTCTTCATACTATCTCACAGACATGAAGAATATAGGCAACCCCGTAGCCATCGCCCACCAAGCATTCAACAACCAATCCACTTACCGCATCACTCCACAGTTCAACTTGCGATATAAGCTTCTCTCTAAAGATGAAGAGGCACATCAGCTCAATATGAACGCAGAAGTGTATATGGATATATATAATGAGTCGGTCAACACTTATTACCCATCGACTCTGACAAGCGACACATGGATGAACGGCGTGAACTCCACAACAAACAGTGAATACAAGTCGCTCGCTTTCACAAACCGCGAGAAACTCATATTCATACCTCATTTCGATGTGGATTGGGTTACCTTATCGTCTATGGTCCAGTTTGAATTCACAACAGGCAACGGCACAAGCCAGTATCTTGCACAAAATGGCCTCCCGACAGGAATCAACTCTTCTGTATCTTCGGCATACCGCACATCGTCCACATCTGGCACCAGCCAATGGAGAAGCGCAGCCGTGCTCGGCAGCATGCACCTTGCATTCTTTGACGGACGCTACTCATTCGATGCCACAGTGCGTCGCAACGGTTCCACGAAGTTTGGCGCAGGCAGAAAATGGGGCACATTCCCAGGCATCTCTGCCCGTTGGAACATCAGCCAAGAACCATTCTTCGAGAAGCTTCATGTAGACAATGTCATCTCCATGCTCTCATTCCGCCCTTCATGGGGCAAGTCGGGACGTGAGCCTGGTCAAGAATATCTCATGTATAATAAGTATAGCAGTTATGGCGTATACGGTTCTGGCAACAACACCCACACAGCCATCCATCCAGACAACCTACGTCTGACCGATATTCGTTGGGAGATTGTGTCATCATGGAACCTTGGCGCCAACCTTAACCTTTTTGACGACAAACTCCAGTTCGACTTCAACTACTACAACAAACAGACCACAGACCTTCTCATGCAAAATGTTGGCATTCCACAGTCAACAGGTTTCAGCAGCTTGTCATGGAAGAATGTGGGAGGACTGCGCAACCGTGGATGGGAGCTCTTCGTGAACACAAGCAACAACATCGTGAAGATAGGCAAGTTCAGCATGGGGGCTAAATTCAACATAGCGCAAAACATTAACACCATCACAGATATGGACCAAACTGTACTGGCAAGCATGAACGGTGACTTCACTTATAAAAACGCTTCATACCTCCAGCGAATACAGATTGGCAACGCTGTCGGGTCCATCTACGGATTCCGCTTCAAAGGCGTGTATGCATACGACTATGAGCACAGTGGCTATACCGATGAGTCATACAGCACATACGGCGAAAACACTGCTGCATATGCTGAAGCACACGGCCAGAATGCCACAGTGCCTGTTGCAAGAGATGCCAACGGCAACATTCTCTATGACGCAAAGGGCAACCCACTCCATATGTATTTCAACTATGGAGGCGTGAACTATGAGTTCAAGGGGGGCGATGTCATATATGAAGACATCAATCATGATGGCCAGATCAATGAACTTGACATTGTCTATCTGGGCAATTCAAATCCGAAAATCAACGGTGGCTTCGGTTTCAACTTCAAATATGGCCAATGGACATTGAACACATCATTCAACTTCCGCCTTGGCAATAAGATAGCCAACATGTCCCGTCTCAACAACGAGTCAATGCGCAGCAACATCAATCAGTCGCAAGCTGTGGCATGGAGATGGAGAAAGAATGGCGACGTGACAGAGATACCTCGTGCCATGAACTCAAGCATAGGAGCTTCTTACAATGCACTTGCAAGCGACAGATACATTGAAAAAGGAGACTTTCTCCGTCTCCAGTATCTGCAGTTAGGCTACTCTGTGCCTGCACATACTTGCAAGAATTTCGGCATACAGTCGCTCCGATTGAACCTCTCAGCACAGAATCTCTTCTGCCTCACCAAATACACAGGTGTGGACCCTGAGGTATCTTACGGCGCATGGGGCGTATGCTATGACAATTCAAAGACTCCACGTGCGAAGTCGTTCACCCTCGGTGTCAACCTTGGCTTCTAATGAATGGCTGCACAGCAGACAAAAGGATTATAAAATCTGAATAAACAAGTTTAAACAAAATGAGAAATCATATCAAACATATAGCACTATGCGCATTTCTTGCTGCGGGCGCAGGCATGGGGCTCACATCATGTGACGACTTCTTGACCATCACCCCATCATCTTCCATTGTGGAGGAAGACTTCTGGCAAGATAAGAACGACCTCAATGGAGCTGTCTTCGCATGCTACAAACGCATTGTCGACAACGATATGCTTACCAAATACATCTATTGGGGCGAACTTCGTTCTGACAACATGGAGCGTTCAAGCACAACAAGTTCTACAGGACAGATAGCACAGGTAATGAATGCAAACCTGCTGCCAACACACAATATGTTTAATTGGACTTCCATGTACAATGCCATAAACTACTGCAACAAGGTTTTGGCACATGGGCCAGAAGTCATCACCAACGATGAGAGTTTCTCTGAAAACGACTGGGGCCCCATCCATGCTGAGATGATCACTCTGCGAGCTCTATGCCATTTCTACCTCGTGCGCACATTCGGCGAAATACCTTACATTACCACCGACTACAACAACGACTCGCAAGAACTGAGAGCTCCACAGTCCACACAGCTACAGGTGCTCGACAATATCATTGCAGACCTTGAGTCGGTGAAAGGTGAATCCATGGTCGATTATGGCAACACTGCTGACAACAAGGGACGTATCACACGCAAAGCGGTTTATTCGCTGCTGGCCGATGTGTACCTATGGAGAGCCTCATATAAAGCAGGCGGCAACCAGCCTTTCAAAAAAGTCACACTTAGCAGCAACTACAAAGGCACAGCCACTGAAGAAGAACTTGCGTCACGTCATGAGGAGTACTGCACAACAGCTGAAGCCGACTACCAGAAATGTGTGGAATACTGCGACCTTATCATAGAGGCTGCAAAAAAAGAAAAGATTGACTACATAAACAAGAATGGCCTGAATCCTGGCGGTGGTGAAATAAAGCTTGGTCTTGACGAACTTCTTGAGACCAACGACATGTCAAGCAACAGCATGGCCATCAAGAGTTACGGTGCCTACATAAACATCTTCGGCACAGGCAACTCCGACGAGTCGATCTTCGAACTTCAGGTAGATGGAATCACATACAGCAACAGCATGATAACATCTTGCTTCTGGAACGTATCCGACTCTAAAGCAGGCGAGCTCACAGGAGCAAAAGCTTTGTTGGAAGGCATTGAAACAACTCCTAACACCACATCTCCATCATCCATCTTCACAAAGACAGACTATCGTCGTTGGGAGACATTACGTTTTGACCAAATAGGCCAGACTGACTTCGACATAACAAAGTATATCAACAGAAGTGTAGTTCAAAGCGTTGGCACAACTTCCATATATCTCACAGATAATAGCGCAAGCAACATAAAAGTGACAGAAAATAAGCGTGACAAGAGCAATATGGATGCAAATTGGATTGTGTACCGTCTGTCGGACATATATCTGATGAAGGCCGAAGCCATGACACAGCTTTCTGGCGAGGAAGACAATCTGCGACAAGCATTCAAATACGTTCGCGAGGTCTTCAAGCGTTCAAATCCATATGCTTACCGTCCAAACAACACCACGGCAAGCAACGACTCTCTGAATTTCGTCAACTTTGCAACACAAGCAGGCATGGAACGACTCATACTCGATGAGCGTCAGAGAGAATTCATCGGTGAAGGCAAAAGATGGTACGACCTTGTGCGCTATGCATTGCGTCGAGGCAGCACCTCAGACATGCTGTCCATACTCTCACGAAAATACACCAACAGCAGTTCGATACAGGCAAAGCTGGCCGACATGCAGTCGCTCTTCTCCCCTATCAACCGGAATGACATCCGCAACAATAACCTGCTGTATCAAAATGGTGTATGGTCGACCAACGAGACTACATCACGTACAGATGAAAACTAAACAACAAGAACAATGAAATTCATTAGCAGTATATATAAATATTGTGGCTCAGGCGCGCTTGCAGCAGCCGCAGCCATGGTCGCGCTGAACTCATGCACTGAAAAGATTGACGAGTCCAATCTCTACACCTTCACAGGAGAGATGATGGTCGACCACTTCAAGAATGATCCTGAGACATTCAGCAGCTTCTTCACAATCTTGGGCAAAGTGCATCCAAGCAAACGTTCTTCATCAACAATGCAAGAACTCTTGTCTGCTCGTGGCAACTACACATGCTTCGCACCTACCAACGAAGCCATTCAAACATATCTCGACTCGCTCCAGCGCATCGGACTTATCGAAAGCAATAAACTTGAAGAAATAACCGACTCTGTGGCTGAAGCCATCGTTTTCAACTCAATCATAGAAAACGGCGATGACGAAGCATATGCCACAACAGCCTTCGAGACCACCCTTGGCAAGACAAACATGAACAACCGCTACATTGACATCTCTTATCAGAACGACTCAGAGAACAACACGATGATTTATGTTAATCTCGACTCGAAGATTGTCGATGGAGACATCGAGGTGGAAAATGGCTATATTCACACCATCGACAGGGTGCTGTCGCCATCCAACTCATCAGTGGCAGACCTCGTCATCAATGCCGACAACACATCTTTCTTCGGAGAGTTGCTCAAACTAACAGAATGGGACGCTAAGCTCCAGAGCTACGAGGATGAAGAATGGAAAGAAAAGCATGATGACATAAGAGGAACAAAAGTGCACACATCAGGTTCCCTCAACTATGACGGCATGTACCCAAGCAACCGCTTCGAAGGTTTCACAATCTTCGTGGAGACCGACTCTGTATTCAAAGCCAACGGCATCACCGACATCGAGGAATTGAAAGCTTGGCTGAAAGACAATGCATACTACAACGACGACACAAGCGGCAACACAGAACCGAGCTATGGCGACGACTACACAGACGAGAACAACGCAGTCAACCAGTTTGTCAGCTACCACCTCTTGCCAGAGTTGCTTACATTCGACAAATTGGTGACCTTTGCCAATGAGTATGGATGCGATGCAGCCACTCTGAAAAACCGTAAAAACCAATTCTATGTGAACGTATGGGAATATTGGGAGACCATGGGCAAATACCGACGTTCTGTGAAAGTGACAGGCACCCGCAAAGAGAAGAGACTCAACCGCGTGTCTGTATATAACAACAACAGCTACAAGGAAGTGCTCTCAAGAATCACCATGCCAGGCATCCTGATCAACCCTAATAACGGTGCCAACGTCAACAATGCCCGCAATGGCTACTACTACCCTATCGATGACATTCTCGTTTGGAACCATGATGTGCCAAACAAAGTGCTCAACGAACGCATGCGCTATGACGTAACCTCACTATTCCCTGAGTTGCTGACCAACAACATACGCCAGAACCGCGACAAGGAAAAGTGCGGCACGGGATGTTGGGTCTTCACCCCCGACTACATAAAAAATGTGGTTAGCATGTCGAATGAAACAAAATTCTATTATCTGCCTAACCAAGGTTATTTTGGAGCAATTGGCTCATGGATGAACTATCAGACTGACGAGTTCAACATCAATGGACAGTTTGACTTCACCATGAAACTTCCTCCTGTGCCTTACACAGGCACTTACGAACTTCGCTATGGCATCAACTCTAATGGCAACCGCGGCATGGCCCAGGTATATATCGGAACCAATCCAAACAACCTTCCTGCTATAGGCATACCACTTGACCTGCGCAGCTCGTCAGGATGCGTAGCATCAGCCACAGGATGGACTGCCGACAAGAACCTCGGCACAGCAGATGCTATAAACGAAAACGACAAGGCCATGCGTAATCTTGGCTTCATGAAAGGACCTAAATACATACAGCTCAGTTCGGGAAATACAGGACGTGATGCAGAGTATTGCCTGCGCAAAATCATCTATACAGGACAATTTGAAGCAGGAAAGACCTACTACATACGCTTCAAGTCTGTACTCTCAGGTTCTGCCGAATTCTTCTACGATTACCTTGAGCTCGCGCCAAAATCGGTATATGCAGGCGATGAGGCAGAAGACAAATGGTAATCTGAGAACGCTTCAGGCTATGGCCATCTTTGCACAAAAAGCATGACGGCACAATGGTCTTTGCAACAATGTGGCAAAAAATCACAGGCCAAGATAAACTAAGCCAATAAGCATTGATGGCCAAAGCCTCAAGCAAGAGGAATAAAACATAACATCCAAACATACACATTGAAAAAAATATGAACAGAAACAGCATATATAAATGGCTGGGCGGCTCACTTGCAGCCGCCACCATCGCTGCAGGCTTTTCAGCATGCTCCGATGACCATTTCGACATATCTTCCAACGCAGAAGGCAAGTTGACAATATGGGAAAACATACAGTCTCAGCCTGAGCTCAGCGAGTATAAAGACATCCTTGAGCATGTATACTACTCTCAGACAGAAGACAAGACCACACCTCAAACTTACGCAGACATATTCAACGGCACAGCCACTTATACCGTATGGGCTCCCGTGAATGGCAGTTTCAACTATAACTATTACAAGACTCTGCTCGCCACAGGTGTGCGCGACAGCATTTATAAGGTGGAAAAGGAACTGATACGCAACAACATGACCCGTTTCACCAACATCATCAACTCAAAAGACTCAGTCAAACTTGAGCTCTTCAACCAAAAGGCTGCCTGGCTCAACTATGCCAAGAACACCATCAAGGGCATGGCTATCACATCTCCCAATATAGCTTCAGCCAATGGTGTGCTTCATATCACATCAGGAGCAGTGCCTTATCAAGCAAACCTCTACGAGTTCATGAGCACACGTCCAGAGCTTGATTCCATCAACACATTTATCAAGAAGTTCCAAACTAAGGAGTTTGACAAGAACGCTTCAACCCAAGGTCCCACAGTCAATGGCGAGATCACATGGGTTGACTCTGTCACATACCTGTCCAACTCTTACACTTCTTCATCCATGGATGCTTATATCGAACGTGAAGACTCAAACTATGTAATGATACTTCCCACAAACGACACATGGAAGAATGTGCTTGAAAAAGTAAAGCCGCTCTTTGTCTTCAAAGACTCATACAAACAAGATGTCAACACACAAACAGAAGCAGGAAAAGACACACTCATCTCTGGCGTGGAAACAAAGTTCTCACAAATAGAAAGAGACTCTCTTAACGATCTTTTTGCCAAGGATGCTATCTGCAACAGCCTTGTCTTCAATGCCAACTGGCAGTACGAGCGTATTCCAATCACATCAATAAAGGACATACGCAATGCCGATGCACGTCTCGACTCTCTGAAATCGACTTCAGGCATCACTTTCAAGAAGACAGGAACACTCAATGCAACCAACAAGGGCCACGTATTTGAGATTGACAGCTACGCAGAACTCTTCGGCAATGCAGACCCTGTAGAGACAAGCAACGGACAAGCTTACATAGTCAATGATTTGAAGTTCCCTTACTCTTTATACGCACCAAAACGTGATCTCGACGCACGTTCATATTATGAGTCTGCCGACAACAACTGTGTACCAAGCTCACGCACATGGAGCTTGAAAAGCCATCTGTCAATCACAGACCCTGAGACTGGCGAAGAGACTGCCTCCCGTGACAGCACATACAAGTACAGCTATCTTGTGATGACCAACAAAACGGCCACAGCTCACCCTGGAGCATTTTTCCAGCTTAACAACACACTGTCATGCACATACGACATATATGTTGTCATAGGCTACAACTACGACGCGCAGCTTCAGAACAAGTTCAGAGTCTACATATCTTACGACACCGATGCAAAGCGCATCAGCAACGAAGTGTTGAAAAATCCAAACGAAGATATGATCAGCCCCAAAGGCGAGAATCTTCACAACACAAACTTCTATGTCAACAAAAAACCTCAGCCAGACGAGAATCTTGTGATGAACTATACAGACACCATCCTCGTAGCGAAAGATTTCAGGTTCCCTGTTTCATACTACGGATTGAACAATGCATACCCAACAATCCAAATCAAGAGCAATTTCTCATCCAAAGAGAAAGAATACTACTCACGCGAGATATGGGTAAACGCAATTATAATGAAACCTAAAGAATCCATGAGATCGGAATAAAGGCAAACACTTCCAAAAGAAAACAACATGAAAAAGCATAATAATATAATGAGACAGGGAATAACCAACAGCCTGCGCATGGCGACAGCACTTGTGATGCTTTCAGGAACCGCCACTGTCGCAGCCCAAGATACAGGCGATGCTCCTGCCAACACTATAAGGACAGCTGTGGCCAAGACGCCACAGTATGAGATGAAAGAAGTGAGCGGCTATGTATACGATGCTGCAACCAAGACTCCAATCGATGGAGCTAAGGTGCAAGCATACGGCAACAGCAAATACTCTGTCATGACAGACGAGACAGGCAAATATACCATCAAGGTGCCTGTGTTCATCAACTCACTTTATGTCACCGTGCCTGAATACAACGACCTGCGCGTCAGCTTCAACGGCGCTGCGGCTCCAGCAGCAAACCTCTACAGCGAAAAGTTTGCGTCTGTATATTCAAGCAGCACAAGCATCACCTCTGGCAGCAAGGCTGTTCTCAACAACACGTCAGCCATAACAGCCGATGAAGAGATAGAAAACAAACTGTCAGGCGACATCCATACCATCAACCGCACAGGCATGCGTGGACAAGGTGTGGCTATGTTTATCCGTGGTCTGAACTCACTCAACATCAACGCTCAGCCACTTATCATCCTCGATGGAATGATAATGGATCCACAACTCGACCGCACCAGTGTGCACGATGGTTTTTTCAACAACGTGATAGCTGGAATAGACCCCGAAGATATTGAGTCAATCGAAGTGATGAAGAATGCCACATCAATGTATGGCGCAAGAGGAGCCAATGGCGTGGTGGTCATCAACACGAAACGCGGGCATTCTATGGCCACAAAAATCAACATCAGCGCCAATGCAGGCTTCGAACTCAAGCCAAGCCTCACGCCTATGATGAACGCCGGACAATACCGGAGTTATCTCAGCGAACTGATAGGCACGACAAAAGCTGGAGAAGATGCCACCACATCAAGTGCGTCTATTCCATTCCTTAATGACAACCCGTCTTACTACTGGTATCCAATGTACCATAATGAGACAGACTGGTCTGACGGTCTCTACCGTGTGGCTGCCACACAAAATTACAAAGTCAACGTACAAGGCGGTGACGATGTGGCAATGTACAATCTCTCTCTCGGCTATGCCAACTCAGCTTCAACAGCCAAAGACAACAGCTTTGACCGTCTGAACATACGTTTCAATACAGACATAGACCTTGTGAAGAACGTGTCAACACAACTCGACCTCTCTTTCTCAAAGATGGCATACAACTTGCGTGACAACGGATGGGCAGAAAACTACAATTCAAGCACTATCTCTTCACCTAATGTGCTCGGCCTCATCCAGACACCTTTCCTTTCCAAATATGGCTACTACACAGGAAACGACGGACAGCTCCACCTGTCTTCCGTATATGCAGGCAAGTATGTCGATGACAGCAACTATCCTTTCAAATACGCTTCTGCATTCGGCACGAACACAGCTTTGGCCAACCCTTACTGGATTCTCGAAAATGGTGATGGCGACAACAAGAACCGCCAGGAAGTGACTCAGTTTAACCTCAACATAATGCCCAAGTGGCAGGTAACAAAGAATCTGAGCATCACCAACCGATTCGCTTACCAACTGAACCGTTCTAACGAGAAATATTACCTCCCAGAAGCAGGCACACCTGTATACAACTATGAAGGCTATGGCGATGTGACTTCTGTGGTCAAATCACTGTTCTCCAAGGAGACATCAGTTTATGAAGACCTTCGCATCAACTGGCAAGGCGACTTCGGCAAGCACCATATCAGCGCCTTTGGCGGCATGCGCTTCACAAGCAACAGGTATTCCGACTCGCACATGCGCTCATACAACACAGGAAACGACAAGATGCCCAACATGAGCAATTCCAATAAGTTTCCAAGCGTCAGCGGCACACAAGACGGTTGGAACAACCTCGCCTACTACATGCAGGGACGATGGGCCATCAAGAACACATATATCCTTGAAGGCACTCTGACAGCAGAGACATCGTCACGCTTCGGCAAGGAAACAGCAGAAGGTGTGAAGCTTTTTGGAGTGACATGGGGCATTTTCCCAAGCCTCCAAGCTGGTTGGGTCATCTCCAACGAACAATGGATGCAAAAAGCTAAAGGCATCAACTACCTGAAGCTTACTGCTGGCTACGACGAATCAGGCAACGACAACATCGACTATGCCGCTGCACGCACATACTTCAAATCGTACACATTCCTCAAGACTGCCACAGCTCTGCAGCTTGCGAATATTGAGAATCCTTCCATACAATGGGAAACCACACGAAAGTGGAACACAGCCCTCGATGGTTCATTCATCAACAACCGCTTGCAGGCAGGCGTAGACTTCTATGTTTCAAACACTGACAACCTCATCACCTACAAGAGCATCAACTACATGGCAGGCCAAGCAGGTTATCTCTGCAACGACGGCAGCTTGCGCAACATCGGCGCAGAAGTGAAGGCTAACGCCATTCTTGTGAACAACAAGAACCTTAAATGGCAGTTGGGCCTGAGTCTCGGTCACTACAAAAATGAAATAACAGCTCTGCCTGAGGGCGACTACACACAGAAAATTTACGGTGCAGAAGTGATCACATCTGTAGGCAAAGCTGCCGGACTCTTCTACGGGTACAAAACCAACGGCATCTTTTCCACTGAAGCTGAAGCTGCTTCAGCCACAACAAAAACAGAGGACGGGCATCTTAAGTACCCAACAGGAATCACTCAGAGTCCATACCGCAACTTCTCCGCAGGTGACGTGCGCTTTGTTGACAAAGACAACAACGGCATCATCAACGCAGACGACAAGACGGTCATAGGCGACCCAAACCCAGACATCTACGGCAACATATACACAAACCTCTATTACAAGAGATGGACACTTGATGTCTGCTTCAAATACTCACTTGGCAACGATATCTACAACTACCAGCGCTCACAGCTTGAGTCGCTCAACAAATTCTACAATCAGACCACAGCTGCTGTCAACCGTTGGACATGTGAAGGTGACAATGCCCTTCTGCCACGTGTGATGTCAACAGAGTCGGAACAATGGGTCGACAATGAACGTTTCTCAGACCGTTGGATTGAAGACGGCTCATACTTGAAACTCAAAAAAGTCCGCCTGTCGTATGAGCTTCCTGTCAACACTTCATGGCTTCAGGGAGTCACTCTTTGGGCAGAGGCTAACAACCTTTTCGCAATCACAAAATACACAGGCAAGGACCCTGAATTCTCTTGTGGCAATGGCGTGCTGTATCAAGGAATTGACGCAGGCCTTCTTCCAAGCAACAAGAGTTTCAACCTCGGTGTAAAGATAAATCTGTAATATGCGCACAAAGATGGACGGAAGACACAGCCGTCCATCCTCCATGCGCAAGCTAACAAACCATCAATTATTATGACACACAAGAATCTTAAACAATATATTCTCCGCACAGCAATGTTCGTTCTGCCTGCATGTGGCATAGCAGGTCTTACCTCATGCGAAGACATGATGACTGTAGACACAGGCGACAAGGCGTATGTCAATGCGCAAGACACACTCTATTCCTATCTCGGCGTGATGCGCGCCATGCAGGACGTGGCAGAGCGACAGATAATCATTGGCGAGATACGCGGTGACCTTGTAGAGTCTACACTATACACTACCGACACTCTCTACGCCATATCCAACTTTGAAGACATCAAAGATGACAAATGCTCCATGCTTCAGATAAGCGACTATTACAATGTGATCAACAATTGCAACTTCTACATTGCCAACGCAGACACAGCAGCTGTAAAGTCAAATATAAAATATATGGTGCCTGAATATGCTCAGGTCAAAGCCATACGAGCATGGGCTTACCTCCAGTTGGTTAAAAACTATAAGGAGGTGCCATACATCACAGAACCTGTGAAAAACCTAAATGTCATTGAACGTTTTGACCATGTGAACAATGTGGTCAACAAGGATAACCTGATAGACAAGGTCATCGAAGACGGATTGCTCGACTTCATCGACACGCGCTATCCTCAATACGGTTCTTCTGACAAAGAATATGGTGAGTGGGACAATGGATCTGTCAAGATCTCAGCTCATCTCTGCTTCATCCCCATCCGCATTGTTCTCGGCGACATGTATCTCCTCCGCGGAACAAGCCAAAGCGATTACGAGAAAGCTGCAGGCTACTATTTCGACTATCTGAAAAATGAAGAGAAGCCGCTATATAACCAATATTGCACCATGGTCGTGAATCCGCGCAACGGCAATAAAAACTACACATCTTACAACAAATGGGGCTTTGGCGCATCCACTTACAACTACAATGCCTCAAACAATGAGGTCATCTCGCTCATTCCAGGTTCTGCCAACGCAGGCTTTGGCAAGATGCTCACACGCGTGTCTGATATCTTTGGCTATACACCATCATCGTCACAATCATCAAGCACAAGCGTAGACAACGAAGGCAATGCCAACACTGACGCTAACGGCAACACAACCAGCGAGACATCTGGAGCCATCACTGTCACACGCAACTACAAGCGCCAGTATGGTCCTTCCAATGCTTACCAAGACGTGGTCAACCGTCAGACATACGTCAACTACACAGGAACAAACTCAACTAACATGGTAGCGACCTACTACAGGAACAATGACGCGCGTTATGGGTTCTCTGTGGAAAACTACACTTACGAAGGCGAAGCCTACCCTCTCTGCTGCAAGGCTGCCAAGGGAACGGCTTTCTATTACACCATACCTCTCTACCGCAAAAGCCTTATCTGGCTCCGACTGGCAGAGGCTCTCAATCGTTCTGGCTATCCAGAGTTTGCCTTTGCGATTCTGAAAGACGGCATCAACCAGTACACATTGCCTGAGATTGTTGAGAAAAGCAAATATGTAGACCGCCTCGATGAAGATGGCAATCCAATTCCTGTCTACAACACAAACGGAGATTTCATCGGCTACGAACAGGATGAGGTGAAATATAAAGAACTTAACTACGGGGCTTATGGTGCCATGTATTACGTCACCGACACCATAATGCTCAAAGCCTTCACAAGCAAATACCCATTCACAGATGAGGTATGGAACTCCACCTACGGCATACATGCCAAAGGCACAGGCTTCGGCACATGGACTTCATCGGACGAAGGTGCAATATCGACCAACATCTCTGGCTACCGCGACACTGTATACTACGACTACTCCAAACTTCTTCTTGCCCAAGGCGTGGACATCGAAAACGAAAGCACAACGAGAGAAGACATCATCAACGCAATGGAAAATATCATTGTTGATGAACTTGCACTTGAAACAGCCTTCGAGGGTAACCGTTTCACAGACCTTGTCCGCATAGCTGAGCACAAGAACATTTCTGGATATAAAGGTACTGAATGGCTCGCCAAGAAGATTGCAAACAGAGGCACAAAGGCCGCTACAGAAGATGCCGCAGGCATTGATGGCTACGACGCTTCGCTTTTTGGCAAGCTGACCAACACTGACAACTGGTATTTGCCTCTTCCTTCATGGAAGTAAACAAATACATACGACACATATATATATATATATAATAAATGAAAGCCAAAGAGGTGTATCAAAGGTTCTTGTTCCTTTGATACACCTCTTTGGCTTTTGAGGTAAAAGCAATTATCTCAATGTATCGGACACATTCAGACAACAGTTGTCTCACCCGATAAACCAAGGGTATTAAGCATATAGTTTTATCCCAAATCGGTCATTAGATTTTAACCCAAATCGGTCATTAGAGTTCAAATCTTGTTAGTGTTTGTTTCGAGCAGGTTGCGACAGCCAGCGTTGAAGGCATAGCGGGCTATGTCGAAACGCAAATGGAAGCAAGATGCCGAAAGAAACGCTGACAAGAGTTGAAAAGAAGCAATAATGTCCTGATAATTTCCCTGTTTCAGTCTAATGACCGATTTGGGTTTAGGCGCAGCCGTGTTGGATGTTCACTCTCATTTACAACAGTTCATTCCTCATTCACAACTGTTCACCACATATTCATTTTGGTTCAGAAAACTGGCATGAAAAAGACAGTCAAGCAAACATCGGATGTAATGTCGTACGACTATAGGTGCTCATGTCGTACGTTCATAGCATCTCATGTCGTACGACATGACAACCTCATAAAAACAGCCATCAGATATATTTGTTTTTCGTTATTCGAATATACTAAATCTTCGGCTCACCCGACAAAGTCCGTGGCAGGGTCTAACCAAAACACCAACGATATTTGAAGGATTGTCATTTAAGTTTGCTACCTTTGCCACATGGAACATAAAATCATAGGATTTGCCAGAAGCAGACTTATAGGTGGTATTCTTACAAGTCAGTTCTTCGATAGCACGCAATATGGTGTCTGCACTGCAAGTGCGAAGATTTGGATGAAGATACAAATGTTTCATCAAGTGAGTTGTAACATCCTCAATACATGAGCCACCACAAAGATATACGCACATCAGAGAGCGCAGAATCTCACTATATTGATAACCAAACAATGTGCATCTCAATCCCAAGGTGGAATCTATGGTTTGAGCTAAAAGAG
>CAKQYA010000005.1 GCA_934293005.1 uncultured Bacteroidaceae bacterium
TAATATACTTTGCCAAGTATCCTAATATACTTTGCCAAGTATCCTAATATACTTTGCCAAGTATCCTAATATACTTTTCAAGTATCCTAATATACTTTACAAAGTATCCTTACCCTATTTTTTGACGAATAAATTGTTTTCCATGTCCTTTGTTATTATTTGCACATAGGACGGGAACGACTTTGGTCCAAACGGTGACAAGAATAGAAAGGAATACCCCAGTTTTCTAATGACCCGATTTCGGTTTAAAAGTGATGCATTACAACAACTGCATTGTGCTTGTGGACCATTGTCATGCAACTTTTATCAATGAGCTGATTTCTGCAAAGTCCTCATAGCATTCAACACAGCCAATACCGTCACTCCTACATCTGCAAACACAGCCATCCACATAGTGCTAAGTCCTATTGTGGCCAATATGAGTATTGCCACTTTTGTGCCTATGGCAAACCATACATTCTGCCGAGCAATGCGGATGGTGCGTCGGGCAATCGCTATTGCAGATGCAATCTTGCTTAGCTTGTCGTCCATCAAAGCAACATCTGCCGCCTCTATGGCAGCATCGCTTCCAAGTCCGCCCATGGCAATTCCGATGTCGGCACGTTTCAGCACGGGAGCGTCATTTATGCCATCGCCAACATATGCGAGGCTCTTGCCTTTACTTTTCTCGTTGAGAAGTTTCTCCAGGCATTCCACCTTGTTGGCAGGGAACAATTCTGCATGCCATTCGTCTATGCCAAGTTTTTCAGCCACATTTTTTGCCACATCCTTCCTGTCGCCTGTGAGCATCACCGTTTTTGACACACCTATGCGCTTGAGCTGCCTGATGGCATCCGCACTGTCTTCTTTAATTTTATCGTTGATGACGATATGGCCAGCATAAGTGCCGTTTACGGCCACATGGATTATTGTGCCATGTTTGGAACAGCCGTGCCACTTTGCGCCGACACTATCCATCAGTTTGGTGTTGCCTACACAAACATTTTGTCCTTCCACGTTAGCCTTGATGCCGTAGCCTGCAATTTCTTCCACGTCCTTCACCTTGCATCCGTCTGTAGCCGCATTGGGAAAGGCACTCCTCAGAGCGGCTCCGATAGGGTGGGTCGTGTAATGTTCCACATGAGCTGCCAAATGCAGCAGTTCGTTTTCGCTGAGATGGTCGGTATGAACAGCTTCGACTTCAAACTGTCCATGTGTGAGTGTGCCAGTCTTGTCAAAGACTACAGTGCTTATGTTGGCGAGCGTGTCCATATAGTTGCCCCCCTTAACAAGAATGCCGTTGCGTGAGGCTCCTCCTATGCCACCAAAGAATGTGAGCGGTATGCTTATGACAAGAGCGCAAGGGCATGACACCACAAGGAATATGAGCGCGCGGTTAAGCCATATGGGAAAATCCGACATGTATCCGCCTGCAGCAAACAATGGAGGTACAACTGCTAAAGCAATGGCAGAGAACACCACTATCGGAGTGTATATGCGGGCAAACCGCGTAATGAATGACTCGCTCTTTGATTTGTTCTCATTGGCGCTCTCCACCAATTTTATGATTCTTGATGCCGCACTGTCGCTAAAGCTGCGTGTGGTGCGCACGCGCAGCATGCCTGTCAAATTGATGCAGCCCGATGCCACTTCATCATTCATTCCAAGTTCTTTTGGCATGCTCTCGCCTGTGAGCGCAAGAGTGTTTAGCGCAGACGTTCCTTCTATGACCACTCCGTCGAGCGGCACTTTCTCTCCTGGTTTTATCACGATGATTTCGCCAATGCCAACTTGTTCTGGAGACATGCTTGTTATTTTGCCATCATGCTCCACATATGCCACGTCTGGACGGATGTCCATGAGGTGTGAAATGCTATTGCGGCTTTTCCCTTCGGCATATCCCTCGAAAAGTTCACCCACCTGAAAGAATAGCATGACAAAAACGGCTTCAGGGAATTCATTAGCCGCTCCGGGGAAGAAACCAATGGACAATGCGCCTATGGTGGCTATGGACATGAGGAAATTCTCGTTGAACATGTTGCCGTGCGCCACTCCTGCAACTGCATCTTTAAGTGTGTCATGGCCTATAAGGATGTATGGCATGAGATATATCAGAAGCAATTGCCATGTGTTGAGGTCTGTCACCCTCTCTATTGTCATTGCGGCAATGAGCAACACAGATGTTGCAGCAATGAGTGTGATTTTGTTTTTCAAATTGCCATGATGGTGCTCGTGGCTGTGATGCTCTCCGTGTGCAGGATGCTTATGATGGCACTTAAGGCTGTGGCTATTCTCGTGATGATGTTTGCAAGAAACTTCAGCATTGCAGCACCCTTGTCCATTATCATTCTTTGAATTTTCCATAATAATATGTTGAACTATAAATATGATGATGTTTGATTATTTGTTTTTCGGGTACAAATGTACATAAAAATATTTGCAACTTGGTTGCATTTTTGAATTCACGATGTGAATGGCGGTGTCATGGCAAGCGACTCCTCATCTTCTTCCAAAGCTACCTCAGGTATGACGCGTGCTCCTTGTATCTGGCTCCATCCTCGCTGGCTCAGTCGCCAAAGGAAGGCAGAGCCTCGCCAGCAAAGTTCGATGCACATGGCTATCCACACACCGTGCAGTCCCATGGTGGGAGCGAGCAGCAAAGAAAGAGAAATGCGCACAAACCATATGCTGCCAAGATTCATCAAACATGGCACCAGGGTCTTGCCAGAACCGACAAACACGCCGTATGCCACTATGCTGGCGGCAAACATTGGCTCGGCCCATGCTTCTATGCGCAGAATCTCCGTTCCCAACACGACTACTTCCTTGTCGTTTGTGATGAGACTCATCATTTCAGGCGCAAAGACAGCCATCAGAACACCCATGATGGCCATGATAGCCATGCCCACGCTTACTGATATCCATGCGAAGCTCCGCATGAGGTCTTTGCGTTTGGCTCCCATGCTCTGTCCAACCAGAGTGGTGGCGGCCTCAGATATGCCAAATCCTGGCATGTAGCATAGACTCTCAATGTTGATGCCAAAAGTGTTGGCCGCTATTGCCACCTGTCCAAGCGGAGCTATTATGCCCGTTACGGCAATCTGCGCTCCGCATATCACACAGCGCTCCAGACTGATAGGGAAGCCAATCCTTAAAGCTTTTGATAGCGTGTCGTGCCTTGGCATGTATCTTTCAACCCACCTTGTGCATGTTGATGTGGCTTTGTCGAGAGAGAACCGCAGCAGTCTGTCTTTCTTCACCAAAGCATAGAGCATCATAACCACCGTGATGGTATAGGCGAGAAATGTTCCATATGCCGCTCCTGCTGTGCCCATGTCGAGAATGAAAATGAAAATATAATTGAAAACGATGTCAAGCAAGCACATCATGGCATTGAGCAGACTTGGCGCTTTCACATTGCCGCTGCATCTAAGGCTTCCTGCTGCCAGCACATTCAGCTCAAGAACGGGAAGGGCCATGGCTACAATTGAGAAGTATTCTGATGCTCCTGCTTGTATGTCTCGGTCAGCCCCAAGCCACACAGGCAGCCATGGGGCTATGCATACGCCTATTACGGCAAGAACAGAACTGAATATCAGTCCTGATGTGATTCCTTGTCTCACGATATTGCGTGCTGTGGCCAGGTCGTCAGCACCTACCCTGTGAGCCACTTGGACCGAGAAACCAGAAGCGAAGGCTGTGCACAGACCGCCGAAAAGCCATATGGTGGTTGATACCAATCCTACCATGGCCGACTCTTTTGTGCCGAGGTGACCAAGCATGGCTGCATCTATAATCTGCATGGCAACGGAGGATATCTGCGCTATCATGGCTGGCAGGCTTAATAAGATTGTCAGTCTCAGTTTCTCGCCCAATGTCATGTTTCTTGCGCCTTTCCTCACAAGCGTCAGCAGTTCGTCTTTTGTTAAAGTCATTGTCTAATCGTCAATATGCTATTTGCTTGCAAAGGTACGCTCTTTGTTTGATATTCGCAAATTATACCAAGCCATTTTCTGTGCTTGGTGGCATTCTGCGTGATGTCGTTATTCACATTGGTTGGAGAATGATTGCCACCAGGGAGAGTTTTTCTATGAATAGATTGTGGACGTGATTCTCGTTGTTTTGGCAGGCAAATAGAAAACCGTGGTGTGCATGGGTCAAGGACTATATTATATATAATGTATAAGAGAGGCAAACAGGTTGGAATCTGTTTGCCTCTCTTGCGTGTTTAAAGTAGGTGCTGACATTTGAAATAGTTTGTTCGCTTACTTAACATGTCAGTTTAAGAGCGTGAAGCGTATTTGCCAGTTTCTGTGAAACTAAAACCGTTCTAATGGTGTCAGGCATGCTGGCTGACATCTTTCATTTAAGAGCTTCCTCTACAGCCTTCTCCATGGCCTCGCCACGAAGGTTGCGCTTCAGAATAGTGCCGTCAGGACCGAAGAGGATGATCTGTGGTATGCCTGAGATGCCATAAGCGTCGCTGCCGGCTTTTTGTGCGTTAAGAATTTGTGGGTAAGGAATCTTCATGTCGCTGATGGCTTTCTCTGTGTCGGCAGGCTTGTCCCAAGTTGCTACGCCGAGCACTTCAAACTTGTCGCCTTTGTACTTCTCATATACTTTTATGAGGTTTGGAATCTCGTGGCGGCATGGTCCGCACCAGCTTGCCCAGAAGTCAACGAGAACATACTTGCCCTTGCCAACATAATCGGAGAGTTTTGTCACCTTGCCATTGTGCTCGGCTTCGAAATCCTTGAACATCTTGCCCTCTGCTGTAGCGAGTTCTGCGTTCCATCCCTTCTTTGCTTCTTTGATGCCTGCATCGTTCTTGAGATATTCGTCAGAGTCTACAAACTTGATGAGGTCTTCGATAGGCATAAGTTGAGAGAGGATTGCTTGGACAACATATGTTCCTGCCTCATTCTTGTTTTCCTTTACAAAGTCGAGCGACATCTGCTTTAAAATCTTTTCTGATTCCTCATTGTCAGGCAGAGCCCCTATCTTCTCGTAGAAAGGCTTGAGTTTGGCTTCCACTTGCTCTTGTGTGAGCGGTTGTGTTTGCTTTGAGTCCTGCGCGCAGCTTGATGCTGTGATCATTGTGGCTGCAGCGAGCATGAATAGAAACTTTTTCATAATTTTTTTCATTTTGTTTTATGTTAGTATTTAATGATGATTTTATTTTCTGCCAGCTTCCAGATTCTTCAGCCAGAAGTCGGCCATGGTCTTGTATAGATGCCATGTTGTGCCTTCACGCTCGCTGATGCTATGGGTGCGCATAGGGTAGGATATCTGATAGAAGATCTTTCCAGCCTTGATGAGTTGGTTGGTCAGCATCTCGCAGCTTTGGTAATGAACGTTGTCATCGCCTGTTCCATGTATGAGCAGCAGATTTCCCTTGAGACCGTCCACGTAACTGATGGGAGAACCTTTGCGGTAGCCTTCAGGGTTGTTTTGTGGAGTGTTCATGTATCTTTCTTGATACACAGTGTCGTAAAGACGCTGGTCTGACACGAAAGCTATGGCTATGCCAGTCTTGAACACGTCAGGGTATCGGAACATGCAGTTCAATGTTTGGCTGCCGCCTCCGCTCCATCCTGTGATGCCAATGCGCTCAGTGTCGATGAATGGGAATTGCCTTGCCATGTCCATGATGCCTTGCGCTTGGTCTTGGCAGGCGAATGTGCCCACCTCGCCATATATGCATTTGCGCCATTCTCTGCCTCGTGGAGCCGCAGCCCCCCTGTTTTCTATGCTGACAATGATGTAGCCGAGTTGGGCGAGGTATTGATGCCACATGCTGTTTGTCCAGACATCTTGCACGGTAGCGTTGGCAGGCTCGCCATAAACATCTACTATTACAGGATATTTTTTTGATGCATCAAAGTTGGCTGGTTTGAGCATCCAGGCATCGAGCATGAGGTTGCCTGATTTGACTTTGACAAATTCCTTCGTGTTAAGTCCGAGATTGTCCCATTCTTTCTGATTGGCAGCATTGTCTACTATGGTGCGGACATGCTTGCCTGTGGCCATGTCTTGCATTTCAACCTTAGGCATGGTCTTGGCGTTGCTGAAACTGTGTATGGCCCATGAACATGTGGGCGACATGTCGTAAGTGTGCTGCCCCTCCATGCCAGCCTCGCTTATGCGCTCGCATCTGCCGTTGCCGAAAATCTTGGCACGGTAGAGATATCGTTGTGTGGCGTTGTCGGGCGATGCCATGAAATAGACATATCCTGTCTTCTCGTTCATTCCTGTGATGCTTATCACGTCAAAGTTGCCTTTTGTGATGGCTATGGCTTTTTTGCCATCGGCCGACACGCGGTAAAGATGCCTCCATCCGTCGCGCTCGCTTGTCCAAGTGAAGAATTTGTTGCTATGCAACCATTTCACGTTGTCGTTGGTTTCGACCCATGCTGCATCTTTATCTTCAAAGATCTGCTTGAGGTCATTCTGTCCAATAGTGGCTGTCCACACTTTGTTGGTGTTCTGCTCGCGGTTCATCTGCTGGATAAACAGGGTGTTTGTGCCAGGTATGAAATCCATGCGAGGCAGATAGTTGTTGCGTGCGTCGCCAGGAAGTGGAAGCCATGTGGTCTTTCCTCCTTCTGCGCTCACGTAGCCAATCTTCACGCTGCTGTTTGTCGTTCCTGCTTTCGGATAAGGGAAATGCTGCACAGAAGGGTAGATGCTGTCGATGTTGTTGATTATGTCAAACCATCCTGTGCCGCTTGTGTTGCTCTGCCAATAAGCAATGTGCTTACTGTCGCCGCTCCAACGGAAACCGTCACGGCAATTGAATTCTTCCTCATACACCCAATCGAATGTGCCGTTGACTATGGTGTCGCATCCGTTTTCTGTGACCGCTGTGCGTGTTCCTGAACTTAGGTCTTCCACATATATGTTGTTTTTGCTGACATAAGCTATTTTGCTGGCGTCAGGCGAGAATTTGGCAAACATGAGGCTGCTTGCAGGCTGTCCTTTGCCTATCTGTTGTAGCGTGCCGTCTTTTAAGTTGAGCACCCAATAGTCGCCACGAGTGTTGTAACGCCACACCTTGCGGCTGTTGGTGAAGATAAGGACCTTCTGCTTGTTGTCGCTGAATGACCATGATTCTACGTTGACCCAATGGCTCTTGCCTTTGTCAGTCATGAACATGTCGGATGGAATGAGAATCTTTCTGCTTCCATCTTTAGCCGAATATGTCACAATCTCGGGCGCGCCATTGGCTGTGCGCTCTATCTGAGCATAGTGTTCGCCATCGTCCATCCATCTCACTCCATGTGCGTAGAGTGCGTGTGCTCCATTCAATGCCCTGCTGAGCGACAGGGCATTTTGAGTTTGGGCGGACATGTTGCTGAATGACATAATGCATAATATGATGGACAATGATGTTTTCTTCATGATGTCCTGTGATTTTATGCTGATTTGAATTGCTTGTGCGCTTCGTCGTATGAATAACCTTGCGCTTTAAGCACTTTTTTCACTTCGTTAATGTCGCGTCCGAAACTGTTGCATATATCTGCGAGCGAGTCGTATTCCCCATCGCGAAGAAGCATGTTGATGCTGCTCAGCAGCATGAAGGGGTCTTGAGGCAAATAATCCATGTGTTTGTTCTTTTTTATTTAATGTTTAGTGGTTTCAATACCATCTGGTCTGCATTCTCCGACCAAATATTTATGCGAAGATAGAAAGAAATAATGAGGGGAGCAAGCTTTTAACACAAAAAAACATGCATTGAGCTACGATGTTCCCTATATGAAGAAAATGTGATTGTGCTAAAGTGGATGCGCCGCAAATATATGATTTTAATCCACATTGGGCATCAAGTCGAAAATAGGTAGTGCATTGTTTGTTCTTTTCAACCTTGTCATTGCGAGTTTTGACATTTTGTTTCCGTAGTCATATTGTTTGGCTCGCTATTCATTAAATGCATACGTTGCAAACTGCTTGAAGAGCTAATGGCAAGGAAAGGTATATAATGACTGATTAGGTTTTGTTTCGCTATGTTTTGCAAGATGTCAATACCAGTATTATAATAAAAAATATTAAATAGTTAAGGTGTATTGCAAAAAAAATATTAATGGTTTAAAAATAGTTTATTGTTTTTAATGTGTGCAAATATTAAATGCAGTATATTTGTGTCCGCAATATTACTGTCTTCTATATATATTAGACATTCATGTAGAGTTGTGATGTATATTTGTTCACTTATAATATATATTTAACTAATGAAAAGAAAAATGAGAAATGTAAAACATGCCTTTATTATTGTGTCGGTAGTGGCTGTAGGAACCTTTAGTGCCTATCATACTCATGGGCAAATTCAATCAGGTGCTGAATTGCTCTTAACTAACAATGTTGAAGCTTTAAGTAAGTCGGAAAACTCGAATAATTCAAACTTGAAATATTCTTGATCGTTGAAACGAGAAATGATTGAGGTAGAGACTTGTTCTGGATGTGGAATTGATTTGGGATACCAAAGTCATGGTCTATTGTCTGGCATAAGTTGTGCGTTTTCCTCTACTATCAAAAGGAAAATACCTGGACATTATTATGATTGTGATGGGGGTGACAGGCAAACACAAGCAGAATGCTATGCTATAATGACAATTTGCACACATCATGCATATCCTGATGAATGCAACAAAAGGAACGACTGGAAATGCAGTGGCTTGAATAAATAAGATAAGTCGTGAAAGATTATTTAAAAGGTATAGACTCTAAAATGAGACGGATAATTCTTATTATATGTATTTCACTCTCGCTTGTTGTTTGTGGATGCAGAGGTGACAAAATGGCCGACATTTATAATGATAATGGTGTGGAAATTATCAATATTGATGGTCTGAGCAGTAATATCACGTTAAACCTATCAGATGTTTATTCTGAAATAGAATACATTCCACTTGAAAGCACAGAGGCTTCTCAAGTGGGTCGTATAGAAAGTTTGGAATCTACTAAAAATGGGGAGTTTTTAGTTTTTGACAAAAGAAATGGAAAGGTTGTTCTTTTTGATGAGAATGGTAAATATTTGAATAATATTGGATGTAGAGGCCATGGCCCTGCGGAATATTTGTCGCCTGAAATTGTCAGATACAATGCTTTCACTAATCAGGTCATAATATATGATGGCATGAAACATGCTTTGCTTCATTACAATATGGAAGGGAAATTGGTTTCAAATACCACGCTTCATAAATATATTCGGAACTTTGGAGTGATAGATTCGACCCATTATGCAATTTATGCAAATCATTTTGATAAAGTATCAACAGGTGAAACTGCTTATAATTTAGAAATCATAAACAATGAGGGGCATGTTTTGAAACAGTTTGAGCCGTACAATGCCGACAAAATGAATTTTAATCCGCCTGCTAACTATGTGTTTTGGCAGAATGATGGAAAATTGTTGTATATTAAGCCTTATTATTCGTATGTCTATTTTGTGACTAAAGACAAGATTGCGCCATTGTTCCATATTGATTATGGAACAGAGCAATTCTCTGTCGAATGGCTGGATAATTGTGTATCAGTGGATGATATAGAAAACAAGATGGCTGAAAACAAATATTCTGATTTGTGGTTTTTCGGTGAAAGCTCAAACAAATACTATATGGAGATAAACTATGCAAATGATGCGCTGTTAACAGTTGTCGTCGATAAACGTGAGGGTCACAATATCAATATGGGTGATATTTTGAATAATGATATACTTGGTCTTGTGTCGTCAATGCCAATGCACATTGCTAACGATAAAGTATATGGCGTTATAGATCCTGATGAATTTTGTCAATTTGAAGAAAAATTAGGTAATCCTCAAATATGTCAATCATTCTGCGATGATTACAAAAAAGTAAATGGATATACAATCTCTGATAAGGATAAATATGTCGTCAAAACACTGTCAAAGAGTCAGAATCCAATTATACAGGTATGTTCGTTAAAATAGCATTATTCCTGCTGTCTGTATTGCTGCTTGTTGGGTGTAAGCGGCATAACGGCGTTGATGACACGAGCCCCGAAAGCTAAAAAACTTTCGGGGCTCGTGTCATTATGGGAAAGAGGCCCTTTTGTAGCCTCTTAAGTTGGGGGGCGAATCGTTAAACATTCCCATGTGTTATTTGTTTAAATATTTCTTGCCGTTTTTGATTATTATGCCGTTGTATGAGTTGTCTACAGGCATTCCCATGAGGTTTGTTGAATGCGTGGTGTTGCCTGCTGCTTCCTTGTTTGTCTCCAAGTCATTGATGCCAGTGTCTTCTGGTTGAATGCATACCATCTCGAGTTTGTCAATGTTGCAGTTGGCTCCGACAATATTGAGTCGAAGAATGTGATTGCCTTCTGTCAATGGTGTGCTGATGGTCGCAGATACATTCTTGTAGATGTCCCAAGTGTTGTCGCCAGTCTTAGGCACGGTTATGCGGCATAGTGTCTTTGTCTTTCCGTCTGTCACGTCTCCAAGGCTGATGGCTCCTCCTGTGGTGCCTGACGATACGGTAGCTATGCATTTGTACTTGCCTGGTGTGGTGACATTGACGCTGTATTCAAGCCATTCGCCTTTGGCTGTATATCCTATTGCATAACCGCCATCACATTTCACTATGTCAACGCCTCCGTTGTCAGTGCGATACGATGCATTGCCTTCATCTTTGTTGTCAGAGTCGTGGAAGGTAAATCCTTCTTCACCCTTGTCGAAGTTCTCGGCTTCGATGATGCCGGGCAAATCAACAACGCCTTTGAATGGCACTCGTTTAGGACTGACGTTTAGGATGCAAGTCTGTATGGTCGATTGTCTTCCTTCTGCATCAGTTGCTATGGCAGAGATGATGTGCTCGCCTTTGACTTTTGGCGTGTAAGCAGTCTCATAAGGAGCGGAGTTCACGGTCTTGTACAGAATGCCGTCAATGTAGAATTTCACATTTTGTATTTCTTCATCAAAATCCACATCTGCCTTTATTGCCGTTTCGGTGTCCACCATGCCAGTCTTAGTGTCTGTTGCAAGAGTCATTACGATGCTTTCGTTAAGGACGACACGCTTAAATGTCATTTTGTCGAGGTTTGCAACATATTGTCCGTCACCACTGCCTGTGATGGAGAATCGTATTATTTGCTGGCCTGCTTCAAGTGGAAGCAGCAGGCGGCCATGTGCTGTCTTGTATGTAGACCAGCTGCCAGTCTTGGCAAGTGGCTGCTTCTCGTCTGTGAGCAGTGTCTGTCCGTCGGCAGAGCTGAGAGATATGCTGAATCTTGCTCCGTTTTCTGGCGCAGCGTAATATATGTCGTATGAGTAAAGCCCTGCTTCTTTCACATTTACAGTATATTCCATCCATTCGCCAACTTCAGTCCATCCCACTCCATAGCCAGAAGTGCACTTGATGATGTCGATGCCCCCTGTGTCGGTGCGGTAAGATGCAGCATCGCCTTGCTTTTGGCTGTTGTTGTCATGGAAGGCTATGCCGTCAGCTCCTGAGTCGAAATTCTCAAACTGTACAATGCCTGGTAGTTCGGCAGGTTTGTTCTTGTAAGGGGCGCGTGGGTTGCATACGTTGATGGTTGAATAGCGTGTCCATGTTTCCCCATCGGTAGTTGTGACCACTGCTTTAAGTTCCTGCGAACCGAGTGTTGTTGGTGTGTATGTTGTTGTGTACAGGCCATTTTCACCATCTGTCATAGATGCTATGAGTGAACCTTTAGCGTATAGGTCAACCTTCTCTATTGTTTTTGTCTTCATTCTGGCTCGCACTGTGATGGTGCTTTCCGCATTTTTCTCTATGTTGAGCGAGGCTGGCTTAATGTATACAGATGCTTCCTTTACCATGCCGGGGAATGGGCTCTTTGCGTTTTTTGCCTTGTCTGTCTTCATGTATTCTCTGAGCCAAGTCATGGCAGGCCTGTCTTTGCCGTTTTTGATTATGCCCGAGTTGCCGTCTGTGGTCCATGTGCGTCCGTAGATATACCCCCACAAGGTTATGCCAGCCACATAGTCAGATTCCCACATGTATGGAATCTGTTCTTTATAGCGTTTGAGCTGCAGATCATCATCGCTTGTGCCGATGTCGTATTCAGTGCTGTACATTGGCATCTTCAAGGCATTTTGTATTTTAGTCATAGACTGCTTGAATTTTGTGATGTCGCAGTCGGTGAGATCATGGCTCTGGCAGCCATATGCGTCGATAGGAGCTCCAGCGTCGCGAAGTGTCTTGACAAGGTCGATGTATTGGTCGGTGTTCCATTGGAACGTGTTGAAGTCGTTGTATATGAGGATGGCGTCTGGCCATCGCTCGTATGCCAGTTCAAAGGCCTTGATAATCCAGTCGTAGCCAGTCTTGCCTGTGCCTCCCAATGCTTCGATGAAGTAGGGCGTGCCTGCTTGATGTCCGCTGATGGCTTCGTTAACAACATCGATGAGTTGAAGGTTGGGATACCGTTTCTTTACGGCATCCATCCATTGAACTATCTCCTTGTATCTTTGGGCGGGAGTTTGGCTTTCAATCCACTTTGGATATTGGGAACCCCACACAAGAGCGTGAAACTTGAAAGGGAATTTGTGGTTCTTCGCATAGTTGTATGCATTGTCGGAGCCACCCCAATTAAAATTGTTGTTGGTTCCTTCTATTGAACCCCATTTCGATTCGTTTTCACAAGTGATTTGATTCCATAGGGTGTGGTATTTCTCGTTGCCGTAGTCGACATTGTACGATGTGGTGATGTTGCCGAGAAACTTGTCCCTGTTGGACGACAATTGTGCCTTGGCCGTGCTGGCGCACATGGTGACAGCAAGCGAGAGTGTCAGAGTGTGCTTTAGTTTGGATGTAAAGAATTTGTTCATGTTTAGGAATATTGATTGATAGTGTATGTGTAAAAAAATCTAAGTGTCTATAGATGCCGCATGCATGTGCTATGAATGCATGCTTTGTTAAGCCGAATTGGTCTTAGGCCGAGACTAAGTAATCTTTTATTAGATTGTTTGTTGTTTTCAACTCTTGTCGGTGTCGCTTTCTGCATCTTGCAACCGTCAGCATTTCGCCATGGGCTGACTTGCATTCATCGCGCTTGTGCGATGTGTTCAAAACTAACATTTATAAGATTCAGAATATCATCACCGACTCAAGGGTTAATATGTGTTTGTAAAGGTATTGCTATTTGTTGAAAAGACAAAGTAATTGGCTGAAAAAAACACAATCAAGGCTCATTGTTGTGTAATGATGATGATAATTGGCCGACTTTTGCTAACTTTGCATGAGTTTTTCAAGGGCCAATAGGTTTGGTGTAAAACATGTGAATAATAATACATATATATAATTATAATGATTGAGACAGGTTTAATACATACGAGTGAGACTGTTGTTGCTGAAAACAACACAGCTATAGCATTGGGTTCGGGCGACATGCCTGTGTTTGCCACACCAGCCATGATGGCTTTGATGGAAAATGCTGCCATGCTGGCGGTTGCTGGCGAATTGCCAGAAGGTTGCACCACTGTTGGCGGCCATATTGAGTCGTCACATGTACGTCCGACAAAAGTGGGGGATAAGGTGCGCGCCATGGCTGAAGTGACAAAGGTTGAAGGAAAGAAAATATATTTCAAGGTCTCGGCATATGCTGGTGGTGAACTGATAGGTGAGGGTGAACATCTTCGTTTTGTTGTTGATAAAGAAAAATTCTTGTCTCGGCTGAAGTAAGGCTATATTCTCTGCCATGTGCGGAATGCATAGCACATGGCTTTGGACATGAATGTCCAATGGAAATAGAAGATTGTTTATTATGATTGATGAAAAATTCATTAGAGAGGCAGCTGATGCTTATTTGCGTGAACATGGATATGAAAGCATAAAGTTGAAGGCTGCGATGTTTGACATGGATGGAGTGCTCTTCGACTCCATGCGCAACCATGCTAAATCATGGCATGAGACAATGGCTCATTTTGGTATGGACTTACCTGAATGGGAAGCATATATGCATGAAGGGCGCACAGGAGCAGGCACTATAAATATAGTGTCCATGCGAGAGCGCGGACATGAGGCCACAAAAGAAGAAATCGCAGATATTTACGCTTACAAGAGCGATTTGTTCAACAAATGCCCGAAGGCAGAGCGCATGCCATGGGCGTACGAACTCTTGCAGAAAGTGAAAGCAAGCGGCGTGGTGCCAATGGTTGTCACAGGAAGCGGACAGAAGACATTGCTTGAGCGTTTGAATCGTAATTTCCCTGATGTTTTCCAGCAAGACCTTATGGTCACAGCTTTCGATGTGAAATATGGTAAGCCTAACCCTGAACCTTATCTTATGGGCATGGAAAAGTATAAGGCTTTTGTGAGAAAATGCGGTGGCACGGCTGCAGATGCCACTGTATGTGCTGATGGTGTGTCTCACCATACTTCCGAAGCCTTGGCTCCTAACAATTTCATAGTGGTGGAGAATGCGCCCCTTGGCGTTGAGGCAGGTGTGGCTGCTGGTGTGTTCACTATTGCTGTAAACACTGGTCCGCTGCCTGATGATGCTCTGTTGAGTAAAGGAGCAAACATTCTTTTCCATTCAATGCAAGAATTCTTTGATTCTTGGGATATGGTCAAGGCTGTGCTCATCTGATTGCAAGAATTTTGCGATTCTTCATTGGAGAAGGTTGGCTGGCAATGTTTCATTAGTGGAAGAATGAAGAAGTGATATTTGATCGTTTGTGACGATGGCAGTCATTGAGCTTGATGTGTGCTCAATGGCTGTTGGTCCACATGATGCCGTTGATGATGCGCCCATCGCAATGGCGCCTTGCAGAATAGAAACGGTCATAATGAGTGTATGTGTCAATACCTGCAATAGTGATGTTTGCAGGATTAACACCTTTGCTGGTTAGCTGCTGACGGTTGCACTCCCAAAGGTCTATATGCCAACGTGTTTCGCTTTTGTCACGCATTCCGGGGTATTTGCGTGCAAGTGTGTCCATGGAAAAACCTGCTTTTGCAAACTGTTCATAAACCTCTTCGCCCACTTCGAAACTGTCTACACTAATGCCTGGGCCAATAATTGCATGCAGGTTCTCTGGCTGTGTGCTGTAGACTGATTTTAACACCTCAATGTTTGTTTCCACAATGCGTTGTAGCGTGCCTTTCCATCCGGCATGCACAGCCGAAACGATATGTGTCTTGTCGTCCCACAGAAGCACAGGTATGCAGTCGGCGGTCTTCACGCATACACATACATCGGTAAGGTTGGTTGATAGCGCATCAACTCCATCTGTTCGGATGGCCTGTTCCAATGGAGATAACGATAGGAAAGCCTCGTCAATTATAACTGTGCGTGTGCCATGCACTTGGTGGTTGGGCATGTATAAAGCTGGCGTCTGCACAGAAACACCGCCATCTCTTGTTGTGGAGAAGGCGGTGATGTGTGAAGGTGTGTTGTATGTCAACATTATGTTAGTATGTATGTTGTGTGAGAAAAGGAGAATATTCCTTTCCTCCTTTATTTGTCATTCTTCGTACTCAAAGTCATCGAGGTCTTCAATGTCATCGTCATCGAGATATTCGATGTCGTCATCGTCAACAGTTGCATCGTCATCCCAACCTTCATCATCGTCATCTTGGATGGCGTCCATGTAGGCGAAGGTCTTTGTGGCACGGATGATGGACTCTTGTGTGTTGATGGCGGCAATCTTGTTGCTTTCGCTGTTCATTTCTTTCCAGAGCACATCCTTCAGCTCTTGCAAGCCTTGATGGGCAACAGAACTGATGAACACCACAGGGATGTCGTCTGGCAGCCCTTCTTTGAGCATCTCCTTCAACTCGTCGTCTTGTCCGAGAAGATCGCATTTGGTGATGGCGAGCACACGTCCCTTGTCAAGAAGGTCAGGGTTGAATTGTCCCAGTTCGTTGAGCAGCACGTCATATTCATGGCGGATATCCTCAGTGTCGGCTGGCACCA
Organism: uncultured Bacteroidaceae bacterium; assembly: GCA_934293005.1. Lineage (GTDB taxonomy): Bacteria > Bacteroidota > Bacteroidia > Bacteroidales > Bacteroidaceae > Minthosoma. The sequence continues at coordinate 15,898 of CAKQYA010000005.1, forward strand.
TGAATAGCAGCAGCGAATTGCGTTCGATGTGACGCAGAAAACGCAAGCCGAGGCCGCGTCCTTCGCTTGCTCCCTCAATGATGCCAGGTATGTCTGCTATGACAAACGATTGTCCGTCACGATATGAGACGATGCCGAGCGATGGCTCAAGTGTGGTGAAGGGGTAGTTGTCAATTCTTGGCTTAGCTGACGATATTGCATTGACGAGGGTCGATTTGCCTGCATTAGGGAATCCTACAAGGCCCACGTCTGCAAGAAGCTTGAGCTCAAGGATTACTGTGCGCTCTTGCATTGGTTCTCCAGGCTGGGCGTAGCGGGGAGCTTTGTTGGTGGGAGTGGCAAAATTGAAGTTGCCAAGTCCGCCGCGGCCGCCATGGAGAAGGATGACTTCCTGTCCATGCTCTGTGACATCACATATGAATTCGCCTGTCTCGGCATCATATACGGCCGTGCCGCAAGGCACCTCTATGTAGCTGTTGGCACCTTGCTTGCCTGTCGACTTGCATTTTGAGCCGTTGCCGCCATGCTCTGCTTGAATGTGGCGGTCGTAGCGCAGATGCAGCAGCGTCCAATAGTTTCGGTTGCCACGCAGGATGACATGTCCGCCACGACCTCCGTTACCACCGTCGGGGCCGCCCTTGGGTAGGTATTTAGCTCTGTGCATGTGCGTTGAGCCTCGTCCTCCACGTCCTGAGCGGCAATAAATCTTTACGTAGTCAATGAAATTTGATTCTGCCATTAAAAGGTTGTTTAATATGGGGAACACTGTTCACATAGTCTCATGCGGACATGTTCCCCATAATAGTGTTTTAAGCAGGTGCTCTTCATCGACATGCGATTTTGTGCTGAAATGTTTTTTGAAACACATGCCCAATGGAGTGCATTGCCGATAGTGGAGCTCCATGCTTTAATGTTATGAAATAATAACGCCATCTTGCTTTGATTGTTCTTTCCCTTTCGTGATTCGTGGAAAGTGTTGTGTGGCGTTGCCTCATCGGGGAAATCTGGATTATGCGTTCTTCTCTATTACAGCGAAGATTTCAGAAAGCATAGTTTCCTTTGAACCTTTCCATGTGAAGGTGTTGCGTATGCCTTCCTTCTCGAACCAGTCTGCAAGAGGTGCGGTCTGGTTATGGTATACCTCAAAGCGCTTCTTGATTGTCTCTTCATTGTCATCTGCGCGTCCTTGTTCTTTCGCACGATTGAGAAGACGTGCCATGAGCACATCCTCGCCCACTACAAGTTCGATCATCATGCCCATGTCGTCGCCACGCTCGGCGAGCATGTTTTTCAATGCCTCTGCCTGTGCTATAGTGCGTGGGAATCCATCGAAGATGACCCCTTTGCCCTTAGGCTGCTCGTCATAAGTTTTTGCGAGGATGTCAATCATCAGTTCGTCTGGGATGAGTTGGCCATTGTCGATATATCCTTTGGCAATCTTGCCAAGTTCTGTTCCATTCTTGATTTCGTTGCGGAGCACGTCGCCTGTTGAGATGTGACCCATTTCATACTTAGCGACAATCTCGTCGCTGTAAGTGCCTTTGCCTGAGCCTGGGGCACCAAAAATGATGATATTCTTCATTTGTTTTTCTTAAAATGTTTTTTTTATATGTTTATGTTTGTGACAAAATGCTGTTGACATGTGTGGTTTGTTCTACTCAGCCACAACGTATATGTCTTTCAGATGACGCCCTAATTCGTCATAGTCGAGGCCATAGCCCACAATGAAGTCGTTAGGTATTTCCATAGCGCAGTATTTGATGTCTATGTCCACTTTTTTCTTGCCAGGCTTAGACAGCAAGGCTGCAATCTCAACCGAGTGTGCCCCTTTTGAGCGTATGTATGGCAGGACTTGGCTCATGGTGATGCCTGTGTCCACAATGTCTTCGATGATGATGACATCTTTATCCTTAATGTCGTCTTTGAGTCCGATGAGCTCTCTCACGTTGCCCGTAGTGCTCATTCCGTCATACGACGAGTATTTGACAAATTGTATCTCATGCTCAAATGTGAGATGACGCACCAAGTCGGCAGCGAAGATGAATGCCCCGTTGAGCGTGCCCAAGAGCACAGGGCACTTGCCCGCATAGTCGGCATTGAGTCTTTCGGCCAGCGCAGCCACTTTTGACTCTATTTCTTCAGCCGTGAGATAGAGTTTGAACTGTTTATCTTTGATGGTTATCATTGTTGCGTATAGTATGTGAATTTCCCTACAAAGTTACGTAAAAAACTGCATTTGAATGATAAAAATATAAATAATAGCATAAAAATCACTTATATTGATGCTAAATATCGGATTTTTATGGTTTTTTTGGTATCTATTCATTACTTTTGCATAAAAATAGAACAGATGACATCTTAAATCTCGTGCAATATGAAAATATTTACGGCGGCGCAGTTGAAGATGGCTGATGCCTTTACAATTGAACAGGAGTCTATCAGATCGGTTGACCTCATGGAGCGTGCGGCAGAGTCTGTGGCCAACATGATTCACTTGCGGTGGGCTGCATGCGACAATGTGAAAGTCTTTGCAGGGCCTGGCAACAATGGCGGCGACGCCCTTGCTGTGGCCCGTATGCTCTATCAAGCAGGACATAATGTCAACGTGTATCTTTTTAATATCTCAGGCACTCTTTCGCCAGATTGCGAAATCAACAAAACGAGGCTTCTTGAACTTAAAAACAAATTGCATGCAGATGATGATGCCGGTGTTAACGGCAAGGCTCTTGAAATCGTGGAGGTGCTCTCGCAGTTCACGCCACCAACGCTCACAGAGGATGACATTGTCGTGGACGGACTCTTTGGCACAGGATTGACGCGCCCCCTCAATGGCGGATTCGCTTCTGTTGTGAAGTATATCAATGCTTCGCCAGCAACAGTGGTTTCTATTGATGTGCCTTCAGGGCTCATGACAGAGGACAACACGTACAATGTCATGAACCATATCATTCGTGCCGATGTGACCTATACTTTCCAGTTTCCCAAACTGGCATTCTTCTTCCCAGAGCATGAACAGTATGTAGGCGATTGGAAAGTGCTTGATATCGGCATCAAGATTCCGGTGTCGGACGAGATGAAAACTCCATATTCTCTGACAGAGGAAGACGACATCAGCAGGCTATTGGCAAAGCGGTCAAGATTCATGCATAAAGGCACGGCAGGACATGCTCTTCTCATAGCAGGGAAAAAAGGCATGGCAGGAGCAGCCATACTAAGCGCAAGGGCATGCATGAGAGGCGGAGCTGGTAAACTTACTGTCCGGACACCTGAATGTAACGTGCAGGTGCTTCAAACATCAATACCAGAGGCCATTTTAGATATTGATGTCGACTCTGACTGCTTCAGTCAATCGTTCGACAACAGCGAATATGATGCCATGGCCATAGGACCCGGAATAGGCACATCTGCTTATACCGTACAGGCATTCATCGAACAGGTGCGAATGGCAAAGTGTCCTGCTGTGGTCGATGCGGATGCGCTCAATATATTGGGCTCTCACAGAGGGTGGATATGCCAGTTGCCACGACGCACTATTCTCACGCCCCATAAAAAGGAACTTTTCGGACTCATCAGTTCTACACGCAACTCGTACGATGAATTGGAGCGTACGCGTGATCTTGCCATGCGCCAGCAGTTATATATTGTCATTAAAGGTGCTTTTTCTGCTGTGGTGACGCCTGAAGGAAGAGTGTACTTCAATCCTACGGGCAATCCAGGCATGGCTACGGCTGGTGCAGGCGATGTGCTCACAGGTGTGATACTTTCGCTGCTTGCCCAAAGCTATCCGCACGAGGCGGCTGTAAAGTTGGGCGTGTATCTGCATGGACTTGCGGGCGACCTTGCTGCAGAGAAACTTGGCTACGAAGGTCTCTTGGCGAGTGACATCGTGAATTATTTGCCTCAAGCGTTTATGTCGCTAAGAAAGGGCAGAGAACCATTGGAAAAACCTATTTCGACTTGTTATTAATGATAAAACAATGAAAAAGAAATTATTGACTATTATATCAGCTGTGATGACATCTGCTCTCATGGCTCAAACACAAGTTACTGAATTTACCCCAGGCGTGGTGGCTCATGGGGTGAACTATATGTTGCCGAAGACACAATTGCGCATAGACGTCACAGCCATAAAGATTGTTTACACGCCTGGTGAATATGCGAAATATGCAGAAAGATACTTGCATATCAGCAATGTTCCTGCAGAGCAGTCGTGCCGTTGGCAAGTAACAGGCATGAGAGTTTCGCAGGAAGGCGTGCCTGACACTACAAAAGCTTTTACCGTCAAGATGAAAGACAAGACGGTGGCTCCTATGGCGCAGCTCTCTGAGAGCGGCACACTTCTTGCTGTCAATACATCTGTTGCTGCTGAGAATGATAAAACAGTTCTTCCTGCTGCTACCAGCAACAGGCTTGAGTCGCGCCAATATCTGACAGAAGACATACTTGCTTCAACGTCCATTTCGAAGAGGGCAGAACTCACAGCTCAAGAGATACTTGATATACGTGAGAGCAAGAACGCAATCAAACGTGGACAAGTGGAGTCGATGCCAAAGGATGGAGCATCTCTGAAGATTGTGCTTGACGAACTTGACTTGCAGGAACAAGCTCTCACTCAGCTTTTCGCAGGCTATGCCGACACTGTATGGGTGTCACGTTCATACACCTTTGTGCCCGAAACTGATATCGACCGCAACATCTTTTTCCGATTCTCGCAAAAGCTTGGATTCGTCGATGCGGATGATTTGGCTGGAGAACCATATTATTTGACGGTGAAAGACCTTCACACGGTGAGCCTTCCTACAGAAGAGGCAAAGGCAAAACGTAAAATCACAGGACTTGTCTATAATATGCCAAGCATGGCTCGGGTGAAGATAGAGTCATTGGCTGCATCTATCTACGACAAAGAGTTGCCTTTCGCGCAGATGGGAACGGTTGATGTTCTCAGTCCTACGCTTTTCAATAAAGGAGCTGACACTAAATTGACTCTTTATCCTGCCACAGGAGGCATATTATACCTTGAACAGTGATGACGTGCCTGTTGGTGTGTGACTGGCTGTTATGCAGCATCTGTCAATTGTGCGTAATGATGGCATTTCGCTATTTTGAAGCATTATTAAAGTCAAATATTTTAAGAGGGTTGTTCCAATTGGAATAACCTTCTTTTTGTTGCCTGATATTATATGTTTATCCCAAATCGGTCATTATAAAATCGTGTTTATTCTTTTCAATTCTTGTCACCGTTTGGACCAAAGTCTTTCCATTCTATAAATAGGTCATTGAAAAAACGTCAAATAAGAGTAAGGATGCTTTGCAAAGTATTACGTGATACTTGGCCAAGTATCATATAATACTTTTTTATGGGTGTCACATTGTGACTTTAACTGACTTTGCATACACGGAAGCGAGAATCTATATTTACACAAACGTTCTTGAAGAAGATGTTTAAGTCATTTTGAAGACGGGACGCTAATTATTTAGTGTTGTCGCCAGGCACAGGCACTTGCTTTTGGCGTGTCTCCATGAAAGATATGATTGTTTCTGTATGCGCCAGTCCTAAAGGTTGCAGCTTGTTGTGGATGATGTCGAGAAGATGACGGTTGTTGCGAGCGTATATCTTTACAAAAAGGTCGTATGGTCCAGATGTGTAATGGCATTCAACCACTTCTGGGATTTTCTGCACCTCCTGCATTGCATGGCTGAAGTTTTCAGGATCTTTGAGGTTGAGTCCAATGTATGCGCATGTCTCATAACCAATCTTTGATGGATCGATATAGTAACCTGTGCCCATGAGTATGCCGAGAGAGGTGAGACGTTGCACGCGTTGGTGTATGGCTGCACCAGAGACATTGCATGCTCGTGCCACTTCAAGAAAAGGAATGCGGGCATTTTCTGAAATCATGCGCAGAATTTGTCTGTCGAGTTCGTCTAATTGAATCTTTTCCATATATGTGAATGTGTTGAATTGTGCCGGCAAAGTTAATTATATTCTTTGTTTTCTTGCGTGTGAGAAATGAAAAAGTGCATTAACGAGCGCTTTTTTTCTTTGCCAGATATCATATTGCAATGTGACGTGTTAGATATGTGGAATATGTCTTCAAACAATAAATGGAAGTTGAAAATGAAGCGGAAAGATAGTTGAGGATATTGTAATGGCTGCAATATGTTTACAATGCCTCATTCTGCATTCCTTTCTTTCACGCTTCAATTTTCAACTTCCCCCTTACACACTATCTAATAAACAGTATTATCTTATGAATAAGAGTTCTCTGTATTTTGGCAGAGTCCACATCTCATTGTCGACTATGAGTTCGAGCTTGTCGATGTGGTAGCGTATCTCCTCAAGCATAGGAGCTATGGTGTCGTGATACGCTACAGCTTTCTCGCGTTCATTCTCTATTTTGTTGGCCACCTTGCGTGCTTCGACCATGTCTTTTACGTGGTGGGCAATGAAAATGGTGCGCTGAGATATTTCTTCGATAAGCTTGCTGTTTTCCGAAGTGAGTTCGTCTACTTTGTCAGCAGGGAAGAGTTGGCGCATCTTGAACACATTGTCGATGAGCTTGCTTTGATATTCTGTTGCCACAGGTATGATGTGGTTCATAGACAAATCACCGAGCACACGTGCTTCAATCTGTATCTTCTTGGTGTATGTCTCCCACTTCACTTCATTGCGTGCCTCAAGCTCTTTCTTTGTCATCACACCTGTCGACTCAAACATCTTGACACTGTCGTCTTTGAGGTAGTTGTCGAAGATTACAGGGCAGCTTGTTTCGCAGTCGAGTCCTCGTTTTGCAGCTTCAGCTTTCCATTCTTCGCTGTAGCCGTTGCCGTCAAAGCGGATTGGCTTGCATTCTTTGATGTATTTGCGGACCACTTTGATTATGGCTGTAGTCTGTTTCTCGCCACCTGCGATGAGAGCGTCAACCTCTTTCTTGAACTCAATGAGTTGTTCGGCCACAGCTGTGTTAAGCGCAATCATGGCACTGGCGCAGTTGGCTTCAGAACCTACGGCACGGAACTCGAAACGGTTTCCTGTGAAGGCGAATGGAGATGTGCGGTTGCGGTCTGTGTTGTCGATGAGAAGCTCTGGAATCTGAGGAATGTCAAGTTTCATTCCATGCTTGCCGCTGAGGGTCTCAAGGTCATCGTCTGTGCTATTCTCAAGATGGTCGAGAACTTCAGAGAGTTGTGAGCCAAGGAATGAAGATATGATTGCTGGAGGTGCCTCGTTGGCTCCAAGACGGTGAGCATTGGTTGCGCTCATGATGGATGCCTTTAGAAGTCCGTTGTGCTTGTACACAGCCATCAAGGTGTTTACGATGAATGTTACGAAGCGCAAATTGTCTTCAGAAGTCTTGCCTGGAGCGTGGAGAAGGATGCCTGTGTCAGTGCCGAGCGACCAGTTGTTGTGCTTGCCAGATCCGTTGATGCCCTTAAATGGCTTTTCATGAAGGAGAACTCTGAATCCGTGGTTGCGTGCCACGCGACGCATGAGGTCCATGATGAGCATGTTGTGGTCTACGGCGAGGTTGCATTCTTCAAATATTGGAGCCAGCTCAAACTGGTTTGGCGCCACTTCGTTGTGTCTTGTCTTTACAGGTATTCCAAGTTGGAGGGCCTGAATCTCAAGGTCCTTCATGAATGCAGCCACACGTGATGGAATGTGCGCGAAATAGTGGTCTTCGAGCTGTTGGTTCTTGCTTGCCTCGTGTCCCATCAGAGTGCGTCCTGTAAGAAGCAGGTCTGGTCGTGCTGCGTAGAGCCCTTCGTCTACGAGGAAATATTCTTGTTCCCAACCAAGGTATGCCATTACCTTCTTGACATCAGGATTGAAATAGTGGCACACATCTACAGCAGCTTTGTTCACTGCGCTGAGAGCCTTGAGAAGAGGAGCCTTGTAATCGAGCGATTCACCTGTGTATGCTATGAAGACTGTAGGGATGCAGAGAGTGTCGTCAACAACAAAAACTGGTGATGAAGGATCCCATGCGCTGTAACCTCTTGCCTCGAAAGTGTTGCGGATGCCTCCGTTAGGGAAGCTGGATGCGTCAGGCTCCTGCTGTACGAGCAATTTGCCAGAGAACTCTTCCATCATACCACCCTTGCCGTCATGCTCTACAAAAGCGTCATGTTTCTCGGCTGTGCCTTCTGTTAGGGGCTGGAACCAGTGTGTATAGTGTGTCACGCCTAATTCTGTGGCCCATCTCTTCATGCCAGCAGCTACTTCGTCTGCTATGCTTCTGTCGAGCGACGCGCCATTGTCCATCACATCAACAAGCTTTCTGTACACTTTGCTTGGAAGATACTTGAACATCTTCTCTTTGTTGAATACATACTTTGCGAAATATTCACTTGGCCTTTCTGCAGGAATGTCAACAGGCATTGCCTTCTTCTTGAATGCGGTTTCTACCACTCTGAATCTTAATTTTGACATAATCTGAGCTGTAATTTGTTTGTTTATTATTTAGTGTTTGTTGTGTAGTTTTCAATAAATGCATTTATCTGAAATGCAGAACCAGGGAAGAACAGGACTCTTTTTCAGCAGGAATGAGTGTTGTCGTAAGGCATGCACGTTCCTGATTCTGCCGTTCTGATAAGTTGTTTTAAGAATGAAAAGCGTTGTCGTGTCAGTTATAGGCCGACTCTCCATGTTCGTAGATGTCGAGACCCTCTTCCTCAATTCGTCTTGGCACACGGAGGCCGTGGATTTTGTCAATGCCCTTGAAGACGATGTAGCCCATGATGGCAGCCCATGCACCTACCACTACAGCACCAAAGAGCTGTGCAAGGAAGAAGTTGGCGTTGCCGCAGTAGAACCAGCCTTCTTCAGTGGCAAACAGACCAGTGAGTATTGTTCCGAGAAAACCGCACACACCGTGTACCGATGATGCACCCACAGGGTCGTCTATCTTAAGCACGTGGTCAATGAAGTCTACAGCGAATATCATCACTACGCCGCAGATAAGGCCTATGAACACAGAACCTGCAGGGGAAACGATGTCGCAACCTGCTGTCACACCAACAAGACCTGCGAGAATGCCGTTGAGCGTGAGCGAAAGTGATGGCTTGCTATATTTGATCCAGCTTGTTGCAAGAGAAGCAAAACCGCCAGCGCAAGCCGCAAGGTTGGTTGTGAGGAATACGTGAGAGATAGCTGTCTGGTCATCTGCTGTTGATGCGGCCAACTGTGAACCAGGGTTGAATCCGAACCATCCGAACCAAAGCACGAATACGCCAAGAGCCGCAATGGTGAGGTTGTGTCCAGGGATGGCCTTTGATTTGCCATCTTTGCCATATTTGCCGATACGTGGACCAAGAATGGCAGCTCCTACAAGTGCAATCCATCCACCGACAGAGTGAACAACGGTCGAGCCTGCAAAGTCGTGGAATGTGGTTCCGAATGTGTTCATCATGAATGAGCCTTCTTCGCCATTCATCAGCCAACCACCGCCCCATGTCCAGTGGCCTGATATTGGATAGATGAGCACGCTTATGAAGATTGTGTATACGAGGTACATGGAAAACTTTGTGCGTTCAGCCATGGCACCTGATACGATTGTGGCAGAAGTGGCGCAGAAAACTGTCTGGAAGATGAGGAACCCTTCGATAGGCAGTCCGTTGTCAATGATTTTTGCCATTGCGTCGATGTCAAAGAAATGTGGCGCGCCAACAAATCCGCCTGTGCCAAACATCAGACCGAATCCGATAATCCAAAATAACAATGATCCAAAGATGAAATCAACAAAGTTTTTCATCAGGATATTGGCAGTGTTCTTCGAACGTGTGAATCCTGCTTCTACAAGAGCGAAGCCAGGCTGCATGAAAAACACGAGCATTGCTGCCAATAACATCCATACAGTGTTGATGCCTGTTGACAGACTGCTGATGGCATCAGAACTTACACTTGCCTCTGCTGCTGGGGCGTCTTGTGCCCAAAGGGTTGTGGGAACGAGAAATAATAAGGTAAAAGCTAACCTGAGGCATGATTTTTTCGTGCCTCTAAATATAGTGGTAGTCATAATGTTTTATAATGTGTTTGAAGATGTTGTGAGAGTTATTATGCTGTACGTCTTGTTCCTGTGTGAATAGTATGTTTTTCCATCCATATGAACAAGATGACATGTGTCATTTCTCCTGTTCTGCATTATATAAGGCTATATCGCCTCTCTCTCCTGTGCGGATGCGGATTGCGTCTTGGATTGGTATCACAAAGATACGTCCATCGCCTATTTCGCCAGTATATGCTGCGCGCTGTAAAGCTTGCACAGTCTTCTCGACATTCTTGTCACGAACCACAATAGATACGAGTGTTCTTTCGATTGAACTCGTGTCGTAGATCACGCCACGATAAATGCGGCCTTGGCGTGCTTTGCCTATGCCTCTGACATCATAATACGAGAACCATTCGATGTCAGCTTCGAGCAATGCTTCTTTGACATCCTCGAATTTGGTCTTACGAATAATCGCTTCAATCTTTTTCATTTTGTGTCTGAATGTTTTATTTTGTCTTTGTAATAATGTTGACGTTGCCTCGCTTTGTATTCTGTTGTTTGTGTCTGAAAGTCTATGTGTTTGTATATGCTATTTTTTAGATATGGCAGCGTCATTTCATGTGTTGTTTGTGTTGTGGATGTTCATTTGAGGCTTAACGTTTAAAACGATAGGCCAAAAACGAAATATGTGCTTTCGCTTGCAGGATTGAAAGATAGTTTAGCAAATGCAGGCAATGTGAAACTGTCTGTCACCTTGATGTCCTTTGATGCTGTCACACCGAAATTGCATACTGCAAATCCGTTGGCGTCAGCATAGAAAGATGTGGCCCATGGTGTTGCGCCTATTTCTGCTTTCCAATCGAGACCGCCAAGCTTGAACGGCGCAGCTATGTTGATGTATGATGAGTAAGCCCTGTCACCATCATCATTCACGCCATCAGCGCCAGCAAAGTTGGTGTACCAGTTGACAGCTACAGGTCCGAAGTCGTAGCCAACCTGAGCTTCAAAGACATGGATGGTTTTGTGAGCCTCATACTGGAAATACTTGTCTTCTGCTTGATAAGGAAGTGACCAATAGTCTGTGACAGATGCACTGAAGCCGCCTGTGGAGTATCCGAGGGTAAGGTCAAACTCCTTGTTGTCTTCCTTGTCAAGTCCAACGCTTCCCCATGCACCGAGCGACAGTCCCTTGTAACCTACAGTGATCGAAGGCTGTACACTGAATCCGCCCAGGTCTTGGCCACGCCATTCGTAACCGCTTACAAGGTCGGCTCCTACGCTTGCCTCTACTTCATCTTGCGCTATTGCGCTTGCAGAACCAAAAAGGGCTGCACTCATCAGCATTGCCGATGCTTTAGTTAGTCTTCTCATCTTTTTGTCCTTTCTTTTGAATGTTGCTAATAGTGTTTTATTTTGTGTTTGTGTTAGTTGCGCTATTTTCTTTCTATATAACATATATGTTTCTTATATCTTTGCAGTGTGCTGCACTCTATATCATCCATCGCCTTATTCGCTGCATGGCTTCTTTGCAGTTGTCTCTGTTGCCAAAGGCTGTCAGTCGTATGTAACCCTCTCCGCTTGGACCGAATCCCACGCCTGGTGTGCCAACCACATGTGCTTCGTACAGCATTTCTTCAAAAAATTTCCATGATGTCATTCCATCTGGTGTCTTTAGCCATAGGTAAGGAGCGTTTACACCGCCAAATACTGTGATGCCTACTTTCTCGAAACCTTCCTTCATCATGCGGGCGTTTTCCATATAGTAATCTATGGTAGCCTTCACTTGCTGCTTGCCTTCAGGAGTGTAGATTGCCTCAGCGCCTCGTTGGGTGATGTAGCTTGTGCCGTTGAATTTTGTGCATTGACGTCGGTTCCATAAAGCGTTTAACGATATCCGTTCGCCTTTAAGCGTTCCAGCTGTGAGTTCTTTAGGCACTACTGTGTATCCGCATCTCACTCCTGTGAAACCAGCTGTTTTAGAGAAACTTCTGAATTCTATTGCGCATTTCTTTGCTCCTCTTATCTCGTATATGGAATGCGGTATTTCAGGGTCTTGTATGTATGCCTCATACGCTGCGTCAAAAAGAATCAGAGTGTCGTTCTTCAGAGCGTAATTAACCCATTTCTTCAGTTCTGCCTTAGTGAGTGTCAGTCCTGTAGGGTTGTTGGGGTAGCATAGATACATGATGTCGATGCGCCTGTCTGGAATCTGCGGCACAAAGTCGTTTTCTTTTGTGCATGGAATGTATGTGACGTTGTTCCATTTACCATCAACAAGTTCTCCTGCGCGTCCGCACATCACATTGCTGTCGATATATACAGGGTAGATAGGGTCTGTCACGCCGATGCTGTTGTCGTGGCGCAGTATGTCACCAATGTTGCCACAGTCGCTTTTGGCTCCATCGCTTATGAATACCTCCGAAGGCGACAGTTGCACTCCGCGTGGCTGATAATCGTTCTTGATGATGGCTTCAATGAGAAAATCGTAGCCATGTTCTGGCCCATAGCCTCGGAATGTGTTGATGTTGCCCATCTCATCTACAGCTTTATGCATAGCTTCGATAGATGCTTGGGGTAGTGGTTGTGTCACATCGCCTATTCCAAGGCTTATGATGTTTGCGTGTGGATGAACCACCTTGAAGGAGTTGACTTTCTTTGCTATGTCAGAGAACAAATAATTGTTCGGAAGTTTCAGAAAGTGTTCATTAACTAATGCCATTGTTCTATAGTGTGTTAAGGGTTATGTGAAAAATGTTGTGAAATTTGTGTGTGTGTTGTGGCTTTGTTTGTTGTTCTGTTATAATTTATTTGTGTCACTGTCAGAAAATCAGCTTGTATGCTATGTGTGGAGTTCAATAATCCTCGATCTCTCCATCAAACACTTTCACGGCAGGCCCTTTCATATAGACATGATTGTCTGTCTCTTTCCACTCTATGTCGAGCGTTCCTCCGTCCATTATGATGTGCAGCCTTCGTTTGTTGTGTTTTTTAAGTATGGTGGCTACGGCTGTAGCGCAAGCTCCTGTGCCGCATGCCTGGGTGATCCCTGACCCCCTTTCCCATACACGCATCCTTATGTTGCCGTTTTGGAGGATCTGCGCAAATTCAATGTTTGCCTTCTTCGGGAATAAAGGATGGTTCTCCAACAATGGGCCTATCTGTTCGAGATTCACACTATATATGTCATCTGTGAAGATTACAGCGTGAGGGTTGCCCATGCAGACGTATGTGGCTTCATAATTGCCTATGGGTGTAAATAGAGTTTTGCCTTCAAGTGAGCCTGTGGCCGTTGCAACCTGCTCAGTGTTGGCAAGCAATGGCTGCCCCATATCTACAGTTGCGCTTGTCACCTTGCCATCCTCAGTCTGGAGGCTTATGGCCTTGATGCCAGAAAGTGTCTCGAGTGTCAGCTCTTTCTTTTCTGTCAGATGATTGTCGTATACATATTTCCCAATGCATCTGCTTGCATTGCCGCACATCATCGCTTCAGAACCGTCAGCGTTGAATATGCGCATTGAAAAGTCTGCCTTTGAGCTCGGACCGATGAGTACAAGACCGTCAGATCCGATGCCTGTGTGGTATCTGCTCCAGGCAATTGATTTCTCTGATGGATTGCATATCGGATATTCCATGGTGTTGACATATATATAGTCATTTCCAAGGCCATGCATCTTGGTAAACTTTATAAACTTTGACATATTGAGTTGTTATATTTGATTTAACTATCAATTTGTTTTAATTTTGATGCAAAGTTATAGCATTTTGATAAAATAGACAAATGTTTGATGAATAAACTATAGTTTTTTATCTTATTATACGAAATTGTAAATGTAATAAATAAAAAACCTACGGATTAAAACCAAATAAAATGATTTGGTTTTAATCCGTAAGATAATATCAGTAGGCATTCTCATGAACACCTTTGACAGCCCTTCCGCTTGGGTCATTCTGGTTTTTGAAGGAAGCGTCCCATGCCAGAGCCTCCGCTGTAGAGCATGCTACGCTCGGCACGCTTGGCACGCTGAGAGCTGCGCTCTTGCTTGGGAAATGCTCTTCAAAGATAGAACGATAGAAATATTCTTCCTTGTTCATTGGCGGATTGATAGGGAAACGCTCCGCAGCATGGGCCATCTGCTCATCGCTCACGGCTTGTGATGTCATAGTTTTGAGCGAGTCAATCCAGCTATATCCGACGCCATCGCTGAATTGTTCTTTCTGCCTCCAAGCGACACTTTCAGGTAGCATGTCTGAGAAAGCCTCTCTGACAATCTTTTTCTCTATGGTGTTGCCAGGGCACATCTTAGCTTTTGGATCAAGTCGCATAGCCACATCAAGGAATTCCTTGTCGAGGAATGGCACTCTTCCTTCAACACCCCAGGCTGCGAGCGACTTGTTGGCTCTGAGGCAGTCGTAGAGATACAATTTGCTGAGTTTTCTTACAGTTTCTTCATGGAAATCTTTTGCAGTCGGGGCTTTGTGGAAATAAAGATAGCCACCGAAGACTTCATCTGCACCCTCACCGCTAAGCACCATCTTAATGCCCATCGACTTGATGACTCGTGCAAGCAGATACATTGGAGTGGATGCGCGGACGGTGGTGACATCGTATGTCTCTATGAAGTAAATCACATCGCGTATGGCATCCAGTCCTTCTTGCACGGTGTAGTTTATCTCATGGTGCACTGTTCCTATGTAGTCGGCCACTTCCTTTGCTTTGGCAAGGTCGGGCGCTCCTTTAAGTCCTACAGCAAAACTGTGCAGCTGTGGCCACCAGGCGGCAGATTGGCTGCCTGTTTCAATGCGTTTTGCCGAATACTTCTTGGCAACAGCAGAGATGACCGACGAATCGAGACCGCCGCTAAGGAGAACGCCGTAAGGGACATCGCTCATTAGCTGGCGTTGCACCGCAGCCTCAAGGGCATCATGCACGTCCTTGACGGATGCTTTGTTGTCTTTCACGGCATCGTATGACATCCAGTCGCGAGAGTACCATCTGGTCATCTTGCCTTCTCGGCTCCAGTAGTAGTGACCAGGCAGGAATGGTTCATAGCGGTCGCAGAAGCCTTCGAGAGCTTTCAGTTCGCTTGCCACGTAAACATGTCCTTCATTGTCTTTTCCTATATATAATGGAATGACTCCTATTGGGTCGCGTGCGATGAGAAAGTCGTCTTTGTCCTCATCGTATAGGGCAAAAGCGAATATGCCGTTCAGGTCTTCAAGAAAGCGAATGCCCTTGTCACGGTAAAGGGCGAGGATTACCTCGCAGTCGCTGCCTGTCTGAAAGTCGTACTTGCCTTTGTATTTGGCACGGATTTCTCGATGGTTGTATATTTCACCGTTTACAGCGAGAATCTGCTTCTTGTCTGGTGAGTATAAAGGCTGGCCGCCGCTCTGGGGGTCAACGATAGACAGGCGCTCATGGGTGAGAATGGCTGTCTTGCCAACATAGATGCCGCTCCAGTCTGGTCCGCGGTGTCTTATTTTCTGTGACATCTTGAGGGCCTTTTTCCTCAGTTCGCTTGTCTGCTCTTTAATTTGAAATATTCCTGCTATTCCGCACATGATGTTGAGTTTTGTTTAAGATAGTGTTTGTAATTCAAAGGCCATCATTGGCTTTTATTCGTGTTTGTTCAAGAATTTGTCTATTTCCTGTGCGGCTTTTCGTCCGCTTGCTATGGCACGAACCACGAGAGACGCTCCTGAAGCCGCATCGCCTGCGACGAACACGTTTTTAGGAAACTCTGGTTGTTCTGGTTTAAGAAATCCCATTGCAAGCAATACGAGTTCGCACTTTATAGTTTCCACTTTGCCTGTAGGCTTCATTATTGGACGTCCGCCTTCTGGATTAGGCAGCCATTCTACTTCCTCAACTTCGGCGCCTGTGACATTTCCGTTCTTGCCGACGAACTTGTTTGTGGTAAGGCACCAACGTCGGTTGCAGCCTTCTTCGTGGCTTGATGTGGTCTTGAGCACAATTGGCCATTGTGGCCAAGGTGTGGCTGGATTGTGGCCAACTGGTGGCTTGGGCATTATCTCAATCTGTGTCACGCTGGCAGCTCCTTGCCTGTTGCATGTTCCGATGCAGTCGGAACCAGTGTCTCCGCCGCCAATGACCAGCACATGCTTTCCCTTTGCGTTGACGAGTTCATCTTTCGGGAACGACTGTCCTGCTAATAGACGATTCTGCTGCGAGAGAATGTCGAGCGCAAGGTGCACGCCTTTCAATTCTCTGCCTGGCACATTCAGGTTTCTTGCTGTAGGTGTGCCTGTGCATATGCAATAAGCGTCAAAACCATCCGGCAGTTTTGTGACGTCTACATGGCTGTTCATCTTAAAGATCACGCCCTCGGCTTCCATCACTTTTATGCGTCGGTCTATGACCGACTTGTTCAGCTTGAAGTTGGGGATGCCGAATCGGAGTAATCCACCTGGCGCTTCATTCTTGTCGAACACTGTCACTTCGTAACCCATTCCGTTCAGCTGATTTGCTGCGGCCAATCCAGATGGACCTGCGCCAATCACGGCGACCTTCTTTCCGTTGCGTTCTATTTTTCTTACCTTGACATATCCTTCACGGAAGGCTGCTTCTATGATGGATGCTTCGTTTTCCCTGATGGTAGTCGGTGCATCGAATGTCAGTTTGAGCACACAGCTCTTTTCGCAGAGAGCAGGGCAAATGCGTCCTGTGAACTCAGGAAAATCGTTTGTCTTGACAAGAATCTTGTATGCGTCTTCCCAATTACCCTCAGCAAGTGCCGACTGAAATTCAGGCTGTTTGTTGCCGAGAGGACAAGCCCAATGGCAAAACGGCACACCGCAGTCCATGCAGCGTGATGCCTGCAGTTTGCGTTCATGGCTGTTTAGTGTTTGTTCCACTTCGCCAAAGTCGGCTATTCTGTCGTGTATGGGGCGGTAGCCAGCTTCCTGGCGTGGTATCTTCAAAAAAGCTCTTGGATCTTTCATTGTGTGGTGTTTTGAGGTGTGAAGGTTGATGTGAGCCTTTTCACCATATTATATTTTGTGAGTATATTTGTCTTTGTGAAGTTGATGACAAGCGTGGCCGTAAAGTATGTGGCATTTATAATGGTAGCCTCCTGTATGACCAGTTTGTCAATCTGTATGTAAAGACAATGCTGTTTTAATAATCTCTCTGAACCTCTGCTATTTTCTGCTGTAGTTTCTTCATCTGTTCTTCCTGGAGCACCTTTTTGTATTCGATAGGCACCACTTGTATGAACTCTTCAACGTAGTGATTCCATTCGTCAAGCATGGTGCGTGCCAATTTTGATCCGGTGTAGAGGTAGTGTTGTCTGATGAGTTCATGCAGCTCCTTGCGGCTGTTTGAGTCTTCCAAAAGTGAAAGCTCAACCATTTCCATATTGCAGAAGAAGTCGAAATTCTTGTTCTTGTCCCAAACGTAAGCCACACCTCCAGACATTCCGGCGGCAAAGTTGCGTCCCGTCTCTCCAAGAATGACCACACGTCCGCCTGTCATGTATTCGCAAGCATGGTCGCCAACGCCTTCTACAACAGCTGTGGCTCCTGAATTTCTTACTCCGAAACGTTCGCCTACAGTGCCATTTATATACACTTCGCCAGATGTGGCACCATATAATAAGGTGTTTCCTGCGATGGTGTTCTTTTCTGCAGCAAAGTTGGAGCGCATAGGAGGCATCACAGCGATGCGTCCGCCAGAGAGTCCTTTGCCAAGGTAGTCATTAGCTTCGCCTTCAAGTTTGAAACTGACGCCTTTAGGAAGGAAAGCACCAAAACTTTGGCCTGCAGAGCCAATAAACTTGACGTTGATGCTATCGTCTGGCAGTCCTGCCTGTCCATGTGCTTTAGCCACAGCTCCTGCAAGCATTGCTCCGACGGAGCGATCAGTGTTGGCTATTGTGTATTCGAGCGACACTACTTTCTCTCCTGTGATGGCATCTTTAGCAGCTTCTATGATGCTGAAGTCTTTCACATTTTCTATTTTGTTAGTGTGGCCTTCGATTGCATGTATAGCGGCAGTGCTGTCAATCTTGTGAAGCATGTTAGAGAAATCAAGCAAATGTGATTTTTTCTCAGTGTCACTCTTCTTAGTGATTATCAGATCTGTTCGGCCCACGATATCCTCAAGTTTTGTGAATCCCATTTCGGCCAGATACTCTCTTACCTCTTGTGCGAGGAAAGTGAAGTAGTTGACCACATATTCGTAATGGCCACGGAAATGCTTGCGCAGTTTTTCATCTTGTGTAGCCACACCTACAGGACATGTGTTGGCATGGCATTTGCGCATCATCACACATCCCAGCACGATGAGCACGGTAGTGCCGAATCCAAATTCGTCAGCGCCAAGCATTGCCATGTTGATAATGTCTTTGCCTGTCTTTATTTGTCCGTCGGTTTGCAGGCGCACTTGTCCGCGAAGACCATTCAGAACAAGAGTCTGCTGTGTTTCGCTCAGACCTATCTCTGGTGATATGCCGGCGTATCTCATGCTGCTTGCAGGTGAAGCTCCTGTTCCACCTTCAGCGCCGCTTATGACTATAAGGTCGGCTTTTGCCTTTGCCACGCCAGCGGCAATAGTGCCAACACCGCTTTCGGCAACGAGTTTCACGCTTATCTTGGCAACTGGATTTATGTTTTTCAAGTCGAAAATCAGTTGCGCCAAGTCCTCAATGGAGTAGATGTCGTGATGTGGTGGAGGCGAGATGAGGGAGATGCCTGGTATGGAGTGTCTTGTCTTTGCGATGATATTGTCGACCTTGTATCCAGGCAATTGTCCGCCCTCGCCAGGTTTAGCTCCTTGTGCCACCTTAATCTGTATTTCTTCCGCATTTACCAGATATTCAGCTGTCACTCCGAAGCGACCTGATGCAATCTGTTTGGTTTTGCTGCTTAGTGATATTCCGTCGAACGTTGTGGTGAATCTCTCAGAGTCTTCTCCTCCTTCACCGGTGTTGCTTCGGCTTCCGAGCTTGTTCATGGCGAGAGCAAGTGCCTCGTGGGCTTCTTTGCTGATGGCTCCAAAAGACATTGCGCCTGTGACGAAATGCTTCACGATGCTTTCCACCGGCTCAACCTTGTTGATGTCTATAGGGTTGCGTTTGTGGTCAAAGAAGTCGCGAAGGAATATCGGGCTTTCCTTCTCGTCCACGAGTTTTGTGAACTCCTTGAATTTCTTGTAGCTTCCCAAGCGAGTGGCAAGCTGCAGGGTGGCGATTGTCTCAGGGTTCCATGCGTGCTTCTCTCCGTCTTTTCGGAATGAGAATTGGCCGATATGAGGAAGAATGTCATCAGTGCTTTTGAGTTCATAGCCAGCATCATGCATGCGTGTGGCATCCTTGGCTACTTCTTCAAGGCGTATGCCTCCGATTGTTGATTTGTTAGTGCCGAAGTAAGTTCTCAAAAGGTCCTCGCCCACACCTACAGCCTCAAATATTTTTGCTCCGCGGTATGAGCGTATGGTTGAGATGCCCATTTTGCTCATTATCTTAAACAAGCCTTTGCATACGGCCTTGGTGTAGTTCTTCTCAGCTGTCTCGTAGTTGAGTTGTAGTTTGCCCTTCTTCACAAGGTCGTTTAGAATGGCGAATACCATGTATGGGTTGATTGCACTGGCTCCATAACCGAGCAGCAGGGCTGCATGCATCACTTCGCGTATCTCGCCGCTCTCTACGATAAGGGCCGTCTGCACACGCTTCTGCACAGATATGAGATGGTGGTGTACAGCGCTCACAGCAAGGAGGGAAGGAATGGCGGCGTGGGTCTTGTCGATGCCGCGGTCGGTGAGGATGATGTAGTTCACACCTTCGTCTACCGACTCCTCTGCTTTCTTGCACAGTTCGTTCAATGCCTGCAGGAGCGAACTTGCTCCTTTTGTCGAATCGAAAACCATTGGCAGTTTCACCGTGTTGAATCCCTTATAGCGGATGTTGCACAGAACGTCGAGTTGAGTGTTGTTGAGCACAGGATGTGGAAGGCGCACCATTTTGCAGTGGCTTTCGTTTGGCGAAAGTATGTTCATGCCGACGGCTCCAATGTATTCTGTGAGCGACATCACCAGTTCCTCGCGTATAGGATCTATAGCAGGGTTTGTCACCTGGGCGAATTGCTGGCGGAAGTAGTTGAACAGCAGCTGTGGCTTGTCGCTTAGCACGGCCAAAGGAGTGTCGTTGCCCATTGATGCGATAGGTTCAACGCCATTGGTTGCCATAGGAGTGAGTGTTCGCTCGATATCTTCCCGAGTGAATCCGAAGGCGCGCAGCTTGCATTCGTAGTCGTCAATATCATTGCTTACCTTGCGGCCGCTTTTCAGGTTGTGGAGCTCTATGCGGTTTGTCGAGAGCCATTGCCTGTATGGTTTAGCTGAAGCCAGTTGCTCTTTCAGTTCGCCATCATAGTATATCTTGCCCTCCTCTGTGTCTATCATCAAGATTTTGCCTGGCTGTAGTCTTCCTTTTTCCTTTATGTCGGCAGGGTTGAAACTCATCACTCCCACTTCGCTTGCCACTACCATCATGTCGTTGTTTGTGATGAGGTAACGAGCTGGACGCAAACCGTTGCGGTCGAGCATGCCGCCTGCATAACGTCCGTCGCTGAAGAGCAAGGCTGCAGGGCCGTCCCATGGCTCCATCAGTATTGAGTGATACTCGTAGAATGCCTTCAGGTCTTCGCTGATTGGATTCTTCTCGTTGAACGATTCAGGAACGAGCATGCTCATGGCATGAGGCAGGCTCAAGCCTGACATCACGAAAAACTCAAGGGCGTTGTCGAGCGATGCGCTGTCGCTCATGTCGGGCTGTATTATAGGGCGGATAGCCTTGATGTCAGGTATGGCTTCTGATGAGAGCACGCTCTCCCTGGCTTCCATCCACCCTCGGTTGCCGCGTATGGTGTTTATCTCGCCGTTGTGCGCTAAAAGACGGAATGGCTGAGCAAGTTTCCATGATGGGAAAGTGTTGGTGCTGAATCGTGAGTGCACCAGCGCAAGCCCGCTTGTGAAGTATGGATGGGTGAGGTCGCAAAAGTATTCTCTCACTTGCATGGAAGAGAGCATGCCTTTGTATATGATGTTCTTGCTTGATAGAGACACTATGTAGAAGTCGTTGTTCTTGACACGCTTCTCTATTTTTTTTCTTACTATATATAATGTGCGTTCAAGTGTGTCTACGTCATCATCCTTGGCGCAAGTGATGAAAATCTGCTTTATGTCAGGTTCGGAGTCGAGCGCATCCTTGCCCAAACAGTCTGGATTTGTTGGCACGTTGCGAAGGTGCATGAGCGTCAGGCCTTCTTTTTCGATTTCCTCCATCATTATGCTGAGGATTTCCGATTGTTTTGTCTCGTCTTTTGGCAGAAAGACGAGGCCGGTGCCATATTTGCCCTTTTCAGGCACAGGTATGCCTTGCAGCAAGATGAACTCATGTGGTATCTGCAGCATGATGCCTGCACCGTCACCTGTTTTATTGTCTGCACCTTCAGCTCCGCGGTGCCGCATGTTCTCCAATACTTTCAATGCGGAATCAACCAACTCATGTGATTTGTTTCCGTGGATGTTGACAACCATGCCCACACCACACGCATCATGTTCATAAGATGCGTCGTACATGCCAATTTGCTTGTAATCCTTCATGTTTACAATCATTTTGATAATGAAAAACTGTTTATTATGTAAATTTGGTGCAAAATTACTGCTTTTGACTGACATAATAAGTATGAGAGGCGGATATTTGTGACATGATTTATTTTTATTCAACCTTCAACTTACGAAATGAAAGGGAAAGAATTGAAAAAACTGCAATTAGAAAGATAAATAGAGGTAATAAGGATTAAATGTAATCATACCATTTTTATTTAAAAAATAATGATAGAATTTCTTTTTGTTTTTAATTATGTTTTTTTGCAACCATCTGTCGTAAAATATTCATCATTTAATGTCATTATGTTTTTTAAAATTACTACCTTTGCATCGAATTAGGAATATAACCCAAAAAACATGGAGGTTTTGAAGCACGAATGTGGCGTGGCAATGGTACGATTGCTCAAGCCCCTGGAGTACTACCAGCAGAAATATGGTACATGGATGTATGGACTCAACAAGATGTATCTCTTGATGGAGAAGCAGCATAATAGAGGACAGGAAGGCGCTGGCATCGCTTGCGTCAAGTTGGACGCCGCCTCTGGCGAGGAATACATGTTTCGTGAGAGAGCTCTTGGCACAGGTGCCATAACCGAAATATTCCAAAACATTCACAATCAGTTTGAGGATTTGTCAGAAGCTGATCTTTCTGACGCAATCTACGCAAAAAATTGTTTGCCCTTTGCCGGTGAGCTTTATATGGGCCATTTAAGGTATTCCACAACAGGCAAAAGCGGCATTTCTTATGTTCATCCGTTTTTGAGGCGAAGCAATTACCGTGCTCGCAACCTTGCTGTCTGCGGCAATTTCAATCTCACTAATGTTGATGAAGTGTTTGCTAAGATTACATCAGAGGGCCAGCATCCACGCCGCTACGCTGACACATATATTATATTGGAGCAGCTTGGCCATCGTCTCGACCGTGAGGTGGAGCATCTTTACGACATGTATGTTGATGAGGGCAAAAAAGGCCTTGACATCACTCATGCTATAGAAGAAAACGTGGATATGTCCCATGTGCTGCAGGAAGCGAGCAAGGATTGGGATGGCGGATATGTCATGTGCGGCATCACAGGCAGTGGAGAAAGTTTTGCGTTGCGCGACCCTTGGGGCATACGCAGCGCTTTCTGGTATATGGATGATGAAGTGATGGTGCTGGCCTCCGAGCGTCCTGTGATACAGACAGTTTTTGATGTGCCTGTTGATGCAATCCATGAGCTGCAGCCAGGCCAATCCTTGCTTGTCAGCAGGAATGGCCATATGCGCTTGGCTCAGATCAACATTCCATACAAGCTCAGGGCCTGCTCTTTCGAACGAATATATTTCAGCCGGGGAAGCGATGCTGACATATATAATGAGAGGAAGCAGATGGGCAAGCTGCTCATCCCGTCCATACTTAAGGCCATCAATTTCGATGTTGACCACACCGTCTTCTCATTCATCCCCAATACGGCAGAGGTGGCTTTCTATGGAATGCTGGAAGGGCTGGACAACTATCTGAACCAGCTGAAGGTTCAGGAAATTGAGGCGGCCGTGCATTCTGGCGCTGGGCATGAAGTTGTGAATGCCATACTTTCACGGCGCATAAGAAGTGAGAAGGTGGCAATAAAAGACATAAAACTCCGCACCTTCATATCCGAAGGCAATAGCCGCAATGATTTGGCGGCCCACGTTTACGACATAACATATGGAAGTCTGGAGCCATACGTGGATAATCTCGTCATCATTGACGACAGCATAGTGAGGGGCACCACGCTCAAACAGAGCATTATCAGCATCCTTGACCGTTTGCATCCCAAGAAGATTGTCATAGTGTCTTCCTCGCCTCAGGTGAGATACCCCGATTACTATGGCATAGACATGGCGAGCATGGACCAGTTCATAGCTTTCAAAGCAGCTGTGGCTTTGCTTCGTTCGCGTGGCTTGCAGACGGTTTTGGCCAATGTCTATGCAAAGTGCAAGCAGCAACTCAATCTGCCGAAAGAGCATATGGTCAATTATGTGAAAGAAATATATGCTCCTTTCACGGATGAAGAGATATCAGAAAAGATGGTCGAGCTGCTCAAACCGGCCACGGTGAAGGCTGATGTGCAGATAGTGTACCAGACTCTTGACGGGCTTCATGAGGCTTGCCCCGAGCATGCGGGCGACTGGTATTTCAGCGGCGATTATCCCACTCCTGGCGGTGTGAAGCTTGTCAACCAAGCATTCATCGACTATGTGGAGAGTGAGGATATCCTGTGACATGCATGTCTTTGGGTCATAGTTGACAAGTGGCATGATAGTGAAGGCACGAACGATACAAACAAAAATAAACAATATAGCAATGAGAAAAGCAACATTGATTCTTGATGACGGCACCCGCTTTGAGGGCTTGTCTTTCGGCTATGAGAAACCTGTGGCAGGAGAGGTTGTGTTCAACACTGCCATGACAGGTTATCCCGAGAGCCTCACAGACCCGTCTTACGCCGGTCAGCTCATGACGCTGACTTACCCGCTTATAGGCAATTATGGTGTACCTCCTTTTACATTCGGTTCCAACGGATTGCCTGATTTTATGGAGAGCGAACGGATCCATGCAGAAGCTCTCATCGTGAGCGATTACAGCGAGGAGTGCAGTCATTGGAACGCTAACGAGACTCTTGCCGAATGGCTCAAGCGTGAGCATGTGCCAGGCATCACTGGCATAGACACGCGCGAGTTGACAAAGGTGCTGCGTGAGCATGGCGTGATGATGGGACGTATTGTCATGGAGGGCATGGGTGATAATGTTGAATCATTGCCATATTCTTCTGTCAATTATGTTGACAAGGTCTCTTGTTCCGAAGTGATACGCTACAATGAAGGAGCTGATAAGACTATAGTGCTTGTCGATTGTGGCGTTAAGAGCAACATCCTCCGTTGCCTCATCAAGCGCGGCGTGGAGATAATACGCGTGCCATGGAACTACGATTACACTTCCATGCCATACGATGGCATATTCATCAGCAATGGACCTGGCGACCCTGACATGTGCGGAGAGGCTGTTGACAACCTGCGCCGCGCCATGACTCTAAGCGATAAACCCATCTTTGGCATCTGCATGGGAAACCAGCTTCTTGCCAAAGCAGGTGGCGCCAAGACATACAAACTGAAGTATGGACATCGCAGTCATAACCAGCCTGTGCGCATGGCTGGCTCTAACAAATGCTTCATCACAAGCCAGAATCACGGCTTTGCTGTGGATGACGCCACTCTCGGCTCCGATTGGGAACCACTCTTCTATAACATGAACGACGGTTCTAACGAAGGCATTCGCCATAAGAGCAAGCCTTGGTTCTCTGTGCAGTTCCATCCTGAAGCTGCCAGTGGACCGACCGACACAGAGTTTCTTTTCGATGAATTTGTTAAAATGTTGTAACTGCCTGAGCTGAATGACAGAGTGATGAATTCTGATGATAATAGGCTAAGGGCATAAAAGAAGAGTCTTATATGAATGACAAAATAAAGAAAGTGCTGCTCCTTGGATCTGGAGCGCTAAAGATAGGCGAGGCTGGCGAGTTTGACTATTCGGGCTCTCAGGCTCTCAAAGCTTTGAAGGAAGAGGGCATACATACAGTGCTCATCAATCCAAACATTGCCACAGTGCAGACTTCTGAGGGTGTGGCAGACCAGATATATTTCTTGCCGGTCACTCCATATTTCGTGGAACGTGTGATAGAGAAAGAACGTCCTGATGGAGTGCTTCTCTCTTTTGGTGGACAGACAGCGCTCAATTGCGGTGTTTCCCTCTTCCGCGACGGAGTGTTTGAGAAGTATGGCGTAGAGGTGCTTGGCACCCCTGTGCGTGCCATCATGGACACGGAAGACCGTGAGCTCTTTGTGGAGCGTCTCAATGAGATTGACGTTAAGACCATTAAGAGCGAGGCTGTGGAAAATATTGAAGATGCGCGCAGGGCTGCCAAGGAACTTGGCTATCCTGTAATCATACGCGCGGCCTATGCTCTTGGCGGACTTGGAAGTGGATTCTGCGATACAGAGGACGAACTCAATGTCCTGGCTGAGAAGGCTTTCTCATTCTCTCCGCAGGTTTTGGTTGAGAAAAGTTTAAGAGGATGGAAAGAGGTTGAGTATGAAGTGGTGCGCGACTGTTACGACAACTGCATCACTGTCTGCAATATGGAAAACTTCGATCCATTAGGCATACATACAGGTGAAAGCATTGTCATTGCCCCATCGCAGACATTGTCCAACAGCGATTACCACAAACTTCGTGAACTGGCAATCCGCATTGTGCGTCATGTGGGCATAGTGGGCGAGTGTAATGTGCAGTATGCCTACGACCCAGAGAGCGAGGATTATCGCGTCATCGAGGTCAACGCTCGTCTTAGTCGTTCATCGGCCCTTGCGTCAAAGGCCACAGGCTATCCGCTTGCTTTCGTGGCAGCGAAGCTGGGTCTTGGCTATGGCCTTTTCGAGTTGAAGAATTCTGTCACCAAGACCACAAGCGCATTCTTTGAGCCTGCGCTTGATTATGTGGTGTGCAAGATTCCGCGTTGGGATCTCGGCAAGTTCCATGGTGTAGACCGTGAACTTGGCAGTTCTATGAAGTCGGTAGGTGAAGTCATGGCTATTGGCCGCACATTTGAGGAGGTCATTCAGAAAGGTCTTCGCATGATAGGGCAGGGCATGCATGGCTTTGTCGGAAACAAGGAACTTGTTATTGAAGATGTAGACAAAGCCCTTCGCGAGCCAACAGATAAGCGCATATTCGTCATATCAAAGGCCATGCAGCAGGGATACACCGTTGACCATATTCATGAGCTGACAAAGATTGACCGTTGGTTCCTCCAGAAGCTTAAGAAGATTGTTGACACTTCTGATGAACTCACGAAGCACAATGCTGACACCCTTCCTGCCGACCTCCTCCGTAAGGCTAAGGTGCAAGGATTCTCAGATTTCCAGATTGCTCGTGCCATCGGCCTTGAATCAAAGATGGGCAGTGAGGATGGCTCTATGGCGGTGCGCTCATTGCGCAAGAAGATGAACGTCATGCCTGTTGTCAAGCAGATTGACACTCTTGCTGCTGAATATCCTGCCCATACCAATTACCTGTATCTCACATACAGCGGCACATCAAACGATGTGCAGTATGTTGGCGACCACAAGTCTATTGTGGTGCTTGGCAGCGGAGCCTATCGAATAGGTTCCAGCGTAGAGTTCGACTGGTGTGGTGTGCAAGCATTGCAGACCATACGCAAGCAGGGCTACAGAAGTGTGATGATCAATTACAACCCGGAGACAGTCAGCACCGATTATGACATGTGTGACCGCCTTTATTTTGATGAACTCACTTTCGAGCGTGTGCTCGACATCATAGAATTGGAAAATCCGCATGGCGTCATAGTCTCTACCGGCGGACAGATACCAAACAATCTTGCTCTGCGTCTTGATACGGAAGGTGTGAATATCCTTGGCACCAGTGCTGCAAGTATCGACAATGCCGAAGACCGTGACAAGTTCTCTGCCATGCTTGACCGCATTGGAGTGGATCAGCCTGAGTGGAGCGCTCTCACGTCAATGGACGACATCAACAAGTTTATCGACAAGGTTGGTTTCCCTGTGCTTGTGCGTCCATCCTATGTGCTTAGTGGAGCGGCCATGAATGTGTGCAGCAATCAGGAGGAACTTGAGCGTTTTCTCAGTCTTGCGGCCAACGTGTCGAAGAAGCATCCTGTGGTGGTGAGCCAGTTTATACAGCACGCCAAGGAGGTGGAGATGGATGCTGTGGCACGCAATGGCGAGATAATTGTATATGCAATATCTGAGCATATCGAGTATGCTGGAGTGCATTCGGGCGATGCCACAATACAGTTCCCACCGCAGAAACTGTATGTTGAGACCATGCGCCGCATCAAGCGTGTGAGCCGTAAGATAGCTCGTGAACTCAATATCTCAGGTCCATTCAATATCCAGTTCCTTGCACGCGAAAATGACATCAAGGTCATAGAGTGCAATCTTAGAGCTTCGCGTTCATTCCCGTTTGTCAGCAAAGTGCTCAAGATAAACTTCATCGAACTTGCTACCAAGGTCATGCTCGGACTTGATGTGGAGAAACCAGGCAAGAACCTCTTCGACCTCGACTATGTTGGCATCAAGGCAAGCCAGTTCTCATTCAACCGCTTGCAGAAGGCTGACCCAGTGCTTGGTGTAGACATGGCTTCCACAGGTGAGGTAGGATGCATAGGCGACGACACTTCGTGCGCAATTCTGAAATCAATGTTGAGTGTAGGCTACCGCATTCCTGCAACAGACAAGGGCATACTTCTCTCAACAGGCGATGCCAAGCAGAAAGTGGACATGCTGGCTGCTGCCCAATGGCTGCAAAAGAAAGGCTACTGCATCTATGCCACTGGTGGCACATCGGCCTTCCTTGAGCAGAATGGAGTGAGCAATACACGTGTCTACTGGCCAAGCGAGGATGGCAAGCCTCAGGCTATCGACCTTCTTCACAGCAAACAGATAGACATGGTGGTCAACATTCCGAAGAATCTGTCTTCTGGTGAACTGAGCAACGGTTACAAGATACGTCGTGCTGCAATAGACCTCAATATACCTCTAATCACCAATGCTCGTCTGGCAAGTGCCTTCATCAATGCTTTCTGTACGATGTCTGTCGATGACCTTGCCATCAAGTCATGGAGTGAGTATCAGTAATAATAAGCATTCTCAGATAGCCTATATATAATAATGTATAATAATAGCGCCAATTGCGCTGTTGGCTGTTGGGATAAGTTTGAAACACTTTACACACTATATTATTATAATAAGTATGCAACAAAAAATCATTATTCTCGATTTCGGTTCACAGACAACGCAGCTTATAGGCCGCCGTCTGCGCGAACTCGACACTTTCTGTGAGATCTTGCCTTACAACAAGTTCCCGCACAATGACCCCGATGTTATCGGAGTCATCCTGTCAGGCTCGCCTTTCAGTGTCTATGACCCAGAGGCTTTCAAGGTTGACCTCAGCGAGATTCGTGGCAAGTACCCAATCCTTGGCATATGCTATGGAGCGCAGTACATGGCTCACAATTTCGGCGGCAAGGTTGCACCTGCTGGCACTCGCGAGTATGGTCGTGCTAACCTACAGTGGTTTGAGAAGGACAATCCTCTCTTTAAAGGATTTGACGAGCACTCACAGGTGTGGATGAGCCATGGCGACACCATTGTGGCTCTGCCTGACAATTACCGCTGCATCGCTTCTACCGATAAGGTGCAGTTTGCCGCTTATCAGGCAGAGGGTGAGAAACTATGGGGCGTACAGTTCCATCCAGAGGCTTTCCATTCTGTTCAGGGCACTCAGCTGCTCAAAAATTTTGCCGTTGACATTTGTGGCGGCCGTCAGGATTGGAGTGCTGATTCATTTGTGGAGACAACTGTGGCAGAACTCAAGTCGCAGCTTGGTGACGACAAGGTCATCCTTGGCCTATCAGGCGGTGTCGACTCAAGTGTGGCTGCTGTTCTTCTCAACAAAGCCATTGGCAAGAATCTCACATGTATCTTTGTCGATCATGGCATGCTTCGAAAGAACGAGTTTCATGATGTGATGGAAGATTACAAGTGCCTTGGTCTTAATGTCATCGGCATTGATGCTTCTGAGAAGTTTTTTGCCGACCTTGCAGGCATCTCTGACCCAGAACAGAAACGAAAGATTATTGGACGCGACTTTGTGGAGGTATTCAATGCTGAAGCTAAGAAGCAGACAGGTGCCAAATGGCTTGCTCAGGGCACAATATACCCTGACCGCATCGAGAGCCTTAACATCACAGGCAAGGTAATCAAGAGTCATCACAATGTGGGTGGACTGCCCAAGGAGATGAATCTTCAGTTGTGCGAGCCTCTCAAGTGGCTCTTTAAGGATGAGGTGCGTCGTGTGGGCCGTTCGATGGGAATGCCCGAACATCTCATCACACGCCATCCTTTCCCAGGCCCAGGTCTTGCAGTGCGTATCCTTGGCGACATCACGCCAGAGAAAGTTCGCATCCTTCAGGATGCAGACGACATTTACATCCGCGGACTGCGCGACTACAAGGTCAAGCTCAGCGGCGACGAGGCTCGCCGTGTGCTTGCTGCAGGAGTGCCTGCCGATATGGAGAATGGTGAGATAGAGGTATCGTTGTATGACCAGATATGGCAAGCTGGCACAGTGCTCCTTTCTACAGTACGTTCTGTAGGTGTCATGGGTGATGAGCGCACATACGAGCATCCTGTGGCACTTCGTGCTGTGACAAGCACCGATGCCATGACTGCCGACTGGGCGCATCTTCCATACGATTTCATGGCCAAGGTGTCAAATGAAATAATCAACAAGGTTAAGGGTGTCAACCGCGTATGCTACGACATCTCCTCAAAGCCGCCAGCAACTATCGAGTGGGAATAAAAGATATCAGCATTTTAATGCTTGTATCATCACTTCCTGCTTATAATGCAGCTCTATTATCATATTAGAGTTGAGCTTCCAATTGGCATTTCTTCATGAATGCCAGTTGGAGGCTTTTTTGTTTGTTACCTGCTTTGTTGTCGCCTTATTGTCTTGCATGACAAAAAAGGGATAGTAAGGATACTTCGTAAAGTATCTTAGGATACTTGGCCAAGTATCCTAAGATACTTTTTTAATGGTGTTTCGGATTGACTTTAAAGGCATGCGCAACTAATAAAGATGTATGGTCTTATTGTATTGACGGCGATAAGTTATGTGGCGCATCTCTATCGCAAGGTTTAACCCAAATCTAATGACCGATTTGGGTTAAACATGCTTCATTAGCTGAAAGAGTGTCATATTGCTCTGTGATCATGAAAATACTCCCAAGGAAGAGTGCGTGTTTCATATTTTATTCGTACTTTTGTTATGTCATTCAGAGTATCGTCCCACTTTTATCTTGTGGCACAGAGGTAAGTGTTTTTTTCCTGATATGATGCGATGCTGAGCATTTTTGTGTTACTTAGGCGTTGCGAATTATTTTAATTATTGTGCCGTGCTGAAAAATGATGAATTTAACATGAAGAGAAATGAGATTTGCTACATTGTTGTTGTGGCTATTATTGGAGTGTCGTTGTTTTTAGGATTTGCAGAAGAAGTGTTTGCTGTTAGTCTTGGCAAATTTGCATGGACGGCACACTGGGTGTCATCGCCTGTGGCGCTGGCTTTGGGTTTAGCTTTTGCTCTGCTTTTAGGCAAGGCATTTCCTGTGTTTAATAAGACCATGTCTAAAAAACTGCTGCAATATTCCGTTATAGGATTAGGTTTCGGAATGAACGTGGACAAAGCGCTGGCATCGGGAAGTGAAGGTATGCTGTTCACTGTGGTCAGCGTGTTTGGGACACTTGCCCTGGGCTGGCTCTTTGGACGAAAGATTCTGAATGTAGATTCACAGACGAGCTACTTGCTTAGTTCAGGAACAGCCATATGCGGCGGTTCGGCAATAGCAGCTGTTGGGCCAGTAATCAAAGCTAAGGCAGAGAGCATGTCGGTGGCATTAGGCGTGGTTTTTGTTCTAAATGGCATCGCTCTGTTCTTGTTTCCATCTATTGGCAATGCCTTAGGCATGACGATGAAGCAGTTTGGCATGTGGGCAGCCATTGCTATCCACGATACATCTTCTGTGGTAGGTGCAGGTGCGGCATACGACCAGATGCATCCCGAACTTGTTGCCAGTCAAGGAGTGAGTGCGCTTGAGGTTGCCACAACCATCAAGCTTACGCGAGCTTTGTGGATAGTGGTGTTGGCGTTGGTCACACCATTCTTCTTCCGCAGATCGCTTGCAGAGTCGGGCGGAATGTCGAAGCCTTGGTATAGCTGTGTGCCACGTTTCATCATTTGGTTTATTGTGGCCATAATCTTCAATACATATATATTAAGCAACGCTTCGCTTATAGGCTATGGTGCCGCAGCAATAGGAGGCGAGTTGAGTGGTGCTGTCAGCAAGCTTGCCAAGCATCTCATCACGCTTTCGCTTTTCTTTATCGGTGCGTCGCTAACCAGAGAAACGTTGCGTAGCGTTGGTCTCCGCCCTCTTATCCAAGGTGTGCTGCTATGGATAAGCATCAGCTGCATCAGCCTTGTATATATCTTTGGGGTGGGATAATCATCGTGATGAATTGCCACAACGGATTGTGAAATATCATTCCAAACAGTTTGTTCCTTTCTTAAACCCAAATAGGTCATCAGATTGGACGAAATATTTGCTTAGATTATAATCTGTTGGTATTATCATGTATTTATATTTAAATTGTTATACAATAGCATTGAATGGCTTTAATTTAAAACTATAAGCATTGTTGTTAAAACCTTTTTTTTATAATAAACATGCTTTTACTGATTATTGCTTACCTTTGCATGTTGAAATGAGCAAGTGTTCAATAAGCATTCATTGAGAATGCCATATTTTTATTATTTAAAATTATCTTTGAACGACTTGCTTGAAACAAATGGTTGCATAAATCTTTAATAATTGGTGTTATATGCTGAAATTCAAAATAAAACATAAAATCACAAACATTTGCGTGAAGCGCTCCCTCATGGAATCGAACACTATGCTAACTGCAGGATGTCAATCCGAGGGATGAGATGAGAGGGAACGAACCTGTTCCCGCATCAGAATGAATGTCCTCGCCCGAATTTGCAAGGGTGAGGATGTTTTCTTTATAATACACAGGGGCTTTAACCCAAATCGGTCATTAGACCGAAACAGGGAAATTATCAGGACATTATTGTTTCTTTTCAACTCTTGTCAGCGTTTCTTTCGGCATCTTGCTTCCATTTGCGTTTCGACATAGCCTGCTATGCCTTCAACGCAACTGTCGCAACCTGCTCGAAACAAACACTAACAAGATTTGAAATCTAATGACCGATTTTGGTTTAATCGAGGTGTCCACATAAACACACAAACATACATATGAAAACAAACTACATTTTTGTTACAGGAGGAGTGGTGAGTTCCCTTGGCAAAGGCATTATCTCAGCCTCTCTCGGCAAGTTGCTGCAAGCACGCGGCTACAGCATCACCATCCAGAAGTATGATCCCTACATCAACATTGATCCTGGCACGCTCAATCCTTATGAGCATGGCGAATGCTATGTGACCATCGATGGTCAGGAGACAGATCTTGACCTCGGACATTATGAACGCTTCACGGGCATTCAGACCACTCGCGCTAATAATGTCACCACAGGGCGCATATATCAGAACGTCATGGAGCGTGAGCGACAAGGAGGCTATCTTGGCCGCACCATCCAGGTGATACCTCATATCACGGATGAGATAAAGAAAAACATGCGAGCTCTTGGCGATACAGGCAAGTATGATTTCATCATTACAGAGATTGGCGGCACCATTGGCGATATTGAGAGCCTTCCTTTCTTGGAGTCTATTCGTCAGCTGCGATGGGAAATGCCCGAGAACACCGTGTGCCTCCATCTCACATATGTGCCATACATAGCGGCTGCGGGCGAACTGAAGACAAAGCCTACCCAGCATTCTGTTAACAATCTGCAGAGCCTTGGCATACAGCCCGACATCCTTGTGCTTCGTGCTGAACATGAACTGCCTCGCTCGCTCATGGACAAAGTGTCGTCGTTCTGCAATGTTGAAAAGCAATGCGTGGTGCAGAGCCCCGACTTGCCAAGCATATACGAGGTGCCTGTTAAGATGCAAGAGCAAGGGCTTGACGCAGCTGTCCTGCGCAAATTTGACATTGACCCGTCATCATCTGTTGCTGACTTGAAGTCGTGGCATCATTTCCTTGATAAGCGCAATGGTGCGCAGCGCACGCTTCGCATCGGCCTTGTGGGCAAGTATGACCTTCAAGATGCCTACATCTCCATACATGAGTCGCTCTCGCATGCAGCTGCATATAACGACTGCCGCGCATCCTTCGTCTTCATCAACAGTGAGCATCTCACTAAAGACAATGCGGCTGATGCCATCGATGCCTGTGATGGCATCATCATATGCCCCGGCTTTGGCACAAGGGGAATAGAGGGAAAAATAATAGCTGCTCAGTATTGCCGTGAACATGATGTGCCCACATTTGGCATATGTTTGGGCATGCAGATAATGGTGATAGAGTATGCGCGCAATGTTCTTGGCCTTGCTGATGCCAATAGCCGCGAGATGGATGCTGACACGCCCAATAATGTCATTGACATCATGGAAGAGCAGAAGCATATCACTAATATGGGCGGCACCATGCGCCTTGGTGGTTATGAATGCCATCTCTTGCCTGGCAGCAAGATACATGAAGCGTATGGCGTGGATGATATTGTGGAGCGTCATCGCCATCGTTATGAGTTCAATAACGACTTCCGCAGTTCTTTTGAAGCCAAGGGCATGCGCTGTGTGGGCTTCAATCCGCAGAACGGACTGGTGGAAGCTGTTGAATCAGAAAATAACAGCTGGTACATCGGTGTTCAGTATCATCCTGAATATTCCAGCACTGTGCTCAAGCCGCATCCGCTGTTCATGAGTTTTGTTAAAGAGATTATCAGCAGATCATAGACATATGGCTGTTGCTGCGAAGCAGTGGCTTTATTGTAGTAGATATTTGAGAAGCGTTTCGTCATCATGACACGAAACGCTTCTTTTGCTTCTTATGAGTGTCAAAAGCTATTTGCATGTGTAAATATGCGTGTTAATCTGTCAGGAGTGTTTATTTATATGTATCATAACACCTGTAAAGTGCTTAATTGTATGGATGCCGTAATTATTTTGCAAAAAAACATGCATATTTGAGATTTCTTTTGTATCTTTGTTTTGGCTTTGAATTTTTATCTTTATTATTTGGCGATTATAAAGATACTCATTTTTGTGGGGTATAAAACGATAGAGCCTTTTGTTTTAAAATTAAGTTGAATCTTGTTTGTTTTTTTACTTACATAACTTTAGTAAATTTATAATATGGATAAATTAGTAACGGTTGTAATCCCCTGTTATAATGCTGAGAAATGTATAGGCTCTTGTCTTAAAAGTGTATTGTCACAAACATATTCTAATTTGGAAATAATTGTGATTAACGATGCATCTAAAGACAGAACGCTGTTGAAATTACAGGAGTATGGAAAGATTGATAGTAGAATCAGAGTACTGAATAACCTACAACAGGGGGGGTAGATATTTCACGATTCCGTGGAATATCAGAGGCTAATGGTGATTATTTGTGCTTTGTGGATGCTGATGATTGGATTCCAGGCAACGCCATAGACATAATGGTTAAACATGCTGAAGAAACAAATGCGGATGTTGTTGAAGGTGGTATGACAAGAGTGTTGGGAAGACACAAATTTGCAAAATATTTCCACACAAAAACTTATAAAGAAATTACAACACCAGAACTCTTTGATGATTATTTCATTTCATTCTTCGGAGTGAATATTCTTAGTGTGAATTTATGTGGAAAAATATTTAAAAAAGAATTGTTTCAAAATCCTGAATTGAAACCGTCTGGTTTTAAGATGGGTGAAGATTTGATACTGAATATGCGAATATTCCCTTCTATTTCAAAATATATAGTTATAGAAGAAAATGTTTATTTCTATCGATATGGCGGTGGTACATCCCGTTATAATCCAAATATGTATTCTGATTTGAAGTCTCAGTATTATATAAAGTTGGATGCTATCAAGAAATATAAATACGCCAAAGCCCTTCGAACTACAAAAATCGAAATGTGTAATGTGTTGCATAGTCAGATTATACAAATGTTGGTTTATGGCTATCCTTATTCTGATGTGAAGGATTTCTTTGCTGAAGAAGTTGCTTCAGGGTTTGTAGATGAAATAACGAAAGACGTTGATTACAGACTTGATTATTATCCTTTATTAAAGAAAAAGGATATAGATGGAATTATTGCTTTAGAC
Source organism: uncultured Bacteroidaceae bacterium (assembly GCA_934293005.1). Lineage (GTDB taxonomy): Bacteria > Bacteroidota > Bacteroidia > Bacteroidales > Bacteroidaceae > Minthosoma. Next base: position 51,416 of record CAKQYA010000005.1, read on the forward strand.
AAAGAGGTTGTACGTAAAGGAAAAATAACAAAGATAGTCAAACATCTTTTAAATAAGCTTTTGTGAACATGAATGGTCACATGCTGTTGAAACAAATTATGAACATCTTCTTTTGCAAATTGTCTGCGACCACTTGCTTGCGATATTGCTTTATGTGATTTTTTCAGCTTTATTGTTGCTCAACTTGAAATATTGTTGTATGTTTGCATGTGATTATCAATATTTATTTTTAAGGTAAAGTTATGAATGTAAAGAAAAATCTGGGATGGATCATCCCTCTTGCTATTGTGGCATTGCTTGCTCTATGGGGAGCAGGGGCGTATAACGGCATGGTTTCCATGGACGAGAATGTGCAGAACAAATGGGCTAATGTGGAAACACAGTATCAGCGTCGTGCGGACCTCATACCTAATCTGGTCAACACCGTTAAGGGATATGCTGCACATGAGAAGACCACACTGGAGGATGTGGTGAAAGCTCGCAGTGAGGCAACATCTGTAAAGATTGACCCAACCAACATCACGCCAGAGCAGATGAAGCAGTATCAGGCGGCTCAAGGCAGCGTGTCGTCAGCACTCGGACGCCTGCTTATGGTGGCAGAGAACTATCCTGAACTGAAGGCTAATGAGAATTTCCTTGAACTGCAGTCGCAGCTTGAGGGCACAGAAAACCGCATCAATGTGGCGCGCAAGGATTTCAATGATGCAGCCAAGGAATATAATGTGAGCATCCGCCGTTTCCCAAAGAGCATCATCGCTGGAATGTTTGGCTTTGAGAAGAAGACATATTTTGAAGCTGAGGCTGGCAGCGAGAAAGCTCCTGAAGTTCAGTTTTGATGGTAGCAACTTGTAAAGCATATCCTGAAGAATATTGGTTCAATAGGACAAACGCATCGTTCATGAATATTAAGAAATGTATCTTGGCTGTTATTGCAGTATGGCTCATGTCGTTTCATCTTATGGCTTCCGAAACAGTGGCTTACAAGGTGGAAACGGTGCCTAATGTGCGTCTGCAAGACAGCAGAGAATATGTGTCAGACCCAGCATCGCTGCTCACTGCTGCAACGCATGATAGCATCAATGCCATTTTCTCGCGCCTTGAGTCTTCCACAGGCATTGAGGCAGCTGTTGTCATGTTGCCATCAATAGGTGAGGCTGATCCATTCAGTTTCTCTGTTGATTTGTTCAGACGATGGGGCATCGGCAAGAAAAAGAATGATAATGGCTTGTTGGTTCTGTATGTGGAAGACCAGCATAACATACGCTTCACCACTGGCTATGGTATAGAAGGCACACTGACTGACGCTCTGAGCAAACGCATACAGATGCGCTATATGGTGCCAGCCTTTAAGAATGGTGACCGCGACAGGGGCATGTTGCAAGGGTGCAAGGCCGTGGCAGGCGTGCTTGACGGCTCTATGCAGCCAGACGAGACTGAAGACGAATATGACTTTATTGGCGGTCTGGTTATCGCCATGATTATTTGGGCGGCTATTTTGATGATGGTCGTTCTGTCACGCCGCAAGCGCAAGTGCCCTCAGTGCAAGAAGCGCAAACTTGTGTTGCGTTCTTCTCGTGAACACATTGTCAATGGACGTCATTACAGAAAGAGCGTGTATCAATGTTCTCACTGCGGCAAAGTGGTGGAAGAGGACCGACGCGCAGATGACGATGATGATGGAGCACTCTTGACTGGCATGACCATAGGTTCAATCTTAGGCAGCAGTCGTGGTGGCGGTTTCAGTGGTGGCGGTTTCAGCGGCGGAAGCTTTGGAGGCGGCAGCACTGGTGGAGGCGGAGCAGGATCAAGCTGGTGACGTGCCTCGTCATGCATGCAACATAAACAATGAAAAGCATCCCTCTTGCAATGATAAGTTTTGCAAGAGGGATGCTTTTTATTGTTTGTATGACAAGCTGAAGCTTTGCTGGGCTGTTTATTCCAATTTGGTCATCATGCCGAAATAGAAAGATTGTTGGGATATCATAGTTTCTTTTCAACTCTTGAAAGCGTTTCTTTCAGCATCTTGCTTCCATTCGTGTTTCGACATAGCCCGCTATGCCTTCAACGCAGGCTGTCGCAATCTGCTCGAAACAGACATTGACAAGACCTAAAATCTAATGACCGATTTCGACTTATTCCTTTGTGCCATACATGAGGTCGCCAGCATCTCCAAGACCGGGGACTATGAACTTTCGGTCGTTGAGTGAGGGGTCAATAGCGCCGCAGAAAAGAATGACGTCATCTTTGGGAAATACTTGCTTGAGGTGTTTCACGCCTGCTTCTGAGGCGATGACGCAGGCAAGGATGAGTTTTTTGGGATGTCCTTTGGTTATGAATGCCCGATAGGCCAGTTCCATGCTCTCTCCTGTGGCGAGCATAGGGTCTACTATGAGCAAGGTTTTGTCATCGAGCAATGGTGAAGCCATATATTCAATCTTGACGCCTATCTTCGTGCACTCCTTGTCTGTATAATAGCGGAAGGCTGAGAGAAATGAGTTGCCTGCCTCGTCAAAGAAATCAAGGAAACCCTGGTGGAGGGGAAGGCCAGCACGGAAGACGGTAGCTATCACCACATCGTCGTCGTATGTGTTTGTCTTGCTGGTGCCAAGTGGTGTCTGCACTTCCTTTGTGGAGTAGGAAAGGTATTTGCTTGCCTCATATGCCTCGATGTGTCCGATGCGGCGTATGTTCTCACGGAAGCGCATACGGTCATTCTGGATGTTCACGTCACGAAGCTGGCTCATGAACTTGTTGATGATAGAGTTTTCTTTTCCGAGATTGATTACTTTCATTTTGAATTGTTGATGTGTCTTTGTGGTTATTATTGTTTATACAGTTAGTTGCTGCCTTCACTGATTCTTGAGGTGAGGCTTGTCTTTCCCATTGAAGCTTTTCACCTTCATCCCGAGCTGCGGAGGCAAGATGGCATTGAGGAATATGCCCACAAGTGCAGCGAGTGCAAGTCCTGATATAGTGACAGGCCCTATCTCCACTCCTCCGTTGGTGCCATATTGCACACCTATGGATATGACAAGGATGAGTGCAGCCACGAAGACGTTGCGTGATGAAGAGAAGTCGACAGATGTTTCAACAAGGTTTCTCACTCCTACAGCTGATATCATGCCGTAGAGGATCAAGCTCACACCGCCGATGGTTGCTGCAGGCATCAGACCAATGAGGCATGCGAATTTAGGGCAGAAGCTGAGCAGGATGGCCAAGACTGCTGCCAGACGGATTACGGCAGGGTCAAATACCTTGGTAAGGTTGAGCACGCCAGTGTTCTCGCCGTATGTGGTGTTGGCTGGCGCGCCGAAGAGTGAAGCGAGAAGCGTGGCGAGGCCATCACCGCTTAGTGTGCGGTGCAAGCCTGGCTCTTTGATGAAGTTTTTGCCCACAGTGCTCTGTATGGCGCACATGTCGCCTATATGTTCCATGATGGTTGCGAAGGCGATGGGGAAGATGGCTATGACAGATGTGATGATGAGTTCGATGTTTGGCTCTTTAGCCACTGCCACCACGGTGCGGTCCATATTTATTGGCAAGCCAATCCATGCTGCTTGGTCAAGTTTGGAGAAGTCGACTTCTCCGAGAGCTGCTGCCAATATGTATGAACCAAGCACGCCAAGAAGGATTGGCACTATTTTGATGATGCCTTTGCCCCAGATGGATGAACTTATGACAATGACAATTGCCACTATGGCCAGCAGCCAGTTTTGCTGGCAGTTGCTGATGGCTGAGCCTGACAGCGTGAGTCCGATGGCAATGACCATTGGGCCTGTCACTACAGGCGGGAAAAAGCGCATGACTTTCTCCGTGCCGAACATCTTGAGGAGGAACGCCATGGCAAAATACAGCAATGACGCTGCTGCCACACCAAGACAAGCGTAGTTCAGCGCCATTTCATCAGTGAGTCCTTGGGCCACGCATAATTGCTTCACAGAGGCGTATCCGCCAAGAAACGCAAAGCTTGAGCCAAGAAATGCAGGTACCTTCATCTTTGAGAGAAGATGAAAGATGAGTGTGCCTATTCCTGCAAAGAGCAATGTGGCGCTCACATCGAGTCCTGTGATGAGCGGCACGAGTATGGTGGCGCCAAACATGGCGAAGAGATGCTGGATGCCGAGCACCATGAATTTTGTTTTTCCTAATGATTTGGCATCATATATGCCTTGGTTGTCTGTGTCCATTCTTTATAAGTTTTAATAATGAATAATTCGTGATTTGTTAGCGTTGGCCTAAATTGGTGCAAAAATAATCAAAAGAGTTTGAAGCAGCAAGATTTTCTTTATAATTTTTTAAGTAGGCGCTCATACCTATTATCTGAAAACAAAAAACTTGAGTGAATTATGCTGTATTCTTTGTTTTGTTGTATGCGATTTGCTAACTTTGCACCATAAATCATGCGGCTCTGCTCATATGCAATGCATCATGCGTGAATTATGATTTTTTATGAGCGCAAGGGCTGATCAACTCGTTCGTGAAGAACTTCGTATGCAAATGGCAATAACATTTGCTGAGAATACATATTTATATATGTGTAGATTGTAATGGCACATTCGACTATGGAACAAAAAGAAAAGTTGTGGAACATAAACTATGTTAAGGTATGGCTCGCTAATTTCATGATATTTTTCTCCTTCATGATAGTGACGCCGCTTCTACCCCTGTATTTGAGCGACACTTATAGCGCGGATAAAGACACTATTGGCTTTGTGCTTTCTGGCTATACGCTCACGGCCCTCGTGGCACGTCCGTTGGCAGGCTATCTTGTTGACAGCTATAAGAGAAAAGTGGTGCTTCTCACATGCTATTTCTTGTTTTTTGCCTTCTTTGCAGGCTATTTGATAGCAGGCACTATGACACTCTTCACCCTTGTGCGCACTTTGCATGGAGCGCCCATGGGCTCTGTCACAGTGGCAAACAGCACAAGTGCCATTGATGTGCTTGCGCCATCGCGCAGGGCAGAGGGCATAGGATACTACGGCCTTTCAAACAATCTTGCCACGAGCATTGCGCCAACGGCAGGACTGATGGTGTATGATTGTGTTGGCAATTATGACACATTGTTTGTCATTGCCCTGTGTGCGGCGGGCTTGGGATTTTGCATAAATGCAAGTGTGAAATTCCCCGATAAGGAAATAGTGCCCAATAAGTCTCCAATGTCGTTCGACAGGTTCTTCCTTGTGGAAGGATGGAGCGAAGGACTGGTCATGGTGTGCATAGGGCTGTCATATGGTGTGCTTGCCACATACCTTGCCATATATGGAAAAGAAGCGTTGGGAATGACAGCAGGCACAGGAGCATGGTTTGCCGTGTTGAGTGGCGGACTGATACTCTCTCGGCTTGTCGGCGCAAGAACCCTCAGGCAGGGCAAGGTGGTGGAGAATGTGAACCATGGCATCTTGGTGAGTGTGTTTGGATATCTGCTTTTTGCCGCAGTGAAGCATCCTGTGGGATTCTATGGGGCGGCACTCATCATAGGTCTTGGCAATGGACATATATGGCCAGGCATGCAGACCATGTTTATCAATCTTGCGCCAAACAACAAGAGGGGCACGGCCAATTCATCACAGTTGACATGCTGGGACATAGGCATGGGACTTGGAGTGGTGCTTGGTGGATTGGCTATACATTCTGTAGGCTACGCAGCAGCATTCTGGATGGCTTTTGCTGTTAATGTGGCAGGAGTGGCTCTTTATTTTGGTTATGTGAGGCAACATTTCATCGGACACAGGCTCAGATGAGTTTGCCATTCCTTTTATGCCTCTTGCTTTTGTTGCTCATCTTCATATTTTCATGCTGCTGTGCTTGTTGCGCAATCAGGTGTTCGAATTTGTTTGTATAATCAAATTGTGACGTTCATCATCCTACACCAGACAGCGTGCTGAGATGGACGTGACAGGTGCATAAAATGAAAAATGGAAGTTGTTGATGCTGCAGAATTAAGAAAATGAAGCATGCTATTAGTTAAAATCTGTAAACAAACTTGCTCTTTCGTGGTTTTATAGTATTTTTGCATCAATATTTGTAAAAGATGTTACAAATCCGTTTAAAAAGCATTAAAATCAAGTAACAATTACAGTTGTATGGTAATTTGGATCTTTTTGAGGCTCATAGGAGCCTTGGCTCTGTTGATGTTCGGTATGAAATCCATGAGCGACAGTTTGCAGAAGATGGCCGGCCCGCAATTGCGTCACGTGTTGGGCACGATGACAACAAATCGTGTCACAGGCATTCTTACAGGCGCACTTATAACAGCGGCTGTGCAGTCTTCAACTGCCACCACGGTAATGACGGTGTCATTTGTCAATGCAGGTTTGCTGACATTGGCGCAAGCCATCTCAGTCATTATGGGAGCGAATATCGGAACGACGCTCACAGCATGGATAATGAGTGCAGGTTTTTCGTTCAACATCACAGATTTTGTCTGGCCCGCATTTTTCTTGGCCATTATTCTTATTTATAGCAGGAAACATAAGATAGTAGGTGATTTCCTCTTTGGTATTTCATTCATGTTCCTTGGTTTAGGAACATTGCGTCAAGCAGGCATCGACCTTGACTTGGCACATAATCAGCCAGTGCTTGATTTTTTCGCTAGTTTTGACCCCGCAAGTTTTTCCACGACAATATTATTTCTCCTTATTGGAGGTGTGTTGACCATGTGTGTGCAGAGTTCTGCTGCAGTGATGGCTATCACTATGATTCTGTGCTCCACAGGTGTGTTGCCTATCTATCAAGGCATTGCTCTTGTGATGGGAGAGAACATAGGCACGACGGTGACATCAAATATTGCTGCGCTGACAGCCAACACTCAGGCTCGACGGGCTGCATTGGCTCATATGCTCTTCAATGTGTTTGGTGTGCTTTGGATTTTGTGTGTGTTCCATCCTTTCATCAACTTGGTGTGTGATGTTGTTGGATACGACGTTGACATGGAGGCTTCCAATCCTCGTTTTGTAGCCAATGCAGCCAAGCTCTCGTTTGTGCTGGCCGCATTCCATACCATGTTCAACTTGGCCAATACTTTTATCCTTGTGTGGTTTGTCAAGTATATGGTAAAGGTTGTGTGCACTATCATCAAGCCAAAGAAGAATGTGGATGAGGACGACTTCCGCTTGAGGTTCATCCCTTCGGGCATCATGAAGACACCTGAGCTTTCTGTGCTTGAGGCACAAAAGGAAATACATTCATTTGCAGAGCGCATACAAAGAATGTTTGGCATGGTGATGACGTTACTTAATGAGAAGGATACTAACAAATTCAATAAGCTCTACAGTCGTGTGGAGAAGTATGAGAGCATCTCTGACAATATGGAAATAGAGATAGCCAAGTATCTCGACAGTGTGAGCAATGCGCATCTTAGTGATGAGACTAAGGCTAAGATACGTGCCATGCTTCGTGAGATATCAGAATTGGAGAGCATAGGCGACAGTTGCTACAACATAGCGCGCACTCTTAACCGCCGCATCAACAGTAAGGAAGATTTCACAGCGAAGCAATATGAGCACATATCTCAGATGATGGAGCTGACCAACATGTCGCTCACTCAGATGAACACCATTCTTGTGAGCCATAGAGCCGAAAATGATGTGAACCGTTCATTCAATATTGAGAATGAAATCAATAATTATCGCAACCAGTTGAAGAAGCAGAACATCAATGATGTGAACAATCATGTGTACACTTACACTCTTGGAACGATGTATATCGACATCATACAGGAGTGTGAGAAGCTTGCCGACTTTGTGGTGAATGTTGTTGAGGCTCGAATGGGAGTAAGGCAAAGAGAAGCATAAGGGATGATGTTTTCAATGATGGTTTATAGTTTGATGCGTCTCCTGTAAACATAGACAACGCTATATAAAATGAGAAGCGGAAGATATGCCATTGAGCATTCTTCCGCTTCTCTTTTTGTGCCGTGAGCCTATATCGTTAGCTTGTTTGCATTCTGTCTGTTCCAGCCATAAGGAACAAGCTGCAATTCGGGTATATCCAGTTTATTTTCCTTCAGGCTTTAGGGCGAAGGAATATTTCTTACTCTCGTAGTTGTATTTGACATAAAGTGTGGGTGTCTTCGACTCGAAATAGAAAGTGAGGGTGAAGCCACTCATCCAGTCGATGAAATGTGTTTTGACCTCAAGCACATTGGCATCCTTCCAGCCATAGCTGCTTGCAGCAGTGAAAGGTTTTGTGAAACCCGTGAAAGCTCCTTGGGTGGCAGAACGCGAATAAGGCGGGAATTTTACTGGTACTTGACTGTTGGTCCATTGCTTATGTCCGCATCTCAAGCGCACTGTGCCGTGCTTGTCGGTATTGATGTTGACCATAAGGTCCTTGCCTTTCGAAGAAACGGATATGCTTTTCCATCCAAGACGGTTCTTAGACAGTTGGTATGTGGTGTTGTAAATTGTGTTCTGTTTTGCGGTGGTAGCTCTGCCTGGTGCGTATGGAAGGATGTATGATGTCTGCTTCCTTGCAAGATTCTTATAGCCACGTTCGTCAGGCAGATAAGTCTCTTTGATGCCAGGAAGCACAATGTTGTATAGCATCTCTTGTTCTCTCTTTCCTGCATCGCCGGTCATGCTTTGAGTGATGACAGCTACCATGTCTTCTTTGGGCATGATGATGATGTATTGTCCAAAGGCACCGTCTGCTTTGGCTGTGCCGGGGTTGCTGCATATCCACATCTGATAGCCATACTTGCTGCTTTTCACCTGTGTCTTCATCATCTCTTCAACCCATGAGGCAGGTATGAGCTGTTTGCCTTTCCATGCGCCTTTGTTGAGAAGCAACTGACCGAACTTGGCCATCGACTCAGGCTGAAGGTACAGTCCCCATCCTCCGCAACTGATGCCTTCAGGACTCCACTCCCAGTTTACTTTTGTGATGTGCAGCGGTTCGAAGAGCCTTGGCTTGAGATAGTCGAAGAGGGTGGAGCGCGTCACTTTTGTGAGTATGGCCGACAGCAGGTATGTGTCCATGGAGTCGTATGCGAAACGTGTGCCAGGCTTGGAAGTCATGCTGTTGTTGATGCAGCCCTTTATCCATTTGTTCTGGTATGTGCGCACGTCGTCGGTGACTTTGAAGCCTGATTGCATAGTGAGGAGGTCTCGAATGTTTATGTCGGCCAGATTTTTTGGTATCGTGTCGGGAAGGAGTTCTGGATAGAATGCTGCGAGCCGGTCGGTGAGTCGCAGTCTGTTCTCTTCTATAGCCATGCCTATGGCTGCGGATGTGAAAGTCTTGGAACAAGAGAAAAGAGTCTGGCCATATTCAGGTCTGAAGGGCCGAGGATATGCTTCAGCTATCACCTTGCCATGTCGCATGATGATGGCAGAGTGTATCTCTGCCGTGCTGAGGCTTGTTATGGAATCGAGAAAACTGATGATTGATTTTGAATGCACACCCTGTGATTCAGGTGTGGCACGTTCGAGTTCGTCGATTTGTCCGAACGTCATCGTAGGTAGTAATGCAACTGCGATGATTAGTGTTTTTTTCATTTTCATAGTGTTGTCAGTCATAAAAAACTCTACGATAAAAACAGCAGATAGGTGCTTGATGTTAAACAGGTGCAAATTTAACGCTTTTTGTTGACAGGAAACATTGAGTGTGACATTTTTTTAATAGAATGTTACATAAATGCAATGAAGATTGATGAAATGCTTGTGTCTGAGTGAAAAGGTCAAGTTTTTGTTGTTTTTCTTGCCAAGAGTTATTGTGCGCTTTCGTATATTTGCAAAGACATTCCATGCAAATGTTATCCATCGTGGCGCTATCCGCAAGAGGTGTCGTGATGCATGGCAGGGCATGGCAAACCTAAAACAGCAAAAAACTATAATCATTTTACAAGACATGAAAAGAAAATGTGGAAAGTCTACCCAAGAGGTGAGACAATATGCTAAAGGCTTGATGGCAGCAGGATTGTTGTCTGCCATGCCATTGTGTGCAGGAGCGCAGAATCCCATAGTGCAGACATGGTTCACTACCGATCCTGCCCCTCTGGTGCATGACGACAAGATGTATGTGTATACTGGGCATGATGAAGATGGAGCAGACTTCTTCTGGATGCAGGAGTGGAGAGTGTACAGCACAACAGACATGGTCAATTGGACTGACCATGGCACCCCGTTGGCTCTCGAGGATTTCTCATGGGCTGATGACCGTGCATGGGCTGCACAGACGATTGAACGCAATGGCAAGTTCTATTGGTATATATGCGCGCATTCCAAGTTGAGCGGAGGCATGGCCATAGGTGTGGCTGTGAGTGATTCGCCAACAGGACCATTCAAGGATGCCATAGGAAAGCCTCTTTATGATAATGGGAGCTGGGACCATATCGATCCCACTGTGATGATAGACGATGACGGTCAGGCTTGGATATATTGGGGCAATCCACGTGTGTACTACGCTCAGCTCAATGATGACATGGTAAGTTTGAAGGGCGAGGTGAAGAAACTTGAAATGACAGAAGAGGGATTTGGCTCTCCTGACCCGTCGCAGAGAAAAAAAGACGTGAAATATAAGGACATGTACACCGAAGGGCCTTGGATAATGAAAAAGCCGCAGATGGCGTCCAAAGGCAAGAACCACAAGGCTGGCAGGAAAGGCAAGAAACCAGGGTATTACTTGCTTTATGCGGCAGGCGGAGTGCCTGAGCATATCGCATACTCATGGTCTCCAACACCTTCTGGCCCATGGACGTATATGGGCACTATCATGCCCGAAGGCGGCACTGCATCGTTCACCAACCATTGTGGTTATGAGCGTTATAAAGGACATGATTATTTCTTCTATCATACAGGCAAGCTGCCTAAAGGCGGTGGATTTGGCCGCAGTGTGGCTGTGGAAGAGTTCACTTTCAATGCAGATGGCACATTCCCAGTCATTCATCCAACAGACAAGGGTGTTGAGCCTATAGGAACACTTAATCCTTATGAGCGTGTAGAAGCGGAAACGATGGCTTTTTCAAAAGGTGTGAAGTCGGAGGTGAACAGCAAGATTGGTGTGTATGTGTCGGAAATACATGATGGCGATTATATCAAATTGCAAGCGGTCGACTTTGGAGATGTTGCCCCCGCGCGTTTCATGGCGAGTGCCGCTTGCGCGCTTCGAGGAGGAACCATCGAGATTCATGCCGACAGTATAGGAGGTGTTAAGATGGCTGAGTTGAAAGTGCCAGGCACTGGAGGCTGGGAAGATTGGCAGACGCTGACAGCTTCCATTCAGCAAGGAGTGACAGGCGTGCATGACCTCTATTTTGTGTTCAAGGGAAGAAAAGGCGTTAAACTCATGAACCTCGACTGGTGGACATTTAAGAAATGACCTGCTTGTGACGCTTTAAATACAATATGAGAACATGAGAAGAATATTAAGCACATTAGGTTTGTTTATACTTGCTGCAACAATGGCTTGGGCACAAAAGGTCGCTTCTCCTAATGGCAAGGTGACTGTGGAACGGACTGATGGCATATATGAGGTTCGTTATAATGGAAGCAAGGTCGTTGATCTGGTATCAGATGGAGTGCTTACCAAGCATCGCAGCCATGCTCCGGCATATATACGCATGGAAAAGCTTGGCAAGATAAAAGACAACTATCAGATGTTGCAAGGCAAGAGGCTTTCATGCAGCAACCGCGGCAATGCTTACGCCTTTGTGCATGAATATGCTGATGGCTCTCCAATGAAGCTCGTGATGCGCGTGTACGACAATGGCGTGGCTTTCAGGTATGAGTTGCAGGGCCTTAATGATGACAGTCTGAAGGATGAACTCACATTTTATGATATAGGCAAAGGCACTCGCCGCTGGTTCATGAAATGGTCTGATGGTTATGAGGGCTTTTTCCCTGAGGCAACAAGTGGTGAAGGCGGCGGGCGGCATTGGGCATATCCTGCGTTATTGCAGAAAACGGACAATGTGTACGCCCTCATCTCTGAGGCAAACATTGAGAGGAGGCAGAGCGCATCGTCTATGCACAACGATGATGACGGAGATGTCTATAAGGTTTGCCCTGATGTCAACGATGTGCCTCTCAATGGTGAATGGCACACTCCTTGGAGGATGCTGATGCTTGGCTCGCTGGCTGATATCGTTGAATCGACTCTTGTGACAGATGTGGCGGACCCTTGCCGTTTGGCCGACACAAGTTGGATAAAGCCAGGCGTGGTGTCGTGGGTATACTGGGCTTACAACCATGGTTCGAACGATTTCAACATCATTAAGAAATATGTTGACCTTGCTGTGGCTCTCAATTTGCCTTATGTGCTCATTGATGCAGAGTGGGATGAGTTTAAGGATGGAAAGAGTGTTGTTGATGCTATTGACTATGCCAAGAAGAATGGCGTCAAGCCCATGATATGGTACAATTCGTCTGTTGGTTGGATAAATGGAGCGCCAGGACCAAAATTTCGCCTCAATAAGCCAGAAGACCGGGAAAGGGAGTTTGCCTGGTGTGAAAGCCTTGGCGTTGCGGGTGTGAAGATTGATTTCTTCTCTGGCGACAACCAAATGAACATGGATTACTGCATAGATCTGTTGGAATGTGCCGCAAGGCATCATCTGCTGGTCAATTTCCATGGAGCCACCATACCAAGAGGATGGCAGCGCACATATGCCAATCTACTGTCCACTGAAGGTGTGTATGGAGCAGAATGGTATAATAATGTGTCCACGTTCACGGCAAAGGCGGCGAAACACAATGCCACGCTTCCTTTCACCCGCAACGTTGTAGGACCTATGGATTATACTCCATGCGCCTTTTCTGATTCGCAGCATCCTCATATCACCACTCATGCTCACGAACTTGCGCTGACTGTCTTGTTTGAGTCGGGTTTGCAACATCTTGCAGATCGTCCTGAAAGTTTCTTGGCCCAGCCACAGGAGGTGAGGGATTTCCTGTCCAATTTGCCCAATGTTTGGGATGATACCAAACTTGTGGCTGGTTATCCTGGCGACTATGTTGTCATGGCTCGCAAGAGTAAGGGCAAATGGTATATTGCAGCCATCAATGGAACTGATGACGAGCGTGACGTTATTGTAGACTGGTCGCGGCTCAAACTGAAAAAGCCAACGTTTGCCGTTTATGCCGACAGTGGCAAGAAGGATGACCCTTGGGCGCTTGAAAGTGTAGCCAGCCTTCCGACGAATATACATTTGCAGCCACGAGGTGGTGTGGTTATGGTAGAAAAATGATGATATATTGAGTCTCCTTTTTAAAAGGGGGCTCAATATTGTTAAATCGCATTTGGAGTTGTATTTTATGCGTAAATGTCTACATGTTGCATTTTTTTTGTAAAAAAAATCAAAGGTGATAGGCATGTAAAAAAAAAAGAGTATCTTTGTGGCGTAATTTACTATGAAACCGACATCTTTGAGGATGTTTTTATGATGTAATCCAGTCTTGTATCAAGCGAATGTGCATTTGACTGAGATGTTTTTAAGCATAGCATACTAACTTTAATTTATCAACTTATGAGAAGATTTTTACTACTTCCATTATGCGCACTCTCTATGTCGAGCAATGCGCAGGTGACACCAAAGGTGTTGCCAGAAATTCCTGTCGCAGGACAGAAGTACATTCTTGTCAACAAAGCTCAGACTGCCACACAGTACATGTCACGCACATCTTGGGACGGCTCTCTCTATTTCCTTGGAGAGAAAGATTCCAATTATGCTGACAATGCGCTCACCGCTGTAGACAACAATGATGGCACATGGTCGTTTGTCAGAGTGGTGAAAGAGGAACGTGAAACAGGCGAAGTGGACGGCGAGGGAAATGCTGTCAAGGAACTTGTCGACGTGACTTATTATATGGGCATTCCTGATGGCACAGCTAATGTGAAGAGCAACCTCACCACACCTGCCTATTGGAAACTGTGGGACATGAAGAATGGTTTCTATAACCTTATCATGGGTGAGGGCAACAATGCCACAGCATTGGAGATGGCAACGTACACTCCGACAAAAGACTTGCGTCTGCATCTCAATAATGGTGGCCAGTATTTTGTGGCAACATACTATACAGGTCCTTGGTATCCAGACTGTCAGGGCGGCATAAAAGAAACAGAGAACGAGAGTGATGGAACAGTGCAGTTTGAGGCAAATGATTCCACATCATTCAACTGGGGCTTCGTGTCTGTCGAAAAGGTGCCAGACTACTATAAGGATATGCAGTATTCAGGCACCATCAACAAATTCTATGAGAATTACTGCAACATGGATGAATATGGAGCAGGCTTCCTCGCTACATACAACGTTGTGGCAGAGGCATACAAGAACGCCACTAACTATGATGAACTGGCTGAATTGGATATAGAAGGCACGATAAATGCAAAGATTGCCCTGCAGAAGGAAATCGATGCAGCAATTGCTCTTAATGAGAAAGAAGACGCAGTGCTGTCTGCTGCTATTGCTGCTGCTATGAATGCTTTCAACACTATCACAGCAAAGGCTGACGTGGAGAATGCCGCAACCACTCTTAAGAAGGCTGAGAATAACTATTCTCTTGGCACAGGTGATGTGTCTTCTCTTGGCACAAACATGTCGTTTGAAGATCTCGCTTCTCAGAATGGAAACATGACGACAGGTGTAGGGCCTGCTCCTTATGGATGGAATGTGTATATAAACGGCAAACTTGCCAACTCTGTTGAGGAAATCAAGGCTGCTGGAGTAAATGCATGGCATGGTGTGAATGATGACAGTGAGGGCGATGTGAAGGATGGACAGATGTCATTCGGAATATGGAATTCAAACATTCCAAATTATGAAATATCACAAACTATCAAAGGCCTGGCAAATGGCACTTATGAGATCACTGCAGGCTTGATGGCAGGAAACAACAATGGTCCTCGCCTCACCACACAACGCATCTTTGGCAATCTCAACTCAACTTACTACGCAAGCGATGCTGATTACGACCTTTCTGTTCTTGATAAATCAGAAGTGAGCGAATTTGCAGGCAATGAGATTCTTGTCACAGACCGTGAGATGCGTCCTGTGACAGTGAAGGCTTTCGTGTATGACGGAACTCTCACATTTGGAGTGCGCACTGATAACAACCTTGCTGCTACATTCAATGGCGGCGCATCTAATGCCGGTGCAGGATGGTTTAAGGTGGACAACTTCACTATCAAGTCTTTAGGATATGATGCTGCTGATGCTATTGCGATATATAATCACTACACAAAGGCTCTCGATTCTTGGGAAGACCAGCCTATGAGCAAAGCTGCAGCCGAAAAACTTGCTGATTTCATAAAGACAATGGACAACATCACAGAAGCGAGCTCACAAGAAGACATCATAGCAGGCATCATCGCTGCAAAGGGACTTATGGATGAAGTGAATGCATCTGTGAAGACTTACGAGAAACTTGCCGCGCTTATCGAAAAGCATTTCACAAGTCTCGAACAGTATGAAAACAAGACTGGCGCAGGCGATTATTCCGACGTGATTTATTCAGTCCAGGAACGTTATGACGAACGTACAGTTGTGGATGATGCAGAGGTGGATGAAATCTCTAAAGAACTTGACGCAGCTCTTGAGGCTTGCATCCAGTCGGATGACATCGAACCAGGTTCTGTGCTGACAGAGTATATCAAGAATGCTTCTTTTGAAGACCTCTCTAATCAGAACAATAACAATAGTGGCGGTGTCGAAAACGCTCCTAAGGGATGGAATCTCTACATCAACGGCACACAGGTTAATACAGCTGCTGAGATATCAGCCGCAGGAGTGAAGGCTTGGTGCGCTATCAATGGCGGCGATGCGATAAATGTGGAACTTGAAAATGGCGATATCGTCAACAATCAATATACTGATGGTGACCATCTATGGGGTATCTGGACAGAAGAAATTCCAGAGATTGAACTCTCGCAGACCATTAAGGGTCTGCCTGAAGGAACATATACTGCTACTTGCGATGTGCTCGTGCAGTATAACTGGGCTGGTTACTGCATCACTACTCAGCGAATCTTCGCCAACGACTACGTGGCAATGTACTCTTATGAAGGCAACTATGAGAACAACCTTCCAGAGGATGCTCGCATCGCACAGGAAATAGACGCTCTCAACCCTGATGCCGAACTGAAACACCTTACATACGCAGGCCATGAGTGTGAGGCTCCACGCTCTGACTACTCTAACAAGGTTTCTCTCACTTTCGGTCTTGCAAAGAAAGGCGACATCAAACTTGGCTTCCGCACAAACAACATTGACCGCGACGGTGTGGCTCAGGGCAGCGGTAAGGGATGGTTCAAACTTGACAACTGGACTCTGACTTACGATTCAACAGAAGTTCCTGCAGGAGCAGGTACAGGTGCTGATGCCACAGGTGTGGACTCTATCACAGAGAATGCAGGTGGAGAGCCTGTGGAGTTCTACTCTGTAGATGGAGCTCGCCGCTCATCTCTCCAGACTGGCATTAACATTGTCAAGATTGGTGACAAGGTTTCAAAAGTCATCGTGAAATGAATATGATTTCAGATAAGGCAAGGTGTCGTATCTGATTGGGCACAGACTAAAGATGTCGGTCTGTATAATACAATAAAAGAGCCCCTCATGCAATACTTATCATTGCAAGAGGGGCGCTTTTTGTTTTCTTATTGATGAAAGCTGCGCTGGTGTGTGCCTCATGCAGTTTTTATGTCGAAAAAAGATAGTAAGGATACTTGGCAAAGTATTACGTGATACTTTGCAAAGTATTATATGATACTTGGCCAAGTATCACGTGATACTTTTTAGGGGTGCTTCTTGGCATATTTTGCTGAAACGTGAGCATTTGCCAAGCCATGCCAAATGCAACATATTCGTTGACTTCACCCCCGTCTTGTGTCTGATGGTTGAATGGAGCTTAATCCTTGCTCTTCAGTGCGGCATCTATTGTGTCGGTCCAGTCGATGGCTGGAGCTGCTACCACTTTGCCGTTGCGTGTCGTCGACACATCTGCGTGCATGGCATGAAAGCCAAGTGCTCTTGCTGCTTCGACATTTGGAGTTGAGTCGTCTATGAACAGGCACTCTGATGCTGGAGAACCTATTTCCTTGAGCATGGCAAGATATATGTCGTCATTGGGCTTTGCCATATGCATCTCCTGCGAAAGAAATGTGTGCTTGAAGATGCTGTCGACAACGTCTTGGCCTCCAAAGCAACGGGAAACGATGTCTTGCCAGTGTGCGTCGTTGGTGTTTGAGAGCATATATATGCCATAGCCCATGTCGCGCAAACGGCGCAGCTTGTCTAATCTGTATTGAGGAATGCCTATGCAGCATGTGTTCCATGCGTCAACCACTTGCTTCATGGTGGTGCCTGCATGGCAAAGGTTATGTATGGCTGTCAGAAAATCGTGTGTGGTCACAGTGCCTATCTGATATTGGTTGAGCATGCCGTTGGCAACTACTCCCTCTCCCATGACTGCCGGCTTCATGCTGGGGGTGTCGTTGGAAGGTGATGGCTGTGGAAGTGCGCTTAGATCAACGCCGAGCGTCTCAACGCTATGCATGCAGTAGGGCAGGTCTATGTCGAGGAGTACGCCGCCGAGGTCGAATATGATGTTCTTTATCATGGTTATGATTCGTGGTTTTTGGGGGGATCCTTTGGTGATTTCAGCAATGATTGCTGTTGTGATGGCTTATTCGTTTTTAATGTGCACGTCCATCTGAGGGAATGGGATCTCGATGCCTGCTTCGGTGAGAGTGTTGTATACCTTTTCGGTTGTGTCAAACTTCACATTCCAATAATCTTGGGCTTTAGTCCACATGCGCATTTGGAACACTATGCTGCTTGACGACATTGCTGTCATCGGTATGGCTGGCGCGTAAGCATCATCTTTCAAGATGCGCATGTCAGCATCGATGATGTTCTGCAATACTTTGCGCACTTCTTCTGTGCTGGTGCCATAGGCCACTTCCACTTCGAGGTCGACACGGCGCATGGCAGCAGCTGTGGAGTTTTTCATGCATCCTGTGGCAAGAGGACCATTTGGGATGATGATTATCTGATTGTCTGCAGTGCCGAGTATTGTGCTGAAAATCTGGATTTCCTTGACTGTGCCGGCAAAACCTTGAGCTTCGATATAGTCGCCCACTTTGTAAGGACGCAAGATGAGGATGAGCACACCTCCTGCGAAGTTCTGGAGCGTGCCGCTCAAAGCCATGCCGACAGCGATGCCGGCTGATGCGAACACTGCGAGGAATGAGCTGGTGTCGATGCCTAAGATGCCAATGATGATTATGCCAAGCAGAATGTTGAGCGAGATGGATACGAGGCTGTTGACGAATGACGAGAGCGAAGCCTCAAATTTGCGCTTCTGCGTTATGGCCCTCATTGCTTTGACTGCATACTTGATGATGAACCTGCCTATGATGTAGACAATGATGGCTGTGATGATGTTTTTGCCAAATGTTATGGCATAATTGACCAAAAGGCTCAAATCGATATGCTGCCAATCGATGCTGGCAATTGCTGATACTTTTTCTTGTGTGTCCATTCTTGAATCTTTTACCTTAGTTGTCTTTTCGTTATTATGTTGTTTATTGTATATGTGTGATGCTTTAGCGTTGCATGTGCAACATGTGGCTAAATGCTATTCGGAATGCAAAGGTACAAAAAAAACAGGTATGAATGATGAAATTGTAGGCCTGTTCCTCTGTTTTAAGTAAAAAAGTTGTAACTTTGCACCATGGCTTGTAGTGTGGATGTGTGATTAGGAGCATCGGCGAGCTGACGAAGGCACGTCAGGCAAGCTCAAGAATAGAATAAATAAAAACATATATATAAAGATGAACGTACTCGAACTTTCCGAGCAGGAGATTAACCGCAGAAACAATCTCCAAGCACTTAAGGATATGGGCATAAACCCTTATCCAGCTGCTGAATACCCAACAAACGCTTTCTCGACTGACATCATAGCTGAGTTTAAGGACCCTGTCACTGATGCTGATGGCAATAATGCCGAACCTCTTCGCGAGGTGTGCATTGCTGGCCGCATGATGAGCAGGCGTGTGATGGGTAAAGCAAGTTTTGTGGAGATTCAAGATTCAAAGGGCAGAATACAGGTGTACATCACTCGTGATGACATCTGTCCTGAAGACAATAAGGATATGTACAATCAAGTGTTCAAGAAGCTGCTTGACCTTGGTGATTTCATCGGCGTGACAGGATTTGTCTTCCGTACACAGACAGGAGAAATCAGTGTGCACGCCAAGTCTCTCACAGTGTTGGCCAAGAGCCTCAAGCCGCTTCCGATTGTGAAGGAGAAGGACGGGCAGGTGTTTGATGCTTTTGAAGACCCTGAGCTCCGTTGCCGCCAGCGTTATGTCGACCTTATTGTCAATAATGGAGTGAAGGACACTTTCTTGAAGCGCGCCACTATTCTCCGCACAATGCGCCAAGTGTTTGACGAGGCGGGATTCACAGAGGTGGAGACTCCTATCCTTCAGCAGATTGCAGGAGGTGCTTCAGCACGACCATTCATCACTCATCATAATGCGCTCAATGTGGATCTTTATCTGCGTATCGCTACGGAACTTTATCTGAAGCGTCTTATTGTGGGCGGTTTTGAAGGTGTGTATGAAATTGGCCGCAACTTCCGCAATGAAGGCATGGACAAGAGCCATAATCCAGAATTCACATGTATGGAACTTTATGTGTCATACAAGGATTACAATTGGATGATGTCGTTCACAGAGCAGTTGCTCGAAAAGATTTGCGTGGCTGTGAATGGTAGCACGGAGGTCAAGGTGGGAGACAACATAATAAGTTTTAAGGCACCATTCCGTCGCTTGCCAATTCTTGAGGCTATCAAAGAGAAGACTGGCTATGACTTGGAAAGCATGAGCGAGGATGAAATGCGCGAGGCTGCTAAGAAAGTCGGCGTTGAGGTCGATGAGACAATGGGCCGCGGCAAACTTATTGACGAAATATTCGGTGAGACTTGCGAGGGCACATTCATACAACCTACATTCATCACAGACTATCCTGTTGAGATGTCGCCTCTCACAAAGATGCACCGCTCAAAGCCAGGATTGACAGAACGCTTTGAATTGATGGTTAATGGCAAGGAACTGGCTAACGCCTACTCAGAGCTTAATGACCCGATTGATCAGGAAGAGCGTTTTGTGGAACAGATGAAACTTGCAGACAAGGGCGATGATGAGGCTATGGTCATTGATCACGACTTCCTTCGTTCTCTTCAGTATGGCATGCCGCCAACATCAGGCATCGGCATAGGCATAGACCGCCTTGCGATACTCATGACAGGGCAGCCTACAATACAGGAGGTTCTTCTCTTCCCGACAATGAAGCCTGAGAAGAAAGCTCCAAAGGATGCTGTGCAGAAGTTCGTCGAACTCGGTTTCGCCGAAGATATAGTGCCTGTGCTTTATAAGGTGGGTTACAACCTTGTGGCAGACCTCGAAGGTGTCAATGCTCAGAAATTGCAGCAGCAGATTGGCGAGATTCTTAAAAAATACAAACTCGACATAAAGAAACCGACGGTTGACGAACTTTCAGCCATTCTTTCCAAAATGCAGTGACGAGCGTGTGTGTCGTCGATGCCATGTTTGGCATCGTCTGATTATGTTTTTAATGCTTGTCAACGCATATGACTGCGGATAATGCCGCAAACTATAAAGGTTGCTTGCATATATAATATAATGTGTAACACATATTGCTTATACTTACAAAAAGAGCATCATGCAATTTAAATGTACAGGTAAGGTGGCAGTCTTGGGCGGAGGAAGTTGGGCTACGGCTATTGCCAAGATTGTCATGCATCATGAGGATAAGATAACATGGTACATGCGCCGTGATGACCGTATAGAGGACTTCAAGCGCTTGCACCATAACCCTGCTTATCTCACCGGGCTGCACTTTGATGTCGACAGAATCCATTTCTCAAGCGACATCAATGAGGTGGTCCGAGAGAATGACACTCTCATATTTGTTGTACCTTCTCCTTACATCAAGGGCCATCTGAAGCGTTTGAAGGCAAATATGAGAGAAAAAATGGTGGTGACGGCCATAAAGGGTATTGTGCCGGATGAAGGCATCACTGTGAGCAGATATTTTCAGCGCATGTTTAATGTGCCTGAGGAACAGGTGGCCTGCATTGGCGGACCAAGCCATGCGGAGGAGGTTGCCCTTGACCGCTTGTGCTATCTGACAGTGGGATGCCGTGACTTGGAAAATGCCAATATGGTGGCCGACTTGTTTACAAACAAATTTGTCAAAACAAGTGTGTCTACCGACATTGAAGGCATTGAGTTTTCTTCGGTGCTGAAGAATGTGTATGCTATAGCAGCTGGGATATGCCACGGCCTGAAGATGGGAGACAACTTCCAGGCGGTGCTTGTGGCTAATGCAGTTCAGGAAATGAAGCGTTTCCTTACAGCAGTGCAGCCTGAGGACAGGCATGTGAGCGATTCGGCATACCTTGGCGACTTACTTGTGACGATGTATTCCAATTTTTCCCGCAACCGTGTCTTTGGCACTATGGTTGGACAAGGATACAGCGTAAAGACGGCGCAGCTCGAGATGGAGATGATAGCTGAGGGCTATTATGGCACAAACTGCATGAAACTGCTCAATAAAAGGTATCATGTCAATATGCCTATCCTTGACGCTGTTTACAGCATCTTGTATGAGAAGATTGCTCCAAGTGTGGAGATAAAGATACTGAGCGATTCGCTCAGATGATTATTTATTAACGTTTATGCTGTTCTGCCCCAGTCGAACGGCGCACAATTATATGTTCCAAAAGGATCTGGATGGAGGCTTGGAAATGGTTTCTGTGGGTCTTTTAAACATCTTCATGGCTATTTGTGTGGGTGTGCATGGAAGCATGAGGTGAATAGAATGGCTTTTCGGATTTTTCTGGCATGTAAGTGTGGGGGCTTGATTCATGAAGATAGATATTAGCAAAGCTTCGCAGTTTTTAGCTGCAAATGCAATCGAGGCATTAGAGCCTAAGGTTAAGGATGCTCAGGCTGCTCTTGAGCAAGGCACATGTGCAGGAAACGATTTTCTTGGATGGATGCACCTCCCAAGTTCTATCACTCCTGAGATAATAGCAGAGATTAACGCTACAGCAAAGATTTTGCAGGAAAACTGCGAGGCTGTTGTGGTAGCCGGAATAGGTGGTTCATATCTTGGCGCACGTATGGTTATCGATGCGCTGTCAAACACTTTCGGATGGCTTCAGCCTTCTGGCTGTCCACGCATCCTTTTTGCTGGTAACAATATAGGTGAGGATTATCTCTCGGAACTTATCGGCTACCTGAAAACGGTGAAGTTTGGCGTGATCAACATATCAAAGTCGGGTACAACCACGGAGACTGCCATCACATTCCGTCTTCTTAAGAAGATGTGTGAGGACCAGCGCGGCAAGGATGAGGCTAAGAAGGTTATTGTTGCAGTGACTGACGCTAAGAAGGGCGCGGCACGCACTACAGCCGACAAGGAAGGTTACAAGTCGTTTGTCATACCTGACAATGTGGGCGGTCGTTTCTCTGTGCTCACTCCTGTTGGACTTCTTCCGATAGCTGTGGCTGGTTTTGATATTGCAGCTCTTGTGAAGGGTGCGCAGGATATGGAATCTCAGTGTGCTGAGAATGTCCCATTCGCAGAGAATCCAGCAGCTGTTTATGCTGCCGTGCGCAATGCTATCTATCAGAGCGGAAAGAAAATTGAGATCATGGCCAACTATCAGCCTAAGCTCCATAACCTCGGTGAGTGGTGGAAACAGCTGTATGGCGAGAGCGAAGGCAAGGACGGCAAGGGAATCTTCCCTGCATCTGTTGACCTCACTACAGACCTTCACTCAATGGGCCAATGGATTCAAGATGGCGAACGCACAATCTTCGAGACTGTTTTGTCTGTTGAGAATCCAAACACTTCTCTTGCAGTCCCTTCTGATGAAGAGAATCTTGATGGACTCAACTTCCTCGCAGGCAAGCGCATTGATGAGGTGAACAAGATGGCAGAACTTGGCACTCAGTTGGCTCATGTTGACGGTGGCGTGCCAAATATCAAGATTTCTATCGAGAAGCTTGATGAGTACAATCTTGGCCAACTCATCTATTTCTTTGAGAAGGCTTGCGGCATTTCAGGACTTGTCCTTGGCGTTAACCCATTCAACCAGCCTGGTGTTGAGGCTTACAAGAAGAATATGTTCGCTCTTCTTAACAAGCCAGGCTATGAGGCAGAGAGCGCTGCCATACAGCAGAGGCTGAAGTGATATGACATAATGATGGGCATTGTCCGCCGTGGGATTGAACCGGTGCGGCAATGTCCATGTTTTATACTTGAATAATATTGATAACAGCATGAAATATGAATATGTAGCTCCTGGCGTCAAATACATCGGAGTTGATGACCTTGACATAGACCTTTTTGAAGGACAGTATGATGTGCCTGAAGGCATGTCGTACAATTCTTATGTCATCCTTGATGACAAGATAGCTGTGATGGATACAGCAGATGCACGCAAGGAAAAAGAATGGATGGCCAACCTTGAGGCCGCGCTTGCTGGCAAGTCTCCTGATTACATTATTGTGCAACACTTTGAGCCAGACCATTCAGGCTGCGTGAAAACGGTTCTTGATAAATATCCTGGCGCGGTTGCAGTCTGCTCGCAGAAGGCTGTGCCGATGTTTGGCCGTTTCTTTGATGTGGATTTTGGAAATCGTCTCAAAGTGGTGAAGGAGGGTGAAGTGCTTCAACTCGGAGAACATACCCTGCAGTTCTTCATGGCTCCAATGGTGCATTGGCCAGAGGTGATGGTTACATATGAACAGACTACCAAAACATTGTTTACAGCTGATGGTTTTGGTAAGTTTGGAGCTTTATGTAAGGAAGATGAAAATGATGAGGGCTGGGCTTGTGAGGCGCGACGCTACTATTTTAATATCGTGGGCAAGTATGGAGCTATGGTACAGAAGCTTCTTGCCAAAGCTTCAACACTTGACATCCAGACAATCTGTCCGCTTCATGGTCCTGTGCTCAACGATAACCTTGGACAGTATCTGAGCCTTTATGACACTTGGAGCAAGTATGAGGCTGAAACTAAAGGGGTCTTCGTGGCTTATTGTTCTATTTATGGCAACACGGCCAAGGCGGCCCTGATGCTGGCAGATATGCTGCGTGAAAAAGATGTGAAAGTGTCTGTCGCAGACATTGCTCGTGATGATTTGCATGAGGCTGTTGAAGACGCTTTCCGTTATGACCGCATGGTGCTCTGTGCTCCTACGTACGATGGTGGCATAATGCCGATAATGGAGGATTTCATAAACCATTTGCGCATCAAAACTTATCAGAACCGTAAGGTCGGTTTTGTTGAGAATGGCACATGGGCGCCTGTGGCTGGAAAAAAAATGATGGAGGAGATGGGGGCAATGAAGAACATTACAATCATCGAACCGTTGGTGACTGTTGAATCGGCTGTGAAAGCAAAGACGGTAGAAAACTTGAAACTTCTTGCGGATGCATTATGTGACTGACATGAAACTGTATCGCAAAAGGTGTTTTCAAAACAGCATTTATAATTGCAAACATGCACACTTTAAATGCTGGTCCTTGCGTAAGGTGAGCATGACAGATGTTTTTTTATCAAAAAACGGTGGAAGGTGGAAAATAAATTGAATAAACATTGCGTGATTCAAATATTTTTCCTACCTTTGTACCCGCAAATCGCTCAAATGCTTTTATGCAAACGATTTGCAGCATGCAGCGCATGTTTTCCTTAAAGGATGGTTCGGTAGCTCAGCTGGATAGAGCAACAGCCTTCTAAGCTGTGGGTCTTGGGTTCGAATCCCAACCGAATCACTATTGAAAAACGAAAATAACAAAGAACACCCCTAATTTTCAAATTCAAAAAGGGTCAAGCGATTCCAATTTCGCAAAGCGGGCATTGCGGGCTCGCAGGAACGTGGCAACCTGTACTTCTCCAAAGTAAAATTAGATTGAAAATTAAAAGCATAACAAAAGAAAATGTCGAAAATTTGTCAGATTACAGGTAAAAAGGCAATGGTGGGAAATAACGTGTCTCACTCACTGCGCAGAACAAAAAGACAATTCAATGTCAACTTGTTCACAAAGAAATTCTACTATGTAGAGGAAGATTGCTGGATCGTGCTCAAAGTGAGTGCTGCAGGTCTGCGTATCATCAACCGCATCGGACTTGATGCAGCTCTTAAGAAGGCTGTCGCAAAGGGATTTTGCGAGTGGAAAGAAATCCAGGTAATAGGCTAATAATTTAAAGTAAGGAGAACGAAACAATGGCAAAGAAAGCTAAAGGCAATCGCGTGCAGGTAATCCTCGAGTGCACAGAAATGAAGGATAGCGGTCTTCCAGGAACATCAAGATACGTCACTACAAAGAACCGCAAGAACACTCCAGACCGTCTGGAGCTCAAGAAGTATAACCCAATCCTTAAGAGAATGACAATTCATAAGGAGATTAAATAATAATAAGTTATGGCAAAGAAAGTAGTCGCAACACTGAAGACTAAGGACGGACGTTCCTTCACAAAGGTTATTAAGATGGTAAAGTCTCCTAAGACTGGTGCTTACGCTTTTGAAGAGCAGATGGTTCCTGCTGAAACTGCAAAGGATTTCTTCAAGAACTAATTTTGGCCGTCTTATAAATTTGATACAGCATATACATGTGTTAAGCTCTTGAATGAGTCTTTATAACATGTAAAATAATAGCCTCTCCATCTATTTTGGAGAGGTTTTTTTGTTTTGTTCGCTGAATTTCTGTAACTTTGTATCATTATTATGAATGATGACGATGATTAACACAATAAACTATAAAAGCTGACATTATGGGATTCTTCGATTTGTTTAAGAAAAAAAACAAGGAAACGCTCGACAAAGGCTTGGCAAAGACCAAGGAAAGCGTCTTTGAAAAGATTGCGCGTGCTGTAGCTGGCAAGTCAAAAGTGGATGATGAAGTGTTGGACAATCTGGAAGATATCCTTATTTCCAGCGACGTCGGTGTGGATACTACGCTAAAGATTATTCAGCGCATTGAGGAACGCGTGGCGCGTGATAAGTATGTTGGCACAGATGAGTTGAATGTAATACTAAGGGAAGAGATAGCGGCATTGCTCACTGAAAATAATTCGGACGATACCGAGGGCTTTCAGATACCACGAAATGCGAACAAACCATATATCATACTTGTAGTAGGTGTGAATGGTGTTGGCAAGACCACCACCATCGGTAAGTTGGCATACCAGTTCAAGCAAGCCGGACTGAATGTGTATCTTGGTGCGGCTGATACTTTCCGAGCTGCAGCCGTAGAACAGATATGCATATGGGGTGAAAGGGTCGGAGTGCCTGTGGTGAAGCAACAGATGGGCAGTGACCCTGCAAGCGTGGCATTCGACTCTGTAAGTTCGGCAAAGGCTAATGGAGCTGATGTTGTCATTATTGACACCGCAGGTCGTCTTCACAATAAAATAAATCTGATGAATGAACTGACAAAGATAAAGAATGCTGTGAAGAAAGCTTCAGGCCATGAAGCTGACGATGTGATGCTTGTGCTTGATGGCTCTACTGGACAGAATGCTTTTGAGCAGGCAAGGCAGTTTACTGCGGCCACTGATGTCACTTCCATGGCAATAACCAAGCTTGACGGCACTGCAAAGGGAGGCGTGGTGATAGGCATAAGCGACCAGTTGAAAGTGCCTGTACGCTATATTGGCTTGGGCGAGGGCATGGAAGATCTTCAGGCTTTCAATCGCAAGGCTTTCGTGGAAAGCCTGTTTGGATAAAATAACACCTACTTATCAGATGAGAAAAAATACGGTAGATATTATTACACTTGGATGTTCAAAGAATTTGGTGGATTCTGAAAGGTTGATACGCCAATTAGAACTGAACGGCTATAAGGTCACTCATGATAGCGAGAATCCGCAAGGAGAAATAGTTGTTGTCAACACTTGTGGCTTCATAGCTGATGCGCAGGAAGAAAGCGTGAACATGATTCTTGAATTATGTCAGGCAAAGGCCGAGGGACGTGTCAAGGCAGTGTATGTTATGGGATGCCTTTCGCAAAGATTCATGAAAGAACTTGGTCATGAGATACCTCAGGTGGATAAGTTTTATGGCAAATTCAATTGGAATGAATTGCTTGCGGATCTTGGTAAGGTGTATCATGATGAGTGCTGTTATGAACGGTGTCTCACTACGCCAAGCCATTATGCATATCTGAAGATATCTGAAGGATGTGACCGTCATTGCGCTTATTGCGCTATTCCAATTATTACAGGACGTCATCAAAGTCGAAGGATGGAAGACATCGTGGCTGAAGTGGAGCATCTTGTGTCGGAGGGCGTGAAAGAATTTCAAATCATTGCCCAGGAATTGACATATTATGGCATAGACCTTTACGGCAAACAGATGATTGCGGAACTGGTGGAACGCATAAGTGATGTGAAGGGTGTGAAGTGGATACGCTTGCACTATGCCTATCCAACTAATTTCCCATGGGACTTGCTGCGTGTCATCCGTGAAAGAGATAATGTGTGCAAGTATCTTGACATCGCTCTTCAGCATGTGAGTACGCGTGTGCTTGACAACATGCAGCGTCATATTGACAAGGAAGAGACTTATGCTTTTGTGGAACGTGTTCGCAGCGAAGTGCCTGGCATATGTTTGCGCACTACATTGATGGTGGGCTTTCCTGGTGAGGGTGATGCGGAATATGAAGAACTTAAGGAATTTGTAAAGTGGGCTAAGTTTGACAGAATGGGCGCATTTGCTTATTCAGAAGAAGAAGGCACGCCGGCTAAAAGGAATTTTAAAGATGATATTCCTGAAGATGTCAAACATGAACGTCTTAGTGAATTGATGGATATTCAACAGGCGATATCATCAGCCGTGCAGGCGCAGAAGGTGGGCCGTGTGCTTAAAGTGGTCATTGACCGCAAGGAAGGAGAGTTTTTTGTGGGACGCACCGAATTTGATTCCCCTGAAGTTGATCCAGAGGTGCTGATTCCAGTGTCTGAGCGTAATTTGAGGAAAGGTTGCTTTTATGATGTGAAGATAACCGATTCTGATGATTTCGATTTGTATGGAAGTGTTGTCGGATGACAAATGACTGAATGTGTATAATTTAATGAACAGTAAGGATTTTATAGATAAGGTATCCCAAAAAGCGGGTATTGGTGCAGGCGAGGCCGAGAAGCTCTTGTCTGCTCTTGTGTCGTGCATGCTTGAAGAATTGTCGGATGGGAATAGCATCAGCATGCAAGGATTTGGCAGTTTTGAGGTACGTGAGAAGAGTGGGAGGAAAATATACAATCCATCATCTAAAGCATATATTGATGTGCCGTCTAAGACCACTGTGGCATATAAAATGAGCGGTGTCCTCAAAGAACGATTAAACGGAGTGTAGCCAATGAACGAGAAATTATCATTCCAACATATTGCAGAAGCTCTTTCGCAAAAAGGTAGTGTGCAGAAAAAGGTGGCAGAGTCTTTTGTCAAGTCATTTTTTGACACAGTGGCTGAAGCTGTGAAAAATGGTGAGGATTCTGTCAAGATTGATGGCTGGGGTACGTTTAAGCGAGTGTCTGTTGACAGCCGTGAAAGTGTCAATGTGTCTAATGGTGAGCGTATATTAATACAAGGATATACTAAACTTGCATTCTCACCCGAAGATACGGTCGTAGCAATGCTTAGCAGAAGTAAAAAGAATTCCAAAATAGAAGAAGCGGATGATGATTGTTCTCTTGATAAGAATGACGTTTCGCAAGAGAGTGATTTGAGTGATGGAGTTTCTTGTGTTGACACGAATGAGATTCTGCCGGGAAATATAGAGCATGAATGTTTTCTTGATGATATTGTTGAGGAAGATGAGTCTCCATTTGTGGAACTTGCTAAAGATGATTTTTCAGGTATAGACATGATCATATCTACGCCAGAAAGTTTGAATGACGTGCATCTGCAACTTGAAGAGGCAAAATCCAAAGTGGCAGAAGCCATAGAGATGGTAAAAAAAGCAAGCGCGGAGAAGGCAAGATTAGAACGTTTGCTGGAACGTCTGGAAAAGAACATTGCTCCAGAAGAAGTTGGCAACCATAATCTTTACGTTGGCTATTCTGACGAGAAGGAACATTCCGTGCAGGATGATGAGCAGCTTTCAAAGAGCGAGGATGCATGTCATGATGATTCTGCCTGTCTGATGTGTTCTGATGATGATAAAGAAGGTGCGCATCTTGATGGCAATGAACAGCATGACGGTGCTTTGCAGCGTGTGCTGTATGGAAGCGATGATGGCTCAATGTTGAGAGAGGGAGCTTCGAGTGAGGGCGGCATTGAAGCCCCAGTGTCTAAGGATTCTTCATCTAATAGTGGCCGCAAATGGCTTATAAGCATAGCTTGCATCTTATTGGCCATAGTTCTTGTTGGTGGAATAGGCTATTTGGTTTATGGTACATTCTTGTCAATTGAATCTGTTGAAAAAGTGCCCAATTTAAATAGTTCTAAAGATATGGTGCATGGCCAGCCTGAGATGAAACCCTCGAAAGGTGATGGAAATTCAGTTGGTAAGTCGGTAATGAATAATGATGAATTGGCTGAGAAACCAAAAATTGATAATGAAGTTTGTTTAGATGTGCAGAATGCGAATGATGGCTTGAATGCAAAAACAGATAAACCTTCTGGAATGTTGGACGATGCTCAGCAAGCGTCTGCCTCTTCTTCTAAACAGAATGTCGTTTCTGATGATAAACCATTGCGTCCCCCAAAATACACATTGAAGAAAGGCGAGACCCTCACACGTGTATCGCAACGTTTCTATGGCACGAAAGATTCAGTCAGTGCCATCATACGTGTGAACACATTTGTCAATCCAGACAATGTGCCAATAGGAGCGGTTATCACTCTTCCGTAATGTTGTGAGTGCATGCTGTGATATGGCAATCCTGTAGCTCTAAATTGGGCTTCAGGATTGTTCTTTTCTGTTAAACTGATAAATGCAACTTATTGCTAAGTGGTTACTTTGAGAATTATAATCTTTGGCAAATTATAATAACTCTTAAAAACAGTCAGTCTCCGATAGTTTTTACATTCTTTAAGATGAGAAGTAGAGAATAAATCGTAATTTTGTAGTCGAAAAAGTCAAATACTGTATCAAACAGGTATAATTGTCTGCTTTGGTTTATTTGTGTAATTGTTATTTATACATCTAATATTTAGCATTATCTGTTCTTTTGGTATGATTAGTGTCTTTTAAAAACGAAATTGTAGTTAAAATTATAATTGATAAAAACATAAATATGGCAGAATCAATTGACATCCGCGAATTGAACGAACGGATAGAACGTCACAGCGCATTCGTGACAAACATTATGACAGGTATGGACCAAGCCATTGTCGGACAAAAACATCTTGTGGAATCATTGCTTCTCGGACTGTTGTCTGATGGACATGTTTTGCTTGAGGGTGTGCCAGGTCTGGCAAAAACAAAGGCTATAAAGACACTTGCATCACTGATTGATGCACAGTTCAGCCGCATACAGTTCACTCCTGACCTTCTTCCTGCTGATGTTATAGGTACAATGATATACAGCCAGAAAGATGGTGAGTTCAAGTCGAAGAAGGGACCTATCTTTGCCAACTTTATTTTGGCAGATGAGATAAACCGCGCGCCAGCTAAGGTGCAGTCGGCTCTTCTTGAGGCTATGCAAGAGCGTCAGGTCACAATCTCAACTAATACATTTGAGCTTCCAAAGCCGTTTCTTGTGCTTGCCACACAAAACCCTATTGAACAAGAAGGCACATATCCTTTGCCAGAAGCGCAGGTAGACCGTTTCATGCTTAAGGTTGTCATTGACTATCCTAAACTTGAAGAAGAGAAAAAAATCATAAGGCAGAATATATCAGGGGAAAAGTTGGTGACACGTCCTATTATGACTACAGCGGACATTGAAAGTGCTCGCAACGTCGTGCGTGAAGTCTATCTCGATGAGAAGATTGAACAGTATATTGCAGACATAGTCTTTGCTACTCGCTATCCTGAAAAATATAACCTTAAGGAACTCAAAGGACTCATCAGTTTTGGCGGTTCGCCACGAGCTTCAATCAATTTGGCTCTTGCGTCACGTTCATATGCCTTTATCAAACACCGTGGATATGTCATCCCTGAAGATGTGCGTGCTGTGGCACAGGATGTGCTTCGCCACCGCATAGGTCTTACTTATGAGGCTGAAGCCAACAATGTTACTTCCGAGGAAATCATAAGCAAGATTCTCAATAAAGTGGAAGTGCCTTAATGTTCTTATAGCTCATAATAGTGAGATGTTTCTGATTTCCTGATGGTCTTTAGACTGAATGCGTGATTCCTGTTATAGCATTAGTCTTTCTTTTCAAATATAGTCTGCATGATTTTTTTGATGCCCGTCTGATGACTGCATTTCAAAATAGAATGTTGTGACTTCAATATGGACATTGCAATCCGCTTGCCACATATATAATAAGAATAGAACAAATGACTGTTTGGAGTTAAATATATAAATTCATTTTCTGATGGATACAGAAGAACTTTTGCAAAAAGTAAGGAAGGTTGAGATTAAGACTAAGGGATTGTCCAACAATATCTTTGCAGGTGAATACCACTCTGCCTTCAAGGGGCGAGGTATGGCATTCAGTGAGGTGCGTGAATATCAGTATGGTGATGATGTGCGCGATATTGATTGGAATGTCACTGCCCGACTTGGCAAACCTTATGTCAAGGTCTTTGAGGAAGAGCGAGAGCTGACGGTCATGCTTCTTGTGGATGTGTCTGGTTCTCTTGATTTTGGCACACAATGCCAAACTAAGCGGCAGCTACTCACTGAGATAGCTGCCACGCTCGCTTTCTCTGCCATACAGAACAATGATAAGATAGGTGTGATATTCTTTTCTGACAGGATTGAAAAATTCATTCCTCCCAAGAAAGGAAGAAAACATATACTTTTTATCATCCGTGAGTTGCTTGGCTTTCAGCCTGCAAGCAACAAAACAGACATAGGCCATGCTGTCGAGTTTATGACGAATGCCATCAAGAAACGTTGCACAGTGTTTCTTTTGAGTGACTTCTTTGACAGCAAAGACTATAGCAATCAATTGACGGTGGCTAACAGACGTCATGATGTGGTGGCATTGCAGATATATGATCGTCGCATGGTCGAATTGCCTAATGTCGGCATTGTAAAGATGCTTGATGCCGAGACAGGTCACGACACGTTTGTCGACACCTCATCTTCTGCAGTCAGAAAGGCTCATCATGAATGGTGGTGTGACCATCAGGCATATTTGCATACGGCTTTCACTAAGTCAAATATAGATAATGTGTCAGTGCGAACAGACGAAGACTATGTTCGTGCTCTGATGAACTTATTCCGCCGCAGAGGGTGAATAGTTGTCATGCTGCATCATATTACGATACACTTTCTGTTTTTCAGATGATGTTGGGGCGATATGATAAATGTGCATGAAGTAAGGAGTATAAATTGAATATAAACCAAGATGGTTAGACTGATTTGTAAAATAAAGTATGTATATGCTGTTGTCCTCATGTTTTTTTTAGGGACAAGCTCGTTGCAAGCACAGGTGACGGTGGATGCCAAACTTGATTCGGCTGCCATCTTTATAGGGCAACGCATTGGATTGACATTAGAAGTGTCTGCAGATGCGCAAAAGAATATAGAACTGCCTGAATGGGATTCCCTTCAGCAGATTGTGCCTGGTGTGGAGTTTGTAAATGCAGGGAAAGCTGACACAAGTTTTCTTGACAATGACAAGCGCATAGTGCTCAGTCGTCGTTATTACTTTACTTCGTTCGACTCGGCTCTTTATCTCTTGCCAGAGATGCAGGTTAATGTTGATGGCAAGTTGTATACATCGAAAAAGATGGCATTGAAGGTGCTCACGTTAGACATCGACACCATCCATGCTGACAGCATCTATGGCATAAAGGCGGAATTGGCTCCTCCGTTCGATTGGGCTGAGTGGCGTCTTGTCATTGTTGGCATCTTGATAGCTCTCCTGTTTGTTGCCATGCTTGTGTATGTATGTTATAGATTGAAGCATAATAAGCCGATACTTCACCGCATACGTCGCAAGAAACATGTGCCTCCTCATACTGCGGCAATGAAGAAGATAGAGCTTATCAAGGATGAGAAGATATGGCAGAGTGAGGATTCTAAAGAATATTACACTATGCTTACAGACACGCTGCGACAGTATATCAAAGAGCGTTACGGATTCAATGCGCTGGAGATGACATCATTTGAGATTATTCATAAATTGCAGGAAGTCAATGATGAAACTGCAATAGCTGAATTGCGAGAACTTTTCCAAACAGCAGACCTTGTTAAGTTTGCTAAATATAGCACGCTTATCAATGAAAATGACCGCAATCTCGTCAGTGCCATAGAGTATATCAACCAGACTAAACTTGAAGAGCCTGAAGAAAAACCTCAACCAGAAGTAGTTGTTGTAGAAGAAAAGCGCTCCAAGGTGGCCAAATGGGTGCTAACGGCTTCAATAGTTGTGGTAGGCCTGATGCTTCTTGCCGTCTTAGCTTATGTTGCATACAGAGTATATATGCTTACTCTATAGCTCCTGTATTTTTTAATGTTCAAGTAATAATGAAATAATGGAATTCAAGAATCCTCTGTTTTTTCTGTTGCTCATAGCTCTCGTGCCATATATAATATGGTATGTGATGAGATACAAGCAAAGCTTGCCTTCGTTGAAGGTGCCTGATACATCTAAGTATGCTAAGGTGACCAAGAGTTTTCGGCTGTATTTGCTTCATGTGCCTTTTGTGCTTCGCTTGGTAGTGCTTACCTTGATAATATGCACACTTGCTCGTCCCCAAAGTAAGCATTCGTGGAGCAATACTGATGTAGAGGGCATTGACATAATGTTGGCGGTAGACGTGTCCACTTCCATGTTGGCGCAAGACTTCAAGCCAAACAGAGTGGAGGCTTTGAAAAAGATAGCGCAGAAATTTATCGACAATCGTCCCAACGATAATATTGGTCTTACCGTATTTGCTGGTGAGGCATATACACAGTGTCCGCTAACTATTGATCACGCTGTACTGATGAATCTTTATAACAGTGCTGATTGCAATATGGCTGCTCGTGGAGTCATTGACGATGGCACTGCCATTGGAGATGGCATTATGAATGCTATTCTCCGTCTGAAGGATAGCGAGGCTAAGTCTAAAGTCATCATTCTGCTCACCGATGGTGTTAATAATAGCGGAAATATATCCCCTGTGACAGCAGCAGAGATTGCTCGCAAGTATGGCATACGTATATACACCATAGGCATTGGCCGCAATGGAATGGCTCCTTATCCACTGCCAACAGGCGGCACTGCGATGCTTCCTGTTGAAATAGACGAGGCTGCTATGACAAAGATTTCGTCAGAGACAGGCGGACGTTATTTCCGCGCTCAGAAAAATGATGAACTTTTGTCGGTATACAATGACATAGATGATATGGAGCGCACCAAATTCAGTGTGAAGCAATATAGTCGTCGCAATGAGTTGTATGAGCCTTTTGCTCTTACAGCTCTTGTGGTGCTTGTGTTTGAGGTGTTGTTGCGCACCGTTGTGCTGAGGCGATTGCCTTGACACATTTTTTTCGTGAGATATAGTATTTGAACTTAATGGATTAAATGTTAGAGAAATGTTCAGATTTGCGTGTCCAATATATTTGTACCTTTTGGTGCTGATTCCGGTGATGATTTTGGTATATGCTTTCATGCGGTACCGAGCCAAAAAGCAACTGAATAAGTTTGGCGATCCCGTTCTGGTCAAGTTGCTTGTGCCAGATGTGTCGCCAATGAGGCAACATGTTAAATTTTTCTTGATGATGGCTGCGTATGCTCTTCTCTGTGTTGTCTTGGCACGTCCGCAGTATGGTACCCGTAATGAAGAGGTTAAACGCCAGGGCATAGAAGTAGCCATAGCTGTCGATGTGTCCAACTCTATGCTTTGTGAGGATGTCAGTCCTAATCGTCTTGAGAAATCAAAAATGATAGTTAGCAAGCTTGTCGAGCAGTTTGACGAGGATAAGGTAGGTCTTGTGGCATTTGCAGGAAGCGCGATAACGTTGCTTCCAATGACAGGCGACTATGTGTCAGCAAAGATGTTTCTTGATCAACTCAACCCTGCTACAGTGACTATGCAAGGCACTAATCTTGCTGAGGCCATAACGCGTGCCACTGCTGGATTCTCAGAAAAGGCAGGCGTAGGGCGTGCTCTGATTCTTATCACAGACGCAGAAGACAATGAACAAGGTGCTGTGGAAGCAGCCAAAGACGCCAAACGTCTTGGAGTGCAAATTTTTGTTTTGTCTGTAGGCACGTCGCAGGGAGGCCCCATTCCTATGGGAGATGGTTCCTTTAAGAAAGACAGCGATGGCAATGTGGTCACGACTAAATTGAATGAAAACATAGGAAAGAGCATAGCTCAGGCTGGCGGTGGTGTATATGTGCATGTAGACCAGACTAATCTGGCTCAAGAACTTTTGAATAAAGAAATTGAAAAGATGCAGAAAGATGATATATCCACATCCATGTATTCAGCTTATGATGAGCAGTTTGTGGCTGTTGCATTGCTTGCTTTCATTGTGCTGATGGCTGAAGTGTGTGTGATGGAAAGAAAAAACAGGTGGATAAAGAAATATAAATTGTTCAACTAATGTTCATACTGCGGTTGTTTATATAGAATATCACTTGGCGATCGGTGGAGATTATCATTATATTTTGAGGCAGTTTAAACAAAATAATAACCATTTAAGCAGATGAGACAAATAATCATTGGCATATTGATGTTTTTCGTTCTTGTGCCAGCATCAGCACAGAATGCGCGCGACTATATACGCATGGGCAACAAGGCATACCGCCAAAGCCAGTATGACAAGGCTGAGACGATGTATTTAAAGTCCGTGTCTAAGGTGCCCTCATTCGAGGGATATTACAATCTTGGCAACGTTTACGTCATGCAGAGGAAAGACTCTACAGCCTTTGAAAATTATAAAAAAGCTGATTCAATAGGCATTAACGATGCAGTGCGCAAATCGCTTAACTATCATAATATGGGCAATATCTGGTATGCTCAAGGCATTGCGGCGACTCGCTCGCATGAGGGCAATGCTGCAGATGCATTCCAGAATGCTGTCAATTTCTATAAGAGCGCACTTCGTTGCAATCCTTCCGATAATGAAACTCGATACAACCTTGCAATGGCGCAGTATCAGCTGAAGAAGAGCCAAAACAACAAAGGCGGCGGTCAGAATGATAATGGCAAGGATGATAAAGACCAACAGAAACAAAAGCAGCAGAATAAAGACCAACAGAAAAAGGACCAACAGAAAAAGGACCAACAGAAAGATAATAAGGATCAGCAGCAAAATAAATCCAACAGTGAGAAAAAGGATGAAATGAGCAAACAAGCTGCCGAACAACTGCTTAATTCTGCTCAACAAGATGAGAAGAGCGTTCAACGAAAATTGAACGAGAATAAGGACAACCGTCGCAAAACACTCGAAAAAGACTGGTGAGTCAATTTGTGGAGAATGTCTGTCAAATAGCTATTGCCTTTTATGAATGATGGATATTCAATTCAGTCTTCTCTTTATGAGACGTATTATATATAGATGATACAATTGACGACTATAAGATTATGAAAAGAATAACAAATATAATTCTATTATTTTGCGTATTTGTATGCGCATGGGCTGATGGCAATGTCACCTTCAAGGCGACAGTGCCATCTACGGTAGAAGCTGGGGGCAAATTCCGAGTGCAGTTTACTGTCAACACACAGGATGTCTCAGGTTTTTCAGCTCCTGATTTCAAGGGATTTGAGGTGCTTTACGGTCCAGCCACTTCTTCCCAAAGCAGTTTTCAGATAATTAACGGCCGTACGTCTCAAAGCAGCAGCGTGATTTATTCATACGTGCTCATGGCCAACCAGTCGGGAACATATACTATAGGCAGTGCAAGTGTGCATGCCGGAGGCAAAACTGTGAAGACACGCCCTGTGCAAGTAAAGGTGCTGCCGTCAGGATCCCAGTCGTCAGGTACATCTTCAAGTTCATCGTCTGCTTCATCTCGCAATGTCTCGTCACGTGAATCCTCGTCGGACGCAGGACGTGGCATTTCAGCCAGAGACTTGTTCATGACTGCAACAGCTTCGCGCACTAACGTGCATGAACAGGAAGCCGTGCTTTTGACTTATAAGATATACACACTTGTAGACCTCACGCAGCTTGATGGCAAACTTCCAACATTGGATGGATTCCAGATTCAAGAGATACCTCTGCCACGTACAAAGGAGTTTCAGCTTGAACAGTATAATGGCCGCAATTATCGCACAGTTGTTTGGAGCCAGTATCTTGTCTTCCCGCAGAAGTCGGGCAAACTTACCATTCCATCCATAACATATGATGGAGTTGTTGTTACCCGCAACCGCAATATCGATCCATTTGAAGCGTTCTTTAATGGCAATAGTGGCTATGTTGAGACAAAAAAGAAGATAGTGACAAAGCCAATAGTTATAAATGTGTCTCCACTTACAGGCAAACCTTCTGGCTTCTCAGGAGCTGTCGGCAAGTTCAGCATCTCATCAAGCATTAGTTCTCATGCTGTAGATGCCAATGAAGCTGTCACCCTTAAATTGAAGGTCAGCGGAAACGGAAACATGAAGCTCATATCTACTCCTTTAGTTGATTTCCCTAAAGACTTCGAAACTTATGATGCTAAAGTGACTGACAACTTCTCCATTTCGCGTACAGGACTCACTGGAACAAAAGAGTTTGAGTATCTTGCCGTTCCTCGCCATCCAGGCACTTATACTATTCCTGCTGTAAAGTTTATTTACTTCGACACTGCAACGCGCACATACAAAACGCTGATGACGGAACCGTATGAGTTGAAAGTAAACAAAGGCAAAGGGGGATATGGTCAAAGTGTGACAAGCTACAGCGGACAGCAACAAGATGTTCAGCAACTAAACCAAGACATTCGATTCATCAAGAAAGGTGATGTGGAATACCATCGGTCATACGATGCTTTTTTTGCTACATGGCGCTTTTGGCTTGCATACATCATACCTTTGGTACTTTTCTGTGTAGCTGTATCGTTTGGTCGCAAACGATTGAGAATGAATGCTAATGTAGCTCTTTCGCGTGGACGTAAGGCTAACAAGGTGGCTATCAAACGTCTTAAAGCGGCAAAGAAGCTTCTTGATGCTCATGAACGTGAACCGTTTTACGATGAGGTGCTTCGTGCCCTTCTTGGATATGTGGGGGATAAATTTAATATGTCGCAAGAGACGCTCAATAAGGAGAATATTGAACAGTCGCTCGCATCGCGCAGAGTCCCTAACGAATATGTTGATGCTTTCATGAAGGTCATCAACGACTGTGAGTTTGCACGATATGCGCCGGGAGACCCTGAAGCTAATATGGAGCAGGTCTATGACAGTTCTATCGAGACTATTAGTAAAATGGAGGATAATTTATGATTAAAAGAATATATATAATGTTAGTGATGGTGTTTATGTGCGCCATCACTGCTATTGCAGCAACTAAAGCCGAGGCTGATGCATTGTATGAAAAAGAGAATTATGCAGAAGCCGCAAAAGTTTATCTGATGGTAACAAAGGCCAACGGCGTGTCAT
Source organism: uncultured Bacteroidaceae bacterium (assembly GCA_934293005.1). Taxonomy (GTDB): domain Bacteria; phylum Bacteroidota; class Bacteroidia; order Bacteroidales; family Bacteroidaceae; genus Minthosoma. The sequence goes on from CAKQYA010000005.1 coordinate 90,102, forward strand.
ATGAGGTTTATTATAATCTTGGAAACTGTTATTATAATTTGGATGACATTCCGCAAGCCGTGCTATATTATGAGCGAGCTTATTTGTTGAATCCTGGTGATGCTGATGTGCGTGCCAACCTTGCTTTGGCGCGCGGCAAGACCGTTGATAAGGTTGTGCCTCCTTCTGAGATGTTTTTCGTCACTTGGTGGCGCGAACTGACTCATTGTATGGATGTCACATCGTGGACGGCATTAGGACTGACATCATTTATCCTTATGCTTGTAGGTGTGACGCTATACATGTTCATGTCACAACTTTGGCTTCGTAAGATTGGCGTTTATGGAGCTATGTTTCTTTTTGTGCTGTTGATTGTGGCAAATATGGCTGCATTTTCGCAACATCGTGACATGGTCAATCGCAACACTGCTATAATCATGGCACCTGCAGTCACAGTCAAAAGTTCTCCAAGTGACCGCAGCACGGATCTCTTTGTGATACATGAAGGCTCTAAAGTGGAAATAATAGATAAGAGCATGTCCGACTGGATTGAAGTGAAGTTTGAGGAAGGCAAACAAGGGTGGATACCAGTCGGTGCTGCCGAGGTGATTTAAAAGTAAGAGCTGCTTTGCACGGTTGCTTGTAAAAACAAAAGGCTGCAAGCAGTTGTGAAATATTACATAAAACGTCCTGATGACCGATTGGGGTTAATTGCTGAAGAGGCATGAAAGTCTGTTTGAGATATATGGATGATAATGGATATATAATATTATAATATGGATATAAACCAACTTGACCACACGTTAACGCTTCTCATCAATGGTAGCGACAGCATTTTCTGGGATAATGTGATGTACACCGTCACAAACACTTTTTCATGGTCTATGGTGATAGTGGCATTGCTTGTCATCATCTTCAAGAACAACAGCATCAAGAACACGTTGATAATATTGCTTACTATTGCTTTGCTTATCTTTGTCGCAGACCGTATTTGTTCAGGATTGGTCAAGCCTATGGTGGCGCGTTGGCGACCTGCTCAAGATCCTCAACTGATGTATATGGTTGATGTGGTGCGTGGTTACCGTGGAGGACGTTTCGGATTCTTCTCAGGTCATGCTTGCAATACCATGTGCATGGCTGTGTTCCTTTCGATGCTTTTCCGCAGCGCCAAAGTTACGTTGGTTCTCATCTTTTGGTCGCTCACAACCACTTTTACCCGTTTGTATCTTGGTGTGCATTATTTAGGTGATGTTTGTGTCGGTTGGTGTGTGGGCGTCATATTAGGATTATTGTTTTATTATCTTATGCGACGTTTTCAGCGTGGTGATGACCGCAGAAGTTACATCTCAGAACAATTTACTTCCACGGGTTATTTGAAGAGTGACATGGACTCATTCCTTACAATTATATTCTTTAATTATGTCTGTGTCATTATTTTTGCCATGACCTTAGGTATAGGATGACAACTCTTTTCGTCTTGCCATCCACTTTGTATAATTCGGAACTTCTACGTCCGACCACCCAGGCAATCTCTTCTCCGTCCATAAGCAGAGGTTGCCTTTCTTTTTCAAACAGGCTCATCTTCTGATCTGTCATGTAGTCGCTGAGCAGCTTTCTTTTGCCTTTCATTCCGAATGGGGCAAAACTGTCTCCTGCCTTTGGCGTGCGCATTGTCAGTTGGTCGTGAAGCTTGTCTGCATCGAGATAGGCGTGAAGCCCATCTCTTTCTATCTTCATATCAGCTACATCTACAATGCGCTTTTCGATGACAGGAACAGGGTAGTGTGGGGCCTCCGTAATGATGCATGTCCTGTCTATGACAACTCTGGAGCCTTTCTTTCCGAACACCTTCCCGCATCCGCATGCCAGCATGTCTTTTAGTTCGGCCTTGTTGAACCCGCGGTCACCAATCAATTCGTGGAGCACGGATATAGGCGATGCTGTTTCTTTAAGCTTGCTTATGTCTATGAGTGTTTCCCCATTGTCCGCAACATGAGCGCAGAAGGCAATGTCGCGTTTTATGGCATGCCTGTACACCTTATAGACTTCATTGAGGTTTTCCATTGTGGATGCCATATTGCCAGCAGCTCCACGGTTTATCTGTTCCAGTATCGGCATGATGTCAAGCCGTACCTTGTTGCGGGCGTATTCATCTTCCAAATTGGTGTGGTCTGTCACGTATCCTTGTTTGTGCTCGTCAAGGTAATCAATAATGTCTTTTCTCGTCAGACAAAGCAAAGGGCGCACTACATCATTATTCTTTGGCTGCATGCCGCACATGCCTTTGATGCCTGTGCCACGAACCATATTAAGCAGCATGGTTTCTGTATTGTCGTTCTCGTGGTGCCCTACAGCTATGCACTCAGCTTCTGTTTCTTTCATTATTTTTCTGAACTCGCTGTAGCGCAGTTCTCTGGCAGCCATCTCTATGCTGATTTTTTTCTTTTCAGCATACCCGATAGTGTCGAAGTCTGTTTTAATCATTTTAATGCCTAAGGAACAGCATAGATTTCGTGCGAATGTTTCGTCTCTCATGCTTTCCGCACCCCTAAGGTGAAAGTTGCAGTGCACGGCTGTCACATCAAAGCCCAGTTCTGCTAATATCATGATGAGGCACACTGAGTCGGGCCCTCCGCTTAGTCCTGCTATAACCTTACTGTTTTTTCCTATCAGCCTGTTGGAAAGTATGAATCTCTCCACCTTCTCGCTCACCTTGCTTCTTTTTGCTTTTGTGATCTTTCCTTGCATATCAATTGTGATTGTCTTATATGTGGACATTAGTCATTGGCAGAGTCATGATATAGCTCGTTTGCCTTTGGAGGACTTCATCAGCATTCACTCTGCAGAATGGCTTGTTGTCTCTTGTTTCTTCTATTTTAATGCAAAATTACGCAATAAATCTTGGTTTTTATAGTGAAATGCGATTTTTTCTAAAAAAAAACATGAATAGTTTTGCCAGTTCAGAAAAATGCGCTACCTTTGCACTCGCAAACAGGAAATAACAACGTTTGTTTCTTTAAGCAGCACAATGGTGCGTTGGATGAGAGGCTTAGTCAACGGTCTGCAAAACCGTGTACACCCGTTCGAATCGGGTACGCACCTCTTTAAAAAAGAAAGGGATTCAATCAAACTGATTGAATCCCTTTCCTTTTGATGCCTTCTGTTGTATTGATAAATGCTGGGTCAGCGGATTTTCCCGGTTAGTGGCAATGGATAATGCTGCATTGCTCTGTCTGACCCTATAACTCTGCTGCTCCGACTTTCATCAACTTACAGGAACGCATCCCTCAGACTATTGGGCATTATAAAGAGAAGGACGCTGTACTTGCCAACGACATTCTGCTCTTGAAGGAGATAATTAAGTTGGCTTGGAATTGACGATGCTGCTGGTGTGGACATGTTGTTAGCTATAATATAAAAAGGTGGCGTATCCTGTGATAGATACGTCACCTTATTATATATTGTCAGTTGAGGAAATATTCATTTGTTTCACTCCTTGTCATCTAAGTCTGTCCAGTGAGCGAACAAGCGCTTCGTCTTTCCTTATGCCTTGTATGGCGAGGCAGTTGAGTATGATGCTTAGTGCAGGAAGAACAGCTGCGAATTTCACGTGAAATGTTGGAATGGCATTTTCTACCGCTATCTGTTCAATGTTGAGGTGATAGTAGTATGCAAACACGGCATAAGTGGCTATATATCCCACAAGCAGTATTGTGCTGAGAATTACAAGCCGCAACTGACGCATGCGCTTTCTGAAGAGCAGTATGCTTATGGATGAAACGAAAATCACCAATATGAGCAGTATGCCCATGCACCATGGTCCGCTTGTGGCGTCAAGTGATAGCCAAGCACCGTTCGCATTGAATGTGAAGTTGCTGAAATTTGCCACGGTGTCATTTGCGATTGTCCATTCCCCCATAGTGGATATAAGTGCGACAAACGAAAAAATGACGACGAGTGCCATGTATACAGTCTGTATTCTTTGTATCATGATACGGTTTTGTCAGAAAATGTTGTGCAGTTTCAGAGAAGAAGCATTCAGCGGAACGCTTTGTTCTTCCCGAAACTGCAGTATTTCATAAATCTGTTAGAATAAAAATGAATGTTTCAGTAAAAATAATGTGCAACCGTTATTTCCTTTCAGTTTCTTTTGCCGGGTTGCGGTAGTATATGTCGTCGTTGAGGAATTCCTCTGTTGCGATGAGTGTTGGCTTAGGCAAACGCTCATAGTAGCGTGAAATCTGAATTTGTTCCTCATTCTCAAACACCTCCTCAAGCGTGTCGTTGTGTGATCCGAATTCCACCAGTTTCTTGTTGAGTTCTTCTTTCATTTCCTGTGCAATCTGATTAGAACGCTTGGCAATGATGGCTACACTTTCGTAGAGGTTGTTAGTGTCGCGGCAGAAGTCCATAAGATTTCTTGTCACAGTTGTTGTTGGCGCTTTTACTTTTTTGAAATCCATAGTAATTATTTATGTGTATGTTTTTTTGATTTTATCTTGTCAGTGTTGAATGAACAATGTGATATTGTCGGCATGTTTGTCAGCAAGGAGTGCCTGATTCACTTTGCGGCTGCAGCAACATCGTCTTTAACAGGCTCGCCATTCTTTTTTAACGATTGTTTGTATATCTGGTCTGCCTCTTTCATATATTTGCTATCAGGAAACTCGTTTTTGAAACCGAAGTACTCGTCTATTGCCTGTTGGAATCGTTCATCCTTTTTTTCTTCAATGCTTCGCGCTGCCAATTGGTATCGGCAACGAAGAATCAGCATGTACAGGTCTTCGCGCAGTTTGGTGTATGGAAATGATTTTAGTGCGTTTTCAGCGGTGATGATGCTTGCCTCATAGTTGTTGCCACCGAAGTAGCAGTTTCCGTTATATCCGCCAAGGTCGTAATATAGCTTTGCAGCTTCATATTCTTTAAGCACCAGCCTGTCTTGCAGCTCATATATCATGTCGTTCACCTCTTCTCTCTTTGTCGAGTAGGGATAAAAGTCGAGAAACTCCTGCAAGGTGTTGAGAGCTGAGTATGTCGGTGACTGATCCAGTCTTGGGTCAGGACTTTGCCTATAGAGGGCCTTGCCGCTGTAGAATCGCGCCAATTCGGTATATTCGCCTTTAGGGTAGCTTTTCACATACCTGTCGAGGTAGAGTGATGCCGTTTCATAGTCGCGAAGGTTGTAGTAGCACATGCTGAGCATGAACAGCGACTCCTCGCCGTGGTCATATCCTTTCATTGCCACAATAAGACCTTCGAGCAGCTGGTAAGCCCTCGTGTATTGTCCGCTGGCATAGCATTCTTTTGCTGCCTCGTATTTGTATTCTATGTCTGTTGATTTCAGCACTCTGTTGTATGAGTTGCACGAACTCATCAGCGAACTTATCGCTATTGCTGAAACCGTTCCAATCGACAATAATCTTTTCATTCCTAAATACTATTATAGTGCAAAGTTACGTTTTTTTTGCCTAAGTATAGCCATGTGATATTGATTATTTCACTTTTATTGGCTAAAATGCTGTCCGATTATCAAATAAAGTAGTAATTTTGCATTTCGATAAGATAAACAGGCAAGTGTAATGGATTTCAAACTAAAATCACAGTTTAAGCCAACCGGCGACCAACCACAAGCGATTGAACAGCTTACCCAGGGTGTCAGGGATGGCCTCCCTGCCCAAGTACTCATGGGTGTCACTGGCTCAGGCAAGACGTTTACCATGGCAAATGTCATACAGAATATTGGCAGGCCAGCGCTGATTTTCAGCCATAACAAGACTCTTGCCCATCAGCTTTACGCAGAGATGAAGGCTTTTTTCCCTGACAATGCGGTGGAGTATTATGTGAGCTACTACGATTATTATCAACCAGAGGCATATATACCATCAACCAACACGTATATAGAAAAGGATCTTGCCATCAATGACGAGCTTGACCGCAGCAGGCTTGCTGCGATATCTTCGCTGCTGTCAGGACGCAAGGATGTCATAATAGTATCTTCTGTGTCGTGCATTTATGGAATGGGAGCACCTACGAGTTATGCCGAGAGCATACTTCACATATCTGTAGATGAGGAATTGCCGCAAGAGTCTTTGAGGCGCAAACTGGTTGACATGCTCTATGTCAACAATGATTTGGCGGAACCAGGCGAACTGGAGCGCGGGCAATTTCGTGTCAAGGGCGAAACTGTCGACATATACCTTGCTTATGAGGAGAAAATTCTGCGCATCTCGTATTTTGATGATACAATAGATGAGATACAGGAATTGGACATCCAGACATTGTATCCTATAGCTTCTTTTGATGAGTATCAGATTTACCCAGCCAATCTCTTCATGACCAGCAAGGAACAGCAAAAGTGCGCTATACGTATGATTGAGCATGACTTGCAAGAGCGTATAGACTACTATATGGAACGTGGAGAAGAAGACAGGGCGAAGCAGATTGAGATGAGGGTCAATAATGATCTTGAATGGATTCGCGAGACGGGGCATTGTTCTGGCATAGAGAACTACTCTCGCTATTTTGATGGCAGAGAAGCGGGACAGCGCCCTTATTGCCTTCTTGATTTTTTTCCTGAAGATTACTTGCTTATCATAGATGAGAGCCATCAATCTATACCGCAGGTTAAGGCCATGTGGGGCGGTGACCGCCGTCGCAAGGAGAATCTGGTTGAGTATGCATTCCGTTTGCCTGCTGCGCTTGACAATCGCCCTCTGACTCTGAATGAGTTTGAACAACTCACGCCGCAGACAATCTATGTGTCGGCGACACCTGCCGAGTATGAGCTTGAGAAAGCAGACGGTGTGATTGTGGAGCAGCTGATACGCCCAACGGGCTTGCTTGATCCACCGATTGAAGTGAGGCCGAAACGCAACTTCATGGACGACCTCCTTGAGGAAATACATCGTCGCATCGAGGCTGATGAGCGCACTCTTGTCATCACGTCTACAAAAAGGCAGGCTGAGGAGGTGTCACGGTTCTTCAATGAAGTCAATGTGAACGCTAATTATATACATTCCGATGTCGACACATTTGACCGTGTTGAGATTCTCAGCAAGTTTCGTGCAGGCGTATACGATGTGCTCATAGGCATCAACCTTTTGCGTGAGGGGCTCGACATACCAGAGGTGTCGCTTGTTGCCATACTTGATGCTGATTTTCAGGGTTTCTTGCGTGACCATCGCTCACTCGTGCAGATTATAGGAAGGGCAGCGCGAAATGTCAACGGTCTCGCCATCATGTATGCTGATACCATAACAGACATGATGCAGCTCACGATTGATGAGACTATGAGAAGACGCAAGAAGCAGCAGCTCTACAATGAAGAGCATGGCATCACGCCTACGCAGATACGCAAGGCTCAGGTTGCCATTAAGGAACATAAGCCTATAGATTATTTGGGTGATGCGTTTATTGAAGAAAATGCAAGCATGGCTGCTGAGTCGATGCCTGACAGCATATACAATGCCATGACTGCCGATGAATTGGAAAAAGCCATCCTGCGCAACAGAAAACTTATGAAAGAGGCTGCAAAGAAGATGGAGTTTATGCAGGCTGAGGAATACAAGCAGGAGGTTATTCGCATGGAAGAACTGCTTAAGGGGAAAAGATGATCTTAAATCTGATTCGGCATCAGGCTGATGCCTATTGTGGGGTTGTGCATTAGTCGTTCTGTCCAACTCTTGCCAAAGTCGTTCTTCGGCATGTTGTTTTGCGCGTGCTATGCATGCGCATGAAACACCCGTAAAAAGTATCTTAGGATACTTGGTCAAGTATATTAGGATACTTTGCAAAGTATCTTAGGATACTTCGCCAAGTATCCTTACCCTCTTTTTTGACGGATAATTTTGTTTCCATGCCCTTTGTTGTTATACGCACATGGGATGGAAAAGACTTTGGCCCAAACGGTGACAAGAATTGAAAAGAATCCCCCAATTTACTAATGACCTCCATTAGAAAAATGACAAGAAGCTTTTTCTGATGTCCGATTGGGAACAAATGATTGTTTGTTGCCTTTGTTGTCAGGGACTGGTTGGACATAATGGAAAACAACCCGCAAAGGAAGGGAAGAGCATCTTAGTTTTGACGCTTCTGCTTACCTTTATGGGCTGTTTGTTGTTATTGCTAATGTGATTTTGTTAAGTAGGTGCTCAAAATTATTTTATTATATCAAAGTAAGCTGCTCTCATATTTGTCGCACTCTCTCTCTTGAGTGCGTCAAATATAAAAATAATTATGAACACATACTTAAGTTAGCCAAGAATGAAACTTTGACTTCTCTTATTTCAGTATCTTATTGGTGACCTTGTCGGGGAATGCCACTTGTGGCTTAAACGACTTGGCCTCTTCGTAGTCCATCAAGGCATAAGACATGATGATCACGATGTCATCAACCAGCACTTTGCGAGCTGCTGCCCCATTGAGGCAGATGCATCCGCTGCCGCGCTCGCCCTTGATGACATATGTGTCAAAGCGTTCGCCGTTATTGTTGTCTACAATATGCACACGTTCGCCTGCGATGAGGCCAACGGCATCCATCAGGTCTTCGTCAATAGTGATGCTGCCCATGTAATTGAGGTTGGCTTCCGTCACCCTCACGCAGTGCAGCTTCGATTTTAGTACTTCTATCTGCATGTCTGTTGTTTGTGGTGGATGAAAAGTGGTGAGGCATGTGGTTGCCTTTGCTTTTCCGCTACTCCTCCGTTCGTTTATTTATAGTTGATGTTGTCAATCAATCTGATGGGCGTCGCACCGCAGAATACAGTGATGCATCCTTGTATGTGATCGGCTTTGTCCCATGAGTCCACAGTTTCCAGTGTGTTGGCATTGACTATGTCGTAATATTGAACCTCAAGCCCATCCACAGCATTGATGGCGTCAATTGTCATTTGTTTTGTCTCTTTCACGGTGTGGCTCTTGCTGAAGTCTACACTTGCTTTGATGGCTTTGTATATTCTTGGTGCGATAGAACGTTCTGAAGGTGTGAGCAGGGTGTTGCGGCTTGACAAAGCCAACCCGTCATTTTCTCTCACTATGGGGCAAGGGCAGATGGTGAGGCGTTCTGCCCACTCTGCTTTTTGCTGCTTGTAGTCGTTTACCATAGCGCATATCACGGCTATCTGCTGAAAATCTTTTTCTCCGAAATATGCTCTGTCGGGCTCTACGAACATGAACAGTTTGCTCACAATCTGGCACACACCGTTAAAATGTCCTGGACGGAAGGCACCTTCCATCACTGTGTCAGTTGGAGGGTATGAGAATGAGCGGGTGTCGGGTTCTGGATAGACCTCTTCCACGCTTGGCGCAAACACATAAGTGGCGCCTATGCTCTCTAATAATTTGCAATCTGCATCGAGGGTGCGTGGGTATACCTCAAGGTCTTTCTTGTCATTGAATTGTGTGGGATTGACAAATACGCTCACCACTGTGGCGTCGTTCTCAGCTACACTCCTTTTCACCAAAGATGCGTGGCCCTGATGGAGGGCACCCATTGTCGGAACCAGTCCGATACGCTTGTTATCTTTTCTTAGGGCAGAAACTTTAGCCTTAAGTTCCTTTACTGAATTGATAATTTCCATTGTTTTCTGTTTGGGGTCTATGACCCGTGTTTTTTGAATGCGGATGCAAAGGTACGAAAATAATCTTACATGAGTGTATATAGTGATGAAAAAACAGGAAGTTGAGGTCTCAAAGGACATGGATGCGGCCGTTTTGGCACATTATGTAGACATTTTCTTTGTCATATCCAATAAAAACCGTAATTTTGCAAGATAATTGAAACACGGCAGCCGGTATCTGTTGTTTTTAGGATGACGCTTCTCTTTTTGGGGGCAAGGATGCATTCAGATCTGGCAAATATTTTTTTAATTCAGAGATAAGTACAATGAAACAGACAAAGATTGTTGCGTCCATTAGTGACCGTAGATGCAGTGAGGATTTCATCCGCCAGTTGTTTGAAGCAGGTATGGATGTGGTGCGTATGAATACAGCGCACGCCACACCTGAAGGCATTCGCGAAATTATCAATAATGTACGGAGCGTGTCGCCTCACATAGGTTTGCTCATCGATACAAAAGGACCAGAGGTCCGCACTACGGGGTGTGAAGCTCCCATTAGCTATAAAGCTGGAGAGATTGTGAGTATTTACGGTCGTCCTGAAGCGGATTCTGAGCATGATGTCATTAGTTTGTCGTATGCTGACATTGCTGCTGATGTCAAGGTCGGCGATGACATCCTTTTTGATGACGGGGCGCTTTGCATGCGCGTCACAGCTATAAATGGAGACGAGATTGTTGCGGAAGTACAAAATGACGGGGTTCTTGGCGCTCACAAGAGCGTGAATGTTCCTGGGGCTCATATCGATTTGCCTGCGTTGACAGAGAAAGATAAACGCAACATACGTCTGGCTGCAGAGGAACGAATAGATTTCATTGCTCATTCTTTTGTGCGCAGTGCCGCAGATGTGAAGGCTGTCCAGGATATCCTTGATGAGTGCGGAAGTCCGATTAAAATCATTTCAAAGATTGAGAACCAGGAGGGTGTGGATAATATTGATGAAATTATCGAAGCTTCATATGGTATCATGATAGCACGTGGTGACTTGGGCATTGAGGTGCCTATAGAACGCATACCGGGCATTCAGCGCATAATCATACGCAAATGCGTGCAGGCGAAGAAGCCTGTCATAGTTGCTACACAGATGCTCCATTCAATGATAGGCAACCCGCGTCCTACGCGCGCAGAAGTCACCGACATAGCCAATGCCATATATTACCGTACTGATGCTCTCATGCTCAGTGGCGAGACTGCCAGCGGAAAGTATCCTGTGGAAGCGGTGCGAACAATGGCGCAGGTGGCTGAGCAGGCTGAGAAGGACAAGTTGCGTGAGAATGACATTGCGCTTCAACTTGAAAGGGGGTGCTCTGTTAGGGATTTCCTTGCTCATAGTGCTATTCAGGCCACTGGCATCATGGATGTGAAGGGTATCATTACTGACTGCTCGACGGGCATGACTGCGCGTCATCTTGCTGCTTTCCGTGGTCCCAACCCGGTGCTTGCCATTTGCTATACAGAGCAATTGCAGCGTTGGCTGAGCTTGAGCTATGGCATAATCCCTATCTATCAGAAAGGGCATATGGCATCGCCTGAAATATACCCTACGGCTGTGCGCATGCTGTGCCAGAAGGGCTACTTGCATCCAGAGGATAAAATCGCTTATCTTAGCGGTTCGCTTGGCGAGGGCGGCGGCACTACATTCCTTGAGATTAATAAGGCGCAAGATGTCCTTGACAAGCTTGGAAACCAAGAATAGCGCATTGTATTGGAAAACGTGCTTTTTTAGCATATATGAGCGCATGCGCCTAAGGCAAGTTACTTGGGCGTGTGCGTTTTTTTTGTTTTGTTTCTTTTTTTTTGTCCTAATATATTTGCACATTATGGATTAATGTTGTAATTTTGCACTGTAATATCACATGGGGATGACTGGATTTGACAGCAAGACGATGTGGTACGTAAGCATGCAGAGAGTTGTTGCCCCTCTCTATAATCTCAGACATCAACAATTTAATTGGCGAAAATTCTTACGCTCTCGCTGCCTAATCGAAGCATAGTAGATTGGCTTTATTCCATCACAGGTTGATGGAACGAGACATCGCCCGGGAAGTTGAACGTCCTGAAACGTCCCGATAAGCGGTGCTGTAAAATCAGGAATAGTTTATGGCTGCCTCGAGCCATAGATGAAACTTTTGAGGATAAGGGTGCAGTTGGTGGTCCTGGTCTTGCTGCATCACGAAAAAAGAAGGCAGGAATAAGCATGTAGAAAGCGTATGGCTTCCTTGTTTGGACGAGGGTTCAATCCCCTCCATCTCCACTTGATCGAATTTAAAGCTGCTGGATTTTCAGCAGCTTTTTTGTGTTATGTAAATAAAATGCTCTTGTGCCTTCGATTGTTGATGTTTGTTTGCGAAATTTGTAGTGTTGTTAAGAGGGGCTTGATTTGATGCTGTGCGGCATGGAATGATGAAGATCTTCCATATTTATATTATGTACACGAGGTTTTTCTTGTTTTTTTGAGAGAAAATGAAAAATTGTTTATGAAAGATTTGGTCAGTTCGGCCAAATGTCGTAACTTTGCACTCGCAATCGGGAAGGAACGAAGGTTGTTGCTAAAAAACCGATAGCTTACGGCCTTGGAGAAGGCTGTTGGATTACTTGAAATAATAGATTAAATTTTGATTTACGCAAGATAGATAAATGCGGAAATAGCTCAGTTGGTAGAGCACAACCTTGCCAAGGTTGGGGTCGCGAGTTCGAGTCTCGTTTTCCGCT